>NZ_CP088014.1:4381234-4984042 GCF_021044685.1 Bradyrhizobium daqingense
TGCCCGGCGCTGATCTCATCGCACAGGAGAGCCCGGTCGCGCATTACGGCGTGTTCCCGATCATCAATCAGCGCAAGAACGATCCGAAGTTCGTCGCCTTCATGGACGACGTGGCGGCGCTCGATCGCGCCCAGAAATTCGTCGACAAGAATTACCGGACGCCCGACGTCGCCCAGACCGTCGATTCCAAGAAGTCGTTCTGGAAGGCCTATGTGACCTATCCCTATCCGGTCAAATTCGGCAGTGCCAAGGACAAGAGCGGGAACTCCTGGGAAATCGGCTACATGGACGAGTATGCCGGCACCGACAAGGATCCGAAGGTGCTCGTCATCATCCACGGCAAGGGCGCGTTCGGCGGCCATTACGGCAACATCATGCAGTATGCGCTGCGCAGCGGCCTGCGCGTGATCGTGCCCGACCTGCCGCATTACGGCATGTCGGGGCCCGGCAATCTCGACAAGAATCCCGCTCGCACCATGCAGGACATGCGCGAGGTGATCTATGACCTCGTGGTCAACCAGCTCGGCGTCAAGAAGGCGTACTATCTCGGTCACTCGCTCGGCGGCCAGTTCGTCGTGGGCTACGCCCTGACCTGGCCTGATGCGGTGCAGGGCCTCGCCTTGGAGGCGCCGTCCGGCCTCGAGGAATATCCGCGCGAGATCACCATTGCCAAGGACAAGAAGGCGCCTCTCTTCGCCGACGGCCTCGGCCGAGACTTCGACAAGTGGAAGCAGGTCTGGGACCAAACCGGTATTCTCGCTGCGGAAAAGGCGCGGAGCGAGCAGAACGTCCGCGACTTCTTCTACTTCAAGAAACGTGATCCGGACACCGGCGTGGTATCGGCTGCGAAGAGCGGATACTTCTTCAACGACAGCGAATATGCCCGCTTCCATACCGAGCAACGCGCCGGGCTTACCAAGGGAAACCCGAAGGAGCTCGATCAGTGGTGCAACGTCTTCATCTTCGACATCTACACGATCGGTGCTGAGCTCCAGCAGGATGACCCGAAGAACCTCTATGAGCGGGTCACCCAGATCAAAGCGCCGATCTTCCTGGCGTTCGGCGACAAGGAGCCGTTCATTCCGACGCCTGCGTTCAACGGCCTGACGGACCTCGGCCGCGACGTCATCACGCCGTTCATGAGGCGTATGACCAATGCCGGCAACCGGCCGATGCTCAAGATCTATCCGGAGACCGGACACTTCATCCACACCGACAATCCAGTGGAATACGCTGCCGATGTCGTGGATTTCGTGACCAACGGGGAGGTGGACACATCATCGCCGCTCGGAACCGATCGCATGATCAAGGGCGCCGTCGTCTCTGCCTTGCCAGTGGCGCCGACACCGCCCGGAGCGGCGCCGACGGCTGGCCTCAACAAGTAGGGCCCGGCGATGCCAAGGGTGCAGGCGGGCGAACTCCGACTCGGCTGGCGGGAGTGGGGAGGAGGCGACGTCACCGTCGTCTTCATCCACGGAAACCTCGCCAGCAAGGACTGGATCGAGCTCGCCGCGCCATTGTTTCCGATCGGGCTCCGTGTGGTTGCAATCGATTGGCGCGGCTGCGGCGACAGCGACCGGCCGAAGCCGTCGGCCGACTATTCCAACTACTCCATGCGGCAGCACGCCGAGGACATGCTGGCGGCGCTCGATACGCTCGAGATCGGCTATTGCCATCTCGCGACACATTCCACCGGCGGCATCATCGCCGCCAGAATGCTGCTCGAGCAGCCGCAGCGCTTCGGCCGAGTGTTCGCGCTCGATCCGGTAACGCCGCTCGGCATGGCCTTCGATGCCGATCAGATCGGATTATTCAGGGCCATGATGTCGAGCAAGGAGCTGACGCGGTTCGTGATGGCGACAGCCGCTTCTTCGCTGTTCGTCCCGGAGAGCATGGGGCCGAACATGGTCCCTCGCTTTCGCGAGGGGCTGGGAGAGATCCAGACGCTGTTCGATCGGATCATCGAGCAGACCTTCGGCGTATCGGAGGGGATCTGGATCGGCACGCCGGTGAACCTGACGCGGGAGAAGGAGAGCCGTGAGCTGGCGCGCCGCATGCCCGAGATCCGGCATCCGCACCTCGTGTTGTGGGGCGAGCGGGACGGTTGGATCGCGCCGGCCGATCTCCGTGCCATGGCCGAAGCGATGCCGGATTGCCGGCTGGTCATCGTGCCAGGCGTAGGGCATTCGATGAACCTCGAATCGCCGGCACTTTACGCAGGCTATTTCGGCGCCTGGTTCGGAGGACGTGCCGCGTCACCATCCACGGCGCCAAGCTGATCCCCAGCGGGGCATCGACGTCGACGGCGGCCACCACATCATCGATTGACGCGCTGAGCAGTCCGGCGACCCATGATCGATGGTGACATATTGCCAGTTTTGCCCGACGGGGCAACCGGTTCCAGGCGAACAGGAAACATCAGTCAAATCAACACCATGGCTACTGTGCATGGGGTTGTTTTTCGACTCTTTGATTCAGCGATAGTGCAGCGCGATCAATTCGGCCACGCAGGCCGGCTTGGTGCCGCCCTCGATCTCGATTACGAGGTGGTAGTTGACGCGCAGCCCGTCCGGCGGCACGTCCTCAGCTTCCGCAATCGTGACCCGGCCGCGCAGCTTCGAGCCCGCCGGTACCGGCGCAAGATATCTGATCCGGTCCGCGCCGTAATTGAGCGTGTTGCGCAGCCCCTTCAGGCCGATGACCGAGCGGATGAACAGCGGGGCAAGGGCAAGCGATAGCAGGCCATGGGCGATGGTCTTGCCGCCCGGCATCTCCTGCTTCGCACGCTCCTGATCGACATGGATCCACTGCTCGTCGCAGGTCGCCTCGGCGAACTGGTTGATGCGGTCCTGCGTGATCTCGATCCAGTCGCTGGCACCGATCTCGGTGCCGATTGCGGATTTGATCTGGTTGAAGTCGCTGAATGTTCGCATGGGTTGACCCGTTTTAGATCCTCATCTCCGGAACATTGTCGGGAATGGCGAGCTCGGCCTCGGTCAGCGCGAGGACCTCGCCGACGCTCACGCCGGGCGCTGTTTCCAATAGCGTCGCCTTGCCATCGGGAAAGCCGATCACGGCCATGTCCGTCACGACAAGGTCGACACGTCGCGCCGAGGTCAGCGGCAGCGAGCATTTCGCCACGATCTTCGACTTGCCTTTGGCCGCATGTTGCATGGCGACTATCACGCGCTTGGCACCAGCGACGAGGTCCATCGCGCCGCCCATGCCCGGGACCATCTTGCCCGGGATCATCCAGTTCGCGAGATGGCCGTGCGCATCGACCTGAAGGCCGCCGAGCACGGTGACATCGACGTGGCCGCCGCGGATCAGCCCGAACGACATCGCGCTGTCGAAGGTGGAGGCGCCCGGCAGTGCGCTGATCGGGCGTCCTCCGGCATCGGTGAGTGTCGGATGCGCCATGCCCTGCTCGGGGATCGGCCCGGTGCCGATCAGTCCGTTCTCGGACTGGAAGAAGACCTTCAGATCGGCCGGCACATAATTGGCGACCAGGGTCGGAATGCCGATGCCGAGATTGACGAGGTTGCCGCTCTTCAGCTCCTTGGCGACACGCCGGGCGATGATGATCTGGGGATCCATGGTGTCACCCGTTGGTGATGAGATAGTCGACGAGCGGCGCGGGGGTGACGACGTGATCGGGCGCAATCACGCCGACCGGGACGATATGCTCCGCCGTCACGATGACGGTGTCGGCGGCCATCGCCATGACGGGGTTGAAATTGCGGGACGTGAGGGCGTAGGCGAGATTGCCGAGGTAATCGGCGAGGAAGGCGTGCACCAATGCGAATTGCGCCCGCAGCGCCGTCTCCAGCAGGAATGGCTTGCCGTCGACTTCGACCTGACGCTTGCCTTCGGCCACCAGCGTTCCGACACCGGTCGGCGTCAGCACGCCGCCGAGACCACATCCGCCGGCGCGGATGCGCTCGACGAAGGTGCCTTGCGGCACGAGATCGACGGCGATCTGGTTAGCCAGCATCTGCTGCTGCGCCTTGGGATTGAGGCCAATATGCGTTGCCGTCAGCTTCGTCACCAGGGCCTGGTCGAACAGCTTGCCGACTCCCTTGCCGGGCGTGGCCGCATCATTCGAGATCAAGGTCAGACCCGTCTTCCGCTGGCGCACGACTTCGTCGAGCAGCCGCTCCGGCGTTCCAACTCCCATGAATCCGCCGACCATGAGGCTGGCGCCCGCCGGGATCATTGCAACGGCTTCTTCGACGGAAACAGCCTTCATGATCGAAACTCCCGGTCGGCCGACGATGGGCTGAAGGGCGGTAATGTGCGGATGTTGGCGGGCGGGCGGCGGACTCCCTTGATCTGGGTCAAGGCTTTCGGATCTCGACGCGCGGTGCGCGAGAATAGGCATCCAAAAGGTCGGTCGACCGATTGACGTAATAAGAGGACAGAGCCCGGGCGAGGACGTGCACGTCCGCCGCCGCCAGATTCAAGCCCTTGGCGCCGGTCGGGGGAAGCCGCCATGCACGAAACCCTCGTGCCTCATGCGACCTCCGGCACCGATCTCGGTCATCAGATCTATGGTCGACGGCTCGAGCACGCCGGCCCGGATCGTCTGCTCGATCTCGGCCTGCGACCGGCTTTCAATGATGATCGACTCGATGCCGCTTAGATGCAGCATAATATGTCGAGCGGCTGTAACGACCTCTCGTCGCGTTTTAGCGCGCGGGGATGTGGGCGACCAACGACAGCGAGAGAGAGGGTGAGGCCGATCATGGCGGCGCACTTGGATAAGCAAGTTGGCTCGCAATCTGTGACTCCTACCTTCGAGCCCTGTGCGCTTGCCATGACTAAAGCAAGCTACTTCAATCGCCGCGAATATTCCTGACCTCAACGCCAATCGTGGTGCCCCCTCATCCGACCGACCGGGCGTATTCGCTCTGCTGCGCCTCCACTGCGCCAGAGATCGATCATATCGTAACCTCGCGGCAATGGTGGACGTCCCGCCCGGCCTCAGTGACGAGCACTGTCTCGCTGATCGCGATGCCATCGGCGGAGACATACATGTGGAACACCATGCCTTCCTCCAGCGTCCAATCAGCCGTGGGCAGGAAGACGCGCGAGAAGTCGCTGGTGCGCGGCGTGTGGGCCGGATAGCAGCCGAGTGAATAGCCGGTGATGTTGAGATAGTCTGACCGTAGCCCGTCGGCGAGCATGGCGTCCCTCACGAGCGCGTCGATATCGGCGGCGGCGCCCGGAACTGCCTGTGCTGGATCTCGATCAGACGGCGGGTGAGCTGCGATCGGCGCGGGGTCGAGGTCGCCGGTGACGGCCGAGCGCATCAGGCGGGCACGCTGTAGCCGTCGATATAGGGCAGCAGCTCCATATGCAGGATGTCGCCTTTGGCGAGCGGCGCGCTGATCAGCCCGCCGTGCAGAAAGGCGTTGCCGACACCTGCGGTGATGATCCCAGCGCGTGCGGCATCGGCACCTTGCTGCCGCCGGGACCCAGAAGGTCCCGGCATCTTTCTTACGGTGTCCGGTCCTGTCGACGCTCCTCTTCAGCCGATCTCTTCCGATAGCGAGCGGGAACGCGTCTCGGGTGCAACGATTGCCGCGATCAGGCTCACCAATGCGAGGCCTGCGAGCCAAGCCGGAGCCGGCCAGTAATTGCCGTCGGCCCATTTCACGAGCGCCGTCGCGATCAGCGGAGTTAATCCGCCGCCGAGTGCGGCTGACAATTGATACCCGAGGGATGCCCCGGTGTAACGAACGCTGGTCTTGAAAAGCTCGGGTCCGAACGATCCCATGATTCCGAACAGGATGCCGTTCGATATTCCTCCGATCGCCATACCCAGGAAGACCAGCGACGTGATTTTCGTGTTCACGAGCCAGAACAGCGGAAAGGCGAACAGAATCGTAAAGATCGCGGACCCCATGAAGACCGGGCGGCGCCCGATCCGATCGGAGAATGCGCAAACCGGAACAATGATCAATAGCTCCGTGATCGCGAATACCAGGACGCCATTGAGCATGAGCTCCCTCGACAGGCCGAGATTGGTTGAGCCATAGGCGACCATGAACGTCACGTAGACGTAGAAGCCGCCGCTGGTCACGAGAAACAGCCCACCCGCGAGCAGAACCTCGCGCCACTGGGTGCGCAAAGTTTCCGCGAGCGGAAATGCGGCAATTGCGTTCGTACGTTTCGCCTGCGAAAAGGCTTGGCTTTCAGGCATCGAGAACCTGGCGAACGCGCCGACCAACACCAGAACGAGGCTCAACAGGAAAGGCAGTCGCCAACCCCAGGCGGCGAACTGCTCGGTACCCAATATCGCGGTTGTTGCGGCAAAGATCAGCGTCGCGATCACCAGTCCCGCGGGAGATCCCAATTGGGGAAGGCTGCCGAGGAGGCCGCGCCGGGTCTGCGCCTCGCTTTCGGTCATCACCAGCACGGCGCCACCCCATTCACCGCCAAGGCCGATACCCTGAATGAGACGAAGCAACACGAGAAGAATGGGCGCGAATATTCCGATCGCGTTGTAGTTCGGAAGGCACCCGACGAGGAGTGTAGCCACGCCAGTCAGCAGGAACGTCGCGATGAGCGTCGAC
The DNA here is from genome assembly GCF_021044685.1 of Bradyrhizobium daqingense. Lineage (NCBI taxonomy): Bacteria > Pseudomonadati > Pseudomonadota > Alphaproteobacteria > Hyphomicrobiales > Nitrobacteraceae > Bradyrhizobium > Bradyrhizobium daqingense. Next base: position 4,387,813 of record NZ_CP088014.1, read on the forward strand.
TTGCGACCGATGCGGTCGCCCATGTGCCCGAAGATGATGGCTCCGATCGGACGGGCGAGAAAGCCGACGGCGAAAGTGGCGAAGGAGAGCAGCGTCCCGGCCAGCGGGTCGAAGTTCGGAAAGAACTGCGAATTGAAGACGAGAGCCGCCGCCAAGCCGTAGATCTGGAAATCGTACCATTCGATCGTGGTGCCGACGGTCGCCGCCAAAGCCGTTCGGGAGAGCGTTCCGGCCGGCTTTCCGGCCTGGACAATCGTTGCGTCCGAGATTTGCGTCATATTTCAACTCCTTACGCGACAATGCGCGCTGTGACATTCCTCTTGATTTTCTATCGATATTAGATTATCGATAATCGAAGTTCACGCGATATGACAGGAATGTCAGAATGACGCTCTCGGACGCCCTTAGCGGCATCTCGGCCGTGAAGCTCTCAACCTCGGACATCATCGCCGAGCAATTGCGCCGGGCCATCCTGCTTGGGACCATCTCCGGTGGAGCCCAGCTCAAGCAGAACGACGTCGCTGCAAGGTTTGGCGTCAGCGTGGCTCCTGTGCGCGAGGCGCTCCAGCGGCTGATCGCGGACGGGCTCGCAATATTGCATCCGAATCGAGGTGTGACCGTTTCGCCGACCTCGGAGCAGGACTTCCTCGAGATCGCCGAGTTGCGTGCATTGTTGGAGCCGCATGCCCTTGGTCACTCTGCTCCTCGTCTCACCAGTGCCGACCTGCAATATTCCGAAGACGTTCTGTCCAAGGCTGCGCATGCTTCGGATCCGCTCGAACGCGCCAATCTGCACTGGGAGTTTCACCGCAGCTTGTACAAGCGAGCGGAGCGGCCGCGTCTACTCGCGCAGATCGGCGGCCTGTACCAGGGCATCAACCGCTACCTGCTTCCGGCGTGGGCCAATTCCGGCCTCAGCCCCGGCTGGGTCGATAGTCATCTCCTCATCGTCGCGAAGATTCGGGATGGCCACATCGACGAGGCATGCCGCTTGATCGTCGATCAGACTGACGCCTCGACGAGGCGCGTGCAGGCGCATCTGCATCAGAACGAACTTTCCAAGGAAGAGAAGTAAATGCTGGAGTTCTCGAAATACAAGCTGCTGACATTCGATTGCTACGGCACGCTGATCGACTGGGATACGTCCATCTCGAACATCGTGCAGCCCTGGCTCGTCGAGATGAAGTCTCAAGTTCCTCCCGACCTGGTCGTCAGCACGTTCGCGCTCATGCAGGCCAAGCATCAGCAGACGCGCCCGACATTGCTCTATCCTGAAGTGTTGCGACGCTCATGGCAGGATATCGAGGAGCAGTTTGGTTGGGACGAAAACCTCGCCCGCGCGGACGAGTTCGCCCGGTCGGTGCCATCCTGGCGTCCTTTTGCGGACACGGTCGAGAGCCTGCGATACCTCAGCCGATACTTCGCGCTCGGAATCCTTTCGAATGTCGATAACGCGTCGCTTTCTGGCACGCTCAGAGCGCTGGAGGTGCCGTTCCTGTTTACGGTCACCGCGGAAGACGTAGCTTCCTACAAGCCTGGCGAGCCGCACTTCAATGCTGCTTTCGGGGAAGCTGCAAGGCGCGGGATCGACAAGAGCGAGATCCTCCATACGGCTCAAAGCAAGCACCATGATATCGCTCCCGGAAATCGGCTCGGTCTGACAACCATTTGGGTGAACCGCCGTCACGGGAAGAAGGGTACAGGCGCGACCTTGGCCGCCACGGCCAACCCATCGTTGACCGTCAACTCGCTCGTTGAACTCGTCGACCTGCACAGATCGGCGCAGGGCGCCTCCCGACCGGTATCGCTGTCCCAATGAGGGTCGATAAGTTCGCCGCGCTCGCAACCGCCAACGCTCCTGGCCAGGAAGTTCGCCAAGCCGCGGGCAATGTCGGCAATCTCATGCGCGGCGGGAGCATCGCCGGGCACCAGATCGATTTCTCGCACGGTGACGTCGATGCCTTTGCGCCCACGCCAGGTGCATCTGAACGGTTCTCGGAGGCGCTGGTTGCGGGAGGACGGCAGGCCTACACGGAGTATCGCGGTTCGGCGGACATCCGCTCCGAACTGTCCGAAGTGCTTGCCGCGTTCACCGGCGCACCGGTCTCGGCCGATAACGGCACGATCATCACACCCGGCACCCAAGGCGCCCTGTTCCTGGCGGTCGCCTCGCTGGTGAACGCTGGCGACAAGGTCGCGATCGTCCAGCCGGACTATTTCGCCAATCGCAAGCTCGTCGAATTCGTCGGCGGATATCCAATGCCGGTGCCGATGGACTATCTGGGCAGCTCGCAGGATTCCGGTCTTGATCTCGCGCGACTCGAGGACGCATTCAAGGCCGGCGCGCGGATATTCCTGTTTTCCAATCCGAACAATCCGACCGGAGCCGTCTATTCCCGGCGGGAGATCGGTGAGATCGCCCGGCTTGCCGCCGCGTTCGAGGTGATGATTATCGTCGATCAGCTCTACTCACGGCTTCTCTATGCGAATCAGAACTACGCGCATATCCGCGCCGCCGGCCCGCTGGAGGAGCGTGTCATCACCATCATGGGCCCGTCAAAGACCGAGTCATTGAGTGGCTACAGGCTGGGAATCGCGTTCGGCGCACCTGCGGTGATCGAGCGAATGGAAAAACTGCAGGCGATCGTCTCGCTGCGCGCCGCGGGCTACAATCAGGCGGTCCTTCGAACCTGGTTTCGCGAGCCTAAAGGCTGGCTTGAGGAGCGAATAGCTCGACATCAAGCGATCCGCGACGATCTTCTCGGTGTCTTTCGCGATGGCGGCATGCCTACCCGCGAGCCGCAGGCGGGCAGCTATCTGTTTCCGACGTTGCCTCCGCTCGCGGTCGGACTCCAGGATTTCGTGCGGTTGTTGCGCCATCAGGCCGACGCTATCGTGACAGCTGGAACGGAGTTCGGTCCTTGTCCGGACAGCATAAGGCTGAATTTCTCTCAAGATCACACGGCGGCGGTGGCCGCAGGGCGACGCATCGTCGAGATGGCGCATCGGTATCGGAAGTGAGGGCGCAGGCGCGTTGGATTTGTTGGAACCATTCTTGCGCTCACCTGAGCGGCCAAAGCCTGACAAAAATGTCGCGATTGCAAGCTAGTCGTGGGGAGATATTTAGGAAGAACCGCCTCCACTGCTGCAGCGCCGCGCCGCACCTCTTCTTCTAGCGTCTTGCAAAAGAGCTGGCCTGGCGCTGGAGACGGCGGTCGTCATCGATGCGCATCGCGCGTTGAATCTAACTTCGTAGACGAGGGCCGCGCTCCAGTCCGCACCGGCGAGGTAGTTGCCAGTAGGCCTCCGTACATCGGAGTGACAATCGAGCCACTGATGGCCCACGGGGATTATCTGCTCGTCTGGATCATGCGGGCCGAGAACGCGGCCGGAGGGCACGACCTGAGATGCGCCAAGCACGTACTGTCCCTGCTCGTCAAAGAAGATGTGCGCGCCTAGGGCCTCCAGGATCGACGCCACCGTGATGCGGTACTGGATCCGACCGGACGCAAGCGGACGGCGCCTCAATTGACGGCGTACGACCACCTGGCCGGCTGCGTCAACGCCGTGCACTTGGAAGACCGACTTCGCAATATCAAGACCAATCGTCAGAATTGACTGCATAAGCTGCTCCTCCGAATCGTGGGAGTCAAGGATTGGCGCATGCTTCGGCGCTACACTGGCGGGCGTCCGTACTGCATCGACGTCTTGTTCGCCAACAAGGTCGGCCAGGTCGTTCCCATGTCGCAGCGTCTCTCGGCTCTGCCGAAGGAGCACCTCGATTTCGTCGAAAAGATCCTCGATGAAGCAGGTATCCCTCCGTTGCCCCCCGAAGTGGAGGCCGGAATGCTGCGTGACAAGCCGCCCGGCCACGGCCATACCGAAGAGGGCGTTCTGGAAGTCCTGGAAGTTGTCGAGAGGCATCCGCAAGCAAAGTTTGTCTTGAGCGCGATGGGCGCTCCCTCGCCTTACGTCGTCGATCGGCTGCATAGCAAAGGGATTATTGTAGGGGCGATGGCAGGCAGCTCCGAGCATGCGCTCAAGCAAGTTCAATCCGGAGTGGACATTGTCGTGGCCCAAGGGAGCGAGGCGGGAGGGCATACCGGCACCATTTCTTCTATGGTGCTATGGCCCGAGGTCGTGGACGCCGTTTCGCCTGTGCCAGTGCTGGCCGCTGGGGGTGTGGGGACAGGTCGCCATTTAGCTGCCGCTTTCGCGCTGGGCGCTGAGGGCGTTTGGTGCGGAAGTATCTGGCTCGGATCGCCCGAAAGTGAGCTGTCGCCTGCGATGCGTAAGAGGTTCATCGCTGCACGCTCGCAGGACGCGATCCAGCGCAAATACGATACCGGCAAGCCTCTCCGCGGTCTGCGCAGCAAGTGGACCGATGCGTGGGACGCTCCCGAAGCACCACAACCACTCCCACTTGCTGCTCAGAAGCTGTTGGTTGCACCCGCGCTCAAGCGCTTCGAATTGGCGGATGCGGCCGATTACATGGGCTATATGTGCGGTCAGATCGTCGGTCGCATCAACGAGGAACTACCCGTTCGAGATATCGTGTCACGTCTGACGATTGAATGCGATGCCACCCTCGAGCGATTGCGAAAATCTGGCTGCCGTTGAGGACGAATTGGACCATCTCAAGCGGCCGTTTTTTTGACAACTCTGATGGATCGGATTCAGACAGGTTACAGATGAACGCCCGATGTTTCCTCCAAGTTCTTGTTTTCTCAAAAGTCATCGCAACAGTTCGCGGGCGATGACCACGCGCTGGATCTGGTTGGTGCCTTCGAAGATCTGGGTCAGCTTCGCATCGCGCATCATGCGCTCGACGGGATAGTCCATTGTATAGCCGTAGCCGCCGAATATCTGGACGGCGTCAGTAGTCACCTTCATAGCTACATCGCTGCCGAAACATTTTGCCATGCTGGCGAGTAGATTGAGGCGCTTCCAGTCGCCTTCATCGCCGGCCCGTGCGCATTCATAGACGAGCGCGCGCGCGGCCTCGATCTGGATCGCCATGTCCGCGAGTATGAACTGCACGCCCTGGAATTCGGAGATCGACCTCTTAAACTGCTTCCGCTCTTTGGCATAGGCAAGGCAGGCGTCGAGCGCACCTTGGGCCAGGCCGACCGACTGAGCGCCGATCGTCGGGCGGTTGAGATCGAGCGCCCGCATCGAGGCACGGAAACCCTTGCCCTCTTCCCCCACGAGGTTCTCGGCGGGCACCCGCACATTGTCGAGGAAGATCGGCGTATTGGGCGCGCCGCGAAAGCCCATCTTGCGCTCATGTCGGCCGAACGACACGCCCGGCATCTTCTTTGGCTCGATGATGAAGGCGCTGATGCCGTCGGCGCCCGGCCCGTCGCCGGTCCGGGCCATCAACACGATGAACTCTGCCTCCACGCCGTAGCTGCACCACTGCTTCCGGCCGTTCAGGATGTAGCTGTCGCCGTCCTTTTGCGCGCGCGTGTTGAGGGCGGTGACGTCGGAGCCGGCCTGCGGCTCGGAGATCGCGATTGCCGTAACCACGCCGCCCTTGGCGATGATCGGCAGGAACTTGCGGCGCTGCTCCTCCGAGCCGAAATGGAGCAGCGGCATGATGAACATGGTGTTGAGTCCGGCAATGGACGCGCAGGCGGGAGAGACCTTCGATATTTCCTCCCGCGCGATGCACATCATGGTGAGATTGCCATTGGGACCACCGTACTGCTCGGGCACCCAGAGCTGCATCAATCCCATCTCGCCGAACAGTTTCACCAGTTCGGTCGGGAAGCGATCAGTCTCGTCGATCTCTGCCGCGATCGGGGCCACATGTCTCGCCACCAGCCGGCGGACGCTCTCGCGAAACGCGGTTTGCTCTTCGGTGAAACTCATCACGGCGTTTCCTCGTAAGAAGCCCCAAAAAGGACTTTCATTTAATGGGTGATCCATTTAACAATCACTGCCATGATGATGAAGTCAAGACCGCAGATGTTCGCTCCTTCCAAGTCGGGAATGTTGGCTCGACGGGACCGCACGGCGGATAGCCGCGAGGCAGGGGCGGCAGCCGTGCCAAAATTCCGGCCTATCCATACGCGTCGGGCATTCGAGGAAATCTGCGAGCGAATCAGGGAGCAACTCGCGTTGGGCGTCCTCAAGCCTGGCGACAAACTGCCGCCGGAGCGCGATCTCGCCCAGCAGTTGGGCGTGAGCCGTAACGTCCTGCGTGAGGCCCTGCGGAGCCTTGAGATGGCCGGAGTGCTCCGGTTGCGAAAAGGCGTCAAAGGCGGCGCCTTTGTGCGCGAGGGCGACACCGGCCGAATGAATCTCGTCATGCGCGACATGCTGAGTCTGGGCACGATCTCCGTGCGCGAGCTGTCCGAGGCGCGTATCGACGTGCTGGAACTCGTGGTTCGGCTGGCCTGTAGCAATGGCAAGCCGGTCGATTTCGACGCGCTCGAGGCCAATATCGAGCGTACGGAGCTTGCGACGCAGGAGGGGCGTCTGCTCGACCGCGTGGAATGCTCGCGCGAGTTTTACAAGCTGCTTGCGGTTGCGACCGGGAACAAGGTGATCGCGATGATCCTCGATTCGGTCACCGAGATCCACATGCGGTTCGTCTATGCCAAGGTGGTGTCGAGCGGTGTCGCCATGGCGCGGTTGGTGGAGACGCGTCGAAAATTCCTGACGGCGCTCCGGGCACGAAATGCAGCGACTGCGTCACGCCTGATGCGTACCCATCTCGAGTCAGTGCAGCGCATGCTGGAACAGGATCCCGGTGCGATGTCGCTGCGGGTGGCGCTGGCCGAGATGCAGCCGGGCATGCGCCCCTGAACGAGAAGCGATGAGCCAAAACGGAGGAAACCGTGTCGATCTACGCCAAATACGAATGCCTGAAAGTCGAGGTCGCGGACAAAGTCGCGACGGTCACGCTGAACCGGCCGGAGGCGCGTAACGCCATCAATCAGAAGCTGATCCGCGAACTCAGGACGATCTGGGACGATCTGGCAGATGATCACGCCGTCAACGTCGTAGTGCTCACCGGCGCAGGCGATTTCTTCAGCGTCGGCGGCGACGTCAAGGCCATGTCGGAGCGACCGGGCGGGGACGTCCTGGAAGAGGGCGAGGTCCACGATCCCATGATCAGCCGCCGCGGCGTGACCCGGCAGCTCGAGCTCGACAAGCCCATCATCGCAGCGATCAACGGCGATGCCATCGGGCTGGCTGCGACCCATGCGCTGCTGTGCGATATCACGGTCATGTCCGAGGACGCCCGCATCGGCGACACGCATGTCTCCCGCGTCGGGCTGGTTGCCGGAGACGGCGGCACCGTGATTTGGCCGTTGCTGGTCGGCATCAACAAGGCCAAGGAGTTCTTGATCCGCGGCACGCTGCTCAAGGGCAGGGAAGCCGAACGGATTGGCCTGGTCAATCACGTGGTTCCTCGTGCCGACGTGCTGGGCAAGGCGCGGGAAATCGCCCTTGAACTGGCGAACGGCCCAACTTGGGCGATCCGCTGGACCAAGCTGTCTATCAACCAGATCGTGAAAGACCGCGTCAACATGCTGCTCGAGGCGTCAATGGCGCTCGAGCAGGTCACGTTCGAGACAGCGGATCACAAGGAGGCCACCATGTCCTTCAAGGAGAAGCGCAAGCCGAGGTTCGGTCGGGCTTAGGCTCTCGTGATGATGGCAGCCTCCGGCATCGAAAGCGACGACGTTGCAGGCAAGCTTCGCGATTCCTTGCGCGGGCTTCTCGAGGCGCATTGGGGTGCCGACTGCACGAAGGATGGTGCGTTGCCGGACGCGATCACCGAGATCTGGGACAAGCTGGCCAAGCAGGGTGTCGCGGTTCTGGGTGCCGATCCGGAGGAGGGCGGCCTTCGCGAGATCTTGGCGGTGATGGAGGAACTCGGCCGTGCGGCGTGCCTTGCCCCAATGTGGTCCGCCGTGTTGGCCAATCTCGTGCTGTCGGTTGCATCCCCCGATGCAGGTGAGTTGCAAAGGGCACTTCACGCTGGCGCAGCGCGCATCGTCTTCTCCTTCGGTGCGTTCGATACCGATCCCGGTATCGGTTCGATCACGCTTCATGGCGAGAAGGCAACGGGATCCCTCCGGTTCGTCGAGGCCGCGGGAAGCGCTACCCACCTGCTCACGCCGACGGATGAGGCGCAGCTTGCGCTCGTCGACCTATGGGCTCCCGGCGTTAGTCGCGTACCGACGCGCGCGATGGGAGCCTGGGGCAATTGGGAGCTGACGCTCGATGCGGCGCCGGCAAGACTTGTTCCTGCCACCGAGATCAGCCTGGGCGACCTGCGATCGATCGCGCGTCTGATGCTACTGGCGCGCGCCCATGGTGCGGCGCGCCGCGCGTTCGAGCTGGCGGTAGCCTATGCCAGGGAACGGCAGCAGTTCGGCCAGCCGATCGGGCGGTTTCAGGCGATCCAGCACAAGCTCGCCAACTGCTTCATCGACCTCGAAGGCGTGCGTCTCGTTCTGCACCATGCGGCAAAGCTACGGGACGAGGGCGATCTCGACTGGCCGTACTTCTCCGATTGCGCCATGGCGTTCGCGGGCCCTTCTTTGCGACGTGTTTCGCTGGAGACGCAGCACACATTCGGCGCAATCGGCTACGCCGAAGAACACGAAGCGCCGCTGCACTTCAAGCGTGTGCATCTGGACACCATAGCGCTTGGTGGCGCGGCCCATGCCAGACGACGCCTCGCCGCGCATCTGTTCGACGATGGCGGTTCAGGGATGCCGCAATATGATCTCGGCTCGGCCGGGAACGAACTGCGCGAACATGTCAGGCGCTGGCTTGCGCAGAACTGGGCGGGCGGCAGAAAGGCCGCTTTTGACGCCAAGCCGTTCGCAAAGCGTGAGTTCGACGCTGAATTTGCTGCCGATATGAGGAGGACCGGCTGGATCGGCCTCGGCTGGCCGCGGGAGTTCGGCGGCCAGGCGCGTTCGCCACTTGAGCAAATCGCCTTCATGGAGACCATGGAGCAAAACGAGGCTCCGCGCATTGGCGCGTCGATCCAGGCCAACGCCTTGATGATGTTCGGAACGCCCGAGCAGCAGAAGAAATATTTGCCGGAAATTCTGCGCGGCGAGGCCATGCATGGAATGGGTTACAGCGAGCCGCAGGCAGGATCGGACCTCGCGGCGTTGCGGACAAGGGCGGTCCGCGATGGCGACCATTGGGTCATCAACGGCCAGAAGATCTGGACCACCACCTGGTGGGGGAAATACATGTTCCTGGCGGCGCGAACCGACAAGAGCGCCAAGCCCCATGCCGGCATCAGCATGTTCATCGTCCCGATGAACACGCCCGGGATCACGATCCGGCCGGCCACCACCATGTACGATGGAACGTTCGCCAACATCTTCTACGACGATGTTCGCGTGCCCCTGGAGAACCTCGTCGGTGGTGAAAACGAGGGCTGGAAAGTCCTGACTGGAGCGCTCGCTTTCGAGCGGGGACTGGTCGGCGGCGGCATCGTGCTGAAAGTTGCGCATGCCTTTGAACAACTGCGCCAGCATGTGATCGCCCGGCAGGAGTTGAGTGGAGATCCAATTGTCCGGGACCGCATGGCGGCGTTCGCCTGCGAAATCGAGATCGGCCGCCAATTGATGATGCATTGCGCGGATCTTGCCGCCGACGGCGTCACACCGCCGGAATATGGCGCGATCAGTAAGGTCTTTTCCAGCGAGCTGATGGAACGCTTTGGCGAAGCCGCGCTCGACATGCTCGGCATGCGCGCCACGCTGTCCGAACAGATGCCGGGCGCCATCGACAATGGCCGCTTCGAGCAAAACCTGCGTCATTCCCTGATGTGGGTGATCAGCATCGGCACGAACGAAATCCAGCGCAGCCTGATTGCGCAGCGTGCGCTTGGGTTACCTCGATAGGAGCCGATGATGCAGGGCCAACCATTGAAATCACCACTCGACGGCGTCCGTGTGCTGGATTTCTCCATCATGCTGGCGGGCCCTTATTGCGCCCGTCTGCTGGCGGATGTCGGCGCCGAAGTGATCAAGATCGAGCCGCCGGAAGGCGAGGAGATGCGTCTGCGCGCGCCCCTTCGCGATGGCCAAAGCGCCTATTTCGGTCAGCTCAATGCCGGCAAGAAAAGCATCACGCTGGACCTCAAATCGTCCGAGGCGATCAAGCTCGTGCATAGCATGGTCGAAAGCACGGATATTCTGGTTGAGAATTTCCGGCCCGGTGTCATGGAGCGCCTGGGTCTCGGGTATGAGGCGCTTCGCAAGATCAATCCCCGTTTGATCTATTGCTCGATATCCGGCTACGGACAGACCGGTCCGCAGTCGGAACGCCCGGCCTATGCAATGATCGTCCATGCCGAGAGCGGTTTCGACCGCGCGCTGATGCGATACGCCGGCGATCGCGACCGGCCGGCGGCGGGAGCCGTGTTCGTTGCCGATGTTCTCGGGGGCGTCTTCGGCTTCTCGGCGATTCAAACGGCGATGGTGCAACGGGAGCGCACGGGAGCAGGGCAGCACGTCGATGTCGTTCTGATGGATTGCATGCTGAATCTCCTGGTGTATGAGCTGCAAGAGGCGCAGTTCTCGGCGCCGGCGGCACGCCCGACCTACGGTCCAGTGCGCGCCAAGGACGGCGACGTTTTGATCGCGCCGGTGTCGGCGCGCAATTTTGCGGCGCTTCGCGACCTGACGGGCCTATCGGAGCTTTCGTCCGACCCTCGTTTCGGCTCGGTGGCGGCGCGTGGCGCGAACTGGAGCGCCATGATGCAGGTCGTCGAGCGGTGGACGATGCAACACACGGTGGATGAGTGCCTGGCAGCGCTCGATCGCGCTGGCATTCCGAGCGCCCGCTTTCGCGATCCCGCGGAAACGCTGGATGACCCACATTTGTCCGCCCGCGACGTATTCGCGCCGATCGCCGACCTCGCAGGCGAGTTCAAGGGTGTCAACGCGCCGTGGCGGATGTCGGGCGCGCGGACCGGAATCGGCCATGACATCCCCGCCATCGGCGAGCATCGGGATGAGATTCTCGCGCGCGTGCTCGGCCTGTCCGAAGATGACGTTGGAAAGGCGGCTGCCGCCGGCGCATTTGGAAAGGGTGGGACGTCCCCGTGAGCTGATGCTGTTAGCCGCGAATTTTTCTACCGCAAGATAATCAAAAAACAGCGTGGGAGGATCGACGTGAAGGCGCTACGTGTTCTGGCTTTCATATTCGGGGCGGCGATCCTCGTCGCGCCCGCCGCAGCGGACAATTATCCATCGCGTCCGATCCGGCTCATCGTGCCATATCCCGCCGGCGGTTCGACCGACATCATGGCGCGTGCGCTGCAGGAGCCGATGACGAAAATCCTCGGCCAGCCGATTGTCATCGACAATCGCGGCGGTGCGGCCGGCACGACCGGTTCCAACGAAGCGGCCCGATCGGATGCGGACGGTTACACGCTTCTGTTTGCCAACAATGGGCCGATTTCGATCGCACCGTTGCTGCAGAAGGGCATCGATTTCGATCCGCTGAAGAGCTTTGCGCCAGTGTCGCTGGTCTCCACGGCGCCGCTGGTTCTGGTGGCAAGCGACAAGGTGCCCGTGAACGACGTCGCCGGGCTGCTTGCCTATGCCAAGGCGCAGAGCAAGCCGATGCTGTATGCCTCCGCTGGACCAGGCTCGCTTGGGCATCTGAGCACCGAGCGCTTCCTCAATCAGGCAGGCCTGCAGATGGTCCACGTCCCATACCGGGGCCAGGCGCCGACAACGCTCGCGATCTTTTCCGGCGAGGTCGACATTCTGCTCACCACCACTTCCGATACGCTGAACGAGCACATCCGCTCCGGCAAGGTAAAGCTGCTCGGGGTTTCCTCGTCCGGTCCTTCGCCAGTTGCTCCCGGTGCGGCATCCATCGGCAGTGCCTTGAAGGGCTATTCGGTCGAAACGTGGTTCGGCATTCTCGCGCCTGCCGGCACTCCGCCGGACGTCGTAGCCAAGCTCAACGCCGCACTTGGCACGGTGCTGGCGATGCCGCAAATACGGGATCGCTTTCTCTCCTATGGCGTGGAGGCCAAGGCCAGCACGCCTGCCGAGCTGTACGCCCTGATCGCCGCAGAAATCCCGTCCTGGCGCAAGCTGATCGAGGAACGCAACGTCAAGACCGAATAGCGGAGACGATGCTAGTCGAGCGTGATGTTGGCCTCCTTCACCACCTTCGCCCACTTGTCGATATCGGTGCGGATAGTGGCCGCGAAAGCTTCCGACGTTGAGCTCTTCGGTTCGACGCCGAGCTTTTTGAGAGCCTCCTGAACGGACGGCGTCGCGACCGCGCGCGTAACTGCGTCGTTCAGCCTGGCCACGATCTCGGGCGGGACGCCGGCAGGCGCGAGGATGCCAAACCACACCACCACCTGAAATCCGGGAAGCGCCTCGTGGATGGTCGGCATGTCCGGAAACAACGGCGAGCGCTCTGCCGTGCTGATGCCGAGCGATTTGAGCATGCCGGCCTGGACCTGACCCATGCCTTCGAGCGGTGTGATGAAGTAGACCGAAACTTGGCCCGCCAGCGTATCGTTCGTTGCCGGTGCGCCCCCACGATACGGAACATGCCGCATTTCAATGCCGGCCTGACGGCGAAACAGCTCCGCCGTGACATGGGAGGCCGATCCTTGCCCGACCGACGCATAGGTGAGGGTGTTGGGATCCTTCTTGCCACGCGCGATGAGGTCGGTGACGCTGCTGATCCCGGTCGACGGCGCCGTCACCAGCAGGAACGGCACGTCGACGACCTTCGAGATCGGAATGAAATCGCGGATCGGGTCGTAAGCGAGCTTCTTGTAAAGGCTCGCGTTCAGCGCGTTCGGTCCGAGATTGCCGAATACGATCGTGTATCCGTCCGGTGTTGCCCGAGCCGCTTCTGTCGTGCCGATGATGCCTCCGGCACCCGACTTGTTGTCAATGATGACCGGCTTGCCGAGGATTTCCGTGAGGGGTTGCAGGATCGCCCGCGCGAGAATGTCGGTGGAGCCGCCTGCCGGATAGGGCACGATCATCCGGATCGCACGCTCCGGATACCCCTCGGCCAGACAAGGGGCCGCGAACAGGAACGACAGCAGCAGAACCAGCACGCGCATCGGCGCCTCCCCTCGACGGACGCTCTATGGCGTCTCGAAATGTATTTAGTACGTATACGTACCGTATCGGCCGAGGGATTTCAACCGCCATGTCCGGGCAAACGGCGGCCTGGCCGCAGTTGCGGGACTCAGGCGCCGGGTTCGGGAGGGGGAGACTTCGCGATCGCCAGCATGCAGCGCAGGAAATGCGCGCGGTCGTCCTGGCTCAAGGGAGCAAGCATGAGATCCTGCAGCCGGGCCGCGGCCGGAACCACGGCCATCAGGGCGCTCGTACCCTTGGCCGTGATCTGGACCTGGATGGAACGACGGTCGCCGGGATGGCTCTTCTTGGAGATCAGCCTGCGTGCGGTCATCCGCTTCAGCATTTCGCTCAGCGTGTTCCGGTCGCAACTGATGCGTTCCGCCAGTGCCGATGCAGTCATTGGCCCCTCCTGCAGCAGCGCCATCAGCACGCCGAACTGGCGGGGCGTGATGTCAGTTTGCTGCGTTACGCTCTGGTAGAGGCCATCATATTTGGCTTCGAGCAGGCGCAGCAGAAATCCGATGCCGTTTTCCAGTCTCCACTGATGTGCCAGCGCGGCAACCGGATCTCCGGCTTCATCCTTTTTGACCGACATGGCGCTTCATTCCCCAGTTGCTCCATTGCAACAAGCCGTTAGCAGCTTGGCCGTGGCCTCTCAACCGCCGCCGAAACGGGTGTTGCCCGGCGGCATCCGGATGGTTGCCAGGGCCCGCGGCCATATGATACGTATACGTATTAAATGGCGGCTCGGACAAGAAGGCCCCAAGGGAGGCCTGCGTTGGATCTGCGCGCTCTGTTGTCGATTCCGTATCTGCTTGAGGCGGAAGCCGTCGAGACCGAGCCTGGAAAATGGCTCGTTCGCCTCGCTTATCCGGAGCTTCCCGGCTGCACTGCGGAAGGGGGCGTCGTTGAAGACGTGCTGAAGGATCTGGAGCGTCAGCGGATCGAAATGATCGTCAGGCTGGTCGAGGCCGGAAGGCTGCCGCCGATTCCCCGACAGCCGCTTGCTTCATCCGACCCGTTATGGACTGCGCGCGATCTCGGTTTGTCTGATCGGGTCACAGCCTTGCTGGACGCGAGAACGACCCAACATCGAACCTGACAAAAGCGATCGAGGAGAAAATCATGCTCTCGCACGAGGACAACGAGCGGCTGGTAAGAGTCGGCAAGGGCACTCCGCTGGGGGAATTGTTCCGGCTCTACTGGATTCCGTTTCTGCCATCCGCCGATCTGGCGCGCGATGGGCAGCCGAAGCGTATCCGACTGCTTGGCGAGGATTTGGTGGCCTTCCGCGACACCGAGGGCCGCGTTGGTCTGGTCGATCAGGCCTGTCCGCACCGGGGCGCGCCCATGGTTTTCGCTCGTAATGAGGATTGCGGCCTGCGCTGCGTCTATCACGGCTGGAAGTTCGACGTCACGGGCAAGGTGATGGACATGCCGGCCGAACCGGTCCGCAGCCGGCTCAAGGAGCGGGTGCATATCAAGGCCTATGCCTGCCGTGAGCGCAACGGAATGATCTGGGCCTATCTGGGGCCGGATCAGGCCGGGCCTCCGCCGCTGCCGAATGTCGAGTGGAATCTTGTCCCCGAGGAGCAGGTTCACATCTCGGTGCGGGTTCAGGAGTGCAACTGGCTGCAGGCCGTCGAAGGCGAGATCGATTCCGCGCACGCGCCGCTGCTCCACGGCCGTCTCGACGCGCAGGGCACCACCAGCGCCTGGATCCAGAAGCGCGACCTCCGCCCGACCTTCGAATGCGTCAAGCAGGACTTCGGCATGAGCATTGCGGCGCGCCGGAACTACGACGCCAATACACTCTACTGGCGCGTCAATCAGTTCATGCTGCCGTTCTACACGCTCGTTCCGCCGCTCTCGCCGTTTCCCGATCTGAGCGGCCATGCATGGGTGCCGATCGACGACCAGAATACGCTCTGCATCATGTTCTCCTATCATCCCTCGCAGCCGTTGTTGGCCAAGACGCTCGAGGTTTTCGCAGAAGGGCACAAGGGCCGGGAGAGCGGCCATGCCAGCCGTCACGCCCTGGTCAAGCAGCCGGTGACGGTGCCGTACGCGGACTATTGGACGAAGTACAATCCACAGAACGGGTATCAGTTCGACTACGAAGCACAGCGGACGACATGGTTCTCGGGTCTTCCCGGTCTTTGGGTCCAGGACGGGGCGTGCCAGAGCGGGGTATCACCAATCGCCGACCGTACCAAAGAGAACTTGTGCTCAAGCGATACCGGTATTGCTATGACCCGACGGTTCATCCTGGAAGCGCTGGGCGCCTATCGCGACCACGGCACCAGGCCGAGGGGTGTCACCGATCCGGACGTATTCATGGTCCGCGCGGTGTCCTTGCGGCTGCCGCCAGAAGACTCCTGGATCGATTCCGGCGCGCCTTTCATGAGGGCGAAGCTCGGCGCGGATTTCGGCTACGAGCTTTGAGCGCTTCGACATGGCCGGCGATCTGCAGGAACTGCGAGTGAAGCGCATCAGCTATGAAGCCGAGAGCATCAATTCCTATGAGTTGGTGCTTCCGGCAGGAGGTGAGCTCGCACCTTTCACCGCCGGCAGTCACATCGATCTGCACCTGAAGAACGGCATGATCCGCAGCTATTCGCTCGTTAACGATCAGAGTGAACGGCATCGCTACGTCATTGCCGTCAACAAGGATGCTGCCGGGCGCGGCGGCTCGAGCTTCGTCCACGACAGCTTCAAGGCCGGCGATATCGTTTCGGTCTCCATGCCGCGGAACAATTTTTCCCTGCGTGAGGATGCGGAATCTTCGCTGCTGATCGCGGGCGGCGTCGGCATCACGCCGCTGGTGTCGATGATCCGGCGCCTGCAGGAACTGCGCCGCCCGTGGAAACTGTTCTATGCGACACGGGCGCGGCGCGCGGCGGCATTTCTTGGCGAGCTGAGCGCCGTCGGGTCGGACGCGCAGGTCCATCTCCACTTCGACGATGAACATGGCGGGCGGCCGCTCAACCTTGCCGCCACCGTCGGAGACGCGCCAGCGAGCGCGCATCTCTATTGCTGCGGTCCGGTGCCGATGCTGGAAGCCTTCGAGAATGCCACTGCGGGTCGTCCGGCGGGGCAGATTCACGTCGAGTATTTCCAGGCCAAACAAGCGCCCGCCGCCGAGGGCGGATTTGAGGTCAGACTAGCGCGCAGCAATCGTACGATCGCGGTCGAGCCGGGCAAGACCATTCTGAATGCGGTTCTCGATGCCGGCATCATGGCGAATTACTCCTGTTCGGAAGGCGTTTGCGGGACCTGCGAGACGCGGGTGATCGAGGGAATCCCCGATCATCGCGACCTGTTCCTGAGTCCGGAAGAGCAGGCAGCGAACAAGACTATCATGATCTGTTGCTCAGGATCGAAGTCCGGCACGCTCGTGCTCGATCTTTGACCGGATTATCTCGGAACCAAGCCATATGGGTGGAAAGATGCTGGATGGGATCGAAGCGGAGTTTCCGGAGCACACGCCCCGCACAACTGATGCACCGAAGGCGCTTGCCGGGATCAGGGTCGTGGACTTCTCGCATTTCATTGCAGGGCCGTTCGCGACGATGATCCTGGCCGACATGGGCGCCGAGGTGATCAAGGTCGAGGCGCCTGTGCGTGGCGACGATCTGCGGCGCTATCCGCCAGTCGATGCCAGGCTGAGCTATGGTGCGCCGTTCCTGTGGACCAATCGCAACAAGCGAAGCGTGGCGATCGATCTGAAATCGCCGGAGGGCGTCGAGGTCGCACGGGACCTGATCCGCACGGCGGATGTCGTAGTCGAGAATTTTTCCACTGGGGTCATGGAGCGCTTCGGGCTTGGTTACGAGAGTTGTCGTCAGATCGCGCCATCGATCATCTATTGCTCGGTCTCTGCCTACGGCAGAGAGGGACCTTTCTCGGACCGGCTCGGCTTCGATCCCATCGCCCAGGTCGAGAGCGGGTTTGTATCCATGAACGGCTACGCAGACCGTGAAGGCGTGCGCGCACTATCGCCGGTCATGGACATCAGCACGGCGATGATGGCCAGCAATGCCGTTCTCGGCGCACTTGTGGCACGCGAACGCAGCGGCACGGGTCAGGCCATTGAGGTGTCGCTGTTCGACACTGCCGTTCTGATGACCGGCTATGCGTCGATGCAGCAGTTGTTCACCGGCACGGATCCGCAGCGCCACGGCAACACCAGTCCCGACACCTGCCCCTCGGGAGTCTTTCAGGCTACCGATTCCACATTCTACATCAACTGCGGCAACGACAAGATTTTTCAGCGCCTGATGTCGCAGGTGATCGATCGCCCCGATCTTGCGTCGTCCGATCTCTATGCGACCGGACCTAACCGCATACGGCGCCGCGAAGAACTGTTTGCAATCCTCGGCGAAGCGTTCGCGCAGCATCCTTGGTCGTACTGGCAGTCGCGGATGCGCGCCGCGGGCGTGCCTTGCGGCAAGGTCCGGACCGTCGGCGAGGCCATCCGCTCTCCGGAAGCGCGGGAGCGAGGCATCGTCACGCGAATTCCGCATGATGAGGTGGGGTGGGTACCGAACGTCAGCCTGCCGATCCGCTATTCGCAAACGCCGGTCGTCGACCCCGCGGTCGCTCCCGCCGTCGGCCAGCATACCGGGCAGGTGCTCCGCGATCTGCTTGGCTACGATGAAACTCGCCTCGCGCGGCTGGCCGAGGCTGGCGCTTTTGGTGCCGACGCGCCCCCGCCGGCGGTCAAGGAATGATGGCGCGGGCATCAGGCGAACGCACGCTGCGGGGTCGTGTTGCCGTGGTCGGCATCGGCGAGACGGATTACTATCGCCACGGCGAATCGTCCGACCCCGAATTCAAGCTGGCGCTCAAGGCGATCCTGGCTGCCTGCAGCGACGCCGGGCTCGACCCGCGCGAGATCGACGGGTTCTCGTCCTACAGCGACGACCGCAGCGATGCGGGGCGCCTCGCGGCAGCGCTGGGGACACGCCGGCTGAGCACGACCACGATGCAATGGGGCGGGGGAGGCGGCGGCTGCTGCGCGGCGGTGGCCAACGCCGCGGCTTCGATCGTTGCTGGCCTTGCGGATTGCGTCGTGGTGTTCCGCTCGCTGGCGCAAGGACAGTACGGACGCTTTGGACAGACCGGCGGTATCGGCACCGTCTCCGGCGAGAGGGCGTATCTGATGCCCTATGGCGTGCTAGCGCCGCCGCAGCGCTTTGCCATGCGCGTGCGGCGCTACATGCATGAGCATGGCGTGCGGCAGGAAGCCATGCAGGCGATAGCGCTGGCCTCGTATCATCATGCGCAGTCGAACCCCCGCGCGGTGATGTTCGGCAAGCCGCTCGATCCCGAAAAGTACAACGCCTCGCGCTGGATTGCCGAGCCGTTTCATCTTTTCGATTGCTGCATGGAGAATGACGGCGCCGCGGCGATCATCCTCGTGCCAGAGGAGCGCGCCGGGGATTTCCGCAACAAGCCCGCCTACATTCTCGGGGCGGCCACTGGTGCCGGATATCGCAGCGGAGCGATACCGCATAATTCGCCTCAATATGCCAGCGCTAGTTTCGAAACGCTTGCGCCCGCGCTTTACCGCATGGCTGGGATCAGGCCCGCCGACGTCGACGTCGTTCAAAGTTATGAAAACTTTACCGGCGGCGTGGTGATGGCGTTGGCCGAGCATGGCTTCTTCAAGCCAGAGGAGGCGAACGATTTTCTTGTGGTCGACAATCTGATAGCGCCCTCCGGGCGGCTTCCGCTGAATACCAGCGGCGGGAATCTCGCCGAATGCTACATGCACGGCTTCGAGCTGGTGATCGAGGCGGTGCGCCAGATCCGCGGCCGGTCGGTCAACCAGGTCAAGTGCAACGACGTGGCGATGGTGATCGGCGGGCCGATGGTGACACCGGCCAGCAACCTTCTGCTCGGCTCCGGAGCAACGCTATGAGCGGCAGTCCGCGAGCGGCCTATCTTCCCGATGGGCTGCCGATACCGGTCCCCGAAAACGATGGATTGTCGGCACCGTATTGGGCGGGGTTGCAACAAAACCGCCTCTTGGTGCAGCGCTGCCCGCACTGCACGACGTGGCAATTCGGGCCGGAATGGCTTTGCCACCACTGCCATTCGTTCGACGTCGAATGGACCGAGATCGAGCCGCGCGGCCGCATCTTCAGTTGGGAGCGCGTCTGGAGTCCTTCCCATGACGCATTGCGTGGGCGTGGACCTTACCTCGCTGTCCTGGTGGAACTGCCGCATGCCGGACATGTGCGCATGGTGGGAAATCTCCTCGGCGATCCCCTGCAAACCGTCATCATCGGTACTGATGTCCAGGGCGTATTCGAGCATCACCATGACTCCGTGCCGCGATATTCATTGCTGCATTGGACAAACCACCGGATGAAGGCGGTGAGGTGAGGCCGACCGACGTCAGGCCGGCGCGCGAGAGCGACGGCGGGCGTCGTCGCGCAGTCTGGGCTTCTCCGTATTCAGCAGGTGCTCGTTCAGTTTGGTCAGGTAACTGCGCATCGTCTCACAAGCGCCCTTGGCACCTTGGCCTTGATCTGTTCGATCAGCCGCAGGCGAGAGGCGATCACCGGGTCATGGGCGTGCGGTCCGGCGATCAGGACAAAGCGGCGGATCACGGATGCCATGGCTTCCAGAATTGCCGACATCACCTGGTTGCCGGTCGAGTTTCCCAGCAAGGTGCTGAACTCGACGGCCTTCAACGTCCGTTCCTCGTAGCGGCCCTGCCTCGTCAACTCGATGGTCCCGGCCACATTCCTGCTCAGCCGTTCGATGTCCGCGGACTTGGCGCGCTCGCATGCGGCTCGTGCCACGGCGTCCATCACCATAAGCCTCGCCTCGAGTAACGTCGCGAGCGACACGAAGTCGAGCATGCCACGGAACGTACGGGTGACCTGCCCGGCGCCGCTGCGGGTGATGAAGGCGCCACCCCGGCTTCCCTTTCGCATCTCGACGATGCCGGCAATCTCGAGGCTGCGGATGGCTTCGCGCAACGCGGTGCGGCTGACATCGAGCATCTCGGACAGTTCGCGCTCGGACGGCAGCCGGTCGCCGGCTTTCAGTTCGCCGCGCTTGGCGCGGATCGCATCGCAGATCTCCTCGAAGATCCGGCGCGTCTATGGGACCTGCGGTGTCGTAGCGCTCACTCCAAAGCTGCCACCATCATTTGTAGTCCAGGGTTTCCCGCCGGTGTGACGCAGGTGGACGCGAAGAGACGGGGTCACCGAGCAGTTCCGAGAGCAGGCTCGTCAAGGCTGCAGCATCTGATGCGCCCAGCCTGTCCAGGATATCCCGTTGCATGGACGACATCAGAGGACCGATGCCGTCGAAATGCGCTGCTCCTCTGCGCGAGAGGAAGATCAGGACCCTGCGTCGGTCGTTCGGATCCGGGCCGCGATAGACCTCGGCCGATTCGACCATCCTGTCGATAATCTTCGTAAGTGTCGGACCATCAACAAACAGGCGGATGGCCAGGTCGCCCATCGGCAGTCCGTTCCGTTCCGTCAGCGCCTCCAACACACGATATTGATGAAGGGACATGCCCCTTGGCTTGAGCTCCGCCTCGAGCGTCTGCTCGAGGCGGCGGTTCACGCCTCGGATGAGGTCGGGCAGGTGCACGGTATTGACGCTCCGCGAAATTATTTGATATTTCAACATTTGCCTTGGAATATAAAATGGAGCAAGGGAAAAACGAGCTCGTTCCGGATTGCCCAATGAAGGGGCTGATATGGCGACCGGCGCCAGAAAAAACGGCAGCCTGCTGGCCAGACTGGGCGCTTTTCGCTGCAAACGCGCCTTACCAGGACCGGGATCGCCGTTGGCACGATTCGTGAGTGGTGTGTCTGAAAGTGCGGAGACACCACTGTTGCGTAGCATTCGAATATGCCTACTCATCCCGCAGAGTGGCGCAGCGGGACTCTGGGCCCCGTCAGCCGAGGCCTGCGGTCGGTTGGCTATCGACGAAATCAACCGGATTTCCGGCATTCTGCGTCGTCCGGTCGAATTGCGCATCGTGAACGCCGGAGAAACCGGCGCGAGCGCCGGCCGGGCCGCGCGTGATGCGATCGAAATTGACGGCGCCCACGGTATCGTCGGGATGTTACCCAGTTTTGCGCGCGATTTCGTGGCTCGTGCAGCCCGCGGCCGCATTCCGTTCATATACACCCCGCAGTTCGAGGGTCGCTCGACGTCGGACGTCATGGCGACTGGCGAAACCGCCGAAGAGTTGCTGGTTCCGGCGATTCAATGGCTATCCGAATCAAGGCGGGCGCGGCGCTATTTCCTCTGCGGGAATGACTACATATGGCCGCGCTCATCTCTTCAGATCGCGCGTGCATTGATCGCCCGCTTTGGCGGAACCGTGACTGGCGAGTGCTATCTACCAGTCGGCAAGCATGATTTCGACGAGATGCTGGACCGGATCAAAGTCACGCGTTCGGACGTCGTTCTTCCCTATTTCCTCGGGCTCGACTGCATCGCCTTTAACCGGGCCTTCTGCGCGGCAGGATTGAGTTCGCGCGTGCTGCGCTTTTCCTCGGCGATCGACGAGACCGTCGCGTATGGACTCGATGTCAACGAGACCGAAAATCTCTACGCCGCGTCGAGCTATTATGCGTCGATCCGCTCGCGCAACAATGGTGCATTCCTGGAGCGTTACCATACGGAGTTCGGCGATAGTCCGCCGCCTGTGAACGCTTTTGGTCAATCCTGCTACGAGGGCATCTACTCGCTCGCGGCCCTGATCGAGGAAGCCGCCAGCCTGGATGCGCGCAAGCTGACGCGCCTTTATGGCCGAACGTTCCAGCAGCGCACCGCGCGAGGTGATCAAGCGCAATCCGTGGTCGGGGGCCGACACCCCATCTATCTCGCCGAGATCGACGGGTACGACTTCTCGATCATCGCGCGTCGATAAATCGCTTGCTTTTTCAAATATTGTATTCTTAATATTTTCCATATCAATAAACCATGGGGGCCTCTATGCCTTTCTCCCGTCGCCGCTTCCTGCGGCACTCGGCTCTAGCCACGACGACATTGATCGCGGCGCCGACCGTGTTTCGCTCCGGTGCGTTCGGCGCCGAAAACCCGATCATCGTCGGCAGCCTGCACGACCAGTCTGGTCCGATCGCGGCCTCGGGCACGCCAATGGTCTACGCGCTGCAGCTTGCCGTTAATGAGATCAACGCTGGCGGCGGATTGCTCGGCCGGCCGTTGAAGGTGATCCACTACGACACCCAGTCGAACATCCAGATGTATTCGCAGTTCGCCCAGCAGCTTGCGGTCAAGGACAAGGTCGACGTCGTTCACGGCGGCATCACCTCGGCCTCGCGCGAGGCGGTGCGTCCGACCTTCGATCGTTTCAAGGTGTTGTACTTCTACAACGTGCTCTACGAAGGCGGCGTTTGCGATCGCAATACCTTCTGCACCGGCACCACGCCCGCGCAGACCGTGGAGAAGCTGGTGCCGAGCGCGATGAAGAAGGCCGGCAAGAAGGCCTATATCATCGCGGCCGACTACAATTACGGCCAGATCACCGCGAAGTGGATGACGAAGTACGTCAAGGACAATGGCGGCGAAGTGCTGTCGACCGACTTCTTCCCGCTCGACGTCACCAATTTCGGCACGACCATCTCGAAGATCCAGGCGGCGAAGCCCGACCTCATCCTGTCGGCGCTGGTCGGCGGCAATCATACCGCCTTCTACCGGCAATGGACCTCGGCCGGCATGAAGGGGAAGATTCCGATTGCGTCGACCACTTTCGGTCTCGTCAACGAGCCGACCACGCTCGATGCAGCGGAGAGCGATTCCATTCTCGGCTCCTACGGCTACTTCGAGGAACTCACCACGCCTGCCTCGAAGAGCTTCGTCGAAAAGATCAAGAAGGCCCATCCCGACTCGCCCTATGTCAGCGAGTTGGCTGCCTGCACTTATGAGGGCGTCATGCTTTGGGCCGCCGGGGTGAATAAGGCCGCCAGCATCGACCGCATGAAGGTGATCGCGGCGCTGGAGGATTCAGTCGCGTTCGACGGGCCGAGTGGCAAGGTTTCGCTCGATAAGGCGACGCATCACACGACTCGCAACGCGTTCCTTGCGGAAGTGAAGGACCGCAAATGGTCGGTGCTGGAGAGCTATTCCGACGTCAAGCCGGCCGATACGGCTAGTGTGTGCGATCTCGTCAAGAATCCGAACGATACCAAGCAGTACATTATCAATCTTTGACGTGGACCGGGCTCCGCCCACGGGCGGGGCCCACTGCATCGACGGCCTGAAAGAATCGGCAGAATGGCGATCTACCTAATCGTCGCGCTCGACGTCCTAAACGGAATAGCATCGCTGTTTCTGTTGTGCCTCGGACTTGCGATCATCTTCGGCATGATGAAGATCATCAACCTCGCCCATGGCGAGTTCATCATGCTCGGCGCCTACGCGACCGTCATATCGGCCAATGCCGGCGTTAACATCTGGATCGCGATGCTGGTCGTCGCGCCGCTTTTCGTCGGCATCTTGGGGCTGGTCATCGAACGGTGTCTCATCCGCTTTCTCTACGGACGTCTCGTGGATTCGATGCTGGCGACCTGGGGGTTGAGCCTCCTGATCATCGGCATCATCACGACGATCTACGGCAATACTCAACAAGGCGTCCCGACGCCACTTGGCGGCTTCTCGATCGGCTCCTATCAGTCGAGCTACTACACGCTGTTCCTGGCCAGCATGGCCATCGTGATGATGGCGCTGGTCTACGGCGTTATGAGCTACACTCGCCTCGGCCTGATCGCTCGCGCCACGATGCAGAACCCGGCGATGGCTGCCACGCTCGGCGTCAATCCAGCGCGCGTCTATATGAGCACATTCACGGTGGGTGCCGCGATCACCGGTCTCGCAGGCGGCCTGTTGGCGCCGGTTTCCGGCATCACACCCGGGATGGGCGGTGCCTATGTCGCGAAGGCCTTCATGACTGTCGTCGGCGGAGGCGCGGCCATTCTGTCGGGCACGATGTCGGCCGCGAGCCTGTTCGGCGCTGTCAATCAGATCGGCGCTTATTTCACGACACCGGTCTATGGCGAGGTTCTCGTGTTCACGGCGGCGATCGTCCTGATCCGTCTGTTACCGCAGGGCATCTCCGGCCGCTTCTTCAAGGGGAATCTGTAATGCCGATCCGCTTTCGCCTCGCGGCCCAGGCGGTTGCCGTCGCTCTCGCGATTGTTGCGATCGCGCTGATTCCCAGCACGATCGAGCTGTTCGCGATGATGCAGTTGACGCTGTTTGCAGCAATGGCGGTGCTGGCGCTCAGCCTTGCCTTCATCTGGGGTTTTGGCGGCATCCTGTCGTTCGGCCAGACGGCCTTCTTCGGCCTCGGCGGTTATGCCTATGCGATCGCCGCGGTCAACTTCCAGGATTCGACGCCGTCGATCCTGCTCGCCATCATCGTTCCGTCGGTGTTCGCTGCGATCCTCGGCTATTTCATCTTCTTCGGCCGCATCTCCGACGTCTATCTCGGCGTAATCACGCTGACCGTGACCCTGATCCTGTTCAACTGCGTCAACTCAACCTCCGGCGACGAGTACAGGATCGGCAAGGCACTGCTCGGCGGCTTTAACGGCATGCCGGGGGTGCCCACGTTCAACGTGCCGTTCTACCCGGACCAAGTGCTGACGCCGGAACAATCCTGGTGGGTGACGGGCGGGGCGTTGCTCGCGGTCTTCCTGCTGCTGCGCCTTCTGCTGTCTCTCCCGGCCGGCCGCATCATCGTGGCCGTGCGCGAGAACGAGGTCCGCGCCTCCTTGCTCGGCTATGACCCGCGCAAGGTCAAGCTGCTCACCTTCATTCTGAGCGGTGCGATCGCAGGACTCGCCGGCGCGCTCTACGTCAACTGGGGCGCATTTGTCGGGCCGACCATCTTCAGCCTGTCGCTGTCGGCCGAGATCATTATCTGGATCACGGTGGGCGGACTTGGAACCTTACTCGGACCCATCGTCGGATGCGTTCTGATCGAGTACATTGTCGCTTACATCGGTTCGCAACAGGCCTTGAATTCCAACCTCGTGCTCGGGGCCGTGCTCGTCGTATTCGTGCTGCTGCTGCCCAAAGGATTGGTGCCGACGGCGCGCGATCTTCTGATGCGGCTCGTGCCGGCGCCGAAACCGAAGGCACGGCTTGCAGAAGGGCATGTGCCACCATCTGCGGCGGCATCGCACATGGCGGGAGCGGAATAACCATGGCGGACCTTGTACCTCTGCTCAAGGCCGAGCATCTCACCATGCGTTTTGGCGGTGTGGTCGCCAATGACGACATCACCTTCAGGTTGGAGGAGATGGAGCTGCGTTGTCTGATTGGCCCGAACGGCGCCGGCAAGAGCACTTTCTTCAAGACTCTGACCGGGCAGCTCGTTCCGACCTCAGGCGCGATTGCGTTCCGTGGGCATCCGATTGCCGGCAAGCTGTCGCACGAGATCGCCCGCATGGGGATTGGCATCAAGACCCAGGTTCCGAACGTCTTCAACGGCCTTTCGGTGCGAGAGAACATCTGGCTCGCCGTCCGCCGCAAGGCGACGCCGCGTGCCCAAGGGCCCGCGGTCGACACCGTGCTGGAGATGATCCGATTGACCGATCATGCCGACCGAATCGTCGCGACGCTGTCGCATGGCCAGCGTCAGTGGGTTGAGATCGGCATGGTGCTCGCGGCGGAGCCGGAGTTGATTTTGCTCGACGAGCCGGCCGCTGGGATGACCGACGAAGAGACCCTGCACACCGCCGCCATCATCCGCGAGATCAACAAGACCCGGGCAATCATCGTTGTCGAGCACGACATGGAGTTCATCAGGCAGATCGCCAAGAAGGTGACTGTGTTTCATCAAGGGCGCGTGCTGGTCGAAGACAGTGTGGAAAAGGTTATGGCCGATCAGCGTGTGCGCGACGTCTATCTCGGCAAGAAGGTAGCGGCATGAGCGCGCTCCTCGAGGTCAAGAACTTACGCTCCGGCTACGGCCGCATTCCGATCCTGTTCGGCATCGACATGACGGTGCAGGACGGCGAGTACCTCGGCATTCTCGGCCACAATGGCATGGGCAAGACCACAACCTTGCGTGCGCTGATGGGGCATCTACCGACCACGGGCGGCTCGGTCGTCTTCGCCGGCACGACGATCACCCATCTCAAGCCGCACGAGCGGTCCAGGCTCGGTATCGGGTTCGTGCCACAAGGACGAGAGATATTTCCAGATCTGAGCGTCATCGAGAACCTGCGAATGGGCCTCGCGGCGGCTCCGAGGGAGGATCGTTCGATCATCGACGCGGTGCTCCAGGACTTTCCGCGCCTGGTGCGACTGCTCGACCGGCGTGGCGGCGCGCTGTCGGGCGGCGAGCAGCAATTGCTGGCGCTGGCCCGTTGCCTCTGCACCAAGCCAAAGCTCATCCTGCTGGATGAGCCGACCGAGGGTATCCAACCGTCGATCATCGAAGAGATCATCGAGACCCTGCTCGCACTGAAGAAGCGCTGGAACATGTCGCTGATCGTGGTCGAACAAAATCTCGAATTCATCACGTCGCTATCTGACCGCGTCCTCAATATCCAGAAGGGACGCATCACGGAAGAGCTCGACCGGGAAGGTCTTTTGGCACGGGACGCCGCCATGCATCCAACCTAGCTTCGAGTTCCGACGCGGTTACCCCGCCATCGCAATCATTGATCTCTGTTGCCGCCAAGCTTGTCGTCACAAGAAGGGATGCCTCATGTCCATCAAACGCCCGAATGCCGAAGACGTCGCCGAACTCGCTGCAAGCCTGCACATGAACATGTCGATCGAGGAGGCCGGAGAATATCTGTCGCTGATGGGCGGGATGTTTGACGCCTATGATGTCGTCGACGAACTGCCCAACCCGCTGCCGCCGGTCAAATATCCGCGCATGCCGGGCGCCAAGCCAATGCCGAAGGACAACAAGTACAACGCCTGGGCGATCAAGACCGAGGTCAAGGGCGCATCGAGCGGTAAGCTGGCCGGGCGAACTGTCGTGCTGAAGGACAACGTCGCGCTAGCCGGCGTCCCCATGATGAACGGTTCGACAACATTGGAAGGCTTCATTCCCGCCGCCGACGCGACCATCGTCACCCGCATTCTCGACGCCGGCGGTACCATCGTCGGCAAGGCCGTATGTGAGCATTTTTGCCTGTCGGGTGGCAGCCATACCTCCCATCCCGCACCGGTCCACAACCCACTCAAGATGGGCTATTCGGCGGGCGGTTCGTCCTCGGGCAGCGCTGCACTGGTCGCGGCGGGCGAGGTCGACATGTCAATCGGCGGCGACCAGGGCGGCTCGATCCGTATCCCCGCGTCCTACTGCGGCATCTATGGCATGAAGGCGACGCACGGGCTCGTGCCCTACACGGGCGTTATGCCGATCGAGTCCACCATCGACCATACCGGTCCGATGACGGCCAACGTCGCCGACAACGCGCTGCTGCTGGAGGTGCTCGCCGGGCCCGACGGATTCGATCCCCGCCAGTATGCGCCGAAGGTCACGAGCTACACGGAATTGCTCCGCAAGGGCGTGAAGGGCATGAAGATCGGCATCCTCAAGGAAGGCTTCGCCGTGTCGAACATGCAGGAGGGCGTTGTCGAGAAGGTCAAGGCGGGTGCAGAGCGATTCGCCAAGCTTGGCGCCAGCGTCTCGGAGGTTTCGATACCGGAGCATCTGCACGCGCTCGCCGCGTGGAACCCGATCACGCTGGAAGGTTTCCTGGTCCAGATGATGATCGGCAACGGCATGGGCTTCAATTGGAAGGGACTCTATGACGTCGGCCTGCTCGACGCCCATTCCAGCTGGCGTAACCGCGCCGACGATCTGTCGGAGACGCTCAAGCTCACCATGCTGGTCGGGCAGTGGGGCGTCAGCCATTATCGCGGTCGCTACTATGCCAAGTCGCGCAACATCGCGATCGCAGCCAAGGCCGCTTATGACGCCGTGTTTGGCTCCTACGACCTGTTGCTGATGCCGACCCTGCCGTGTGTTGCGACACCGATTCCGGCCAAGGACGCGCCGCTCGCCGAGATCGTCCAGCGTGCCTTCGAGATGACGGCTACGACCAGTCCCTTCGATGTTACCGGCCATCCGGCGATGAGCATTCCCTGCGGCCTTTCGGACGGCCTGCCTGTCGGGCTGATGCTGATTGCGAAGGACTACGACGAGGCAACCATCTATCAGGCGGCCAGCGCGTTTGAAGCAGATGGCGACTGGAAGAAGTTCTGATGATCACCATCACAGCCGTCATCAGGGCGAAGTCCGGCCACGAGGTCGTGATGCGCGACGCGCTTGTCACCGTCGCGGCTCATGTCGCGGCCAACGAGCCGGAGACGATCGGGTTCTTCATCTCGCAGAGCGAAGAAGATCCGTGTGTTTTCACGACCTATGAGCGCTTTGCCGACAAGGCTGCGATGGATCGCCACAACGGCTCGGCCGTTGTCGCGGCCTTCTTCGGGATCGCCAAGCCCATCCTGGATGGCGAGGTTATACTTGTGACGTCGAAGGAGGTGTCGGCGACGGTCCGGTAGGCGGACGCCAAGTCAATTGCGGGAGAGCATCGTGACGTTACGGCTTCACGGCATCATCGGGAGATCCGACGACGCAGCCTATGCGCGCCGTCTCCACCACATCGAGCATCATGGCGGAATCGAATTGCTGTTCGTGCCGCCGTCCGACGTCGGTCGCAAGCGGTTTCGTCTCACCACCGATCGCGGGACCGACTGTGCTGTCAGCCTGGAGCGCGACGAGGAGCTGGTGGATGGGGCGCTGCTTTTTCTCGAACACGATCGCGCCGTCATTGTCCGATTCGGCGAGCAGGAACGCTGGCAATTGAAACCTGTCGACCAGGCGGCGGCGCTGAAGCTCGGCTGGAACGCCGGCAATCTGCATTGGAGGGTTCGCTTCGAGGGCGATCATCTTGTCGTGCTGCTCGATGGGCCGCTCGACTCATACCGAGCGCGCATCAAGCCGCTGCTGGAGGCGGGCGAGGTAGTGGAGAGCGATGCTGTTTGACAGATTGCAAGCGCTGGCATTGTTGCAACTCGGCGATAGCGCCTATCCTGCCGGCGGCTTTGCGTTCTCCTGGGGCCTTGAAGGACTCGCCGCGGACGGCATGCTTGCCAATCGCGACGAACTTGATCGGATCATCGCCGACCAGCTCATGCGGCGCTGGGCCGGCATGGATCGCATCCTGTTGCGTCAGGCATTCCAGGCAAGGGATTGCCAGGCCATCGCTGGCATCGACCGCCTTGCAGAGGCAGGAACCTCCTCGGCCGAAATGCGGGAAGGGTCGCGTCGTGCAGGCAGGGCTCTTCTCGGGGTATGGGTCAAGCTCGACGGGCCGCTGTCGGTCGCTTACCGCGGGCTGCTGTCGTCGGATGCGCGGCTCGGCCATCTGCCGGTTGTACAGGCCATCGTTAGCCGGGATGCAGAATTCAGTCTCGATGCAGCCGAACTGGTCTCGGGTTGGACGCTCGTGACCGGTCTTGTGAGCGCCGCTATGAGGCTCGGGATCGTCGGCCATATCGAGGCGCAGCGGAGCCAGACCGCTGCGCGCGGTCTGCTGGCTGAGGTACTGGCGGAGCCGCCGGCGCCGGATGCGCTGCCTGCCAGCTTCACGCCGTTCATCGACGTCGCGGTCTCGCGCGGGCCGCTTCGGCATGTACGCATGTTCACGACGTGAAGGAGGATATTTCGTCATGATGAATCTGTCGCCGACCGAGATGGATCGCCTCGTGATCTTCAATGCCGCGCAGATAGCGCGTCGCAATCGGTCGCTCGGAATCCGGCTGAGCCACCCGGAGGCGGTCGCTTATATTACTGACGAGGTGATGACGGCGGCGCGCCGCAATATACCCTATGCCGAGATCCGTGACATGGCGGGACGGTTGTTGACATCCGACGACGTCGAGCCCGGCGTCGCACGGATGATCCCAATGCTTTATATCGAGTGCATGTTCGCGGAAGGCACCAAGGTGATGGCCGTGTTCGAGCCGGTCGGCCTTAGTGACGCGTCCGGCGCCGACGACGTCATACCTGGCGAGATCATCGCGGGCGGCGGAGACATTGAGAGCTTCGTGGGTCTGCCCGCCATCACCATCGATGTCGTCAATACTGGCGATCGCGATATTCAGGTTCGTAGCCACACTCATTTCTTCGAAGTCAATCGCGCCCTGCGTTTCGATCGTGCCGCGGCCTGGGGCATGAAGGTCGACCGGCCGGCAGGCGCCGGCGTCCGCTTCGAGCCCGGCGTCACCAAGTCGGTCCGACTTGTCCCGATCTCCGGCGATCGCGTGGTGCACGGGCAGGCCGGGCTCGTCAACGGCCCGCTGGACGCGCCGACGGCACGCGATGAAGCGCTCAAGCAAGCTCGCGTCCGCGGCTATCAGGGAGCTTGAGCATGGCCCTTCTGTCGCGCCGCGCCTATGGCGAACTCTACGGACCGACCAAGGGCGATCTGGTGCGGTTGGCCGATACCAGCCTGTTGGCCGAGATCGAGCACGATTACACAACCTATGGGCATGAGCTGCTGGTCGGTGCGGGAAAGAACCTGCGCGACGGCGAGGGCGTCAACGCCTACCGGACGGCATCGCACAAGATACTCGATGTCGTCATCAAGAACGCCACGATCGTAGACGCCGTCACCGGCATCGTGAAGGCAGATATTGGTATCCGTGACGGTCGCATCGTCGGCATTGGCAAGGCTGGAAATCCCGATGTGATGCCGGATGTGCATCCTGACATGATCGTTGGTCACACCACGGCGCCGATTGGTGGCGGTCCGTTCATCGTCACCGCCGGTGCCATCGAGTCGCACGCCCATTTGATCTCGCCCGAGCAATCCGACCACGCTCTTTCCGGCGGCACTACCACGCTGGTCGGCAACGGCTCCGGCCCGGTGTTCGACGTCGGCAGCGGTGCTGCTTCGACATTTGCGCGCTTCCTCCAGGCCATCGAGTTCTCGCCCCTCAATTTCGCGCTGTTCGGACGGGCCGGGTCAAGCCCCGAAGCGGTAGAGGAAGCGGTCGCATCGGGTGGCATGTCTGTTAAGATTCACGAGGATTTCGGGGCCGCTCCGGCCGTGATCGACCAGAGCTTGATCGCGGCGGACCGCAACGATTTCGCGGTTCATCTTCACACGGACTCGATCAACGAATACGGCTTCTGCGAGGATACGATGGCGGCGGTCGAAGGCCGTACCATCCACATGTATCACGTGGAGGGCGCCGGCGGCGGCCACGCGCCGGATCTGCTCAAGGTGGTGTCATGGGACAACGTCATTCCGTCGTCCACCAATCCGACCAACCCGTACACGTCCTACGGCATGGAAGAGGGCGTGCCAATGACGATGATCTGTCATCAGCTCAACTACAACGCGCCCGAGGACGTCATGTTCGGCGAGGCGCGGGTGCGCGCCCAGTCGATGGCGGCGGAGGATTTTCTCCACGACATGGGCGCAATCTCGATATTCGGCACGGATACGCAGGGCATGGGACGTCTCGCCGAGAACGTCGCGAAATGCTGGCAGCTTGCCAGCGTGATGAAGGATCGAATCGGCCGCCTGCCCGAGGAGAAAACGGCGCGTGCGGACAATGAGCGCATCAAGCGCTACATGGCCAAGCTCACCATCAATCCTGCGATCGCGGTTGGCATCGACCACGCGGTTGGCTCGATCGAGCCCGGCAAGATGGCTGATCTCGTCCTCTGGCCGCGCGCGTCCTTCGGCATCAAGCCTTACATGGTGATCAAGAACGGCTTTGTCGTGTGGGCCGCCATGGGTGACGGCAACGGCAGCCTCGGCCTGTCGGAGCCGATGATCCAGAAGCGGATGTGGGGCGCACTCGGCGCCGCCCCGCAAAGGCTGGGGGTCAACTTCATGTCGAAGCTAGCGATGGAGGCCGACGTGAGCCGCAAGCTCGGCCTCAATCGCGACCCCGTCCAGATCAAGAATGTTCGAAAATTACGGAAGAGCGACATGGTACGCAATGCTGCCGTGCCGCATGTCGAAGTCGATCCGCAGACGTTCGAGGTCCGTGCCGATGGAAAGCTTCTGATGTGTCCACCTGCGACGGAGGTACCGCTGGCCAGACGGTACATGCTTCGATGAGTCAGATTTCGCTCGGAGGCGGATTGGCAGAGCCGCGTATTGCGGCTGCGCGGGTCGGGATCGGAGGGCCGGTCGGGTCTGGCAAGACGGCCTTGGTCGAACGCTTGATTCCGGCGCTGCTGGCGCGCGGCATCGATATCGCCGTCATCACGAACGATCTCGTCACGGCCGAGGACGCGAACCGTATCAGGCGCTCCGGGCTGATCGATCCGGCACGCGTGGCGGCGGTGGAGGCGGGCGCATGTCCGCACACTGTCATTCGCGAAGATCCGACACTCAACATCGAGGCAGCGAACGAACTCGAGCAACGTTTCCCTGGTGTCGAGCTCATTCTGCTCGAAAGCGGCGGCGACAATCTCGCCTCGACTTTTTCGCGTGATCTGACCGATTTCTGGATGTTTGTCATTGATGTCGCTGGTGGCGACGATATCCCACGTAAGCGAGGTCCAGGCATCATCCGCGCCGACCTTCTTGTCATCAACAAGGTTGATCTGGCGCCGCATGTCGGCGTGGACTTGGAACGCATGCATCGCGAAGCATTGCACGTCCGCAGCGATCGTCCAGTGCTGCTCACCAACTGCCGCCGCGGCGAGGGGATCGATGCTGTTGTCGCTCTTCTTGAGCGCGAAGTTCTGTTCAGGACGTGAGGAACGCAGCGGCAGGGGACGGAGCGCGGCTCGATCTGAGCTTCGTTCACCGGGCCGATCGCACCGTGATCGACCGGCGAGTGTTCACCTGGCCGTTCGTGCTCACACGCAGCTTTCATGTCGATCCCGATCGGCCGAATTGCCTCAGCGTGATCGTGCAGACGGCAAGCGGGGCTGTTCACGGGGAGGACAGCCTCGTACAGCGCCTCACGCTCGGCCCCGGGACGGCGGTTTGCCTGACAAATCAGGGCGCGACGTCTGTGCATCGCGCGGACCCCGCGGTGCGCGCCGTGGAGACAGTGAGGCTTGACGTTGCCAGTGGCGCCAGTCTCGAATATCTGCCCGAGCCGCGAATCCTGTTTCCCGATGCCGCTCTGTACCAATCTGTAGAGCTCGATTGCGCGAACGACGCTTGCGCGTTGATCGTCGATGCGTTCACGATGCACGACCCCGGCGGCGAAAGCCGCTGTTTCCGCGAACTGGAATCGACATTCTGCCTCAGGAGATCAATCGGCGAGCCGTCGATGGTCGACCGGACGCGCTTATGCCGTCCAGACCCCGGCATATTTCGTGGCTATAGAGCCTTTGGATCGGCGTTCCTGGTGCTGAGCCCTTCGCATGATCTGACGAATCTCCTCGGGTTACTGACAGGAGCGTTGGGCCGGATCCCGGGCCTCTATGGCGCGGCAAGCCTGTCGCCCGGACAGTCGGGGCTCGGGGTACGTCTAGCGGCCCTGGAGCTCAGACATCTCCGGCAGGCATTCGAACATATCAAGGCAATCTACCGTCAAGCCAACTTTCAATAGGCAAGACGAGACTCGCAAATCAAACGCATGCGTCTCTGTTACAACAATTGGACGCCGGTTCGATATTTTTCCGCAGGTTGCGGAGCCACACCTGCGCTTACTCATCGATGAGGCCGCCCCTTCGGGCTTCACGCTGGTCAGCAAAATCGAAGCCGATGACGGTCGCTGGGAAGGCGAAGGCATGAAGGATGGTCAGAAGATGAAGTTTCACGCCGACGCCAAAACGGGCGAGATTATAGATGCACGGCCCGATCGCTAAATAGTGCTATCGCGTCACGGGCGCCCCGGCGATGCAGCCTGCTCGACCCGAAGCGACGAGCCGCGGCGACAAGGACAACCCGCTCATTCTGCCCTGCAACAAATGCAGACGTCCAATGGATTATCGCGCGACACTAGGACGGCTGATCAAACAAACAGTTCGAAAACGACCCCATGCACATAGCCGGGGGTAATGAAATCAACGGCTCCCGTGGGGTTTGGAGGCGAGTTGGCGCGTCGGGCAAACGAGGTATATTGCGACTAGTCCGAAATGATCGGCTAGGCCTGCAACTGGGCCTCGATCTGCCGGGCGGCGCGCAGCAACGTGCGGTCTTGGCCGCGGCGGGCGATGATCTGGAGGCCGAAGGGAAGACCGTTCCCGTCCACCCCGCACGGAATCGAGATCGCCGGCAGGCGGGCGTGATTGACGAAGGACGTGAATACCGCGTGCGCGCGCGGGCTCGCGGTGCGGCCGCCGATCGTGTCGGGCCCGAGCTGCGTGAACGGCCACGAGACGCAGGGCACTGTTGGCGCCAGCAGCAGGTCGGTATCGGTGAAGAAGGCTGCGAACGCGTTGGCGATCGCGGCGCTCGCCACCAGCGCGCCGGCGACGTCTGCGCCCGACCAGGACAGCCCTCGCTTGATCTGCCCGGCGATGTCGGGATCGAAGGCGGCCGGATCCCTCCGGAATGTGTCGCCATGGAGGGCGGCGAGGCCGGCGTGCTGGAGCGGCATGATGGCGTCTTCCGTCGCGCCGGCTGGCCAGACCGGATCGCGCTGCGTGATGCACAGGCCGGTGGCGGCGAGACGCGCAACGGCGGAAGCGATGCCCTCGGCGACGACCTCGTCGACGGCGACGTCGAGCCCGAGACGCGGCGAGAACGCGATGCGCAGGCCGGCCGGATCATCGGCCGTTTGCGCAATGCCGGCGGAATCCGGATCGCGAGGATCGACGTCCGCCATGGCTTCAAACGCCAGCGCGATATCGGCAACCTCGGTAGCGATCGGCGCGATGACGGAGAGGCCGAAGAACGGCTCGGCGAAACCGGGTCCATAGGGGATCGCCCCGTAAGACGGCTTGAAGCCGGCGACACCAACATGGGCGGGCGGCCTGCGGCTGGAGCCGCCGGCATCGGTACCGATCGCGAGCGGCACGAGTCCGGCTGCGACGGCGGTGGCGGGACCGCCCGATGAGCCGCCGGGCGTCAATGTGGGATCGAGCGGGTGCCGCGTCGGCCCGAACAGCGGTGAGGTTGTCACGCCCTTGCTCGCGAACTCGGAGGTTGCTCCCATGCCGACAACGACGGCTCCGGCCTTGCGCAGCCGCTCGATCGCGATCGCATCCTGCGGCGCGACGAAATCGGCAAACAGGCGTGAGCCCTGTGTCACGCGCCAGCCGCCGGTCCAGATATTGTCTTTGACCACAATGGGAACGCCGGCAAGCGGCATCGCATTGCCCGCGCGCAGGCGATCGTCCACCGCGGCGGCATCGGCCAGCGTGCGCGAGGGATCTGTGGTGACCACGGCGTTCAAGCTCTTCGCAGCCTCGATGCGGCCGAGGGCGGCGCTGGCGATTTCGACCGCGCTCGTCCGCCCGGCCGCAACGTCGGCCGCAATTTCCCGCGCGCTATTATCCGGCTTTGTCATGGCCTCCCCAGATCAGAGCCGATGTGCCGCACAGCGCGAGGCACGCCAAGGCGGAGAAGGCCGCGCCGAGGCTCGCTACGCGATCCAGGATCGAGAGCAGGGCCGGCGCGGCCAGCAGGCCCGCATATGATGCGGTCAGGACTGCTCCGGTGGTCTCGCCGATCCTGTCCTGTGGGGCGAGGCGGGCAATCTCCGCGACGAATACGCCGTTCCAGCCCGACGCTGTGAGGCCGAACAGGGCAGCGATCGCGAGCTGGCCGGTGCGACCGAGCGACGCGCCATCGAGGCCAAGCAGCGCGGCACAGAAGGCCATGCCGAGGCCGATGACGACGAGCACCATCCGCGAGGCATCGAGCTGCATGGCGACATAGCCCCAGCCGAGCCGGCCGACGAGGCCGCCTGCCTGTGCGCAAGCGAGCGCGATCCCGGCCTCGATATGGCTGAGGCCGAGCTCGCGGGTGCCGAGCGTGACAAAGAGTGTGTTGAGCGACACTTGCATGGCGCTGAAGGGCATCGAGGCCAGTGCCAGCACGGCGATGCGCCGGTCTGCGGTGACGAGCGCCAGTCGCGCACGGAGACCGAGTTCCGAAGGCGGGAGGACCTTGCCGGCATAGGTTGGGCGCAGCCGCTCGAACAGCAGGATTCCCAGAAGAGCACAGGCGCCCACCGCCGCATAGCACCAGGTCGGTCCGAGCGAGACGGCGATGGCCGGCAGAACCAGTGAGCCGCAGACGGCGCCGATCTGGTTGCCGGTCTGGCGGACCGAGAACACGAAGGCGCGGCGTTCGGCCGTCACGAGCCGCGACAGCAGAGCCGCGCTTGCTGGCGTCTCCGGCCCGAAGGCGAGTCCAAGGCAGAGGCCGGCAGCGAGCAGGGCCACCGTCGATCCGAGCGAGGCCAGCGCCATGCTGACGACGATGGCCGCCGCGCAGAGACTCGCGATCCGAAGCGAGCCCAGGCGCGCGATGAAGCCGCCGCCCCAGAAAGAAGCGGGAATGCCCACGGCGAACACCGCACAGGAGAACATCGAGAGCTGCCAGACCTCGATCTGGGCCCGGGGCGCGACCACGCCCGGCGCGAACAGGGCCAGTGCCACCAGCGCCTGAAGCGAGGTCATGGCCCCAAGGGCCGGCAGAAGCGGAGGCGCTGGCCGAACGGCCGCGTTTGCGTCTACCATGGCGCTGCGCTCACGGGAGGGACATGGTGGCAGGCGGTATTTCCATTCACGCAGTCGATGTGGCGAGCGGACGCCCGGCAAACGGGCTGCGCGTCGAGATCTGGCGGATCGATCCGGAAAAGGTGCGCCTCGTCGACGGACGGCTCGGAGCCAATGGCGCGCTCGACCATGCCGTCGCGCAGGGCGCGCGCGTCACGGCGGGCGAGTATGAGGTCTTGTTTCATCTGGGTGAATTCTTCGGCGACGGCGACGCTTTCCTGACCGTGACGCCGTTCCGCTTCCGCATCAAGAACGTTGACGAGCATTTCCATCTGCCGCTGAAGTTTACCCGCTGGGGGTATTCGCTGTTCCGCGGCGCCTGATCAGCTCGTCAGCCGCCGCGACAATCCGGTGACACGCTCCATCACCGCGACCAGCGCCACGGTCGCGATGATCAGCACGCCCGACAGCGCGGCGATGGTGACATCGAGCTTGCCCTCGAGATCCTGCCACATCCGGATCGGCAGCATATCGGTTGCGGCATCGCGCAGGAACAGCGAGACCGGCACGTTGTCGAAGGACGACATGAAGGCGATGAAGGCGCCAGCGATGATGCCCGGCCGGATCAGCGGCAGCACGATCCGCCGAAATGTGTAGAGGCGGCTCGCGCCCAGCACGGCCGAACTCTCGAGCAGGGTCGGCTCGAGCTGGGCGAGCGCGGCGACCGAGTTGCGGACCACATAGGGAACGCAGACCACGGTATGGCCGATCACCAACGTCAGCGGCGAGACCGGCAGTCCGACCAGGGAGAACAGCATCAGCGCAGCCAAACCGAAAGCCAGCGCCGGCAAGACCAGCGGCGACATGAAGAGGGAATCGAGCAACCGCGCCGACAGCGTCTGCGACCGCGAGATCGCGAGCGCCGCCGCGACGCCGAGCACGACGGACAGGCCGGTCGCCCACAGCGCGACGATGAGGCTGTTCTTGGCGGCGAAATGCAGCTGCCAGGCGTTCCAAAGCTCGACGTACCAGCGCAGCGAATAGCCGGGTGGGGGAAAGCGAAGCGAGAATCCACTGGTGAAGGAAACGATCAGCACCACGAGTGAGGGCGCGATGATGATGACGAGCGCGATCACCGCGATGACGGTCATCACGAGTTCGAAGCTCAGAGCTTCCAAGATGAGCCTGCGGCCGCTCATTACGCCCATCCATAGCCGCGCGACAAGCGGCCGAGCGTGGTGAAGACGGAGACGACCGCGAGCACGGCGAGCAGGAAGATAATCGAGATCGCGGCAGCAAAAGGCCAGTTCTGCAGGGTCGATGCCTGCTGGTAGAGATACATCGGCATGAACAGCATCTGCCCGCCGCCGACCAGCGACTGGGTGATGAAGGCCGTGATCGCCGCGGCATAGGTCAACGTGCAGCCGGCGATCACGCCGGGCAGCGACAGCGGCAGCACGATTCTGAAGAACGTGCGCCAACTCCCGGCGCCGAGCGAGCAGGATGCGTCGTCGAGATTGGGGTCGATGCGGCCGAGCGCGGTGATCAGCGGTAGCGTCATCAAGGGCATCTGCACCTGCGCCAGCGCGATCACCACGCCGAACTGGGTGTAGAGCAGCTTCAAGGGCGTGTCGATGATGCCGAGGGATTGCAGCGTTGCATTGATGATGCCCTGGCGGCCCAGGATGACGATCCAGGCGAAGGTGCGCACCACCACGCTGGTCAGAAGCGGCAGCAGCACGATCAGGATGATGATGGTCTGCAGTCGCGGTCCAACCCGCTGGTACAGCCAGGCGATGGGAAAGCCGAGCACGAGACATACGGCGGTCACCTCGGCGCCGAGCAGCAGCGTCGAGCCGAGAACGCCGAGACTGAAGGGGTCGGTGAGGAAGTGCAGGTACTGGCCGAGCCCCCAATGGAGCCCGGCGGTGTCGTTGTGGAGCGAGAGCCAGAGCAGTTGCAGCAGCGGCGCAACGAAGAATAACAGGAAAAACAACGCCAGCGGCGCTGCCAATCCCATTCCATAGGACGTGACGTCCCGTGATGCCGGTGCTGCCCCCATGGATCAAGTCTTCAAGGTCTTAGATCTTGATTTCCCGGTTGAAGCGCTCGATCCAGGCCGAGCGCTGCTCGTTGATCTTCTTCCAGTCCTGGAAGACGAATTTCTGCTTCAGCTCGGCGGTGTCCTTGGCGAGCACGCGCGCGATCTCGCCGCCCATCGTCACCTTGGAATTGGTCGGCACGATCAGATAGGGCGGGTTCATCAGCGTGGTCTGAACCTCGGGCGTCAGCGCAGCCTCGATCAGCTTGAAGGCGAGCTCGCGGTTCGGCGAGTTCTTGACGATGTGGATCGTGGTCTTGAACGCGATCGCACCTTCCTTCGGCGCGACGAACTCGACCGGCACGCCGCGGGCCTTCAGAATTTGGATGGCGTTGAAATTGCCGGGCGAGATGTCGATCTGACCCTGCTGGAACAGGGTCGCGAGCGCACCGGGATTGGCGGCGACCGCGGCGAGATTGGGCTTGAGCTCCTCCAGCGCCTTGAAGCCGGGATCGACATTGGCCTCCGAGCCACCGCGCATCTTGGCGATCTCGACCAGCCAGCCGGTGCCGAGCGTCGAGTTGAGGTTGGTGATGCCGACGCGGCCCTTGAACTCCGGCTTCCAGAGATCGGCCCAGGACGTCGGGGGCGTCTTTACGGCTTCCGGATTGTAGGTGAGGCCGACGACCTGGAAGAACGGGGCGGGGCCCATCGGCTCCTGCGCCTCGCCGATCAGGTCCTTGTAATAGGCACTCTTCTCGACCGGATAAGGTTCGACCAGGTCCTGGCCAATTGCGACCAGGGCCGGACCCGGATCGTGCAGCATGACATCGATCGGCGGATTGGCTTTGGCGGCATTCACCTTCGCGATCTGATCGACCGACAACATGGGGTCGAGCACCATCGCCGCATCGGCATTGGCCTTGCGGAAGGCCGGTACCAGCACGGCCTTGTGCGCTTCCTCCCAGCTTCCGGTGAAGGTCGCAAACACCAGCGGCCGAGCCTGGGCAAAACTCAGTCCGGGAAACGCCTTCATGGCCCCGAGGGTGAGGGCGGTGGTCATTAGGCTTCGGCGGTTGAGGATCATGTCGAACTCCGTATGGACTATGACTGAACTAAAGTGTTGCGGGAAAGGCGTTGGCGAGCGAGGGGGCGAGCGGTGCGAGGCGCACGGCCGCGCCGCTCTCCAGCGCGCGCGTCTCGCCGATACGCGCCTGTGATACCTTTACGCCGGAGCCGTCGGCCGTGGTGATCTCGTGCACGACGGTGGCCCCGAGCGGCAGCGACATGGCGACCACGCCGGCAAAGCCGGTTTCGTGGCCGACGAATTGCAGATGCTCGGGGCGGATGCACACGGTGACGCGGCCGCCTTCGGTGAGGTTGCCCGCCGGCCGCGCGATGATCTCCGCGCCGGCGTCGAGCCGGACTTTCGCGGCCGTGCGGTCCGCGGAGACCACGACGCCGGGCATGCGATTGGTCGAGCCGACAAACGTGTTCACGAACAGGGTCTGCGGGCGATCGTAGACATCGGACGGCGATCCGAATTGCTCGAGCTTGCCATGGCTCAGCACGGCGACCCGGTCGGCCATCGAGAGGGCTTCCTCCTGGTCGTGTGTCACGATCAGCGTGGTGATGCCGGAGACGCGCTGCAGCCGTTTGACCTCGATCTGCATGTCCAGCCGCAGATTCTTGTCGAGCGCGGCGAAGGGCTCGTCGAGCAGCAGGATCGACGGCTTGATCGCGAGCGCGCGGGCCAGCGCCACGCGCTGCTGTTGGCCGCCGGAAAGCTGCCGCGGCAGCCGCTCGGCCATCGCGGGCAATTGCACCAGGTCGAGCAGGCGCTGCGCCTCGCGCTGGCGCGTCGCCTTATCGATGCCGCGGGCGGCGAGCCCGTAAGCCACGTTCTCGCTGATCGACAGATGCGGGAATAGCGCGTAATTCTGGAATACGATGCCCACGGCGCGCTTGTTCGGCGGCAGTCTATCGACAATGTCGTCGCCGATGATGATCCGGCCTTGCGTCTGCGCAATGAAGCCCGCGATGATCCGCAGCAGCGTGGTCTTGCCGCATCCTGACGGGCCGAGCAGGGCGATGATCTCGCCGCCCTTGATGTCGAGATTGATGTTCTCGACCGCGAGTGCGCCGCTGGGATAGCGGTGCGTGACGGCATCGACGACGAGCGAACGTCCGCCTTGCGCTTCAGCCATGGTGTTGCCTCCGGTTCTCCCGAGGAAGAAAGCAAGTCTCGTGCCCGCCGCGCTCGCCTTTCGATGCGAGGTTTGGCATTGTGCGGCAATGACGCCGAAGCCATCGATCTGCGACCTCACTGCGAAAACCCTTGTGCGCACCATCGCGACGGGCCAGCTGTCCGCGCGCGACGCCGTCGAGGCGCATCTGGCGCGGATCGCGGAACAGGATCCGCGGCTGGCGGCGTTCGTCACCATCGATGCGGATGGCGCCCGCCGCGCCGCGCAAATCTGCGATGCGGCGTCCACGCCGATCGGCCCGCTGCACGGTGTGCCTGTCGCGATCAAAGACCTCACCGATACGGCTGGGCTGACGACCACGTATGGGTCGGTGCTGTTCCGCGATCACGTGCCGGCCGAGGACGATCTCGTAGTGGCACGGTTGCGACGCGCTGGTGCAGTGATCCTGGGCAAGACCAATACACCCGAATTCGGCTTCGGCGCGGTCTGCTCCAATAAATTGTGCGGGCCGACGCGCAATCCGTTCGATGCCGTGCTGACATCCGGCGGATCGTCCGGTGGGGCTGCTGTCGCCGCTGCGGCTGGCATGGTGCCGCTCGCTCACGGCACCGATTTCGGCGGCTCGGTGCGTACGCCCGCC
The DNA here is from genome assembly GCF_021044685.1 of Bradyrhizobium daqingense. Classification (NCBI taxonomy): domain Bacteria; kingdom Pseudomonadati; phylum Pseudomonadota; class Alphaproteobacteria; order Hyphomicrobiales; family Nitrobacteraceae; genus Bradyrhizobium; species Bradyrhizobium daqingense. The sequence continues at coordinate 4,429,457 of NZ_CP088014.1, forward strand.
AGCTTCTGCGGTGTCGCCTCGATCCGGCCGACACCCGGCCGCATTGCCTCGACGCGCCGTCCGCTGGGCTGGGACATGCTGGCGACCCACGGCTTCCTCGCCCGCGATGTCGGAGATCTCGAACTGGCGCTGTCGGTCTGTGGGGGAAGCGACGCGAACGATCCGCTCTCGACCAGCATTGGCAATGATGATCGCCCGCTCGCCGGACGTCCCCGGATCGCAGTCACGCCCGATTTCGGCGTTGCGCCGGTCGCGCGCGACGTCCGTGCGCGCTTCGCCTCCGCCTGCGACGCGCTCGCGCGCGTGGCCGATGTCGCGCCATCCTCCCCCGATTGCGGCGGTGCGATCGAAGCCTTCCGCACGCTGCGCGCCGCGCACATAGCCAACAGCTATGGCGAACTGCTGAGGCCGCGCCGCGCTGAGCTTACGCCCACCGTGATCTGGAACATCGAGGCCGGAGCCAAGCTCTCGGCCGAGGATTACCTCAACGCCGAGCGGCGCCGCACCGCGATCTACCGCAGCTTTCGTGCATCGTTCGCCCGCGCCGATTTCCTGGTCGCGCCGGCTGCTTCCGTCTTTCCGTGGTCGAACGAGATCAGCGACGTCATGTTCATCGACGATGCGGCGCTGGAGACGCCGATCGACTATCTCGCCGTCACGTTCATCGTGTCGCTGGTCGGCTTCCCGGTGCTGACCTTGCCGGTGCAGCGTGGGGAGAACGAATTGCCCTTCGGTATCCAGATCATCGCGCCCCCGGGCTGCGAATCCCGTCTGTTTGCCTTCGGGCGTGCCATCGAAAACGAATTGGGCTTTTCGCATCGCCGGCCGCCTCTCTGATCAGCTGTCGCGATGCTCGAGCCGGGCGGCGAGCGCGTCGGCAAGACCCGTGGTCGGCTTGGCGGCAGGCCGCCGGAACGTGCCGGCCGTCGCTTTGCGCAGGCGTAGCGCGTGGAGCGCTTCGGCTTGCTTCACCGAAGCGACGACCTGATCGACCACCGGGACGGGAATCCGGTCGGAGACCCGCTCGGCAAGGCCCGAGAGCGGGGCGCCCGCAAAGATCAGCACATCGGCCTGGTCCTCGACGATGGCGCGTTGGGCGAGCTCGACCAGCACGTCTTCCTTCTCGGTGCCGACCTCCGAGATCGCCTGAAACGGCGTATCGAGCATGCGGATGCCGGCGCAGCGCTCCCACAGCCCGTGGGCGCGGACGCACTCCTCGTACCAGGGCCCCAGTGCCTGGGCGAAGGTAACGATGGCAAAGCGGCGTCCAGCCATGCAGGCGGTCAGCATCGCGGCTTCCGCCATGCCGACCACGGGAATGTCGAAGGTTTCGCGCGCGGCGAACAGGCCGGGATCGCCGAAGGCCGCGATGATCGCGGCATCGACCGTCTTGTGCTGCTCGGCGAGCATTTCCAGCGTGATGGCGCCGCCGATCTGCGCCTCGGTGCGCGTTGCGATATAGGGTACGCCGCGCGAGGCGGTGCAGGAGATCAGCTCGGTGCCGGGCGCGGCCGCGCGCTGCCCGACATCGGTCATCAACTGGGTGACGGAGGCGCTGGTGTTGGGGTTGAGCAGCAGCAGCTTCATGGTCACGCCGCCGTCAACTTGGGTTTGGGGGCGAGGGTCTCGAGCAGGGCGGTGCCGGTGTGGCGGACATGGGCGCCGAGCAGGCGTCCTGCGGCTTCGCTGTCACGCGCCTCGAGGGCGGCGAGGATGGCGGCATGCTCGTCGACCGAATTGCTCCAGCGCTTGTCGGCACCCAGCGCGAGATAGCGTGCGCGTTCGGCGCGGGAGATCAGAGTCTCGTGCGCTTCGCGCAGCGGCGTATTGCGGGCCATCCGGACGATGGTGTTGTGTATCTCGCCATTGATGGCGAAGTATTCATCGAGCTTGCCGCTGCGATGGTGACCCTCCATGCGGGTCTGAAGCGTGCGCAGGCGGGCGAGATCGCGCTCGGTGGCGCGCTCCGCGGCAAGCTCGGCGGCGAGCCGCTCGATCCCGGCGAGGGCCTCGAACAATTCCGAGATGCCGTCGACCGCGATATCGGCGATACGCGGGCTGCGGTTGGGGCGAAGCTCGATCAGCCCTTCCGCGGCAAGCACCTTCATGGCCTCGCGCAAGGGAGTGCGCGACACGCCGAGCTCCTTCGACAGCTTGGTCTCCTGAGTCTGCGAGCCCGGCGGCAATTCGCCGCGAATGATCATCGTCCGCATCCGCGCAGCGGCGCGCTCGTGCAGTCCCATCCGCTTGAGTTTGGGCGGCTTTCGTCCCTTCTGCGATTCCGACTTCTGCTGCACGTGGGCCTCATTGCTTCAGTTCATCCTAGCCGTTTCCGGTCCCTTTGCTTGCCCAAAATATCGACGCATGTAGCTGAAAACAAAAGCATAGCGCGCAAATTGTATGCAGCATGCAGAATTCGGATTGCACTGCGGCGAAGAGCGGCTGATGATCTTGCGCGACGCGCGAGATCGCGCGCTTTCCGGAACGGAGTGAGTGATGCGGACGAGTTTGCAACTGGGCCTCGTGGTGATGGCGGCGATGTTTGGTGGCGGCGATCTCGCCTCCGCACAGACCGCGAAAATCAAGCTCGGCTATGCCAAATGCGCGCATTGCCTGCCGATGTCGCTGATTTCAGGCATGGCGAAGGGCGTCGAGGTCGAGGCGACCGGCTTCAACTCCGGCAACGACGTTCTGACCGCGTTGGTGTCGAAGAGCATCGACGTCGCGCAGGTCACCTATCTCCATTACATCACTGCGCTCGACAAGGGCTTCGATGTCGTCGCCGTGTCCGGCCAGATCAACGGCGGCTCGGAATGCCTGTCCTCGGCGAAGCTGAACCTGCCGCCCGAGGACTGGGCCGCCTTCAAGGCGACCGTGACGAAGGCGAAGAGCGACGGTCAGCCGCTGAAGGTGGCGGCGTCCCGCGGCAACGCGCAGGACATTCACATGCGCGGCGCGTTCCTGAAGCAGGGCGTCGATCCCAACAAGGACATCCAGTTCATCAACATTCCCAATCCCTCCGACCATCTCGCGGCCCTCCAGCGCGGTGAGGTCGACATGATCTGCTCGGTCGAGCCGTTCGCCTCGCAGATTCGACTCTCCGGCGCCGGCAAGCATTTCGTGCTGCCCTATGACCAGGCCGCCGGCAATCTCACCAACCTCGTCGTCACCCGTTCCGACGTCATCGCCAGCCAGAGCGCCGGCGTGCAGGGCGTCGTCAGCGCAGTGGTCGAGCTCGACAATAAGCTGATCGCCGACAAGGCGCCCTGGATCGAAGTCATCAACAAGCTCACCGGCCTCGACAAGACGGTCGCGACCGAAGCGCTGAAAAACGCCTCGCCCGATCCTGCCATCCATCGTTCGCAGACGCTCGCGATCGCCGCGATGATGCGCGACCTGAAATACATCTCGAAGGACGTCTCCGCGGAAGCGGAGAAGAACATGAACTACTCGTTCCTGGAGCAGGCCACGGGAAAAGCCAAGAATGACCTCGGTTATTGATGCCGCGCCGGCAAGGCGCGCGTTCCCGCTGACACGAGCGTTCCAGGGGCTCGAACGCCTCGTCGTGCCCGCACTGCTGATCGCGGGCTGGGAGGCTTTTGCCCGCAGCGGCATGCTGCCGCCTGCGCTGCTGCCGGCGCCGAGCGCGGTGCTGCATGCTCTCGGCGACTGGGTGTTCGGCTTCGACGAGACCACGCAGACCTATTCCGGCCACTGGCTGCGTGATGCGTTCGCCAGTGCTCTTCGCGTATTTGGCGGCTTTGCTCTGGCGAGCCTGCTCGGGATTCTTGCCGGGGTTGCGATCGGGTGGTCCCGCTTGTTCGAGAAGACGCTGGAGCCGACGCTGCAGATGTTACGCCCGATCCCGCCGGTGTCCTGGATTCCGCTCGCGATCATCTGGTTCGGCATCGCAGACAAGCCGGCAATCTTCCTGGTCTTTCTCGGGGCGTTCTTTCCGGTGCTGATGAACAGCATCCATGGCGTCAAGACCGTGGACCACAATCTGGTACGGGCCGGCGCGATGATGGGCGCGAATGGACGGCAGATGCTGACTGACATCGTGCTGCCGGCCGCGCTGCCCTCGGTCTTCGCGGGCCTGCGCATTGCGGTCGGATCGGCCTGGATGCTGACGGTCACGGCCGAGATGGTCGCGGTCAAGAGCGGCCTCGGTTATGTCCTGTGGGATTCCTACTACTTCCTGCGCTACGACATCGTGCTCGCGGCGATGATCTCGATCGGGCTGCTCGGCTACCTCTCCGACCTCGGTATCAAGGCGATCATGGAGCGCACGCTGCGATGGCAGCAGACGACCACCGTGCAGGGCAGGGCGAGCTGATGGCGGCAATCGAGCTTCGCAACATCGTCAAGGTGTTCTCCGACAAGCGGCGCGGCCGGGATCTGTTGACGCTGGACAACATCAATCTCGACATCGAGGTCAACGACTTCGTCTGCCTGCTCGGCCCCTCCGGCTGCGGCAAGTCGACTCTCCTGAACATCATCGCGGGCTTCGAACAGGCGACCTCCGGCCGGACGCTGGTCGACGGCAAGCAGGTGGAGCGGCCCGGCCCGGATCGCGGCGTGGTGTTCCAGCAGCCGACCCTGATGCCGTGGTTGACGGCGATCGACAACATTGCCTTCCATCTCCGGCTCAAGGGCGTCGCCAAGGCCGAGCGGTACGACCGTGCCATGGAGTTCATCGATCTCGTCGGCTTGCGCGGCTTCGAACACCATCATCCCTCCGAAATGTCAGGCGGCATGAACCAGCGGGTCGGCATTGCCCGTGCGCTGCTGATGAATCCGAGCGTCATCCTGATGGACGAGCCGTTCGCGGCGTTGGACGCCCAGACCAAGCTCGAAATGCAGGAAGAATTGGTGGCGATCTGGCAGAAGCGGCGCTGTACCATCGTGTTCGTCACTCACAGCGTCGATGAGGCGCTGGTGCTCGGCAACAAGATCGTGGTGATGACGAAGCGGCCGGGCAGGATCCGCGAGGCAGTCAGTTTCGACCTGCCGCGTCCGCGCGACATCACGAGCCCCGAATTCAATGATGCAAAGCGCCGCATCCTATCCCTGATCCGAGAGGAATCGACACGGCTTTCGCAGGCGTCGTAAGGTATGGCCATGCGCAAGCGTCTCGGTATGATCACGCCGTCCTCCAACTCGGTGCTCGAGCCCGTCACCAGCGCCATGCTGACTGGCGTCCCCGGCGTCACTGCGCATTTTTCGCGCTTTCGTGTCACCGAGATCGCACTCGACGCCGCGGCGCTCAGCCAATTTGACGCATCCGCAATGGTTCCTGCCGCGGACTTGCTGGCCGATGCCAGGGTCGACGCGATTGCCTGGAACGGCACCTCGGCGAGCTGGCTCGGGATCGGCCGCGACAGAAGCCTTTGTGAGGCGATCACGGCGCGCATGGGCGTGCCGACGACCACGTCGACGCTCGCCTGCATCGAGGCCGCGCGCGCGCTCGGCGCTGAACGTGTCGGCCTCGTGTCGCCATATACCGACGACGTGCAGCGACGGATCGGCGACGTCTGGACCGAGGAGGGGATCGCTCCGTTCACGGAGCGGCATCTCGGTCTGCGCGACAACTTTTCCTTCGGCGTGGTGGAACGCGCGACGATCGCGGGAATGATACGCGCGGTGGCGGCGGAGGGCGCCGATGCCGTCGTAATCCTCTGCACCAATCTCGATGGCGCCGCGCTTGCAGCCTCGCTCGAGCGGGAATTGAACATCGCGGTGCTCGACTCGGTCGCAGCCACGCTGTGGCGGACCCTGGATTTGGCAGGCGGCGACATTACAGGCCTTGCGCGGTGGGGTCGTCTCTTCCAGACATCGCGGGTCATCAAGTGACGGAGAGCCCTGTGACACAACTCGATCTCGCCATTCGCGGCGGCACCATCGTGACGGCTAGCGACGAGTTTCGTGCCGATATCGGCATTCGCGGCGACCGCATCGTCAGCATCTCCGACCGTGTGGAGGGCGCCGCGCGCGAGATCGATGCGACGGGATTGCTCGCGCTGCCGGGCGGGATCGACAGCCACGTTCACATTTCGCAGCCCTCGGGCCCCGACGTGGTGATGGCCGACGACTTCGCCTCGGCGACACGCGCGGCGGCCGCCGGCGGCAACACCATGGTGCTGCCCTTCGCGCTGCAGGAGAAGGGCACCTCGCTGCGCACCTGCGTCGAGAACTACCGTAAGCTCGCCGAAGGCGAGTGCTACATCGACACCGCGTTCCATCTCATCATCTCGGACCCGACCGCGGTGGTGCTCGGCCAGGAGCTGCCGGCGCTGGTCAAGGACGGTTACACCTCCTTCAAGGTGTTCATGACCTATGACGACCTCGTGCTCAGCGACAAGCAACTGCTCGAGGTGTTCGAGGTCGCGCGCCGCGAGGAGGCGCTGGTCATGGTTCATTGCGAGGGCTACGACGCCATCCGCTTCCTCACCAGCAAGCTCGAGCGTGAAGGCCATATCGCGCCCTATTATCATGGCACCTCGCGGCCCCAGGCGGTCGAGCGCGAGGCGACGCATCGCGCCATCAGCCATGCCGAGGTGATCGGCGTTGCCATCATGATCGTGCACGTCTCCGGCCGCGAGGCGATGGAGCAGGTGCGCTGGGCGCAGCAGCGCGGGTTGCCGGTGCATGCGGAGACCTGTCCGCAATACATCACCCTCACGGCCGACGACATGAAGGGCCTGAACATGGACATTTCAGGCGCGAAGTATGTCTGTTCGCCGCCGCCGCGTGATGTCGAGAGCCAACAGGCGATCTGGGAAGGCATCACGACCGGCGTGTTCCAGACCTTCTCATCCGACCACTGCCCCTTTCGCTACGACGATCCCAAGGGCAAGCTGACGCCGAATTCCCGCACCTCGTTCCGTTGGGTGCCGAACGGCATTCCGGGTGTCGAGACACGACTGCCGATCCTGTTCTCCGAAGGCGTCTCGAAGGGACGCATCACCCTGCAAAAGTTCGTCGAGCTGACCGCGACCAACCATGCGCGGATCTACGGCCTCTATCCGCGCAAGGGCTCGATCGGAATCGGATTTGATGCCGATATCGTGCTGTGGGACCCCAGGTTGCAGAAGCCGATCCAGCAGGCCGATCTTCACCATGGCGCCGACTATACGCCCTGGGAAGGCTTTGACGTCACCGGCTGGCCAGTCACCACCATCGCGCGAGGCCGCGTGGTGTACGAGCAGGGCAAGATCGTCGGCGACAAGGGCGCGGGCGAGGTGCTGAGCCGCGGCAAGTCGAGCCTGGTGTGATGCCACATCGGCGCGACGTGACGGATCACGTCGGCTCGATGCCGACTTCTTGATGATTCCCGCCCATGCCGCTGCGGATTGGTCGACACTCGCAATCGGCGCGCCAGTGCTGGCCGATAGTGCCGGCGTTCGACTGCCGAATTACCGATGTCGTCACCCGATGGGGGTGACCGATCCCGCCGAGGCTGGACCCGAATCCGCTTCTGGCCCATCCTGAGGGGACGCTGGCGGCCATCGCCGGTCGTTCCAACAGCAGCCTCTACGCGATGGACAGAGATCATCACGCGAGCAAGCGCGTATCCCTTGCGGGAATGCATATCGACCGGACGTCGGCCGTGCCGCTGCATTTGCAGATTGCGGCCCACATCCGCGGCTGCATTCTGCGCGGTACCTTTCCGGCTGGAACGCAATTCCTGGGCTCGCGGGAGATCGCGCGGGAACTGGGCTGCTCGCGCACGGTGGTGCTGACCGTATGGGATCTGCTCTATGCCGAGGGTTATCTGGAATCGACGCCGCGCGGCAGCGTGATGGTGGCATCCGTCGCGACGATGCATGCGGAGCCGCCGCCGGCTGCGCCGCCCGGGGCTGCGCCCGACCATATGTCGAAGCGCTGGCGATCGCTGCTTGGTCTGGAGTACGAGACCAATTGGCCGTCCATGTTCGCACCCGGCGCGCCCGACATCTCGACGTTTCCCTTCAAGGAATGGTCCCGCCTGCTGCGCCAGACCTGGCAAAATCCGAGGGAGCAGGAGTGCCTCGACCTTCCCGCCGAAGGCCACCCGCGGCTGCGCAGCGAGATCGCGAACTTTCTCGGTTCGGTGCGCGGGCTGGTCTGCTCGCCGGAAGAGGTCGTCGTCACGCCCGGTACATCGGGTGCGCTGGATTTCTGCAGCCGGATGATCCTCGATCCCGGAGACGAGGTCTGGGTCGAGGAGCCCGGCTTCGTCGAGGCCCGATGGGCGCTGACGGCGGCCGGCGCGAAGCTCGTTCCAATTCCCGTCGATGACAAGGGCCTCGTCGTTTCGGAAGGCATCAGGCGTGCGCCCCGCGCGAAGCTGATCGTGGTTACGCCGTCGCATCAATATCCGCTCGGCGTCAGCATGGGCCTGGAGCGGCGTCTCGAGCTGCTCGACTGGGCCAACAGGAACGACGTCTGGGTGATCGAGGACGATTACAATTCGGAGTTTGGGCATCGGGACAGCATGATCGCCTCCTTGCGTTCGCTCGATCGGGAGGGACGGGTGATCTATTTCGGCACCTTCTCCAAGATCATGATGCCGAATTTGCGACTCGGCTACATGGTCGCCAACAGGCATTTCATCGCAGGATTTTCCAAGGGCCGCGCGCGGATCGACGTGCACACCTCCGGCATCGGACAGCTCGCTTTGGCCGAGTTCATGCGGGAAGGGCACCTGCTGCGACATCTCCGCGCGATGCGCCGGGTCTATACGAGCAGGCGAAAGGCGCTGATCGAGGCGATCGCAGCGCAGACGCCGGACGATCTGACCGTGTCCTCGGCCGTCACCGGGTTGCATCTCGTCGCGCTGTTCACCGAGGCGATGCAGGCGCGGATGAGTGATCGCGAAGCGGCTTCTACCCTGAAACAGGCCGGCATCCACGTCCAGCCGCTGTCGCAGAATTTTTTGGAGCAACCGACGCGACAGGGCCTGGTGTTCGGCTACGGACGTCTGCGGGTCGAGGATGCCTCGCCGCTGCTTGCGACAATTCTGTCCGCGTCACGCGGCATCGTTCGATTTGCGCGACGGGGCGATCAATCCGGGATGGCCGAGCCCACCGTTGCGGCTTTACCCGATACGGATCACGGGCGACCAAATCTGCGTGCAAGCGCGGGAGCAGCAAGCACGGCGATGATGGCATCCTGCCGCTGTTTTGCCCGACGAGTCAAAAGGATCGTCGGTGTCGACTTGCCTGCAAAATTCGTCTTTGAAAACAACGGCAACCCTACTGTGCATGGGGTTGTTTTCGCGGTTCTAGTCCAGCAACCGGCGGACGGCGTCGACGAGAACCCCGTCTGGCCGGCGCAGAGCCTCGAGAATGGTGAAATGGTCGGCGCCGTCGACCTGAATGAGCTTGCCGGGCGCCTTCGCCGCGGCGCGCTTGTCGTGGAGATTGATGGAATCGCACACCAGCGCCGGCAGCTCGTTGCTGCCATAGGCGATGTCGAGACGTTTCGGCGTGACCGGCAGGCGCAGCGGCGACAGCGCGGCGATTTCCACATCCGTCAGCTTCAGCGCGTTGTTGAGTCCGGTATCGCGGATGGGTGCGAGCTCGTACACGCCTGAGATCGCCAAGCCCGCATGGACATTCGGATGGTCCAGTGCCATCGCCGCGAGATGGGCGCCGGCCGACCAACCAGACAGGACGACCGGTCCGGCAATGCCATAGGACGCACCATTGGCGGCAAGCCAGTCGAGCGCGCGCGGGACTTCGGTGACGATGTCGGTGAGGGACACCCCCGGCGCCAGCGAATAGCCGGGAATGGCAACCGACCAGCCATGGGCGGCGATGCCTTCGACGAGCATGGCGAACAATTCGCGCGAATTGCGCTGCCAATAGCCGCCATGCAGGAACACCAGGCATGGTGCCTCGGGCCTGGGGGCCGGGTAGAGATCGATCTTGTTGTTCGCCCGCTGACCGTAAGGCAGATCGAGATGGGATTTCAGCGAGCCTCGCAGCCGGCCAGAGGCTTCGTTCCGTTCGGCGATCAGGGCCGCGCTGTTCTTGACGGCCGCGTTGTTGTCATAGGCAGCGTCGCGTTCTGCCTGGGACAGTCCGGACCATGCGGAACGGGGATCGAGCGGCCGACCTGTCGAATAAGCATTCTCAACCATAATCTCTCCGATGCGGCCCTGGATGGCACCCTTGTCCAATTTGGGCCGACTATTCACCGACAATTGAGGTATTGGGCCAGCCGTGTCCAGATTGGACAAGGCTGCCTCGAACCATGCGATGCGGGATCATTGTTGCTTTCTCTTGGCCGCACCACTTTATTGTTGCGGTTGCACCCGGCGCCCATTCAGGCGAAGGATACGCGGGAGTGCCACGCAAAATGCTGGTTCTGGTGCGAGGGCACCTGCGTGTTGTCGGTTCGATGAAAGAATAGCCATTTGAATTCGCAAGACTATCGCTTTTCCGTGGCGCCCATGATGGATTGGACCGACCGGCATTGCCGGGTGTTCCACCGTCACCTGACGCGGCGGGCGTTGCTCTACACCGAGATGCTGACCACGGGCGCCATCATTCATGGCGACCGGGAGCGGCTGCTTGGATTCGACGCATGCGAGCATCCGGTGGCGCTTCAGCTTGGCGGCTCGGATCCGCACGAACTCGCGCAGGCCGCGCGGATCGGCGAGGCGTTCGGCTATGACGAGATCAATCTCAATGTCGGCTGCCCGTCCGATCGCGTGAAGGATGGCCGCTTCGGCGCCTGCCTCATGGCCGAGCCGGAACTGGTGGCGCGATGCGTCGAGGTGATGAAGGCTGCGGTCGCCGTTCCCGTCACCGTGAAGTGCCGCATCGGGATCGACGACCAAGATCCCGAGGTCGCACTCGATACGCTGTCGCGCGCGGTGGTGGCGTCCGGCTGCGATGCACTGATCGTGCACGCGCGTAAGGCCTGGCTCAACGGCCTGTCGCCGAAGGAGAACCGCGACATCCCGCCGCTCGACTATGAACGCGTCTATCGTCTCAAGCACGCGATGCCTGATGTGCCCGTCATCATCAATGGCGGCATCCGAAGCATCGAAGAGGCGAAGGCGCATCGCGAACACGTCGACGGCGTCATGCTCGGCCGCGCCGCCTACCAGGAGCCGTGGCGACTGCTCGATGTCGATGCCGGCATCTTCGGCGAGGCTTCAGCGCACGCCTCCATGCAGGACGCCCTCGAGGCGATGATGCCCTACATCGAAGACCAACTGGCGCGTGGCACCCGACTGCACGCGATCACGCGGCATTTCGTCGGCGCATTCCACGCCGTGCCAGGGGCGCGCGCATTCCGGCGGCATCTCGCCGAGCAGGGGGTGAAGCCGGGCGCTGGTCTCGCCGTGCTGCGCGACGCGATCGCGCGTGTCGGTGCACGTGCGCCTGCGGAGGCGGCGGCCTAGGTGGTCTAGTTGACCGCCGCGCGTGGACGACGAGAACTGCTCGGGAGCTCCGGATAGCCGGTCAGCATCAGCGTGTCCGCGCGCACGCCCCAGCTTTCCAGGCGGTCGAGGAAGCTCATCCCGAGCAGATTGGTCTTCATCTGGCCGCGCTGCACGACGAGGGCCGGGACCGACTTCTCCACCAGCTTGCCGACGGCGAGACGGTCGAGCGTGAGCCGGGCTGCCTTGGTGTGGCCGCCCGCGGTCTCCAGGTCGACGTCGTATTCGAGCATCTCGAGCGGCAACCCGATCGCCTTTGCGGTCTCCCAGGTCAGCACCACCGAGGTCGCGCCGGTATCGATCACCATCGGTGCAGCCACGCCGTTGATCTTGGCGCGCAATGCAAACTCGCCGCCCTGGCCGCGCGGAATATGTACGGCGGGAGCCGGTGCAGCGGTCTGCGCCCGGAAGATGTGCGAGACCTTGTGGCTGGCACGCGCGATCTGGTCGGGATCTCCATAGGCGACGACGGCGCCCGCGGTGCCGGCGAGCATGACGAGAACGAGCAGGAAGCGGATCATTGCGCGCCTCCGCGCGTGCGCGTGCCCGTCAGGTGCGCCTTGGCGATGCCGCGATCGGCGTGAGCCCTGCCTGATTCATCCGAGCTGGCAACAGCGCCATGACCGCCAGCCGTTCCGCGCTGTCCATGGCGTGCCAGCGCGCGATCTCCGGCAAGGTCCGGCCGCAGCCGAAGCACAGCTTGGTCTTGGGATCGATCATGCAGACGGCGATGCACGGCGTGTCTTTGGTCATATGGACATATTGAGGGATCGTCGGGCATCTCGGCAAGCATCTCGTTAAGAACCCGTGCCTGCGCTCATGATCGGCTTGTGGCGCGGCCGGCGCTTCTCGTCGGGAACGAGCGAACCCTCCGGCTGGAGCGGCGGGGAATCGTCCGACAGCGGCGCCAGCGCGCTCATCACGCGCTCCGGCGGGAAGGTGACGATCACCTCGGTGCCGATGCGCAGCTTCGATTTCAGCGTGAACGTGCCGCCATGCAGGTCGATCAGATTCTTGGCGATGGGCAGGCCGAGGCCTGCGCCCTGTTCGGCCGACTTGATCGAGTTCGAGCCCTGGCCGAACGAGGCCAGCACGACCGGGATCTCGTCCTCGGGGATGCCGGAGCCGGAATCCCTCACCGAGAGATATTGTCCGCCCGAAGCGGTCCATCCCGCCTTGAGCCAGATCTCGCCGCCTTGCGGGGTGAACTTGATCGAATTGGAGAGCAGGTTGAGCACGACCTGGCGGATCGCGCGCTCATCGGCCCAAAGCCGCGGCATCGCCTGCTCGAACACTTCGTGGATGGTGATGCCGCGGCTGGACGCGCGCAGCTTCATTAAATGGTGGCAGTCGGCGACGATGCCGACCAGGGACACCGCTTCCTCGTTGAGTTCGTAGCGGCCGGCTTCGATCCGGGATAGATCGAGGATCTCGTTGATGAGATTGAGCAGGTGTACGCCGGAATTGTGAATGTCGGCCGAATATTCCTTGTACACCGGAACCGCGTGCGCGCCGAAAATCTCGCTCTTCATCACCTCGGAAAAACCGAGGATGGCGTTCAGCGGCGTGCGCAGCTCGTGGCTCATCTGCGCGAGGAAACGCGACTTGGCGACGTTGGCGGATTCGGCGCGGTGGCGTGCTTCGTCCGAGATTGCCTTGGCTTGTTCGAGCTCGCCGATCAGCGCGTCCTTCTCGGCGCGCGCCTCGAGCGTGGCGAAGGTCGAGGAGTGCAGGCGGTGGGCCAGCAGCACGAAATAGCCCTCGGCCGCGACCGCGAGCGCCGCCAGGATGTAATTGTCCAGCGAGCCCGTCATCACGAAGCTCAGTGCCATCGCGACCGCGACCGGCATGGTGGCGGCAACGGCGGCGATCGGCAGATTGGCGGCCAGCATGCTCGATACTGCGATCACCAGCAGCATCAGGAACATCATCAGCGTTTCCGTGACCATGTCGAGTACGGGATGGATCAGGATTGCCATCCAGCACAGGCCATAGAGCAGGTCGAGCACGACGAAACGTGTCCGCCACGCGCGCGTCGCGGCAGGAGAGGCGGGTTCGGTCAGGAACCGCCGGCAGCTGCGGATCATGGCGGCATGGAAGCAGAGCATGCCTGCTGTCCAGGCCGCGGCCGGGATCGGCTGCATCCAGAGCCCGAACAGCACGCCGGTCGCGACCACCAGCAGCATCACGACATAGGACGCCGACAGCCGCGTCTGGGCATATTGGCGCAGCATCTCGGCGTCGAAGGCCGGCCGGGTTCCGCTGGTCGACGTTAACCTGTCGCGCGCCTCGCGCACCCGCTGCGCCGCAGCCCTTCGGCTGCTCGCCGACGGAGCGCTCACCGGCTCCGCCGGAAGCTGCACGACCTCGGGCTTTTCAGCGGGGTTACTCATCAAGCAACACGATTCCTGCCCACGCCGGACGCGGGCCTTCTGCATTGTCTATCTCTGGCAAGAAATCCTTAAGAGGTGACTTAAGGAGCTAAAGAATTACGTTAACCCGGCGTTAATTTGGATCGGCCTGCGGCGCTCAATGCAGCGCGGCGTACTGCGCAATGTATACCAGTGCTCCCGCCAGATAGCCCAGGAGTGCGGCCGGCGCGATGCGGCGGGCGTACCAGAGGAACTCGATCCGCTCGAGGCCCATTGCGGCGACGCCGGCGGCCGAGCCGATGATCAGGATCGAGCCTCCTGTGCCGGCGCAATAGGCGATGAACTCCCACAGGAAGCTGTCCGGCGGATAATGAGCAATGTCGTACATGCCCATGGTCGCGGCGACGAGTGGCACGTTGTCGATGACGGCGCTGAGCAGGCCAAGCGCGATCACGATGATATCCTGGCGGCCGATCACCGCATCGAGCCATTTGGCCAGCATCGAGAGCAGGCCGGCGTTTTCGAGGCAGGCGACCGCGAGCAGGATTCCGACGAAGAACACGATCGAACCCATGTCGATCCGGGTTAGCGCCTGCGCAAGCGTGAGCGGTTGGCGGACATGCTCGTCCTTGCCGCGATGAACGATCTCGCCGACCAGCCAGACGACACCGAGTCCGAGCAGCACGCCCATGAAGGGCGGCAGATGGGTGATCGTCTTGAACGCGGGCACTGCGATCAGTACGCCGAGGCCGAGATAGAACATCACGTTTCGCTCGAACGGATCGACGCCCTGCAATCCCCCGTCCTTCGGCGGCGCCGCGATGGTCTTGCCTCTCAACGCGAAAGTAATGAGGACCAATGGCACCAGCAAATTGACGAGCGAGGGTAGAAACACGGCGCCCATGATTTTCAAGGGCGAGATCTGGCCGCCGATCCACAGCATGGTCGTGGTGACGTCGCCGATCACGGTCCATGCGCCGCCGGCATTCGCAGCGATGACGATCAGAGAGGCGAACAGCAGGCGATCGTCGCGCTTGGCGATCAGCCGCTGGATCAGCGACACCATGACGATGGTGGTGGTCAGATTGTCGAGGATCGCGCTGAGGAAGAAGGTCACTAAGCCGATCAGCCATATCAGGCGGACCTGGCTGGTCGTGTTGATGCGTGAGGTGATGACCTCGAAGCCATCATGGGCGTCGATCACCTCGAC
Source organism: Bradyrhizobium daqingense (assembly GCF_021044685.1). Classification (NCBI taxonomy): domain Bacteria; kingdom Pseudomonadati; phylum Pseudomonadota; class Alphaproteobacteria; order Hyphomicrobiales; family Nitrobacteraceae; genus Bradyrhizobium; species Bradyrhizobium daqingense. The sequence goes on from NZ_CP088014.1 coordinate 4,444,476, forward strand.
GATGGTCATGGCGCCAATCAGGAAGAACACGATCTGCGCGGTGGAGGCGACGGACTCATCGAGCTCGCGCCCGACCAAGGCGTGGTCGCCCGTCGCGACTGCATAGATGGTCCACAGTACCCCTGCGCCGAGTAGCGCGGAGGCGCTCTTGTTGACGCCGAGCGGATGCTCGAGCGCGATCGCCGCATAGGCCAGGACGAAAATGGCGGCGATCGCGATCAGCACAGTCGTTTTAGGTCTTCAATCAGCGCTGCAGGCGCGCAAGCAGGCTCGACGTATCCCAGCGCTTGCCGCCCATCTTCTCCACTTCGGAGTAGAACTGGTCGACCAGCGCAGTCACCGGCAGGTTCGCGCCGTTGCGGCGGGCTTCGGCCAGCGAGATCGAGAGGTCCTTCCGCATCCATTCGACCGCGAAGCCGAAATCATATTTGTCGTCGTTCATGGTCTTGTAGCGGTTCTCCATCTGCCAGGACTGCGCCGCGCCCTTGGAGATGGTCTCGATCACTGCTGCAACGTCGAGGCCGCTCTTCTTGGCGAAGTGGATACCCTCGGAGAGACCCTGCACCAGACCGGCGATGCAGATCTGATTGACCATCTTGGTCAGCTGGCCGCTTCCGGCAGGACCGAGCAGCTTGCACATCCGTGCATAGGCGCCGTTGATGATCGGCTCGGCGCCGGCATAGGCATCCTGCGCACCGCCGCACATCACGGTCAGCACCCCGTTCTCGGCACCTGCCTGGCCGCCGGAGACCGGCGCGTCGACGAACTTGAAGCCGGCCTTGGTCGCGGCCGCATCGAGCTCGCGGGCGACTTCGGCCGAGGCGGTGGTGTGGTCGACGAAGGTCGCGCCCTTCTTCATGCCGGCAAACGCACCGTCGGGGCCGATCGTGACCGCGCGCAGATCGTTGTCGTTGCCGACGCAGCACATCACGAAATCCTGGCCTTCCGCGGCGGCCTTCGGGGTCGGTGCGGTCTTGCCGCCGAACTTGTCCGCCCATTCCTTCGCCTTGGCCGCGGTGCGGTTGTAGACGGTGACCTCATGGCCCCCTTTTTTCGCGAGGTGTCCGGCCATCGGGAAGCCCATGACGCCGAGACCGAGGAAAGCGACTTTAGCCATGTATGGTACCTTGTCCGTAGTTTGGGTTTACGGTTCTTGCCGGGCGAGCAGGGCGCCTGGGTTCCGTCTTGGGGACGGATTGGGCCGCACCATAAACCCTTGAGGCCGGAGGGCAACGGCTTCGTTTGGCGGCCCCCTGTGCTAGGATGGCGGACCTCAAAAACTTCAAAAAAGGGAGCGAAGGCATGGGTGTGGATTTGGGCGGCGTGAGCGTTGGGGTGCTCGATCATTTCAACATCCGGACCCGGAAGCTGACTGAGACGGTCCGCTTCTACGAAGACGTTCTGGGCCTGGAAAATGGCGCGCGGCCGAATTTCGCTTTCCCGGGCGCCTGGATGTACAGCGAGGGCAGGCCGGTGGTGCATCTGGTCGATATTTCGCCGACCGCCGAGCCACAAAAGCCGGATTCCGGCGTTGTCCACCATGTCGCCTTCGTCAGCCGGGGCTTCGAGGCCATGAAGCAGCGGCTGACGTCGAAGGGGATGAAGTTCGACTCCCGCCAGGTGCCCGGCGGCGACCTCTGGCAGATCTTCGTCCACGATCCCAACGGGGTCATGATCGAGCTGAATTACGAGGCGGCCCGGGAGCAGGGGACGGCGCCTGCGGAGATGGCCGACGATATCGGCAGGCAGTAGCCTTTTGGGCGTTTCCGCTCTAATGGGGCATCCTCAACTCTAGGAGATGCGCTTTGAGCGTGACGCAGCAACAGGTTCTCGACAGCCTCGCCAGGATCAAGTCGCCCCGCGGGGTCGCGCTCACCAACGCCAATGTCCTGAGCGCAGTCAGCGCCTCCGACGGCAAGGTGTTCTTCTCGATCAACGTCGATGCCACCGAGGCGCGCGCCTGGGAGTCCATCCGGGCCGAAGCTGAAGCCGCCGTCCGCGCCATTCCCGGGGTCACCACCGTGATGGTGGCGCTCACCGCCGAGCGCAAGCCGGGCTCTACGCCGCCGCCACCCCCGCAGCCGAGCCGTGGCACGCCCGGCGTGCAGCCGGCCCACGCGCACAAGCCGCCGCAGGGCGGCGGGTCGCCGATGGCGCGGCAGGCGGAAATCCCAGGCGTTGCCGCGGTGATCGCGGTCGCCTCTGGCAAGGGCGGGGTGGGCAAATCGACTACCGCGCTCAATCTGGCGCTCGGCCTGCGCGACCTCGGCCTCAAGGTCGGGCTGCTCGATGCCGACATCTACGGCCCCTCGGTGCCGCGGTTGACCGGCCTGCACGACAAGCCGGAGCTGAACGACGAGCGCAAGATGATTCCGCTCCGGCGCTTCGGCCTCGCCATCATGTCGATCGGTTTCTTGGTCGAGGAGGAGACCGCGATGATCTGGCGCGGTCCCATGGTGATGTCGGCGGTGACGCAGATGCTGCGCGACGTCGAATGGGGCAAGCTCGACGTGCTGGTGGTCGACATGCCGCCGGGCACCGGCGATGCCCAGCTCACGCTGGCGCAGAACGTGCCGCTGAAGGGCGCGGTGATCGTCTCGACGCCGCAGGACCTGTCCCTGATCGACGCCAGGCGCGGGCTTGCCATGTTCAAGAAGGTCAACGTGCCCGTGCTCGGCATCGTCGAGAACATGAGCTACTTCCAGTGCCCGCATTGCGGCACCAAGTCGGATATTTTCGGCCATGGCGGGGCGCGGCACGAGGCCGAGAAGCTCGGGGTACCGTTCCTGGGCGAGATCCCCCTGCACATGGCGATTCGCGCCACCTCGGACGCCGGCAACCCCGTCGTCGACAGCGAGCCGGACGGGCCTCATGCGGCGATCTACCGCGCCATTGCAGGGCAGGTCCGGGACCAGCTGAGGGGTGCCCTCGCCACGGCTTGAAGCGGTCGCCGCGGCAAGCGCTCGGGACATGCGACTTTCGTAGAGCCCCGTCATGCCATTGTCGCGTTCCGCAAGCGGGGCTTCCGTGTTAAACGCCCACGGCAGTCAAGCCCCTTCGGTTCGGCGCGCCTAACGCGTCGCCAGAATGTGCGGCGGCAAGAAGAGAAGTTAAGGGGAAAACGCCCCAGCAAGGAGAGACCTGAAGATGAAGCGTCGTGACTTTCTTAAAGTGTCGGCAGCAGGCGCGGCCGCAACCGCGGTGGCCTCGCCGGCGATCGCGCAGTCCTCGCCCGAGATCAAGTGGCGCCTGACTTCGAGCTTCCCGAAGTCGCTCGACACCATCTATGGCGGCGCCGAGCAGGTGGCGAAGTACGTCGCCGAGATGACCGACAACAAGTTCCAGATCCAGGTGTTCGCCGCCGGTGAAATCGTCCCCGGCCTGCAGGCACTCGACGCGACCTCGAACGGCACGGTCGAGATGTGCCACACCGTCTCGTACTACTATGTCGGCAAGGACCCGACCTTCGCGATCTTCGCCTCGGTGCCGTTCGGCCTCAACGCGCGCCAGCAGAATTCGTGGCTCTATCAGGGCGGCGGCAACGAGCTCGCCAACGAGTTCTTCAAGAAGTCGAACGTGGTCGGCTTCCCCTGCGGCAACACCGGCACCCAGATGGGCGGCTGGTTCCGCAAGGAGATCAAGACTGTTGCCGACCTGTCCGGCCTGAAGATGCGCATCGGCGGCATCGCCGGCCAGGTGCTCCAGAAGGTCGGCGTGGTGCCGCAGCAGCTTGCCGGCGGCGACATCTATCCGGCGCTGGAGAAGGGCACCATCGACGCGGCCGAGTGGGTCGGCCCCTACGATGACGAGAAGCTCGGCTTCGCCAAGGTCGCCAAGTACTACTATTATCCGGGCTTCTGGGAGGGGGGGCCGACCGTGCACGCCTTCACCAATCTGGACAAGTGGAATGCGCTGCCGAAGAACTACCAGGCGATCCTCACCAACGCGACGGCCAATGCCAACAGCTGGATGGCGGCGCGCTACGACATGCAGAACCCGGCGGCGCTGAAGCGTCTGGTCGCCGGCGGCACCCAGCTTCGTCCCTTCACCAACGAGGTGCTGGAAGCCTGCCTCAAGTCGACCAACGAGCTCTGGGCCGAAATCTCCGGCAAGAACGCCGACTTCAAGAAGTCGATCGACGCCATGCAGGCCTACCGCTCGGATGAGTATCTGTGGTGGCAGGTCGCCGAGTATACCTACGACAGCTTCATGATCCGCTCGCGCACCCGCGGCTGATTGACGGCTCAGGTCGTAAGACCATCAGCCCGGCCTCCCCCAGGGAGGCCGGGCTTTTTCTTTGGCTGCCGTGCGATCGGGATGGCGTTCGGTCCCGCGATGTTCCATGCTGCCCTCAAGCCTCGGCAAGAAGGCTCCACGATCAGATCCATCAGGGCAGGAAATCATGAAGAGAAGAGACTTCATCAAGGTCACAGGACTTGGTGCGGCCGGTGTCGCCACGCTCGCGGCGCCCGCGATCGCGCAGTCGATGCCGGAAATCAAATGGCGCATGCCGACGAGCTGGCCGAAATCGCTCGACACGCTGTTTGGCGGCGCCGACACGATGTGCAAGATGGTCGCGGAGGCGACCGACAACAAATTCCAGATCCAGATCTTCGCCGCCGGCGAGATCGTGCCGGGTCTCCAGGTGCTCGACGCCGTGCAGAACGGCACCTGCGAGATCGGCCACACCGCGTCCTATTATTATTTCGGCAAGGACCCGACCTTCACCTTCGGCTCGGCGGTGCCGTTCGGTCCCAACATGCGCATCAACCAGGCCTGGTACATGCAGGGCGGCGGGCGCGAGGTGCTCAACGAGTTCTACAAGAGCTACAACGTCATCTCGCTGCTCGCCGGCAACACCGGCTGCCAGATGGGCGGCTGGTTCAGAAAAGAGGTCAACACGCCCGACGATCTCAAGGGCATGAAGATCCGCATCGGCGGCTTCGCCGGCCGCGTGCTCCAGAGGCTCGGTGTGGTGCCGCAGCAGCTCGCCGGCGGCGACATCTATCCCGCGCTGGAGAAGGGCACCATCGACGCCGCCGAATGGGTCGGCCCCTATGACGACGAGAAGCTCGGCTTCTACAAGATCGCGCCGCACTACTACTATCCCGGCTGGTGGGAAGGCGGGCCGATGCTGATGGCCTTCGTCAACCTCGACAAGTGGAACGCGCTGCCGAAATATTACCAGAGCGTGCTCGAGCAGGCCGGCCATTACGCCAACAACTACATGATGGCGCGCTACGACTCCGCCAATCCGCTGGCCCTGAAGAAGTTGCTCGCGGGCGGCGCCAAGCTGCACGCGTTCTCGCCGGCGATCATGGACGCCTGCTACAAGGCCGCCAAGGAGCTGCATGCCGAAGTCGGCGCGACCAATGCCAATTTCAAGAAGGTCCACGACTCCCTCGCCAAGTTCTCGAGCGACGGCTACTCCTGGTTCCAGGTTGCCGAGGTCGGCTACGACATCTTCATGGCGCGGCGCTCGCAAAGCTGATCACGCTACCTCTCGCATGCTGCGCCCCGGAGCGAAGGCTCCGGGGCGTTGTCGTTGCGAATTCGGGGAGGCGTCGAACAAAGACATCGAAAACAACCCCATGCACAGTAGACGGGCGCAGCGTTATCAATGACTTGGCACTGTCACTATGAGTGCCCGCTGAAATCCCGAATTTATTGAACCGTCGGGCAAAACAGGGGTAGACATGGATCATCGCCTAATCCGAAATAGTGCCACAAGTCGCAAGGGGCCCCGATGCACTTCGATCCCGATGAAGTTCAAACGGCACTTCGCAAGGCATGGTCGGCGTCGACGGCCAGCCAATGGACGGCGAGCAACCCGGCGGCAGGGCAATGCAACGTCACTGCGCTGCTCGTTCAAGAGCTCTTCGGTGGCGATCTGCTGAAGACGCCGCTGCCGGCCGGAGACCATTTCTACAATTGGATCGGAGGCGTAAGGTACGACTTCACGGCAAGCCAGTTCGACCAGCCGATAGCCTATATGGATTTGCCCGCCAACCAGGCCGACGCAGAGCGGGGCGCAACAAGCGAACAATCGGCTCAGCTCAGAGCCGCGTTCGAGCGGCAGTCTGCAGGGCCTGATCGACCATGCGGTTGACTCCGCCGACGATCAAAGCTGCGGCCGGAGGACTATGCCGATGTCTTCGGCGTCGAGTTCAGTCCAGGCGCTTGTGGCACCCTTACCTGATTGGTCGAGGAAGGAGCGTGTTCGGGAGATGAGTTTATCGAGGTCTCCATTGCTCACGAAATTGACCTGGCGTTACCCCAGCAATCCTGCGGAAGGCGCGGGTAAAGTGTGCAGGATCCGAGTAGCCGGAAGCGAACGCAACCTCGATGATCTTGGAATCCGTGTCACGCAACAGTCTTCTCGCGTTCTCAAATCGGACGGTATCCACCAGGCTTGAATATGTAATGCCAGCGCGAGATAGTTTGCGTTGGAAGCTTCGCGTACTGACGCCGGCCATTTCCGCGACTTCAGCCAGAGCTGGAGGTCCTTGGTCCAGGTAAGATGGCAGCATCAACTTCAGTGCTCCGATGATCTCATCGCTGGAATGCTCGACCTCGTCGTTCTTCAAACGAGAGCGATTTCCGTTCGCGCTTGCGCTGTTGGGGAGAGCCAGCATTGAAACAGGGACGTCGATCCATGATGCTTCCTGACCCGACAAGAATCGCGTGCTTGGCCAGAGTGACTGACAGGCAGGAGTCGGCGTGTAACGAGCTTCAAAGGCGATAGTTGCCGGAGTCCAGTCGGGTCCGGCGAATTGTCGGACGATGTAGATCGGAAAAATGTTTTGAAGCCATTGTGAATGCTCTAGATGCTGAAGTCCTTTGGTCCCCGCTAACCTGCTGCAAATTCTGACGTGATTGTCGTGGCGTTCAAGCCAGTTGCTCAAGTTTGAGTCTTCGAGTGATGCCCATTTGCAGGTCTGCTGCAGTCCTACGAGCAGTGTAGGGGAATGACAAATTAGATTCCGCGTTTTCTCGCTCAGGTGTTCAAAATGCAGCTGCTGAGAAGCGTGGAAACCGAAATCCTCAATGCCTTGCGATCTTCGGGCGAGCTCTGCAAACTCGATTGCAGGCAAGATCGGGATGTAATGATCTGCCTTTTCTTCCAACGACGTGGGTAGGCGAAACTTTCCGAGGAGCGAGGCCGTTGGCGCTCCAAGATGGTTCAGGATGTCCACGAAGGGGCTGAGATGTTGGCAACGCGTCAAATGAATCTTCGACATGGCCGCACCCGAAAACAAACTTGAGAAGCTAAAAACTCTCGAATGTCAGTTCAACTGCGAGCTGTCCAACGACCGCAATGCGAAAGTCAGAGGAAGGCCGCAGCTTCCTTTTACCTCATTTGCCTTGGCTACCTTGCAAACAATAGGCAGCAGCGTCGGAGCCAATTCCACTTGACGAACATTTTGGCGGATGATGGCCAGATGGATGTTCGAAACAGGCGTACTCCCGAGGATCGATATTCTATTGAGGGAGCATGGGCTTCGCGCCTTATACCAGCCGATGAGAGCTGTCCGCTTGCCATCAGCCCAGGCGGTCCGTGCGGCCATTGCCGAATCGCTGCGTCACGGTGACGCAACCCTCGATAGCACGGCCCGTGCGCTCAAAATCAGCGTGCGTACGTTGCAGCGTCACCTCGGGCGCATCGGCACAAGTCATAGCGAAATGCTCGCCGAGGTTCGCTTGAAGATTGCTTGCCGCCTGCTCGCCCATTCGACCAACCGCTTGTCCGATATCGCTAAATTCCTCGGTTATGCCAACGCAAGTAGCTTCACCCGTTCTTTCGTGCGTTTGACGAAAATTCAACCGGTTGTTTACAGACGGCAACAATTTGCCCGTAAGCAAAAGCCTGAGCGCACCCTTACCAAACCACCTTCCGAGACGGACGGCTAAAACTGTTCGCGACGATTGGCGCGAAATGGCAAGACGCGCGATCTGAATTGGCGCGAAATGCTCAGCGAAGGTGCTTGGCCTGTCGTGCGACTGCCGGGCTCCTGACGAGCCACCGATTTAATTGATGAGTCGATTGCGATGCGCGGGGCGTTTTCTGAAAAGCCAGGAGATCCGGCCGAAATGAACAACAACCCGCTTTTAAGGGAGATAACAACAATGACACTTCGCGCTGCTCTGATCGCATTCTGCGCCGGCGGATTGCTAATCTGCCCGCAAAATCTTTCTGCTCAATCGGCATCCGAACACAAGCCGCACACGCCGCTCGAGAAATCGATCGGCCAGGCAAAGCCGGAAGTCGTGCCGTCCCTCTTCGTCCTCAATTCGCGCGGCGCGAGCCTCAGGGACGGCAAGCTCGTGCTGACGGGGATTTCGCCGAATGCGATCGTGTTTGCCGATCGGCCGGTCCGGGCGGCCGGTCACGATCTCACGACGCGAATCGTCGAGGATTGGGGCAACGGCAGCGACAATTTTGCCAAAGATCCCCCAAACGCGACGGTATCCGGATTCAAGAAGGACGGATCATCGGTGGTCGACGCCGTCGTCGTGCTGAAATCGCCCCGGCTTGAAGGCGACAAACTTACGTTCGATGTCGATATACTCGAAGGCGATCTTGCGGGCGCTGATGGGCCGGCATCGCTCTTCATCGACATCATCGGCCGGCCGTTCACGCCGCTGTCCTTTGCCGGCGTCGCCCGCCGGACCGCCTGGCGCGGAGCGTTCTACCGCGGCGCTGCCGTTGCGGGCGCGGCCGCGGTGGCCGGAGCAGCGGCCTATCCGTACTACGCACCCCGGTGCGGATATTACCCCTATCCGCCCTGCTATTGAGGACGCGCAGCCAGCGGCTCATCACCCTGACATCAGGCGATCAGTGTCGTCCTCCTATAGGGCATGAGGACCAGTCTGAAGCCACTACCCGTCGTTTGTATTCGTATTCAGGAAGGAGATAGCGATGAACATCACCCGTCGATCCCTTGCATTTGGTGGAATGGGCCTGTTGGCAGGAGCGGCCGCAACACGGTCAGGTTTTGCGCATGACTCCTTTCTTGGAGTGGGTCACGGCCTGGAGGATTTCTGGCTGGCCAGCGACGCCTACATATTCGGCTATCCGTTGGTGACGATGGAGATGACCCGCCGGATCATCACCAACGTCGCCGAACCTGTTGGCACGCGCGGCCCGATGGGCCACATCATCAAGCTGCGCCAATATCCGGACGCCTCGTTCAGGGATGTCACGGCGCCGAACGCAGACACTCTCTATACGACGTCGTTCTTTGATGTCGGGAAGGAACCATGGGTCCTCAGCATCCCCGACATGAAGGGGCGCTATTTCCTGATGCCGATGCTGGATGGCTGGACGACGGTGTTTCAGGTGCCCGGCAAGCGCACCACCGGCACCGGAGCCCAGACCTACGCGATCACTGGACCCGGGTGGAAAGGCACGCTGCCGGATGGCGTGAAACAGTACAAATCGCAGACCAACATCGTCTGGCTGCTCGGCCGCATCTATTGCACAGGCACGCCGGAGGACTACGCGGCCGTGCACAAGCTGCAGGATGAGTGCAAGCTCGTTCCGCTCAGCGCCTACGGCAAGCCGTATACGCCGCTCCCCGGGAAGGTCGACTCGTCGATCGACATGAAGACGGCCGTCCGCGAACAGGTCAATCGCATGGACGCGGTGTCATACTTCAAGTTGCTGTGCGAACTGATGAAGGCCAATCCGCCATACGAGGCGGACGCGCCCCAGCTTGCCAAGTTCGCCCGCATCGGCATCACCCCGGGGCAGGATTTTGACGAGAGCAAGCTGAAGGCGGACTTCCTGAAGCGCGTACCGGAAGTGTCGTTCGACAGGATCATGCTCCAGTTCAAGATCAACAAGGCGATCAAGGACGAGAATGGTTTCGCCTTTACAACGAAAACCGGCATCTATGGCACCGATTATCCGATGCGCGCCCTCGTGACCGCGATCGGACTTGGCGCCAACCGGCCACAGGATGCGGTCTATCCGACCTCGCAGAAGGACGCGGACGGCCACAAATACAACGGCGCGCACAAGTACGTCATGCGGTTTCCCAAAGGCCACCTGCCTCCCGCGGAAGGATTTTGGTCGCTCACTATGTACGACAGCGGCTACTTCTTCGTGAACAATCCGCTCAACCGCTACTCGATCAGCGCGCGGCAAGACCTGAAGGAAAACCCCGACGGTTCGACCGATCTCTACATCCAGCAGGACTCTCCCGGCAAAGACAAGGAATCCAACTGGCTTCCGGCGCCTGCGGGAGATTTCATACTCATGCTGCGCATGTATTGGCCGCAGGAAACGGACCCCTCGATCATCAACGGCACATGGACAGTTCCTGCCGCCAGGAAGGTCGCTACTTGAAATCCTGCTCACGCCAGCCTGCGTAAATGGGAGGAGTAATGCGGCTATTGCAATGAACGGCCAGATGATCGTCGCCCCGGCGGCACAAAGCTGGAAAATGCGCCCACGACTTCTGAAGTGGCCCATTTGGTGTCGGCTCGGGGCCGCGTGGCCCCGAGCCGAGTCCGGATCGAAATTGAGCTTCTAGAAAGAGTGTTCAATGATTGCAAAAAAGCTAGTCGTCCGTTAAGAAGCCGGATTGATCGAGGCTGGCCGGGCGAGCGTGCGCCATAGCTGGGCCAGGAACAGGCACAAGAGATATCTCAGCCAGGCGAGGATGCGGCGGAAGTTGTGTCCGACGGCTGAGAGGACGACGTTGGCGGCATCGCCGGCGCGGCCTTTGAGGTAGCAGCGCCCGAGGTGGCCTTCCGCCTTCAGGTGTCCGATGATGGGCTCGATGGCGGAGCGGCGGCGCAGCTCGCGCTTGATGACACCGAAAACGCCGCGCTTCTGGCCGGAGATGAAGACGCGACGGGGATTTTGTGCGTCGTGGCCGCGGTATCCCTTGTCGACATAGGCCCGCTCGATCGGACAGCCGGTGAGTGTCTCGGTGCGGTCAATGACGTCCCGCAAGGTGTGACCGTCGTAGGGGTTGTCGGGCAGTGCGCTGGCGTGCAGCACGAACAGGCCACCGGGAGCCCGGCGGTTGTTGGTGACGATGGAGGCCTTCACGCCGAACTCGTAAGGCGCGCTGGCCTTGCCCTTGCCGATGCACTCCACTTCCGGGGCATGGAAGGAATAGAGCTTCCAGCCGCGCTGGCGCTGCTGCTGCGAGCGGATCTGCGTGGCCCGGCCGAGCGGGAGGGCGAACGCCTGCTCCAGTGCTGGCTGGCCTTCGATCTTGCGGCGGATGTCGCGGATGATCCGGCCCAGCCGGCTACGCAGGATACGCAACTGCCGCTGATGCCGCCTGAACTGTTTGGCATGGGCGTAGCGGCCGGCCATCATCGCGGCGGCCTTGGCGATGCGAGCATAGGATTGCCGCAGCCTGACGCCGTGCCTGATCGCCAGGCGGTTGAGCCCCTTGATGGCCGCATGCAGCAGCTTGGCATCGGTCGGAAAGGTGATGGCCTTCGGCTGCACCGTGGTGTCGACCGTAACCCGCTTGAGGTCCTGGCTGCGTAATGCACCGGCCTCGTGCGCTACCCGCAAGCTCTCGGCCAGCAGCAACTCCAGCTTGTCGCCAAGCCGCTTGCGCCAATGGCTCAGGTCCGAGCGCTCGTGCGGGAACGTGTGCTGAAAGAACTCTTCCCCGGTGAAGAACTGGAAGTATGGGTCATGGACCCAGCGCTCGCACACCTCCTCATCGGACAGCCCGTAAATGTGCTTGAGCAACAGCAGACCGATCATGAAGCGCGTCTCGATCCCGGGCCTGCCGTTCTCGCTGTAGAGCGGCGCGATCTCGCCGTCGATCCAGTCCCAATCGACCTTGCCGGCGAGCAGAACCAGCTCGTGCTTCATATTGATGATCTGGTCGAGCCGAGCCCGGAACAGATCGTTCGATCCCGTCGTCTTGTGCTTCTTCGGCCGCATCGTTCCCTCCGATGCAGACAAGGAATCATGCTTCCCGCTTCGAGGGAATCCACGAAAACCAAATCGCAAGGTTCTGACGCCCAAAGCATCAAAACCTTGCAATCTGGAAATGCCCCTTAGCCCAAATCGAGATTCCCGATCAGTGGCTTAGTCCTTCTTCACGGACGACAAGCTAATCGTGTCTTGCGCGGGTATCTTAGTTGCGGGGCAGGCGGCTGCCCAAGTCGAGCTAAAGTCTTACGCCGACCCCGAAGGCTACCTTGACGTTCAAAAGCTGACCTGCGCTCAACTCGCGAACACGTTTCAGGAGGACGCGGATTACCTCACCGCTTGGTACAGCGGTTGGTACAACGGTCTCGCCAAGAAACACGTCATGCAGGTTACGCGCGCCAAATCGCTGGAACACGAAGTGATCGTTTATTGCAAGACCAACCCGGGCAGGAAGATCATTGAAGCCATCGACGTCGTCTTCAAGGACTACCGGGCCGACCATGGCATAGAAATGAAGAAGTGATCGGTGCAGACCTGAGCTACGCGGGGGGACGGCATGCGACGAGAAACGAACCGAGAAGGCATTGTGCGTCGCTCTATACACGTTGCAACCAGCGTTGCCGTGCTGACGTTCGGAGCTTATCTCGATCCGGTTTATGCAGATGAAGGTGGCGTTTCATACTGGCTACCCGGTCGCTTCAGCAGCCTTGCTGCGACGCCTCAGGTCCCCGGCTGGTCGATGGCAGCGGTCTATTATCACACCAGCGTCAGCGCTTTCGGCAGTGCAGCTGCGTCCAGAGAAATCCATGTCGGCAGAATCCCCGCCCATGTGAACGTCGACCTGAACTTGCGCTTGAATGCACAGGCAGATCTCGTGCTGCTCAATCCCACCTATACGTTCGCAACGCCGGTGCTGGGCGGACAACTCGCCATCGGCGTAACCGGACTGTTCGGGCGGTCGAGCGCCGATCTTGCCGGAACGCTGACAGCGGCCGTCGGGCCGCTGGCGGTAACGCGCGCTGGCGCTTTCGGCGATTCGATCACCTCGGTCGGCGACCTCTACCCGCAGGCGACGCTCAAGTGGAACGCCGGCGTGCATAATTTCATGACCTACGTGACGGGAGACATTCCCGTCGGGGCCTACAGTCCGACCCGCCTCGCCAATCTCGGCATCGGTCACGCCGCCATCGATGCCGGCGGAGGCTACACCTATTTCAACCCGCAGGCCGGCCATGAGTTTTCGGCGGTCGCGGGCTTCACTTACAATTTCAAGAATCCGGACACGCAGTACCAGAACGGCATCGACTTCCACGTGGATTGGGGCGCCTCCCAGTTTCTATCCAAGCAGCTCTTCGTCGGCCTTGTGGGATACGCCTATCAGCAGATCACCGACGACTTCGGCCAGCATCCTGCCCTCGGTGGCTTCCGCTCCCGGGTGTTAGGGGTCGGTCCGCAGATCGGCTTTCTGTTTCCCGTCGGCGACATGCAGGGCTACCTGAATCTTAAGGGATACGGCGAGTTCGCCGCCGAGAATCGCCCGGCCGGCTGGAACACGTGGCTGACGTTCTCGATCTCGCCGATGGCGCCCGCCGGCATCGTGACGTCAACCCGGCGCATGACGAAATAGCCGCGCAGCACTCGGAAGCGATGCAGAATGTTGCCAGACACGCCGTCGGTCAGTCAGCTCTCGCACGTCATTTCCCAGGCGGCCGCACCCGCGTTTCTTCTTGGCGCTCTCGCGGCCTTCATTGCGGTGTTGATATCTCGTCTGAACAGGACCATCGACCGGTCAATCTACCTGAACCAAATTCCCGATGAGGATCAGGTGAGATGCCGGCTCAAGGCGGACCTTCCACGTCTCGTCCGACGCGCCGCGATGATCAATCGCGCGATCTTCTGGTCCATCATGGGAAGTATCTCGATAGGCGTCATGATCATCGTCGGTTTTGTGAGTGCGTTTTTCCAGATTCAGCACGAGCGAGGCGTCGCCATCCTTTTCATTATTTCCATCGCCGCCTTCATCGTATCGTTGGTGGATTTCGCGCGTGAGGTCCGTATTGCGCTCAGCGAATTCGATCACCATGGCTGAGAGACTTGCCTCAGACATATCCAGCCCAAACTAAGCCTGTGATCCGTTAGTACACACCTCAGCCCTCGACGTCATATTGTTTGCTGAGGTGATCGCCGATCTGGACCAGCATCGCGACACATTCGGGGTAGCCCGGCCGGTCTGAAGTGGCCTGATCTGCATTGGCTCGAAACTCCCAGGAATTGCCGTCCCGGATGACGGAAATCGTCATTCCATCAGGACAGTCAGCATGAACCTTCAACTCCGCCCGCGCCATCGCGATCAGTTCGCTTTCGGATTTGACAGGTTTGCTCATTCACTTCGTCCTTTCGTCCCGGCTGGAGATCCGCATCTAGAACCAACAAACAGATCATCGCGACGGTATCTGGGGTATATCATCTCGACGAGGCAGTGATAGTGGTAGCCTGGGGGAGGCCATCCCACGTGAGTCAGATATATCCGCTTTGGAGCGGAATCGGTAAGGCCTTATGGTCGCATTTCAGGTTGCGGCAGTGCGGCGGGAGGGCCTGCCTTACGCGAATCTGACAGCGGCAGTGCGCCGGACCGCCAAACGTTTTTTCGCTGGCCGCGGCGCCCCGAATGCTGGAAAACAACGCAGATGCGGCGCGAGCCGCGGAGTGAACCGGAACATCCGGCGGGACTAGGATGCGCCTTCTGATCGTCGAGGACAATGCGGAGCTGTCACGGCTCGTGGCCGGCGGGCTGGCGGCGGCCGGCTATGAGAGCGACATCGTGAGCAGCGCGGCCGAGGCGCGCGAGGCGGTGAACAGCGTCAGCTATGCCGCGATGATCCTCGACCTCGGCCTGCCCGATGCCGACGGCCTATCGGTGCTGCGCGAATTGCGCCACCAGATGGAGCCGCTGCCGGTGCTGGTGCTCACGGCGCGCGGGGGCCTGCAGGACCGTGTCACCGGCCTGCGCAGCGGCGCGGACGACTATCTGGCAAAGCCGTTCGCCATGGAGGAACTGGTGGCAAGGCTGGAGGCCATCCTGCGCCGGCCAGGCCAGCTGCTCGGACGCTCGCTCAGTCTCGCCAACCTCGTCTACGACACCGAGAGCCGCCAGGTCTTCGTCGACGACCAGCCGCGGGTGATGTCTGCACGCGAGACCTCGGTGCTCGAGATCCTGTTGCGCCGGCAGGGGCGGGTGGTGCCGAAGAAGAACGTCGAGGACCACATCTTCGGGCTCGAAGGCGAGGTCGCCTCCAATGCGGTCGAGGTCTACGTCTCGCGCCTGCGCAAGCAGCTCGCCGAGCACCGCGCCAGAGTGGTGATCCATACCATCCGCGGGGTCGGCTATCTCATGGCCGAGGAAAAATAGCGTGGCTGCCAGCGCCCGCGCCGGATCGTTCGCGTTCAAATCGCTGATCTGGCGCATCGTCTTCCTGCACATCCTGGCGGTTGCGATGGTCGCGATCGTCCTGCCCCTGGTGCTGTTCTGGCTGCTCAATTCCGAGATCGACCAATTGCACCGCGACGGCATGCGCGCCCAGGCCGAGGTGCTGGCGGAGCGTATCGTCGCCCAGCCGGACGGCTCGCTGACGTTCAACCTGCCCGACAGCCTGCGCGGACTCTATTCGGATGCTTACGGCCGCTATCAATACGACATCCGCGATGACGAAGGCCGGCTGCTGTTTTCCTCGCACCGAAGGGCCGGCGCCGCCGTGCGTCGGCCGTCCGAGACGATCTCCGGCGCCAGCGTCACCCGGATCATCGACGGCAAGCCGGTCCGCGTCCAGGTCGCGGAGGATCTCGCGCATCGCGACGTCATCATCGACGATATCGTCTCGAACTTCTTCAGGCGGGTCGGGTGGATCACCATCCCGATCCTGCTGGTCCTGCTCGCCACCGACATCATCATCTTCCGCCGCGCGATCGCGCCGCTGTGGAAGGCCTCCGAGGAGGCCAGCAATATCGGCCCGGCGCGCACCCACATCCGCCTGCCGACCAAGCAGATCCCGCGCGAGATCATGCCGCTCGTCACGGCAGTGAACGAAGCGCTCGACCGGCTCGAGGACGGCTTTCGGGTGCAGCGGCAGTTCACGGCCGACGCCGCGCATCAGCTGCGCACGCCGCTCACGATCCTGCGCACCCGGATCGAGACGCTGGGCGACGGCGCGGCCCGGCAGGCGCTGCTGGCCGACATCGAAGCCATGAGCCGCATCGTCGCCCAGTTGTTGGAGATCGCCGAGCTCGACACGCTGGTGCTCGATCCCGGCGAGACCGCTGACTTGCGCGCCGTCTGTGCCGAGGTGGTCGGTGCGATCGCGCCGCTCGCGATCGCGCAGCACAAGGACATCGCGTTGAAGGGCAGCGACGCGCCGGTGATGATCCACGGCAATTCGGAGATGCTCCAGCGCGCGATCTTCAACCTCGCCGAAAACGCCATCAAGTTCACGGCGAGGGACACCGCCGTCGAGGTCGATGTGGGCGGGGACGGATCGGTGCGGGTGCGCGATTGCGGTCCCGGTATCGCCGAGGCCGAGCGCGAGCTGATCTTCCAGCGCTTCTGGCGCCGCGACCGCCAGCGCAGCGACGGCGCCGGCCTCGGGCTCTCGATCGTGCGCGGCGTCGCCGACGATCACGCGGCGACGGTGGCGGTGGAGAACCTTCCCGGCGGCGGCGCCGAGTTTACGCTGCGGTTCAGGCTGGCGGAGAAGGGCGCTTGATGACCCGATCTGGGTACGGCTATCGCATTGGAAGTGATTTCGCCTGTCGCCATCCTTCGAGACGCCCGCCGTGGGCGGGCCCTCAGGATGAGGACCGCGTGCGCGGCTGCAAATTCAACGCGCACCCACGCTGCTTAGCCTCATCCTGAGGAGACCGCGAAGCGGTCGTCTCGAAGGACGAGGCGGGCGCTCAGGTCGCGCCAAAATGCCATTGCATCCGGCCTGCGCTCGTCTCCCTGCTATTTCTGCGGTGGCCCCAAATCCAACGGCGGCAGCTCGATCTGCGGCACCTCGATCTTGACCTTGTCGAGATCGACATTGAGCGGCTTGTCGAGCAGGCCCGTGACAAAGACCGGGAAGATGATCACGAGCAACACCATGATGAGTTGCAGGCCGATCCAGGGCACCGCGCCCCAATAGATGTCGGAGCTCTTCACTTCCCTCGGCGCAACGCCGCGCAGATAGAACAGCGCGAAGCCGAACGGCGGATGCAGGAACGAGGTCTGCATGTTGACGCAGAGCATCACGCCGAACCAGATCAGGGCGGCGTCAGCGCCCACCACGGGAGTGAGGAGCTTCTGCGCGATCGGCGCGATCATCGGCAGGATGATGAAGGCGATCTCGAAGAAGTCGAGGAAGAAGGCCAGGAAGAAGATGAAGAGATTGATGAAGATGAGGAAGCCCCAGACGCCGCCGGGCAGCGAGGTCAGCAGATGTTCGAGCCAGACGCCGCCGTTGACGCCGAGGAACACGACGGAGAAGCAGGTCGATCCGATCAGGATGAAGGTGACCATGCAGGTGAGACGCATTGTGGACTGGTAGCCCTGCGTGATCAGGTCGCGCAGGTCCGGGATGCGCGCGGCCCGAATGCAGATCCACGCGATCGCCAGATAGGTCACCGCGAAGGCGATCTTGAAGATCAAATTCTCGCTGAACAGGATCGCCACGATGGTGCCGATGCCGGCCGCGATCACGCCGAGGATCAAGATCTTGTTGTCGGTCGAGGAGAAGTCCTTGTGGTGGATCGCGGCGAGCACGATGGCGCCGACGGCGCCCATCGCGCCGGCCTCGGTCGGCGTGGCCAGGCCCATCATCATGGTGCCGAGCACGACGAAGATCAGCACGGCCGAGGGGATGATGCCCATCAGGCATTTCTTCCACAGCGCCCAGCCGGTCAGCGTCCGCGCCTCCAGCGGCACCGGCGGCACATGGTCCGGCTTGATCAGGCCGAGGACGAAGGTGTAGCCGGCGAACAGGATGATCTGGAACACCGAGGGGCCCCAGGCGCCGAGATACATGTCGCCGACCGACTTGCCGAGCTGGTCGGCAAGCACGATCAGCACAAGCGAGGGCGGCACCAGCTGCGTGATCGTGCCGGAAGCAGCGAGCACGCCGGTGATGTAGCGCATGTTGTAGCCGTAGCGGATCATCACCGGCATCGAGATCAGCGCCATGGCGATCACCTGCGCCGCCACCGTGCCGGTGATGGCGCCGAGGATGAATCCGACGATGATGACGGAATAGCCGAGGCCGCCGCGGACCGGGCCGAACAGCTGACCCATCGAGTCCAGCATGTCCTCGGCGAGGCCGCATCTCTCCAATATGGCGCCCATGAAGGTGAAGAACGGGATCGCGAGCAGCAGCTCGTTGGAGAGAACGCTGCCAAAGATGCGGCCGGGGATCGCCTGAAGGAAGTTGAGATCGAAGAAACCGAGATGGATGGCGAGGAAGCCGAAGGAGAGGCCGACGGCCGCCAGCGTGAACGCCACGGGGAAGCCGATCAGCATCGCCAGAACCAGGCCGCCGAACATCAACGGCGGCATCATCTCCAGCGTAATCATTGGGTCGGCCTCTCGTACTTGGCGTCGATCTTCACATAGCCCTGGAGAGCCGCGATACGCTTGATGACTTCGGAAACACCCTGAACAGCCAGCATCACGAAGCCGGCGGGGATCACGAACTTGATCGGCCAGCGGATCAGGCCGCCGGCATTGGCCGACATCTCACCGACGCTGTAGGCCTGCATGAAGAACGGCCAGGACAGGTAGGCGAGCAGGAGGCAGGAGGGAATCAGGAAGAACAGCGTGCCGATCATGTCGAGCCAGAGCTGACCTCGTTCGGACAGGGTCAGGTAGAAGATCTCGACCCGGACATGCTCATTGCGCTTGAACGTGTAGGCGGCGCCGAACATCACGAGAATGGCGAACATGTACCATTGCAGCTCCAGCCAGCCGTTCGAGGAGTCGTTGAAGGCGTAGCGGATCATGGCGTTGACGGCACTGACGAGGCACGCCAGCAGCACGAGCACGTTACAGACGTACCCGATCTTCTCGTTGAGTGTGTCGATGGCGTTGCTCAGCGCCAGCAATGGACGCATCTTACTTTGTCTCCGTCGCGGCCTTACACTTCATGGCGGGATTCAGCACACATCGCTCGGCTCGCGTGCGAGATGCACACGACGCACGGATCGGATTCCGAAAGCGTTGCAGCGTCAGTCCTCCCCTCGCGCCTTGCCGTCTTGACCGCGACCGCCAACGGGCGGGCCGGCTTATGTTGCCGGGCAAGCAAAGGCGGTCGCACCAAACCAGCGGCTTGGCGTGCCGTCAATCGGAAAATGGACAAATTGACGCGCCGTCAAAAGCTTAGGTTAGCGAGGCGCGGTTCGACCCTCAGCCGCCGGTGACACTCATGTGCCTGGAGACGCTCGGACGGTCGTGGCGGCGGTCGATGATGAAATCATGGCCCTTGGGTTTCAGCCCGATGGCACGGTCGATCGCATCCGCAAGCAGCATATCCTCGCTCGATGCACGCAGAGGTTTGCGCAAATCGGAGGCATCCTCGTGACCGAGGCAGGTGTGCAGCGTTCCGGTGCAGGTGATGCGCACCCGGTTGCAGGATTCACAGAAATTATGAGTCATCGGCGTGATGAAGCCGAGCTTGCCGCCGGTCTCCGCGACGCTGACATAGCGCGCCGGTCCGCCCGTGGTCTCGGCGAGGTCCGTCAGCGTGAATTGCTGGGCGAGGCGCGCCCGCACCAGCGACAGCGGCAGATATTGGTCGATCCGGCCCGATCCGATCTCGCCCATCGGCATGACCTCGATCAGCGTCAGGCCCATGCCCTTGCCGTGGGCCCAGCGCATCAATTCGGGGAGCTCGTCCTCGTTGAGGTTCTTCAGTGCCACCGCGTTGATCTTGACGCCGAGGCCGGCCGCGCGCGCCGCCTCGATCCCTTCCAGCACCTTGTCGATCTCGCCCCAGCGGGTGATCTCGCGAAACTTCTTCGGGTCGAGCGTGTCGAGCGAGACGTTGATGCGGCGGACGCCGCAATCGGCGAGCTCCCGCGCATGTTTTGCAAGCTGGGTGCCGTTGGTGGTCAGCGTCAGCTCGTTCAAGGCGCCGCTCGACAGATGCCGCGACAGCGAGCGCACCAGCGACATCACGTTGCGACGGACCAGGGGCTCGCCGCCGGTGAGCCGCAGCTTCTTCACGCCCTTGGCGATGAAGGCCGAGCAGAGCCGGTCCAGTTCCTCCAGCGTCAGCAGGTCCGCCTTGGGGAGGAACGTCATGTCTTCCGACATGCAGTAGAAACAGCGCAGGTCGCAGCGGTCGGTGACGGATACGCGCAGATAGCTGATGGTTCGCCCGAACGGATCGGTCATGGCGCTCGATAGCGCCGCGCGTGGGCTCGCTGTGGCCAAGGAGCTCGCGGAAGGTCCGTTCATGCCAAATGCCTTGTCACTAAGGGCGGCGCGCGCACTGCTGGTTCAGCAGCGCTCTGGAAGCAATCTAAGCATCGGACGCGGCTAGGACAATCGGGTGGTATACTTAGTTCATCGCTTGCCAGCGTTCGGATCGGGAAAAGGCGAGGCCGCGGTCGGAGCAGCCTCCGTCGGCGCTGCGGCGACCGCAATCGCGATGACACGACGCATGACCACCGCCCTTATGCTGCGACGAACCGCCACGCCCCGCGCGCCTTTCGGGGTGTCGCGAGGAGCAGGCAGCCGATAGCAGATGGCTAACTCAAGGTTCCGTAGAAATTCCTTGCGTAATCAATGGGTTGTTGGAACCTGGAGAGTCATCAGGCTATGCGCCGCCGCCGGCAGGTCGCGCATGTGGTGGATCAGCCGGTCAGGCTTCAGCTCGGCGATCGGCACATCCGTGTAGCCGAAGCTGACCCCGATCACGGGCACCCCGGCGCGCCGGGCGACGCCGACATCGGTTCCGGCATCGCCAACCATGATGCTGGCTTTGACCTCTCCGCCGGCGCGCGCCACGGTCTCGCGAAAGATGGTGGGATCGGGCTTCTGGACGCCAAAAGTGTCCGCGCCGCAGATCGCCGCGAAGCGGCGGCTGAGGCCGAGCTGGTCCAGCAGTCGCTTGGACAGCCATTCCAGCTTGTTGGTGCAGACCGCAAGGCGATGGCCCTGGGCGGCGAACTGGTCGAGCGCAGTCTCGAGCCCCTCGAAGGGGCGGGATTCGACCGCGATGTGGTCGGCATAATAGGCGATGAAATCCGCCGTCATCCGGTCCATGTCGGCGGGGGTCACCGAGCGGCCCTCAGCCTCCAATCCCCGCTCGATCAGCTTGCGGGCGCCGGCGCCGATCATGTTGCGGGCCGAGGCCATTGGCACGGGCGGCAGCCCTTCGCGGTCGAGCACATAGTTGAGCGCGGTGATCAGGTCGGGAGCCGTATCCACGAGCGTGCCGTCGAGATCGAAGACGAGGGTGTAGGGGGAGGTCATGATCCAAGCGCTATCGGGCCGGCCGGACCGGCGCAAGGGCCGGCGCCATAAGTTCACCTTATAAGATCGGCCCCAAGGCCTGTTCCCGCGAGAAAAACGAGGCTACATAGGCCGCCGCAAGGGGCTATATCGGCGGCACTCTCGATCCAGAGGCAGAGGCGGGCGCAGATTTGAACATGGACCAGTTGAAGCGGCAGGCTGCGGCGCGCGCGCTCGAGGAGGTGCGTGACGGCATGCAGCTCGGGCTCGGCACCGGCTCGACCGCGAAACATTTCGTCGAGCTGCTCGGCGAGCGCGTCGCCGCCGGGCTCAAGGTGATCGGCGTGCCGACCTCCGAAGCGACGCGCGCGGATGCGGAGCGCTGCGGCGTGCCGCTGACCACGCTGGACGAGATCGACCACCTCGACATCACCGTGGACGGTGCCGACGAGATCGATCCGGATCTCAATCTGATCAAGGGCGGCGGCGGCGCGCTGCTGCGCGAGAAGATCGTGGCGGCGGCCTCGGATCGCATGATCGTGATTGCCGACGACAGCAAATGGGTGCCGGCGCTCGGCAAGTTTCCGCTGCCGGTCGAGGTCATCCCGTTCGGGCTTGGCGCGACGCGCCGCGCGATCGAGAAGGCATTTGCCGCATGCGGCGTTTCCGGGCAAATGGCGGTCCGCAAGGCCAAGGGCGGGGACAAGGACGGCCACGTTTTCGTCACCGATGGCGGCCACTGGATCGTCGATGCCCAGCTCGGTCGTATTGTCGATCCACCCGCTCTCGCCAAGGCGTTGAGCGCCATCCCCGGCGTGGTCGAGCATGGCTTGTTCATCGGCTTGGCCAGCTCGGCCGTTCTGGCGGGCGGCGAGGGAATTCGCGTGATTGAACGGCGCAAGCCGAAAGGAGACCACGAATGAAGAGCGTGTTGAGATTCTTGCCGGTGGCGGCCCTCGCTGTGGGGCTGGCGCTTTCGGCCGGTACGGCCATGGCGCAACAGCCGGCCGCCAAGGCCCCTGCAGCACCGGCCCAGCCGAAGGCCTCGCCCGCGGCGATTGCCGCGGCCAGGGAGATCTTGCAGATCAAGAACGCGACCGCGATGTATACCGGCGCCGTGCCCGGCCTCGTCGAGAAGACCAAGATCGCGCTGATCCAGCAGAATCTCAACTACCAGAAGGACCTCAACGAGGTCGCGCAGGTCGTGGCGCAGCAGCTCAACGGCCGCCAGAACGAGATCGGCGAGGGCATGGCGCAGATCTATGCCAGCGAGTTCACCGAGCAGGAGCTGAAGGACCTCGTCACCTTCTACAAGTCGCCGCTCGGCAAGAAGCTGATCGACGCCGAGCCCCGCGCCATCGGGCTCAGCATGGCCTTCATGAACTCCTGGGCCCAGAACTTCTCCGAGACCGTGATGGGGGCCTTCCGCGCCGAGATGCGCAAGCGTGGCAAGGAGATCTGAGCGCACCTATCTGAAAGGTCGTTCTTGAAAGAGGTCGGAGTGGACAATGGCTGAATTCGACGTCGACCTCTTCGTCATCGGTGGCGGCTCGGGCGGCGTAAGGGCCGCCCGCATCGCGGCCGGCCATGGCGCCCGCGTGATGATCGCGGAAGAGTACCGCATGGGCGGCACCTGCGTGATCCGCGGCTGCGTGCCGAAGAAACTGTTCGTGATCGGCTCCCACTTCCGTCACGAGCTCGAGGATGCCGCCGGTTTCGGCTGGACCGTTCCGCCCGCGACTTTCGACTGGCCGACGCTGATCGCCAACAAGGACAAGGAGATCGCGCGGCTGGAGGCGGCCTATACGGCCAATGTCGGGAAGTCGGGCGCAGAGATCGTCAAGAGCCGGGCGGTGATCGAGGACAAGCACACCGTCCGCCTGCTCGAGAACGACCGGAAGATCACCGCGAAATACATCCTGATCGCCACGGGCGGCGCGCCGAACCACGGCGCTTCGATTCCCGGCATCGAGCACGTGATCTCCTCCAACGAGGCGTTTCATCTGAAGAAGCTGCCGAGGCGGATCGTGATTCAGGGCGGCGGCTATATCGCGCTTGAATTTGCCGGCATCTTCGCCGGCTTCGGCTCCGACGTCACCGTGATCTATCGCGGCGACAACATCCTTCGCGGTTTCGACGAGGATGTCCGCAGCCACGTCCGCAGCGAGATGGAGAAGCAGGGCATCACCATCCTCACCGGCTGCACGGTGACCAAGGTCGATCGCCACGGCGAGGAGTTCACCACGCATCTGTCGAACGGCTCAAGCCTCGCTTCCGATCAGGTGATGTTCGCGATCGGCCGCCATCCCAACGTTGCCAATCTCGGCCTGGAGAATGCCGGCGTTGCCATCAATCGCGCGAACGGCGGCATTGCCGTCGACCATTTCTCGAAGAGCTCGGTCGACAGCATCTATGCGATCGGCGACGTCACCCACCGCTTCAACCTGACGCCGGTGGCGATCCGCGAGGGCCATGCCTTCGCCGACACCGTGTTCGGCAAGCGTGAGGTCAGGGTCGATCACGCCAACATTCCGACCGCGGTGTTCTCGCAGCCGGAGGTCGGCACCGTCGGTCTCACCGAGACCGAGGCGCGCGCGCAGTTCAGCCACGTCGACATCTACAAGACGACGTTCCGCCCCATCAAGGCGACGATGTCCGGCCGCGACACCCGCGTGCTGATGAAGCTCGTCGTCGACGGGGCGACCGATCGCGTGCTCGGCTGCCACATCGTCGGCGATGCCGCCGCCGAGATCACGCAAGCCGTGGCGATCGCGGTGAAGATGAAGGCGACCAAGGCCGATTTCGACGCCACGATCGCGCTGCACCCGACCGCGGCCGAAGAGCTCGTGACCATGCGCACGCCGACCGCACGCCACGTGCGACAGGCGGCGGAGTAGGCTCAGCGTCTAGCCATAGAGATATCCAACCGGCCTGCCTTCGGTGCGCAGCGGGCGGATATCCTTTTGCGTGATGATCTGACCGGCGAGGCCGTCGATCTCGTCACGCTGAGTCGGCGTCCAGCTGCGAAGCTCGTTCATGCCCTTGAGCAGGCCGAGCCGGAGAACCTGGGTGTTTTCGCTGATGCCGACAAGGCTGATCGCATCCTTCCCTGCAGTCACCACATCGCCGGCGGAGAGTTCAAAGCTCTCGCCGGCCTTTTTCCTGAACTCGGCCGTGCCGCGAATGACGCGGTAGATCACGACCTCGCCCTTGGCAAAGCAGCTCGCGTCCGCGGCGACCGACATGCTCTTCGGCAGCAGCGACTGGCCGCGCGGATCGGTCGCGATGATGTGGCCGGTGACGAGATGGCCACTTGGCACCTCGATGCCGATATCGCGCAGATAAACCGGCATGGCCGATTTGACGGAGCCATCCGTGAGCGGCTTGAACAGCGCGTCCAGCGCCAGTGGGTCCTGAAGCCAGAAGCCGGCATCGGCCGGCCGGTTGTGCAGCTTGTGACTCCAGGCCACACGCGGCGTTTCGGCTTCGTTGATCTGGTCGGGACCGACGATGGTCGGATTCGGAAAGGTGGTGGGGTCGGTGATGAAGGCCTCGAGAAATTTGCCGGAATAGCCCATTGCGATCGGATCAGGCACCACGGTCTGCGGCGTCCTCAAATTCTCTTCGGTCGACAGGCCAGACCAGGTGTAGAACAGCTGGCGGTGAACGATCGCGCTCTGCAGCATCACCGCGCCCGGGCCGACATTGTAGAAGCGCCCGTCATAATCGAAGGTGAAGGCGCCGGAGGTGACCAGCACGAGCTGGAAGCCGCCGGGCGGAAGATGCAGATGGAAGTCGGTGGGTCCGGTGTCGGGGCGGTAGATCGGCAGATTGGTCGCGACTTCGTGCAGGAGGAAGGTCTCATTGTTGGCGTGAAAGCCTTCGTTGGCGCGATTGTAGAGCGCTTGCGGACGATAGGTCGCCTCGAACTTCGCATTCCGATCGCGGTCGATGGCGACGAAGTCCTGCGTGTTGAGGCGGAGCGGTGCGCCGTTCGGATGGGTTAGGCCGGTCGTCTTGAGATCGCCCGCAGCATGCACGTTCATGACGTTCTCCGCTCTGCGCCGTTGCTTCGCTGACACGACATTGCGAATATTGGGCCAGTTGCTTTGCGAAGCTGCAAGTGGATCCGGCATCGTGATGCGGACGCACCGGTGCGGGAAGAAATCCGGTGGTTGCACGGGACGTTAGATCGATGGCTCGCTCTGATCGTGAGACGCCGCGCGAGGGGCTCCTCCTTTCAAGGCAGCGACGAGACCTGTCTAATTTGTCAGCAAGTCTCATCAGGCCGCGTGCAGCGGTGTTGCTGGGGTCGGCGCGATGGCCCCTCTTGGGCTCGGCAATAATATCGTGACCCGGGTAGGGCGATTGACAGATTGTTCATGTTTTGTTCTTATGCTGCAACCGAGATGGAGGCAGCCATGGACAACCGCATCAACGAAATTCGCAGAACCATCAGAGCGCTTCGCGTCAGCATGCTCGAGGCCGAAGCCATCATGCGCGAGCAGGTCAATCGGGACGAGGATTGCACTTTCGTTGCGGAGGAAATCCTCAAGATGCGCTCGGTCATGAGCCTGCTCGCCAGGGAACGGATAGAGCTCGGCGATGACGAGCCGATCCTCGTCACCTGTCTCTATGTTCCCCGGCGCCGGCCGCCGCGAAAGCCAACGATCGATCGTCTCCTGCAGTCCCGCAATGTATTGGCGCAACGCGTGGCCGCAACGGCCTGACCGGAGCAGGGCGACCGCTTTATTCGAACGATTGACGAGCAGCCCGTTCAGGCTTGCCGACCGGGCTGTCGGCCCACTTCGACATGTCCATCGTTCGCATGTCGATGCCTTCGCACCAGAAGCAGCTCAGCTGGGGGCGTCCCTCGGCCGAAATCATCGGCACAAGTCCATGGCCGCAGCCGGAGCAGGACGTAACGTGATTCATGTGTTTCTCCGCGAGAGCCGAATCCGGAACGACATGTCGCCCCCAGAGCTTGCCTGAGCGTTATGACGAGGCAGCGACGCTTGCGACCGGAGCGCTCGTTCCTGACGTCGTGGACGTCGCGATCCAGCGTGACACGGCCGCGATGTCGTCGCCGTTGTCGCGATAGGCGCGAAGCTGGAATTCGGCGGAGCTGCCGCGTTCCACGATGGTCCGGCAGTGCTCGACCTCTCGGGTGCAGTTCAGCGCGGCCGCGTCTTCGGCGATATCGTTGATCACGCGGGAGAGCAGCTCGGAAATCGTGACCGGCCCGTCCTTCGAGGCGAAGATGCAGTCGGTGCCGTAGCGCTGGGCGCGCCATTTGTTTTCCACCGCAATCGCGCGTTCGACCGCGGTGACCTCCTTCGACAGATGCGGTCGCAGGTAGAGATGCCGTGTCAGGCAGCGGTAGAGCGAGGCGATCGCCACGGCGTCGTCGACGAAGGTGCAGGTATCCGGCGCGCGAAGCTCGAGGGTCGGGTGCCGCATCGAGGGCCGCATCGCCCACCAGATGTGGCTTTCATCCGGGATCACGCCGGAGCGCTGCAAGGCGCCGACATATTCGTCGTAATCCTGCCTGCCTTCGAACAGTTCGGGTAGGCCGGTGCGGGGCAGCTCGGAATAGGCGGCGAGCCGGTAGCCCTTCAGCCCGGTCTTGTGCGAATTCCAGAACGGGGAGGAGGCGGAGAGCGCGATGATCAGCGGCAGGTGCGGCAGCATCGCCCGCATCACCGCCATGCGCTTCTCGGGATCGGGCAACTGGACATGCACGTGCATGCCGCACATCATGTTGCGGTGGCCGATGCTGCGCAGATCCTCGATCATCTCCTCGTAGCGCGGCTTCGGGCTCGGCTGCGACATGCGCCAGACCGCGGTCGGATGCGTGCCGCAGGCCATGATGACGAAGCCGTATTGCGCGGCGACGTTCGCGACCTCGCGGCGAAGAAAACGGAGCTCTTCGCGTGCGTCGTTGACGTCGACGTGGATGTTGGTGGCGACTTCGAGCTGGGATTGCAGCATCTCCCGCATCGCCTGGCCGCCGGTCGACCAGTTCGCCGATTCGAACAATTCGTCGGGGGTCTTGATCGCGACTTCCAGGCTGCGGCGATCGGCGAGGAAGTACTCCT
This sequence comes from Bradyrhizobium daqingense, assembly GCF_021044685.1. Taxonomy (NCBI): domain Bacteria; kingdom Pseudomonadati; phylum Pseudomonadota; class Alphaproteobacteria; order Hyphomicrobiales; family Nitrobacteraceae; genus Bradyrhizobium; species Bradyrhizobium daqingense. The sequence goes on from NZ_CP088014.1 coordinate 4,471,966, forward strand.
CCTCGATGCCGAAGGAATATTCCGCGGCCTTGCCGCGGCCGCCGGCGGAGCGGATGACGAGGTGCTGCCTGTCGTCGGACGAATCCAGCCGCAGCAGTTTCAAAACGTCTGAAGCAAATGTCATGGCCCCACCCGGCAAAAGGTTACCTGCGGGCACTAATCCGTCTGGCCGGAGCGGGTTCCGTCTCGGCGCCACTGCAAATTGTCACGTCGAACGGAACAATCTTCACCCTTTCGGACACGCGCGCGATCAAAGCGTGATTGGGCGGCACCTCTGCCCAATCTTCCTCTTTGTCGAATGGCTCGGACACCACCACGACCTGGTCGCCGTCCTCGCGGAAATACAGCGTGTTCGCGGCGTCGTTGACTGCAACCCTGAAGGCGTAGAGATCACGCCCGTTGGCGATCGCGCTGGTGAAGCGCAGCCGCTCGCGGAGCTGGCCTTCGTTGACGAGGCCGACGAGGGCCTGCAGCACGCGCTGCGTCGCGCCGAGCGGGTCGCTATCCAGGCCCGCGCCCATCATGGCGAGGAACACGGCCTCCGAATCGGTGGTGCCGAGCCGCGACGGGTAATGGGCATCGGGAATCAGCGCCTCGACCTTGCGCCGCAGCCGGTTCCAGCTGCCGACGAATCCATTGTGCATGAACATCCACTGGCCGCAGGCGAAGGGATGGCAATTCTGCCGCGTCACCGCCGTGCCGGTGGCTGCACGCACATGCGCGAAGAACAGATGCGAGCGCAGATGGCGGCAAAGATAGCGTAGATTCTCATCCGACCACGCCGGGCGCGTCTCGCGATACAGGCCAGGTTCTGGGTGCTCGCCGTACCAGCCGAGACCAAAGCCGTCGCCGTTGGATCCGGCCGTCGACTGAAGCGAGCGGATGCTCTGCGCGATCAGCGAATGCTCGGGCTCGGTGACATAAGGCTCAAAGGACGTCGTCTCGCCCCGATATGCGATCCAGCGGCACATGAGGAATCCTGTCGGGAGATGCCCTGAAGTGCAGTAACTGATCGGCCTGTTCGATGGTTCCCGGCCGCAGCTCTTCAACATTTCCGGCTTCGTGGTCCGCGAATGCGGCAATCGCAAGCGCAAGTTGACGGCGTTGGAACGGCCGGGCTGCATAGGGCGTTCCATTATCGAGGTAAGGTTTGGAACCGTAACGTGCTAATCCGGCTGCTTGCTGCAACGAGGGGGAACCGATGCGGCGGCTGGTCGCAGTCATATCGGCTTGATTCCGATGGGGTGATCTTTATTTCTGGTCGGAACAAGAATCCGGGCCCCTCTGGCGAGGACACCGACAATGTCGGTAAACCTCGTGATGTCGGATGACCAGTCCCGCGCGAATGCGATGGATCGGCCGACCGTCGGGCCCTCTTCGTTCTCTCCGACCCAGTCGCTCCATCGCTGCCCCGTGCGGTCATTTCGCAAAGTTAGGGAGCAACGATGCCCGACGCCAAGCATTCCAGTCCGATCGAAATCGCTGATCCGTCCACCCTGAACGAGCAGGCTGCGGCGGCGCTGGTCATTGCCGGCGCGCTGGTCGCCGTGGCCGACCGACGCGTTTCACCGGTAGAGCGCGACGAGGTGATGCGCTTCATTCGGGACCGCGACTTGGCGCCTCATATCGAGGACGATCGGCTGCTTGCGATGTTCGATGCACTCGCTGAACGACTCGAAGAGCCGGATTTTGCCAACGTCGTGATCGAGACGCTCCGGCCGGTCTCGAACATGTCGCTGTCAGCGCATCTGATGGAGCTGTCAGAGCGCGTCGCGGCGGCAGACGAGGACGTGCATCCCCATGAGGTACAGGCCATCAAGCTGTTGCGGCTGCTGACGCTTGCTCTGCCCCGCGCGAGTAAGGTCGCCTCGGGTGAGGGGCGCGCGGCACCTTACACCGCGGCCAAGGAATGAGCATGGCCACGACCTCGGACGAGCGTAAGACGGGGGCAGAGGGCGATCGCGGTCAGATGGCCGGCGGTGATCCGCGCCTCGACAAGCTTGTTGACCGATTGCCGCCGCGCATGGCCGACACCGTCACCTACCTGCTCAAGCCGTCGAGCCGCTGGGTGAGGATCCCCTCCGGCGCGCTGCTCATAGCCGGCGGCGTGCTTTCCTTCCTGCCAATTCTCGGCGTCTGGATGCTGCCGCTCGGTCTCGCGCTGCTTGCCGAGGACGTGCCTGCGCTACGTTCCTCACGTTCAAAGGTCCTGGATTGGGTCGAGCGGAAGAAGCCGCACTGGCTCAATCCGTCCACATCGAAAAATGGTCAATCATGACTGAATTCATCACCGCCGAGGCGCTGTCCGCGCTCTTTCAAGTCATCCTTATCGATCTCGTGCTCGCCGGCGACAATGCCGTCGTGATCGGCCTTGCTGCTGCTGGTCTACCGCCACAGCAGCGCCGCCGCGCCATCATTGTCGGCATCGCTGCGGCCACCGTACTCCGCATCGCCTTCGCCGGCGTCGCAACGCAGCTTTTGCAAGTGATCGGCCTCCTGCTTGCCGGCGGTGTGTTGCTGCTCTGGGTGTGCTGGAAGATGTGGCGAGAGCTGCGCGAGCAGTCCGCACATGCTCATGCGAACGAACTTGCACTCGAAACTGGCGGCGCCGGTGCTGCGCCGGTGCAACAAAAGACCTTCGCTCAGGCCGCGGTGCAGATCGTCGCCGCCGACGTGTCGATGTCGCTCGACAACGTGCTCGCGGTCGCAGGCGCCGCGCGGGAGCATCCTTACATCCTGGCCTTCGGCCTGCTCTTGTCGGTTGGCCTGATGGGAGTCGCCGCTGATCTGCTTGGCCGCTTGCTGCAGAAGCAGCGCTGGGTCGCCTATGTCGGCCTCGCCATCATCCTTTACGTCGCGTGTGAGATGATCTATCGGGGCACGCTGGAACTTGCACCGGTCATTGCGAGTCTCTGAGGCGTCTACCGCAATCCGGAGTGATCGATGAGGTCTGAAGCCAAAGCGCCTTCGGCGGACGCCGCACCTCGGCCGCAGATTGGTCCGTTCGCCCAGCTCATCTTCGGCTCGCGATGGCTGCAGGTGCCGCTCTATGTCGGCCTGATCATCGCGCAAGGCGTTTACGTGCTGCTGTTCCTCAAGGAGCTCTGGCACCTGGTCCTGCACTCGTTCGACGCCACCGAGCAGCAGATCATGCTGGTGGTGCTCGGGCTGATCGACGTCGTCATGATCTCGAACCTCCTGGTGATGGTGATCGTCGGCGGCTACGAGACCTTCGTTTCCAGGCTGAACCTGACCGGCCATCCCGACGAGCCGGAATGGCTGAGCCACGTCAATGCCAGCGTGCTCAAGATCAAGCTGGCGATGGCGATCATCGGCATCTCCTCGATCTCGCTGCTCAGGACCTTCATCGAGGCGGGCAATCTCGGCACGACCCGCAGCAATTTCACCGAGAGCGGCGTGATGTGGCAGGTGCTGATCCACCTTGCCTTCATCGTCTCGGCGATCGGCATTGCCTGGGTCGACCGTCTCAGCAGCGATGGCGGCGGCCATCGCAAGGGCGCCAGCCACGGCTGACTTGTTCTCCAGGGCGGTTGGTCGACGGCATTGCGCCCAAGGTGAGCGCATTACGCGGCATCACCGCACGGCATGCATCTCGAGAAACGCCTTCACGCCGGTCACGCTGCCGGTGTCGGAGGGCACATAACCGGGGAGCGTTGCGACCGCGGCGCGGAAATCGGCGCTGCGGATGATCTCGAGGATGCGCCGCATCGGCTCCGTATCCAGGAACGCGCGCTTGCAGACGAAAAAATAATCCTCGGTCAGGATGCGGATGAAGTCGAGGCCGAAATGCCGCGCCGCGGCCTCGACGCCGAAGCTCGCATCCGCCATCCCGCTGGCGACATAGGCGGCGACCGCCGCGTGGGTGAACTCGATCTGCTGTGCGCCGTTGATCCTGCTCTCGTCGATGCCGTGCGCGGCGAGCAATTGGTCGAACAGAAGCCGCGTGCCGGAATCATGGTCGCGGTTGACGAAGCGGACCTTGGGATTTGTAAGGTCGTTCAGCGAGGCGATCCGCAGCGGGTTGCCGCGCGCGACCATCAGGCCCATTTCGCGCGTCACAAAGCTGATGATGCGGTCCTCGCGCGGATCGAGCCATTCGCGCGCGGCCTTGATGCCCTGGGCCCGCAGCGCGCCGTGCGGCAGATGCAGGCCGGAGAGGTCGCATGCACCCTGCGCCAGCGAGACCAGCGAATGCTGGTTGCTGACATAGCGCAAATCGACGCCGATGCCGGGCTCGCGGTCGAGGAATTCGCGCAGCTTGGCCACCGCAAAGCCGTGGCTCGCATGCACGCGGACCACGGACGGGCGTTGTTCGAGGAACGGCTTGATCTCGCTGGCCAGCTCCTGCGCGAGGTTTTCGAGCTGCGGCCCGAGCCGCGCCTGCATGCGCTCGCCGGCCCACACCAGCCGTTCGCCGAACGGCGTGAGCTTGGAGCCCCTGCCGCGCTGGGTCTCGACCAGCGGCGCGCCGAAGAACTCCGACCATTGCTCGATCAGATTCCAGACGTGGCGATAGGAGAGATGGGCATCGCTCGCGGCGCTCGTGATCTTCCCGGTCTTCCGGATCTCGTTGAGCACGCCGAGCATGATCACGGCGGTGCGCGGGCTGCCCTCGCGGCGAAATCGCCAGACGGCTTCGATCTCGATCTGAAGCATTGGCCTACCTTATGAACTGCACTTCATATGCGGCTCGTCCATTTGCAAACCATATCATATTTACTCCGCCGATCCGGCGCCTAGTCTGGCATACCAGATATGGAGGAAATATGATGTCTGTTGCATATGACTTCGCGCATTCGCCGGCAACCGCGTTCATGGCGCGGCCGCAGCATCTGCTCATCGACGGCCGCCGCGTCCCCGCCAGCTCCGGCCGGACCTTCAAGTCGCTCAATCCCGCCACCGGGCAGATCATCGCCACCATCGCGGAGGGCGGCGAGGCAGATGTCGAGCATGCGGTCGCGGCCGCGCGCCGGGCGTTCGAAGGCCCCTGGCGCACCATGCGGGCGTCGGAGCGCGGCCAGATCCTGCTACGCTGGGCCGAACTGCTGAAGGCACATGCCGACGAAATCATCGAGCTCGAGTCGATCGACGCGGGCAAGCCGATCTCCGCGACGATGCGCCAGGACTTTCCCGCCGCGGTCGACACGCTGATCTACTACGCCGGCTGGGCCGACAAGATCAGCGGCGACGTTGTGCCGGTGCGCGACGATGCCCTGACCTACACCGTGCGAGAGCCGGTCGGCGTGGTCGCGGCGATCGTGCCGTGGAATTTCCCACTGATGATCGGGATGTGGAAGCTGGCACCGGCGCTGGCCTGCGGCTGCACCGTGGTGATGAAGCCGGCCGAGCTGACCTCGCTGTCGGCGCTGCGCATCGCGGAGCTGGCCTTGGAGGCCGGCCTGCCGGCGGGCGTGTTCAACGTCGTCACCGGTCCGGGCCGCGTCGTCGGCGACGCGCTGGTCAATCATCCCGATGTCGACAAGGTCACCTTCACCGGATCGCCCGGGGTGGGGCGCGGAATCATGAAAGGAGCGGCCAGCAACTTCAAGCGCGTCTCGCTCGAGCTCGGCGGCAAATCGGCCAACGTCATTTTCGACGATGCCGATCTTGAAGCCGCAAGCAAGGCGGCGGCTTCCGGCATCTTCTTCAATGCCGGCCAGGTGTGCTCGGCCGGCTCCCGCGTGCTCGTGCAGGACAAGGCCTATGACGAGGTCGTCGAGCGGCTCGCAGCACGCGCGAAATCGCTCAGGATCGGCGACCCGCTGGACCGCAAGACCGCGCTCGGCCCCGTCATCTCCGAGAAGCAGATGAAGTCGATCCTCGATTATGTCGACATCGGCCGGAACGAGGGGGCGAGCCTGGTCACCGGCGGGACGCGCGTCGGCGAGCGCGGCTATTTCATCAGCCCGGCGGTGTTCGCCGGCGTCGCGCACGAGATGCGGATCTCGCAGGAGGAGATCTTCGGGCCCGTCGTCAGCGTCATCAAGTTCAAGGACGAGGCCGACGCGCTTGGGGTCGCCAACGGCACGGCCTACAGCCTCGCCGCGGGCGTGTGGAGCCGCGACATCGGCAAGCTGCAGCGCTTTGCCAAGCGGGCGCGCGCCGGCACGGTCTGGATGAACACCTATGGCTATACCGACGTGCGGCTGCCCTGGGGCGGCGAGCGCGACTCCGGCCTCGGCCGCGAGCACGGCACCGCCGCCATCGACAATTTCACCGAGCCCAAAGCCGTCTGGATGAACCTGGCCGTCTGACACCTCCCGAGCGGCCAATCCTGGAGCCCGCCTGATCGTCCCGTCAGGCGGGCTCTCTTTTTGAAATCGATAAAATTGTCTGCAATCCACTCAGGCGCGGCAAACCCTGCGGACAAGAAGGCTCCTGCCTTAAACGTCCGCTTTGGAACCGATGTGCATCCTGCCGGCAAAAGGGCAGGGCATCATCATGTCAATTCTCAGGGAGATCGTCGCAGCAGTCGCGGGAGTCTATGCACTCCTGTTCGTCTGCGACGCATTGTTCGGCGTCGGCGAGACGCGCTTCGACGATTCCTATTACCGTGCCAGCTTCTACGCGCCGCGACCGAAGGAATTCCGGTTTGCAGACGGGACGACGCCGGCCGCGCGGGTCAGCGATGCCTTCGCGCAATTCTCGGCGGGCGAAGCCAGGCCGAACAAACGTTACTCGTCGCTGACGGTGGTCATCCGCTGACGAGGGCTCACTCGCCCTGAATCCATTCTGCGACGCCGCGCCAGAGCGTGTCGCGGTGATCGGGGCGGAAGAAGCCGAAATGGCCGATTGCCTTGGCACCGACGTCGGACGGCTTGACGGTGAGCACTTCCGGCTTGATCGCCGTAAAGCCGCCCGTGAGCAGCTCGACCGCTGATAGCGTCGCCCAGGGATCGTCCTGGAAGCACAGCGCGCGCAGCTCGCCCTTGAAGTTCGCGAAATTCTGCAGCGCCGGCAGCTTCGAATCGAACAGATAGCGTGGGCTCGAGACCCACTCCGCCCATTGCAGGAAGACGCCCTTGGGCAGATCCTCGCCGATGCCGGCCCAGCCGGGCGCATAGCCAAGGGCGTGGACCAGCGGCACGCCGACAAAATTCATGAAGGCAAAGACGCGATATTTTTCCGGCGAACTCATCAGCCGCCACGTCGCGGCCTGCGAGGCCACGAAGGCGGCGCGCGAGATGTCGGTGTTGTTCTCGATCAGCCCCAGCGCCTGGCCGCCGAAGGAATGGCCGACATAGGCCAGGGGCAGGCCGTGGTAGCGCTCGCGCATCCAGCGCACCGCGGCGGTGACGTCGAGCGCGGCCCAATCCGACATCGACGCCTTGAAGCCGACCAGCGATTTCGGCCTGTTGTAGCCGACCATCGCCGGCAGCCGGGAGTCGCCGATGCCGCGATAGTCGTAGGTCAGCACGGCGCAGCCGCGATGGGCGAGATAGGAGGCAAAGCCGCGGTAGATCTTGCGCGGGACGGCGGTGGCCGAGTTGATCAGCACGGCATGACGCTTGGTGCCGCGCGGCAGGAACAGGGTGCCGGTCAGCGCATACCCGTCGATCGCCGGGAAGCTGATCTCGTCGATGAAAACGTCGTCCGGTGCCGCGTCCATGGGCGCAAGGGATCCTGCCAGTTGCCTCGCCCTTCCAACAAATGCGAATTTGACTTTCGCCGCAAGGGTTTGCAGTGAAGAATGGATTTACAACTGGCGGGCCGCGGCCAGCCTGTGTATAAGGCGGCCCTCGCAACCCACAGATCAGGTTGCACTTTTTTGCTTCACGGAGAGATTGCGATGTCCGAGCGGTGGACGCCCGAGTCCTGGCGCAGCAAGCCGGTGCTACAGGTGCCCGACTATCCCGACGCCAAGGCCCTGGCCGACGTCGAGGCCCAGCTTGCGACCTTTCCGCCGCTGGTGTTCGCCGGCGAAGCGCGCAACCTGAAGAAGGCGCTGGCGCGGGTTGCAGCTGGCGAGGCCTTCCTGCTCCAGGGCGGCGATTGCGCCGAGAGCTTTGCCGAGCACGGCGCCAACAACATCCGCGACTTCTTCCGCGTGCTGCTGCAGATGGCGGTGGTGCTGACCTATGCCGGCGCCGTCCCGGTGGTGAAGGTCGGCCGTATCGCCGGCCAGTTCGCAAAGCCGCGCTCGTCGCCGACCGAGAAGGTGAACGGCGTCGAGCTGCCGAGCTATCGCGGCGACATCGTCAACGACATCGCCTTCACCAAGGAAGCGCGCCTGCCGGATCCGCAGCGTCAGCTGATGGCCTATCGCCAATCGGCCGCGACGCTGAACCTGCTGCGCGCCTTCGCCACCGGCGGTTACGCCAATCTCGGCAGCGTGCATCAATGGATGCTCGGCTTCCTGAAGGACTCGCCGCAGTCCCGCCGCTACAAGGAATTGGCCGACCGCATCTCGGATGCGCTGAACTTCATGCGCGCCTGCGGCCTCGATCTCGAAGCCCATCCCGAACTGCGCGCCACCGATTTCTACACCAGCCACGAGGCTTTGCTGCTCGGCTACGAGCAGGCCATGACCCGGGTCGATTCCACCACCGGCGACTGGTACGCGACCTCCGGCCATATGATCTGGATCGGTGATCGCACCCGCCAGCTCGATCACGGCCACATCGAATATTTCCGCGGCATCAAGAACCCGATCGGGCTCAAATGCGGCCCGTCGCTGAAAGCCGACGAGCTCTTGAAGCTGATCGACGTGCTCGATCCCGACAACGAGCCCGGCCGGCTCACGCTGATCGGCCGCTTCGGCTCGGACAAGGTCGGCGAGCACCTGCCGAACATGGTCCGCGCCGTGCAGCGCGAGGGCAGGGCGGTGGTCTGGTCCTGCGACCCCATGCACGGCAACACCATCACCTCGACGTCGGGCTACAAGACGCGGCCGTTCGACCGCGTCCTGTCCGAGGTGAAATCGTTCTTCGCCATCCATGCCGCCGAAGGCACCCATGCCGGCGGCGTGCATCTGGAGATGACCGGCCAGGACGTCACCGAATGCATCGGCGGCGCCCGCGCCATCACGGACGAGGATCTCAACGACCGCTATCACACCGTCTGCGATCCCCGCCTCAACGCCGAGCAATCCATCGACATGGCCTTCCTGATCGCGGAGCTGCTCAAGCAGGAACGCGCCGGCAAGGCCAAGCCGATGCCGGCCGCCGCGGGGCTCTAAGACCTTGCTGCGAATCTGGAAGGCCACGATCAATTCCCGTAACGGTCTGGCCTTTGCGTTCCGGTCGGAGCAGGCCGTCCGCGAGGAGATTTTTGCGCTCCTCCTGTCGCTGCCGCTGGCCTGGTTCATCGGCGCGACTGCAATGCGCGCGGTCGAGCTGGTGTGTTCGGTTGCGTTCGTGCTGACAGTCGAGCTGCTCAACACCGCGATCGAGAAGCTCGCCGACCGCCTGACCATGGATCACGACAAGCAGATCGGCCGGGTCAAGGACATGGGTTCGGCCGCCGTCGGCGTCGCGTTGCTCATGGCCGGCGTGTTCTGGATCTTTGCCATCGTCGAGCGATTGGGTTTCGTCTAGCCAAAGGTCGAGAGCGCATCATGGCCGAACGTCACAATGCATTCGCGGTCACGCTCGCACAGCTCAATCCGACCATGGGCGACATCGAGGGTAATGCCGCAAAGGCGCGCGCGGCGCGCGCGCGCGCCATCGCCGACGGCGCCGATCTCGTGCTGTTTCCGGAACTGTTCATCGCCGGCTATCCGCCGGAGGATCTCGTGCAGAAGCCGGCGTTCCAGGCCGCCTGCCGCGCCGCGATCGAAAGCCTTGCGCGCGAGACCGCCGACGGTGGTCCGGCCCTGCTGGTCGGCACGCCCTGGGTCGAGGAGGGCAGGCTCTACAATGCCTGTGCGCTGCTCGACGGCGGCCGCATCGCCGCGCTTCGTTTCAAATGCAATCTGCCGAACTACGGCGTGTTCGACGAGAAGCGGCTGTTTGCGCGCGGGCCTGCTGCCGGCCCCGTGACGGTGCGCGGCGTGCGCGTGGGCGTGCCGATCTGCGAGGACATCTGGCTGGAAGAGTCCGAGGATTACGAGAACGTGGTCGAGACGCTGGCAGAGACCGGGGCCGAGATCATCCTGGTGCCGAACGGCTCGCCTTATGCCCGCGACAAGAATGACGTGCGCCTGTCGGTGGCGGTGGCGCGTGTCACCGAGAGCGGCTTGCCGCTGGTCTATCTGAACCAGGTCTGCGGCCAGGATGAGCTGGTGTTCGAGGGCGCGTCCTTCGCGCTCAACGGCGACCTCTCGCTCGCCGCGCAACTGCCGGCGTTCGAGGAGGCCATCGTCACGCTGCGCTTCACCAGGAATGGCGACGACTGGCGCTGCACAGGTCCCATTGCCGAGCAGGTCGAGGGCGACAAGGCCGACTATGCCGCCTGCGTGCTGGGCCTGCGCGACTACGTCGCCAAGAACGGCTTTCCGGGCGTGCTACTCGGCATTTCCGGTGGCATCGATTCCGCGCTGTGCGCGGCGATCGCGGTCGATGCGCTCGGCGCCGACCAGGTCCATGGCGTGATGCTGCCTTATCGCTACACGGCGCCGCACTCAATTGCGGATGCCGGTGAACTCGCCGGCCATCTCGGCATCCGCTACGAGGTCTTGCCGATTGCGGAGGCCGTCACCGGATTCGAGACCATCCTGTCCGGCATCTTCAAGAACCTGCCGCCTGACATCACCGAGGAGAACCTGCAGGCCCGCACCCGCGGCACGCTGTTGATGGCGATCTCCAACAAGACCGGGCTGATGGTGGTGACGACGGGCAACAAGTCGGAGATGTCGGTCGGCTATGCCACGCTCTACGGCGACATGAACGGCGGCTTCAACCCGATCAAGGACATCTACAAGACGCAGGTGTTTCGGCTGGCGGCCCTGCGCAATTCCTGGAAGCCGGACGGCGCGCTCGGCCCGGCCGGCGAGGTCATTCCGCCTGATATCATCACGCGGCCGCCGAGCGCGGAGCTGCGCGAGAACCAGCGTGATGAGGATTCGCTGCCGCCCTATGACGTGCTCGATGCCATTCTCGAACGTCTCGTCGAACGCGAGGAGCCGCTGGATCGGATCATTGCGGCCGGCTTCGATCGCGAGACGGTCACCCGCATCGACCATCTGCTCAACGTCGCCGAATACAAGCGCCGCCAGGCCGCGCCCGGCGTGAAAGTGACGCGACGGAATTTCGGCCGCGACCGCCGCTATCCCATCACCAACCGTTTTCGTGACAAGGGCGAGCCGTTGCCGGCACACGACGAGACGCTGGTGTCGCGCGGCAGCAAGGCGTCGATCGATGCCTTTGAGGGGTGACTCTTCGAAGATGCCTAGTTCGAAGATGCCTTGCGCGGCCTGACGGTGAGAACTCCGATTGCTGCTACGAGTGGGCTGCGAAGAACAGCACTCGAAGGAAGTGCGTGTACTCGGATTCGAGCGCCATGATCGCCACAAAGACGAGTACCGCGATCGGCGGCAGCAGGATGGCATAGGTCAAGGCCAGCCGCTCCCAGGCCATGTGCATGAAGACGGCAACGATCAAGCCGGCCTTCAACATCATGAAGAGCAGGATCAGCGACCACCTCAGATAGCCATGTAGGCCGAAGTAGTCGACAAGGTAGGAAAACGTGCTGAGGACGAACAACCAGCCCCAGACCACGAGGTAGAGTTTGATCGGGTGCTGTTGACCCTTGGCGTCAAGGGCCCCCGTTGCGACTGCGTCATGCGCCGAACCGTGGAGCTGTCCTTCCATGTGTACCGCCGCGTTTGTCATGCGCCGACCTCACCAAAGATAGAAGAATGCAAAGATGAACACCCACACGAGGTCGACGAAGTGCCAGTACAGGCCCGTGATCTCGACGATCTCGTAATGGCCCTTGCGGCTCGTGAAGAAGCCGCGCCTCTCGACGTCGAAGTCGCCGCGGAGCACCTTCCGCGCAATGGCGATCAGGAAGATCACACCGAACGTCACATGGGTGCCGTGGAAGCCGGTGATCATGAAGAAGCTCGCGCCAAATTGGGGGGCTCCCCACGGATTGCCCCAGGGCCGGACCCCCTCCATGATCAGCTTGGTCCACTCGAAGGCCTGCATTCCTACGAATGCCGCACCGAAGGCTGCCGTGACCAGCATCAAGGCCGCAGTTCTGAATCGATCGCGGCGGTAGCCGAAATTGACGGCCATCGCCATCGTGCCGCTGCTGCTGATCAGGACGAACGTCATGATGGCGATCAGGATGAGCGGGATGTGCTGGCCCGCGATTTCGAGAGCGAAGACTTCGCTGGGGTTGGGCCAGGGTACGGTCGTCGACATGCGCGCCGTCATATAGGAGAGCAGGAAGCAGCTGAAGATGAAGGTGTCGCTGAGGAGGAAGATCCACATCATGGCCTTGCCCCAGGACACGTCCTTGAAGGCGCGCTGATCGGACGCCCAGTCGGCGGCGATGCCGCGCCAGCCTTCAAGCCGCGCAGGCGATTGGCCCGGATCTGTCAGCACGGTCTCAGCCATCTGATCTCGCCTCCCTAGCTCAGCAATTGGCGGCAGATGTCGACAAAATCGTCGGTCCAGCCGGTGAGAAGCCCGAGCAGGACAAGCCAGACGAGCAGCAGGAAGTGCCAGTAGATGGCGCACAGCTCCACGCTCAAGCTCATGTCGGCGATCTCGGCGCCGCGCCACATCCTGGCTGAGGTTCGGCCCAAGGCCACCAGGCCGCCCGCCAGATGCAGCCCGTGCACTGCGGTCAATAGGTAGAAGAAGGAATTCGCCGGATTGGACGCCACGAAATATCCGGCAGCTCCGAGCCGTTGCCAGGCCAGGAGCTGTCCGGCGAGGAAGATCACGGCAGACACTCCGCCGGCGAGCAGACCGATCATGACGCCTTCAGCATCGTGTCGGCACGCGGCCACGTACGACCAGTGCAGCGCGACACTGCTCAGGACCAGAACGCCCGTGTTGACCCAGAGCAGCCGCGGTACCGGCAGCGGCCGCCAGTCCACCACGCCCATGCGCATCGAGTAGGCGCTGATGAAGAGGATGAACAATGCGCTCGCGACGGCGATAAACACGCCGAGCCCGATCTTCGCTGCCGGCCAGGTCATGGCATCGCCGCCCGGGAAGTCACCGGCTGGGCCTTCCTCCAGCCAGGGCTTGGCGGTCAACCGCTGCTGCGACAGCCACCATCCGGCGATCACCGCGAGCACAGCCAGGAACAGGATGATGGCGCTCACGAAGCAGCTCCCTCGGCGAGCTGCGTTGGGCGCGGCGGCTGGTTTTGCGGAATGAAGTCCTCGGCAGCGCCGGGCACGCTGTAGTCATAGGCCCACCGGTATACGACGGGGAGATCCTTGCCCCAGTTACCGTGTCTTGGGGGCGTCTCCGGCGTCTGCCACTCCAGGGTCGTCGCCCGCCAGGGATTGCCTCCTGAAGCTTCACCTTTGAACAGGCTCCAGGCCAAATTGAACAGGAACACCAGCTGGCTGAAGCCGACGATCAAGGCCACCACGGAGATGAAGGCGTTCAGTGAGTGGGTCGAGGACGGGATGAACGTCGCATCGCCGATCTCGAAATACCGGCGCGGAACCCCGAGCAGTCCAAGATAGTGCATGGGGAAGAAGATCAGATAGGCGCCGAGGAAAGTGACCCAGAAGTGAAACTTCCCCAGGGCCTCGTTGAGCATCCGACCCGTGACCTTGGGGTACCAATGGTAGATCGCTCCGAGCACGACCATGATCGGCGCGACGCCCATCACCATGTGGAAATGCGCCACCACGAACATGGTATCCGAGAGGGGCACGTCCACGACGACGTTGCCGAGGAAGAGGCCGGTGAGCCCGCCGTTCACGAAGGTGACGATGAAGCCGAGTGCGAAGAGCATCGGCACCGTGAGATGAATGTCGCCGCGCCACAGGGTCAGCACCCAGTTGTAGACCTTGATCGCGGTGGGGATTGCGATGATGAGCGTCGTTGTGGCGAAGAAGTACCCGAATTGAGGGAACATGCCGCTCACATACATGTGGTGCGCCCATACGATGAAGCTGAGCGCGCCGATGGCCACGATCGCCCAGACCATCATGCGGTAACCAAAGATGTTCTTGCGCGCATGCGTGCTGATCAGATCGGAGACGATGCCGAAGGCGGGCAGGGCGACGATGTACACTTCGGGATGGCCGAAAAACCAGAACAGGTGCTGGAACAGCAGCGGGCTGCCGCCGCCATATTTCGACAGTTGCCCCATCTCGAGGAGGGAGGGCATGAAGAAGCTGGTTCCCAAGAGGCGGTCGAACAGCAGCATGACCGAGGCAACGAACAGTGCAGGGAATGCCAGCAACGCCATGACCGTCGCCGTGAAGATGCCCCACACCGTCAGGGGCAGGCGCATCAATGTCATGCCGCGGGTGCGCGCCTGGAGCACCGTGACCACATAGTTCAGCCCGCCCATGGTGAAGCCGATGATGAACAGGATCAGGGATGACATCATCAGAATGATGCCCCAATCCTGGCCGGGCGTTCCGGTGAGGATTGCTTGCGGCGGGTAGAGCGTCCAGCCGGCGCCGCTGGGGCCGCCGGGCACGAAGAATGTCGAGGCCAGCACAAGGACCGCGAGCAGGTAGATCCAGTAGCTCAGCATGTTCGCATAAGGAAAGACCATGTCCCGGGCGCCGACCATCAGGGGGATCAGGTAGTTGCCGAAGCCGCCGAGGAACAACGCGGTGAGCAGATAGATCACCATGATCATGCCGTGCATGGTGATGAACTGGAGGTACTGGTTGGCATCGATGAAGGAGAAGGTGCCAGGAAATCCCAGCTGCAGCCGCATCAGCCACGACAGCACCAGGGCCACCAGCCCGATGGCCGCGGCCGTCAGCGAATACTGAATGGCGATCACCTTGGCGTCCTGCGAGAAGACGTATCGTGTCCACCAGCTCCGCGGATGGTAGAGCTCGACATCAGGTACTTCGGCAGGCGGTACGCCGGGGGTCCCTTCATATGGAATATCGACCATAGAAATCTCCTGGTCATTTCCATCGGGAGTGAGGCGTCGGCCTCATGCACCCGATCTATCCTTGCGGCGGCAGCTCGCTACTTGTCGCCGGATCGGTACGTCGCCTTCAGGACGGCTTTCGCCGGCGACAGTTCTGCAAATGTTTTCTGTTGCTCCAGCCAGGCGTGATATTCACGCTCTTCGTCGACGATGACCTTGGCCCGCATCTGATAGTGAGCAGCGCCACAAAGCTCCGCACAGAGAACATCGAACGTTCCGGTTCGGATCGGCGTTATCCAGAAATAGGTCACCATGCCTGGAACCATGTCCATCTTGGCGCGGAATTCGGGCACGTAGAAATCATGCAGGACGTCAACGGAGCGGAGGAGAACCTTGACCGGCTTTCCGATTTGAAGGTGCAGGTCGCCGCTCTCGATCACGACGTCGTCCTGCGCGTGTGAGTCGTCGCGATTTAGCCCCATCGGATTGTCGGAAGCGATGTTGCGGACATCGGATGTGCCCAATCGCCCATCCTTGCCTGGCAGGCGGAAGCTCCATTGCCATTGTTGCCCCATGACCTCGACCTCGGTGGCATCCGCGGGCACCGTGACGAACTGATGCCAGACCACAAGGCCGGGCGCCAGCATGGCTGCGACGCCGACACCCGTCCCGACACTCAGCCACCATTCGAGCCTCTTGTTTTCCGGATTGTAGTCGGCGCGTCTTCCCTCCTTGTGGTGGAAGCGGAAGACGCAGTACGCCATGAAGGCGATGACCGCGACGAACACGAAGCCCGTGATCCAGAACGTAATGTTGATGGTGTGGTCGATATAGGCCCAGTTCGTGGCGATCGGCGTCCACCACCAAGGGCTGTAGATGTGAAACAGCACCGAGCCGATCGCGACCAGCAGCAATATCAATGCGACAACCATCCTGATCCATCCTTGCCATCAAAGGCTGCGGATACGAATCCAGGGCGGAGCTCACGTCTGTCGCGATGGCGGGCTTTTTTTGTTTGCGTCTATGCCATCGCCGGCCTGTTGCCTCGCCCATTCCTGCGATCGCGAAGTCAAGAGAACGGTCGCGACCACCAATCTCATCGGAGCTGAGGGCGTCTGCTTCTAATTCTAAAATGATACCAGCCGAACCCGGCGTCAATAGTGCATATCGGCGTGCGGATGCGGTGTCGGAGCCGCTCTCGCTCGGAAGAAGCGTCGGCTCCACGCCGGGCGGGCGGCGTCTGAGGTGACGCAATGCATCAAGATTTGTGCACATGCACAATTCACCTAAGGTTGAGTGCAACCTCGCTCAGTGCGCGCTAAGCTGGTCAGGCAGGTCGCGGCGGGTTCCGTCGGGCCAGGCTCGTTTCGTTGAACCTGAGTGCCGTACTCGGCCCATCGCGTTCTCGCTCGTGAAGCGGACACGCGTGGCTGATAAGCGCGTGTTGTCAGCACCGCGATTTTCAGCACGGGAGGTTGCATTCATGGCCACTCTGTACTCCCACGACACGATAAGGCGGCACGTCTTCGGCGAAGCGGCCTCTTATCCCGTTCGTAAGGTCAGCTTGTCCGACCTGACCCAGGCGCTACGCCTGGGCTGGGAGGATTTCCAGGCGATGCCAAGTCACGCGCTCGTCGTGTGCGTGATTTATCCTGTCCTCGGCCTCGTCCTGTTCAGGGCGGTGCTCGGCTATTCGGTGCTGCCGCTGTTGTTCCCGCTGGCCGCCGGGTTTGCCTTGATCGGTCCCTTTGCCGCGATTGGTCTCTACGAACTCAGTCGCCGCCGCGAGCGCGGCGAGGACGTCGATGCATGGGACGCGATCAAGGTGCTGCGCGCACCGTCATTCGGCGCCATGCTCGAGCTCGGCGTACTCCTGCTCGTCTTGTTCGGGGCTTGGATCGGTGCCGCGAACGCAATCTACGTCACCATCTTTGGTCACGCACCGGCTGCAAGCATTCCCGACTTCGCAACGCGCGTGCTGACGACCCCGGAAGGCTGGTCTCTCATCATCATCGGTTGTGGTGTCGGCTTCCTGTTTGCGGTCTTGGCCCTGTGCATCAGCGTGGTGTCGTTTCCGTTGATGCTCGATCGGCATGCGACTGCGATCGATGCGATCCGTACCTCGCTCCGAGCGGTGGCCGCGAATCCGGTTGCGATGGCCGGGTGGGGTCTCATCGTGGCGGCGCTCCTCGCGATCGGCTCGCTACCATTCTTCGTGGGTCTCGCCGTCGTTCTGCCGGTGCTCGGTCATGCCAGCTGGCACCTCTATCGGCGGGTGGTCGAGCCGAACCCAAATCCACCGGACGAGCTTCCACCGAGGCCGAAGGGAAGGCGCTACGCAGCGGACTTCCCGGCAAATCTCTTCCCGTGGAGCCGCGAGGGCGAGCAGTAACAGCGAAACGGCCGCGCGTGGCGGCCGCCTTTGCGGGACATGACGGGGAATGACGACCTATTTCTGCTGCTGCGGCAGGAAGGTCGGGCCGACCGAGCGGATCGGCTTGTTCTCGGAGCTGGCAGCGGGACCCGTTTCCGTCGGCGGCGCTGCTGCCGGCGCATTGGCCGTTGTCGGCGCCGGCGTTGCGCCCTTCTTCGCACTCGCAGGCGTGCCCTTGTTGAGCCGCTGCTGCTGCATCCTCTTGGCGCTCTCCTCGGTGACGATGATGTCGCCCTGCTGCTCGGCGGCCGCCTTGTCGTCGGCGGATTTGAGCGCGTCCGCCCAGGTCTGGCCCGCGGCCTTGCAGGAGCAAGACGGGTTGAACTCGCTGCGGAATTTGAACGCGGTCGGCAGCGCCGTGTAGGGCTGGCCGTTGGTGGACACCGCCGAGTTCATGTCCTCGCCGGGATTGCGATGGGTGTAGAGCACGGCCTCCGCGGCCGGGCACAGGGCCTTGCAGGTCTTCTCGTCGTCGGGGAAGCGCGCCGGCACGGTGGCGAACGAGATCGGGAAATAGGCGCCGTCGCAGGTGCGCACGCAGACGGTGCGGAAGGTGCCGGATGGGGGGCCGAGATCAGAGGGCGTCACGGCTTGCGGATTACCCGCATTGTTGCCGCCGAACAGATTGCTCAGGAAGTTGCCGCCGCCTTGCGGCTGCGCAGCGGCGGCATATTGCGGGCCGCAATTGTTCTGCGCGAGCGCCATCAGCACCGAGCGGCGCTGGCTGTCGCGCTCCGGGCTGGCGCCGGGGCCGCCGCTGCGCAGCCGCTCGAGATTGCCGGTGATCTGGTCCAGATTGGCGCGCATCTGCTGGATCTGGGTGTTGACCGGGCCGCATTGCGCCGACTGGCCGTTGAACAGCGAGAAGAAGCCGGAGGACTCGCAGCCCATCCGCTTGGCCTGCATGGTGACGCGGTCGAGTTCGGCCTGCTGACGCGCCTGGGAATCCTGGTAGCGGCGGATCTGCTCTTCGCGCGCGGGATCACCGCCGCCGCGATCGAGCGCGGCGAGCTGGCCTTCCAGCCGCACGCACATCGGATTGGGGCCGAGCCCGTTCTGGCCGGGCTGAGGCGGCGGACCGGGCGGGCCGGCCTGCGCGAAAGCGCCGGTGGCGAGCACGACGGTGCTCAAGAGCGCGGTGCAGGCGGAGAGGAAGCGGGCACGGGGCAGGGACAAAAATTCAGGCATATCCGCCATTCTAGCGAGGTCACGGCCCGGCATGACTTTGGTGGGCCGAAGCGCGCCCTCCCATAGCCGCTTCCTGCGGCATCGTCACGTCGTTTCAGGGACCAGAGATTGGACCTAAGGTCCGCCAGTTCCGAGCGAATTCAGCGCTGGCAGGTGATCGCGACATATTCGTCGCAACGGCCATGGGGGCAGTTTGCGCCGGATTTGGGGACAGAGCCGGTAATTTCGTCGGGATCGACCCGGCGATAGCTCGATGCCTGGGCAAAATCTCGTGATTGGCAGTAGGTGCGCGCGGCGGAGGCACCGCATCTGTCGCCCTTGGCGAGGCACTGGTCGACCCCGTAGCCGTCCGCCTGGTTGGCGATGATGAAGACGCGGGTCTCGGCGTGGGAGCCGGAGGCCGCAAGGAGGGAGGCGCCGAAAATGAGCGCGCACAAGGATCGCATGAAATCACCGGAGGCAAAAAGGAACTGCCGGTTCCAGAATGGGCTCAAATGGTTAGGGGATCATGAACCATCGGGGCAGGCAGCGCGCCTTTGCGGAGATAAAGCGCCGTTTTCGCGGCTCTCTTGACGCGGGGCCGCCTCATAGCCCATATGTCGCCGCATGAACGGTCTCCTCGCCATTTGCGCTATTTGCCGCGAGATTACGAGCTAGCGATTCGCTGGCTGGAGCCGTCTTTTCTCAAAAATATTGAGAGCCCTGGACGCCCGGCCGCAAGGGATGGGTTGTCATGGAATTGCGCCTCTACGATACGCTGAGCCGGGAAAAGCGGGCCTTCGTGCCGCTCGATGCGAACAACGTCCGCATGTATGTCTGCGGACCGACCGTCTATGACTTCGCCCATATCGGCAATGCGCGCCCGGTGATCGTGTTCGACGTGCTGTTTCGGCTGTTGCGCCATCTCTACGGCGAGGCGCACGTCAAATATGTCCGCAACATCACTGACGTCGATGACAAGATCAACGATCGGGCCGCGCGCGACTTCCCGGGCCTGCCGCTGAACGAGGCCATTCGCAAGGTCACGGAGCAGACGGGCAGGCAGTTTCACGCCGACGTCGATGCGCTTGGTGCGCTTCGGCCCAGCGTCGAGCCGCGCGCGACCGACCATATCGGCGAGATGCGCGAGATCATCGAGAGGCTGGTCGCCGGCGGTTTTGCCTATGTCGCTGAGGACCACGTGCTGTTCTCGCCGCAGGCGATGAACGCGGCCAATTCCGCGCTGCCGCGCTATGGCGCGCTGTCGAAGCGTTCGCTGGACGAGATGATCGCCGGCGCCCGGGTCGATGTCGCGCCCTACAAGAAGGACCCAACCGACTTCGTGCTGTGGAAGCCGTCGAAGCCCGGCGAGCCGTCATGGCCGTCGCCGGCCGGCATCAAAGCCGAGGGCCGTCCGGGCTGGCACATCGAGTGCTCGGCCATGGCCTGGAAGCATCTCGGCGAGCATTTCGACATCCATGGCGGCGGCATCGATCTCGTGTTTCCGCACCACGAGAACGAGGTCGCGCAGACCTGCTGCGCCTTCCACCAGCAGCGCATGGCGAACTATTGGATGCACAACGGCTTCCTCCAGGTCGAGAGCGAGAAGATGTCGAAGAGCCTCGGCAACTTCATCACGATCCATGAGCTCTTGAAGGACTGGCCGGGCGAGGTGCTGCGTTTGAACATGCTGAAGACGCATTACCGCTCGCCGATCGACTGGACCATGAAGTCGCTGGAGGAGAGCGCCAAGACGCTCGACGATTGGTATCGCGTTGCGGCCGACGTCGAGCCCGGCAAGCCGGCCGCGTCCGTTCTCGAGCCGTTGCTCGACGATCTCAACACGTCGCTGGCGATCGCGGCGCTGCACGGCTTGCGCAGCAGCGACGTAAATGCCTTGGCAGGATCGTTGCGGCTGCTCGGCTTCCTCTCGGAGAGCGCCGCGCAATGGGAGGGTCGCAAGCAACAGGCGAGCGGTATCGATGCGAAGGAGGTCGAGCGCCTGATCGCAGAGCGAACGGCTGCCCGTGGCCGCAAGGATTTTGGGGAGTCCGACCGCATCCGCGATCTGCTCGCCGCGATGGGCGTTGCCATCAAAGACTCCAAGGAAGGCACGACCTGGGAGATTGCGCGATGAAGCGGCCCGACACACCTTTCCCGCGGCATTGGGTCTACTACATCGCGCTGAAGATCCTGCTGCTCGGTGCGGCCGTGGCGATCGTGACGAAACTCTATGGGATGTGGTGAAGACGATGGCACAAGCTCACCCCAAGCCCGGCTTGCGGCCCTTCCTGCCGGCGGACGTGCCGGTCCTCGCCGCGATCTTCGCGGCCAGCATCGAGGAGCTGACCGGCGACGATTATAGCGAAGCGCAGCAGGAAGCGTGGATGGCGGCGGCCGAGGACGCGGAGTTCGGCGAGCGGCTCGCCGGCGATCTGACGCTGATTGCGACGCTGGAGGGCTCGCCGGTCGGCTTCGCCTCGCTCCGCGGCAACGATCACATCCGCATGCTCTATGTGCATCCGGCCGTCGCCGGGCAGGGGATCGCGACCATGCTGGTCGACGCGCTGGAGAAGCTCGCCGGCGGCCGCGGCGCCACCAGCCTTTCGGTGGACGCCAGCGACACCGCCCAGGGCTTCTTCACCAAGCGCGGCTACACCGCCCAGCAGCGCAACAGCGTCACCATGAATGACGAGTGGCTCGCCAACACCACCATGAAGAAGACGCTCGGAGCGGCGCCATGAGCAAGGAGCGTCTTTATCTGTTCGACACCACGCTGCGCGACGGCGCGCAGACCAATGGTGTCGATTTCACGCTGACCGACAAGCAGGTCATCGCGGCGATGCTCGATGACCTCGGCATCGACTATGTCGAGGGCGGCTATCCCGGCGCCAATCCACTCGACAGCGAATTCTTCGCGACCAACCCCAAGCTCAATCATGCGCGCTTCACCGCCTTCGGCATGACGCGGCGGGCGGGGCGGTCGGTCTCCAACGATCCCGGTGTCGCCGGGCTGCTGGAGGCGAAGGCGGATGCGATCTGCTTCGTGGCAAAATCCTCGGCGTATCAGGTGCGCGTTGCGCTGGAGACGACGAAGGAGGAGAATCTCGCCTCGATCCGCGACAGCGTCGCGGCGGCAAAAGCGGTGGGCCGCGAGGTCATGCTCGACTGCGAGCATTTCTTCGACGGCTACAAGGAGGATGCGGATTTTGCGCTCGCCTGCGCCAAGGCCGCCTTCGATGCCGGCGCGCGCTGGGTCGTGCTGTGCGACACCAATGGCGGCACCATGCCAGACGAAGTCGAGACCATCGTCAGAGAGGTGACCAGGCACATCCCCGGCGATCATGTCGGCATCCACGCCCATAATGACACCGAGCAGGCGGTCGCCAACTCGCTTGCCGCCGTGCGCGCCGGTGCGCGGCAGATCCAGGGCACGCTGAACGGCCTCGGCGAGCGCTGCGGCAACGCCAATCTTTGCTCGCTGATCCCGACGCTGAAATTGAAGACGGGTTTTGCCGACGCCTTCGAGATCGGCGTCTCCACGGACAAGCTGGCGACGCTCGTCAAGGTCTCGCGCACGCTCGACGACATGCTCAACCGGGTGCCAAACCGGCATGCGGCCTATGTCGGCGAGAGTGCCTTCGTCACCAAGACCGGCATTCATGCCTCCGCCGTGCTCAAGGACCCGCAAACCTATGAGCATGTGTTGCCGGAACTGGTCGGCAACCACCGCAAGGTGCTGGTGTCCGACCAGGCCGGGCGTTCCAACGTCATCGCCGAGCTCGACCGCGCCGGCATCCCTTACGAGAAGACCGATCCGAAGCTGACGCGCCTCGTCGAGGAACTGAAGGATCGCGAGGCGCAAGGCTACGCCTATGAATCCGCCAATGCCTCGTTCGAGCTGCTGGCGCGCCGCACGCTCGGCAAGGTGCCGCATTATTTCGAGGTCGAGCAGTTCGACGTCAATGTCGAGCAGCGCTACAATTCGCACGGCGAGCGCGTCACCGTGGCGCTTGCGGTGGTCAAGGTCGACGTTGCCGGCGAGCGCCTGATCTCGGCGGCCGAAGGCAACGGTCCCGTCAACGCGCTCGACGTCGCCTTGCGCAAGGATCTTGGCAAGTACCAGAAATACATCGAGAGCTTGAGGCTGATCGACTATCGCGTGCGTATCCTCAATGGCGGCACCGGCGCGGTGACGCGCGTGCTGATCGAGAGCGAGGACGAGAACGGCGACCGCTGGACCACGGTCGGCGTGTCCCCGAACATCATCGACGCCTCGTTCCAGGCGCTGATGGATTCGGTGATCTACAAGCTCGTGAAGTCGGGCGCGCCGGCGTAGGGTTTTATCTCGTCATTCCGGGGCGGTCCGCAGGACCGAGCCCGGAATCTCGAGATTCACGCTTCGCGTGCCCCGGAATGACCGAGGGAGGCAGCACGGCACATGATCGACCACATCTCGGTCGGCGTCAGCGATCTCGATCGCGCCGCAAGATTCTACGAGGCGACGCTCGCCGCCCTCGGCCTCACGCGTCTCGTGACGCGGCCGCGGACGGTCGGCTTCGGCAAGGCTTATCCAGAATTCTGGATCAATCTGCGCGAGGGCATGCCCCGCGTCTCGCCGGAGAGCGGCGTGCACATCTGCCTGCGCGCGAAGACGACCGATGAGATCGATGCGTTTCACGCCGCCGCGCTGTCCGCCGGTGGCGCCTCCGACGGTGCGCCCGGCATCCGCCCCCACGATCGCGTCCGCTATTACGCGGCCTTCGTCACCGATCCCGACGGCAACCGCATCGAGGCGGTGACGTTTCCTATGACTTAAAGCTTGCGCGCGACGTCCGGAGCCATCTGCTTTTCCGCTTCGGCGACCTGGGCAGCGGCCGCCTTCAGCTTCGGCAGAATATCCTCGACGCGATCGGCCTTGAGGATGTCGATTGAAAGGCCGGCGCGGATGAACTCGGTCTGCCGCATGTGCGACAGCAGCGAGAACAGCGGCTCCCAGAAATTGTCGATGTTGGCGAGCAGCACCGGCTTGGCGTGGCGGCCGAGCTGCTTCCAGGTCATCTGCTCGACCAGCTCTTCCAGCGTGCCGACGCCGCCCGGCAGCGCCACGAAAGCGTCGGAGCGCTCGAACATCAGCCGCTTGCGCTCGTGCATGTCGGGGGTGACGATCATCTCCTGCACGCGCGTCAGCGCGTTCTCGCGGGCCCTCAGGAAGTCGGGGATGATGCCGGTGACGGTGCCGCCGTGATCGAGCACGGAGGTCGCGACCGCGCCCATCAGGCCGAGCGAGCCGCCGCCATAGACCAGACGGATGTTGTTCTCGGCGAGCGCCTTGCCGAATGCCTCGGCACCTTCAACGAAGCGGGGATTGGTTCCAGGGCCGGAGCCGCAATAGACACAGACGGTTTTGATCGTGCTCATTGGTACCATGATGCATTGCAGCGAAGAGGCGTCAAGCCCTTCAGGTGATTCGATAGTCCCGGGAATCTACCGGTAAAGGGCGACAAACCATCGAAGATTCGCCATCTGGCGGGGTGCGCTGGCATCGGCAAGGCTCTATATGACGGGTGAAAATCGCAAATTGCAGCGGCACCCGCATCCGGCGGGCTTTCAGGCTTCTTGATGGACCAACCTCAATCGTTCGACGGCGCCGACGTTCCTGATCCTCCCGCACAAGGAGCACTGGAGCGGGCCACGCTGATGGGCACGCTGGCGCATCTGTGGCCCTATATCTGGCCGGGCGAACGCTCCGATCTGAAGATGCGGGTGGTCTGGTCGCTGGTGCTGCTGCTCGCGGCCAAGCTGATCACGCTCGCCGTGCCGTTCAGCTTCAAATGGGCAACCGACGCGCTGACCGGTGACAATACCGCGCCGGTCGCGGCCGACAATTGGCACCTCTGGGTGATCGCTTCGCCGCTGCTGCTGACCGCAAGCTATGGCGTGATGCGCATCCTGATGGCGGTGCTGACGCAATGGCGCGACGGTATCTTTGCCCGCGTCGCCATGCACGCGGTGCGCAAGCTTGCGACTCTCACTTTCATCCACATGCACGAGTTGTCGCTGCGCTTTCATCTCGAACGCAAGACCGGCGGCCTGACGCGCGTGCTCGAGCGCGGCCGTGAGGGCATCGAGGTGATCGTGCGCATGGTGATCCTGCAGCTGATCCCGACCATCGTCGAGGTCACGCTGCTGATGGCCGTGCTGCTCTGGCAGTTCGACTGGCGCTACGTGGTCGCGACCCTGATCACGGTCACGCTCTACATGTACTACACCTACATCGCGACCGAGTGGCGGATCGGCATCCGCCGCAAGATGAACGATTCCGACACCGAAGCGAACACCAAGGCGATCGACTCGCTGCTCAACTACGAAACGGTGAAGTATTTCGGCGCCGAGGCGCGCGAGGCGCAGCGCTACGACAAATCGGTCGAGCGTTACGAAGAGGCGAGCGTCCGCACCTACACCTCGCTCGCGGTGCTCAACACCGGCCAGGCCGTGATCTTCACGCTCGGGCTGACCGCGACCATGCTGATGTGCGCGATCGGCGTGCGCAACGGTACCAACACGGTCGGTGATTTCGTGCTGGTCAACGCCATGATGATCCAGCTCTACCAGCCGCTAAATTTCATGGGCATGGTCTATCGCGAGATCAAGCAGGCGATCATCGACATCGAGAAGATGTTCAACGTGCTGGGTCGCGAAGCCGAGATCAAAGACGCGTCCGATGCGCAGCCGCTGATCATTTCTGCCGGCACCGTGCGCTTCGAGGACGTGCGCTTTGCCTATGAGCCGACGCGCCCGATCCTGAAAGGCATCAGCTTCGAGGTGCCGGCCGGCAAGACGGTCGCGATCGTCGGCCCCTCAGGCGCCGGCAAGTCGACGATCTCGCGCCTCCTATTCCGCCTTTATGATGTGTCGGGAGGCAGGATCCTGATCGACGGCCAGGACATTCGCTCCGTGACGCAGGATTCCCTGCGCGCGTCGATCGGCATGGTGCCGCAGGACACCGTGCTGTTCAACGACACCATCCGCTACAACATTCGCTACGGCCGCTGGGACGCCAGCGATGCCGAGGTCGAAGAGGCGGCGCGGCTCGCACAGATCGACCATTTCATCCGCATGGCGCCGATGGGCTACGAGACCCAGGTCGGCGAGCGCGGCCTGAAGCTCTCGGGCGGCGAGAAGCAGCGCGTCGCGATCGCGCGCACCGTCCTGAAGGCGCCGCCGATCCTGGTGCTGGACGAGGCAACCTCGGCACTCGACACCCACACCGAGCACGAGATCCAGGGCGCGCTCGACCGCGTGGCGAAAAACCGCACCTCCCTGGTGATCGCGCATCGGCTCTCGACCATCGTCGGTGCCGACGAGATCATCGTGCTGGACCAGGGCCGCATCGCCGAGCGCGGCACCCACGCAAAACTGCTCGCGCAAGGCGGCCTCTATGCCAGCATGTGGAACAGGCAGCGCGAGGCCGAGGCGGCACGGGAGAAACTGGCCAAGATGGCCGACTCTGGCGAGGCGCCCAACCGGGAGCCGCCACCGGTCAGCGACGCCCTGACGACACCTGCGGCGGCGGAGTGACCTTGTCTCCGGTCCCAACTCTGGCCTAAACAAGCCCGCGCGACGGCCCGTGCGTGCCATTAACCCAGACCGGCAGATAACGATGTCCATTCTCGATTCGATCCAGCGTCAGATCCCGCCGATCCACAAGGAGGGCTATCCCTTCATCGGCGGCTTTGCGCTGGCAAGCCTGGTCCTGTTCTGGCTGTGGTCGCCTCTGGGGTGGATCGGCACGATCCTGACCGTGTGGTGCGCGCTGTTCTTCCGCGATCCCGTCCGCGTGACGCCGGTGGATGAGGGGCTCGTGGTGTCGCCGGCCGATGGTCGCGTCTCGATGATCACCATGGCGCTGCCGCCGGCCGAGCTCGGCCTCGGCGACCGGCCGCTGCCGCGCATCTCGGTGTTCATGAGCGTGTTCAATTGCCATGTGAACCGCAGCCCGATCGCGGGCAGAGTGGACCGTATCGCGTACCGGCCCGGCCTGTTCATCAATGCCGAGCTCGACAAGGCGAGCGAGGACAACGAGCGCAACTCGCTCGTGATCACGACGCCGACGGCGCGGATCGGCGTGGTCCAGATCGCCGGCCTCGTCGCCAAGCGCATCGTCTGTTTCGTCAAGGAAGGGCAGGCGATCGGCGCCGGCGAGCGCTTCGGCCTGATCCGCTTCGGCTCGCGCCTTGACGTCTATCTGCCGTTGGGCACCAAGGCGCTGGTCTCCGAAGGCCAGACAGCGATTGCCGGCGAGACGATTCTGGCTGACCTCGCCGGAGACGACTCCGGGCGCACTTACCGCACCAATTAACCAATAGTCGGTCCTTTCGGGCGTTCCGCGGCAATGGCGGAGGGGGATGTGGCTTGCTATATCTCGCCATGAGGTGAGGACGAGCCATGACGCCCTATGATTTCAAGGACCCCGATACGCGCCGCCGGCGGTTCCGCCCGATTCCGGTGCGGATGCTGGTGCCGAACGTCATCACGCTGCTGGCGATCTGCGCCGGCCTGACCTCGATCCGGCTGTCGATCGAGGGACACATGTCGCTCGCCGTCTACGCCATCGTGTTCGCGGCCGCGCTCGACGGTATCGACGGCCGCATCGCGCGCATGATCAAGGGCCAGTCCAAGTTCGGCGCCGAGCTCGACAGCCTCGCGGACTTCGTCAATTTCGGCGTGGCGCCCGGTCTGATGCTGTACTTCTGGCAGCTGCATGAGCTCGGCAATGCCGGCTGGATCGCCGCGATGGTGTTCGCGATCTCCGGCGGCCTGCGTCTGGCGCGCTTCAACGCCACCATGGACGATCCAAACAAGCCGGCCTTCGCCGCCAATTTCTTCACCGGCGTGCCGGCGCCGGCCGGCGCGATCACCGTGCTGCTACCGATCTATGTCGCGTTCCTCGGTCTCGGGCGCTGGCCCGTGGCGATGACGGCCGCCTACACGCTGCTGATCGCCTTCCTGATGGTGTCGCGCCTGCCGGTGTTCTCCGGCAAGACCAAGCGCATGCGCGTGCCACCCGAGCTGGTGCTGCCGGCGTTCGTCGCCGTCGTCGTCTTCATCGCGCTCCTGATCGCCTATCCCTGGCACGTGCTCTCGATCGGCACGGTGCTCTATCTGCTCTGCCTGCCGCTCGGCTACAAATCCTACCGCGACCAGGCGCGGGCGCTCGAAACGGCTGCGCCGGCGGATGGCGAAATCTCGTCACCGCCCTCGGCGCCGACGATGGCGAACCTGTCGGAGCCGCCGCAGGATGACGACCGGCCCGGACGGCTGCACTGAGTAACAGATATCTGCCATGAAGGCGTGCCGAGTTGGGTTGAGTCCCGATCTCGGCTATATCGCCCAGTGCCGGCGGCATCGCGTCAATCAGCCGCCAATCTGGGAGAAAATGCCGTGACCGATAAAGCGACCGGGCCGCTGCCCGCATCCGTCCTCGAAGCGCTGGGCCGCTATGACACGCCGACCATCTGCAACGCCATGGAGATCGTGGCGCCCGAGCGGCGGCTGATCGGCTACACCACCAAGCAGCTGGTCTGCCCGTTTCCCGATCTGCCGCCGATCGTCGGCTATGCCCGCACGGTCGCGATCCGCTCGGTGCTGAAATCCTCGCTCCCCGCGGAGGAGCAGTCCAAGCGCCGCATCGAATATTACGAATATGTCGGCACCGGCCACGGTCCGCGCATCTCGGTGATTCAGGACATCGACGGCCCCGATGTCGGCTATGGCGCGTTTTGGGGCGAGGTGCAGAGCAACGTGCACAAGGCACTCGGCTGTCTCGGCGTCATCACCGACGGCTCGATCCGCGACATCCCGCAATGGGCCCCGGGCTTCCAGGCGCTGGCCGGCTCGATCGGCCCATCCCATGCCTGGGTTCATGCGGAGAGCTTCGGCGGCGAGGTGCGCGTCGCCGGCATGACCGTGAAGTCGGATGATCTCATTCATGCCGACCAGCACGGCGCCATCGTGATCCCGCTCGACGTCGCGGCGAAGCTGCCCGAGGCTGCCGAGCTCTGTGGCCGGCGCGAGACGCCGATCCTGGAGATCGCGCGCAGCCCCGACTTCTCACTGGAGAAGCTGAAGGCCGCGCTGAAACGCTCCGCGGAGATCCACTGACGGCCCGATTGGACGATCTAAGGTCGCGACGGCAGCCGCCCCTGTTCCGTCAGGAGCAGGGCGGCCTGGTCCGGCTCGCTGAACACTGCGGCGGCGCATCCGATCAGGGCGAAGCCGCCCGCAAAATCCCAGAGGGTGATGCTCTCACCATTGTCGGGGAGATGAATCAGGCGCGCTGCGATCACGGCGAAGCCAGCCTCGATGAACAGCAGCACGCTGAACGCCGGCAGAACCAGCGCCGGCTCGAGCAGATGGACGGACAGCACCGCGGGAAGCGCGGTGAGAAGACCGAACAAGATCACCATGGCGAATGGGCTCCCTCGCGATGGAGCGTGCCGTACAGGGACAAACTACCCCCTGGATCCCCCGGCACGGATGTGACGCAGGGCCGCAGTGCGAGGGGCCGCCGCTCTCGTGCGGCCGATCGTGGTTAGCGAAGTATTGAGAATCCCGCCGCCGGCCGGCTATCGCGGTCGCCTGTGGTCCGGTGGCCATACTGTCCAGACTTAACCTTTACGCGTCTTTAATGGCGCCGCTCTAGGGTCTGCGATGCGGTTCGGGGTTGAGCCGCACCAGCGGCCAGGACGGCCGTTGTTGCGTAGGCGTTGGAGTCGATAATGGATATCGCAACACTTGTCGGCCTGGTCGCAGGCGCCATTGTTGTGTCGTCGCTGATCCTGATGGGCGGCACCTTCGGGATGTTCTACGACATCCACGCCGTCATCGTCATCTTCGGCGGCTCGTTCGCCGCAACGATGATCCGCTTTCCATTGTCGGCAATGATCCACGGCGTGCCGCTGGGCGCGAAGTTCGCCTTCACCTTGAGCAGCCTTTCGGCCCACGACCTCGTCGACGAGCTCGCCCGCATTGCCGAGATCGCCCGCAAGCAGGGTCCGGTAGGGCTGGAAAAAGTCGAGACCGACGAGCCGTTCCTCGCCAAGGGCATCCGCTACGTCGCCGACGGTTACGACCTCGACTTCATTCGCGACAATCTGGAGCGCGACCGCGACAACTTCCTGATGCATCTCGACGAGGGCAGCAAGATTTATCGCGCGGTCGGCGACTGCGCCCCGGCGTTCGGCATGATCGGTACGCTGCTGGGCATGGTGCAGATGTTCTCCAACATGCAGGATCCCTCGAAGCTAGGTCCGTTCATGGCCACCGCGCTGCTGGCGACGCTGTACGGCGCCGTCGTCGCGAACCTGATCTGCTTGCCGATCGCCGACAAGCTGCACGGCAAGCTGCTCGACGAGGAGACGAACCGGACGCTGATCATCGACGGCATCCTGATGATCCGCGATTCCAAGAGCCCGACGCTCGTGCGCGAGATGCTGCTGGCCTATCTGCCGGAGAAGCATCGTCACGCCGAGGGCGAGCCGGTGCCGGCCTGATCGGTCGGTAGGGCGGTCGCGGAAAGCAGCCAATGGCCAAGAAGAAACGCGGCGGCGCACATGGAGGCCACGGCTGGTTCGTGACCTTCGCCGACCTGATGGCGCTGCTGCTGGCGTTCTTCGTGATGCTGGTCGCGTTCTCCACTCAGGACGCCAACAAGCTGAAGATCGTCGCCGGCTCGATGCGCGAGGCGTTCGGCGTGCAGACGGAAGCGCGCTATTCCGGCATCGTCGAGTCCGACGGCCTGCCGACCCGTCCGCGGTTGAAGAACGTCGATCACATCCAGCCCGAGGATGCTTCCAACACGCCGACGCCGGACCAGGAGGATCGCGAGAAGACCTCCGGCGCGAAGATCAAGGTCGATCGCAATTTCGCGCTCGCCGCAGCCTCGCTGCGCCAGGCCTTGCAGGACATGCCGGAACTGACGGAGATGTCCAAGCACATCATGTTCGAGGAGACCAAGCAGGGCCTCAACCTCGAGATCGTCGATCAGGACGGTCGCTCGATGTTCGCCGACGGCTCCAAGGTGCCTTACGACCGCACCCGCCGCCTGGTCGAGAAGCTTGCGATTCCGCTCAAGGCGACGCCGCTGCGCGTTTCGATCGCCGGCCACACCGCGGCGGGCTTCGTGCCGACCCGCAGCGACTACGGCGCCTTCGACCTTTCGGCCGATCGCGCCAACGCCGTGCGCCAGATCCTTGAGCGTGAAGGCTTGCCGTCGTCGCACATCTTCGCCGTCTCGGGCAAGGCGGACACCCAGCCGCTGTTTCCGGACGATCCTTCGCTCGCCGCCAACCGGCGGGTGACCATCACCTTGATGCGCGAAGACCCGCCGCTGCCACCAAACCTGAAGCCCTAACGGTCTTGCATTACCATTTTACCTGAGGCATGTCGTCGCGCCGGCGACGAACGTTGCTGCGGTGTCACAGCTTCTGTCTCGGCGGCTGCTATGGTGGCGAGCCGATTGACAGGCGACGCTGAACCGTCGAAAGGCGCCGGATCGAATTCAGGGACCAAGCGTTTTCCACCCCCATGACGGCGAGCATCTCATCGACCGAGACCCACGACGGGAAGCCGGTCACATCAGGTTTTTGGGCCCTTACGCTCGGGAGCATCGGCGTCGTCTTCGGCGACATCGGCACCTCGCCGCTCTATGCTTTCCACGAGGCAGTGAAGGGCGCCGCCCATGGCGAGCCGGTCTCGCGGGCTATCGTGCTGGGCGTGCTCTCGCTGATCCTGTGGGCGCTGCTGATCGTCGTCACCGCCAAATATGTCCTGCTGCTGCTGCGCGCCGACAATAACGGGGAGGGCGGCACGCTCTCGCTGATGGCGCTGGGCCAGCGCGCGCTCGGGCGGCGAAGCTGGGTTCTGCTCGCGCTCGGCGTGGTCGGGGCCTCCATGTTCATCGGCGATTCCATGATCACGCCGGCGATCTCGGTGCTGTCGGCGGTCCAAGGCCTGAAGCTCGCAACTCCGGCGTTCGAGCACTACGTCGTGCCGCTCACGGTCCTCATCCTGGCGCTGCTGTTTGCCGTCCAGAGCAAAGGGACCGCACTGGTGGCCTCGGCCTTCGGGCCGGTGATGGTGATATGGTTCGCCGTCATTGCAGTGATGGGGGCCGTCCATATCGCCGACGACCCCACGGTGCTGGCGGCGATCAATCCCTATTATGCGGTGCAGTTCGTGCTGTCGCACGGTGTGATCGGCCTCGTGACTCTCGGCGCCGTGTTCCTGGCGGTGACCGGAGGCGAGGCGCTCTATGCCGATCTCGGTCATTTCGGGCGCAAGCCGATCCAGTCGGCCTGGATGTTCTTCGTGCTGCCCGCGCTCCTGATCAACTATTTCGGACAGGGCGCGCTGGTGCTGTCCGATCCCAGCGCGATCGAGCATTCCTTCTATCGCATGGTGCCTGACAGTCTGGTGCTGCCGCTGGTCGGCCTTGCGACCGCCGCGACTGTGATCGCGAGCCAGGCCGTGATCACCGGCGCCTATTCGCTGGTCTATCAGGCGGTGCAGCTCGGCCTGCTTCCGCGCTTCGAGGTGCGCTACACCTCCGAGACTCACGCCGGCCAGATCTATCTGCCGCGCGTGAACCGGCTGCTGCTGATCGGCGTGATGCTGCTGGTCTTGCTGTTCCACACCCCCAGCAATCTGGCCTCGGCGTATGGCATCGCGGTCTCCACCACCATGGTCGCCGACGGCATCATGGGCTTCGTTGTGATCTGGAAATTGTGGAACTGGCGCGCCGCCACGGCTGCGGCTGTCATCGTGCCCTTCGTCATCGTCGATTTGAGCTTCTTCAGCGCCAATCTGTTGAAGCTGCTCGACGGTGCCTGGGTGCCGCTATTGTTTGGCGTCGTCATGGTGGGGACGATCTGGACCTGGCGCAAGGGTTCGGGAATCCTGATCCAGAAGACGCGCCGGATCGAGGTGCCGCTGGATGATCTGATCCGGAGCCTCGAGAAGCGGCCCCCGCACATCGTCAAGGGCACCGCGGTGTTCCTCACCAGCGATCCCGCTTTCGTGCCGACCGCGTTGCTCCACAATTTGAAGCACAACAAGGTGCTGCACGAGCACAACGTGATCCTCACCATCGAGACCGCGCAGACTCCACGAGTCGATCTGTCGGAGCGGTTTCGCATGGAGAAGATCAGCGACAAGTTTTCCAAGGTTCGCCTGCGCTTCGGCTACATGGAGCAGCCGAACGTGCCCAAGGCGCTTGCGATCGCACGCAAGCAGGGCTGGCAGTTCGACATCATGTCGACCTCGTTCTTTGTGTCGCGGCGCTCGCTGAAAGCTTCGGCGCAATCGGGCATGCCGCTCTGGCAGGATCATTTGTTCATTGCGCTCAGCCGGTCCGCCAACGATGCCACGGACTACTTCCAGATCCCCACGGGACGGGTGGTGGAAGTCGGGACCCAGGTCACGATCTAACCGCTACCTCCTCTGCCATGCGAATTTGCATGGCTAAGCCCCAGAATCGGGCTAGGCTATGCCGGCAGCGCAGGCCTATAAGCCGCGCGCTCTTCCGCCGTTGTGCAGTGAAGCATTTTAGAGGCCATCGGGCTTTCCCATGACTAGCGACGCAGTGATTTCCGCCCCGGAAACGGCGGCGGCCAACGGGCATGGCGAGGCCCACACCACCGCCGGTTTCGGCGCGCTGACGCTTGGCAGCATCGGGGTCGTCTATGGCGATATCGGCACCAGCCCGCTCTACGCCTTCCGCGAAGCGGTGCTGGCGGCCTCGGGCGCCGAAGGCGCGCCCACGCCGGCAGCCGTTCTCGGCGTCGTCTCCCTGATCCTGTGGGCCCTCATCGTCGTGGTGACGCTGAAATATGTTGTCATCCTGCTCCGCGCCGACAACAACGGCGAGGGCGGCACGCTCGCGCTGATGGCCTTGGCCCAGCGCGCTGTCGGCACCGGCGGTGCCACCGTCGTCCTGCTCGGAATCATCTCCGGTGCGCTCTTCTATGGCGATGCCGTGATCACGCCGGCGCTCTCGGTGCTGTCGGCGATCGAAGGCATGAAGGACGTCACGCTGCGGTTCGAACCTTATATCGTTCCGCTGACCGTGGTGATCCTGGTCGCGCTGTTCGCGGTGCAATCCCGCGGTACCGCCCGCGTTGCCGCCTTCTTCGGCCCGATCATGTGCGTCTGGTTCGCGGTGCTCGCGGCCGCCGCGATCCACCCGATCATCGAGCAGCCGCAGGTGCTGCTCGCGCTGAACCCGCTCCACGCGGTGTCCTTCATGCTCTCCCACGGCATCATCGGCTTCGTGACGCTGGGTGCGGTGTTCCTGGCGGTCACTGGCGCCGAAGCGCTCTATGCCGACCTTGGCCATTTCGGCAAGCGGCCGATCCAGACCGCCTGGTTGTTCATCGTGCTGCCATCGCTGGCGCTGAACTATCTGGGGCAGGGGGCGCTCGTGCTCGGCGATCCCGGGGCGATCGTGAGCCCATTCTTCCAGCTCTTCCCGCAGGGTTTCTTCCGTGGCTGCATGGTTGTGCTCGCCACCATGGCGACCGTCATCGCGAGCCAGGCGGTGATCACCGGCGCCTATTCGCTGACGCGTCAGGCTATTCAGCTCGGGCTGCTGCCGCGCTTCGAAATTCGTCATACCTCCGAAGCCCATTCCGGCCAGATCTTCATCCCGCGCATCAACCAGCTTTTGCTGCTCGCCGTGGTGCTGCTGGTGCTGCTGTTCCGTTCCTCCAGCGCGCTGGCGTCCGCCTATGGCATCTCGGTCACCGGCACCATGGTAGTGACCGCGCTGATGGGCTTCGTGGTGGTCTGGAAAGTGTGGCGGTGGTCGCCGCTCGCCGCCGGCGCGCTGATTGCGCCGTTCCTGTTCCTCGACATGACCTTCCTTGCCGCCAACCTGCTCAAGGTGTTCGAGGGCGGCTGGGTGCCGCTGGCGCTCGGCGCGCTCATGATCATCCTGATGTACACGTGGCGGCGCGGCAGCCGGCTGCTGTTCGAGAAGTCGCGCAAGCTCGAGTTCCCACTCGCCGACCTCGTGGCCATGCTGGAGAAGCGGCCGCCCCAGCGCGTGCCCGGCACCGCCGTGTTCCTGACCTCGGACCCGCTCAGTGCGCCGACCGCGCTGATGCATAGTCTGAAACACTACAAGGTTCTGCACGAGAAGAACGTCATTCTCACCATCGAGACGGCGCAGACCCCGCGGATCGATCCGGCCGAGCGGGTCAGGCTGGAGCAAATCTCGCCGACCTTTTCCAAGGTCACGCTGAAGTTCGGCTTCATGGAATCGCCCAATGTGCCGAAGGCGCTGGCGATCGCGCGCAAGCTCGGTTGGCAGTTCGACATCATGTCGACCTCGTTCTTCCTGTCGCGGCGGGCGCTGAAGCCCGCGGTGCATTCGGGCATGCCGCGCTGGCAGGACCGGCTCTTCATCTCGCTGAGCCGATCGGCCAACGACGCCACCGACTATTTCCAGATCCCCTCCGGCCGTGTGGTTGAGGTCGGAACGCAGGTGACGATCTAGGGCCGGGATTCAAAGCGTGCTTCAAGTCGCTGCGATTTAGCTTTAGCTTGCGCCGTGCGGCTCAAGCCTTTGTAGCGCTTGATTTTCGCGTCCCGAGAGGCGAGGTTGCGCGCCGGCCGGGATCGCCCGGGCCCACAGACGCGACGTGGAGGATGAAGTGGCAAACCAGGTACAGGATCTGACCGCGGACGAGGTCTCCAAGGGGGTCGCCGAAGGCCGCTATCTCTTGGTCGACGTCCGCGAGCCGAATGAGGTCGAGGCCGAGGCCTATCCCTACGGCGTCGTGGTACCGCTCTCGACCTTCGATCCCAAGGCGATTCCAGATCCCGGCGGAAAGCAGGTCGTGTTCGCCTGCCGCTCGGGCAAGCGCTCGGTGACGGCCTCGCTGGCGGCGCAGGCGGCCGGCCTGCCTTACGACAAGCATCTGGCCGGCGGCATGCTGGGCTGGAAGGCGGCGGGCCTTCCGAGCAAGGTCGGTGGCTGATCGGCCCGATGTCCAAAAGCTCGTCCCTGAACAAGGTCTTCGCCGACCTTCCCGTCACCATCTTCGAGGCGATGTCGCAGGCCGCGCGCGACAATGCCGCCATCAATCTCGGTCAAGGCTTCCCCGACGATCCCGGCCCCGAGGACATTCGCCGCGCCGCGGCCGAGGCCTCGCTGAACGGCTACAACCAATACCCATCCATGATGGGCCTGCCGGAGCTGCGCCAGGCCATCGCGACCCATTACGGCCATTGGCACGGTCTCAAGCTCGATCCCATGAGCGAGGTGATGGTGACCTCCGGCGGCACCGAGGCCCTGACCTCGGCGATCCTCGCGGTCGTGCAACCGGGTGACGAGGTCGTCTGTTTCCAGCCGGTCTATGATTCCTATCTCCCGATCATCCGCCAGGCCGGCGGCATTCCACGCCTCGTCCGGCTTGAGCCGCCGCACTGGCGGCTGAATGAGGACATGCTGAAAAGCGTCTTCAATTCAAAGACGAAGGCGGTGCTCTTCAACAATCCTCTGAATCCCTCCGCGGTGGTCTATCCGCGCGAGGACCTCGAACTGCTCGCGCGCTACTGCCAGGAGTTCGACGTCATCGCGATCTGCGACGAGGTCTGGGAGCACGTCACCTTCGACGAGCACGAGCACATCCCGCTGATCACCATCCCCGGCATGCGCGAGCGCACCATCAAGGTCGGCTCGGCCGGCAAGATTTTCTCGCTGACGGGCTGGAAGATCGGCTTCGTCTGCGCCGCGCCGCCTCTTCTGCGCGTCGCCGCCAAGGTGCACCAGTTCCTGACCTTCACCACGGCGCCGAACCTCCAGGCCGCCGTCGCCTACGGCCTCGGCAAGTCTGACGACTATTTCCTGTCGATGCGCAAGGACCTGACGCGGAGCAGGGACCGCCTCACCAAGGGCCTAGAAAGCCTCGGCTTCCCCGTCCTGAAGTCGCAGGGCACCTACTTCCTCACCGTCGACCTGTCGCCGCTCGGGCTGAACGAGAGCGACACCGAGTTCTGCTGGCGGATCGTGAAGGAGTACAAGGTCGCGGCGATCCCGGTCTCGGCCTTCTACGAGCAGGACCCCGTCACCTCGGTGGTGCGTTTCTGCTTTGCCAAGAAGGACGAGACTCTCGACACCGCACTCGAGCGGCTGTCGGACGCGGTGCGTGGGCGCAAGAGGTAGATTTGAGATGACGAATGTCGGCCGATTGAGGCGTTGCTTTTCCTGGCTTTGCCTTGGTTTTGCGATCGCTGCAGCGCTGACATTGCTTTCGCCACCCGCCGGTGCCCAGGAGCGGGTCGTCAACTTCTACAACTGGTCCAACTACGTGGCGCCTGAGGTCCTCGAGGCCTTCACCAAGGAGACCGGCATCAAGGTCGTCTACGACACCTTCGATGCCAACGAGACGCTGGAGACGCGCCTGATGGCCGGCAGGTCCGGCTACGACGTCGTGGTGCCCACGGCGTACTTCCTCCAGCGTCAGATCAAGGCCAACATCTTCCAGAAGCTCGACAAGACGAAGCTGCCGAATCTCGCCAACGCCTGGCCGATGGTGACGAAGCACCTCGCGACCTACGATCCCGGCAACGACTATGCCGCCAACTACATGTGGGGCACGACCGGCATCGGCTACAACGTCGCCAAGGTGAAGCAGATCCTTGGACCCGACGCCAAGATCGACAGCTGGGACATCGTCTTCAAGCCGGAGAACCTCGCAAAATTTAGAGATTGCGGCGTGCACATGCTCGATTCCGCCGATGATATCTTTCCGGCGGCGCTGAACTATCTCGGGCTCGATCCGAACTCGACCAAGCAGGCGGACCTGGAGAAGGCCGCTGACGCCGTGGCGAAAGTCCGGCCTTCCGTGCGCAAGTTCCACTCGTCAGAATATCTGAGCGCGCTCGCGACCGGCGAGATCTGCTTCGTAGTCGGCTGGTCCGGCGACATCATGCAGGCCCGCGCCCGCGCCGCCGAGGCAAAAAGTGGCGTCGAGATCGGCTACGCAATCCCGAAGGAGGGCGCGCAGATGTTCTTCGACAATCTCGCGATCCCCGCCGATGCCAAGAACGTCAGAGAAGCCTACGAACTGATCAACTATCTCTATCGCCCGGACGTCGCCGCCAAGAATTCGGACTTCCTGTCCTACGCGAGCGGCAACCTCGCCGCCCAGAAGCTGGTCGATCCGAGGATCCTGAACGACAAGAACATCTATCCGGACGAGGCGACGCTTTCAAAACTGTTCGTCATCACGGCGCGCGAGCCGGCGACCCAGCGGATCATCAATCGGCTCTGGACCAAGGTGAAGACGGGGAGGTAGAGGCACATTCGCGTCATTGCGAGCTAAGCGAGCAATCCAGAATCTTTCCGAGGCATTCTGGATTGCTTCGTCGCTTTGCTCCTCGCAATGACGGTGCAACTACCGCCACCTTCTGTGCAGCCACAGCCACTGCTCGGGATGCTCGCGCACCCAACTCTCCACCACGCTGGTGATCGCCTGCGTCGTGCCCTGGATGTCGATCTTGCCGTCGGCGTCGCGCACCGGCTTGATCTCTTCGGTCAGCTCGCCGCGGAAGCGGCCGCCGGGCAGGCGGATGATGCGGACGCCGTGGATCGGACATTCGACCTGGCGCAAGAGCCGCGCCAGCATCGGATTCGCGCGGGTCTTGCGGCCGAAGAAGCTGACCTCGACGCCCGCGGTCAGGTACTGGTCGATCAGCATGGCGACGTGCTTGCCGTCCTTGAGCGCCTGCGCGAGCCGCAGCGGCGCGTCGCGGCCCGCCGGGATCAATGTGCCCATGTTGACCTGGCGCATTTCCTGGATGATGCGGTCGGCGGAGGCGATGTTCGGCCGGCGATACAGGATCGCGGTATCCAGCTCATGCGCGACGGCAGCGAGAGCCGGCAGCTCCCAGTTGGCGAGATGCGCGGCGAAGATCAGCGCCGGCTTGCCGTCGTCGCGGATCTGATCGAACAGCTCGATGCTGCGTTCGGACAATTCGATCCGGCTTTTCTCCGGGTGATCGCGATCGTAGTTCCAGACGTGATCGATATGGGCGAACTCGGCGCCGACGCGGCCGAGATTGTCCCAGACGCCCATCAGGATGCGTTCGATCTCGTCCGGCGACTTCTCCGGAAAGGCGGCGGTGAGATTGGCGCGGCCGATGCGGTGCTCGCGCAGGCGCGGTCCGATCAGCTTTACCGCCCGCGCGAAAAAGTCCGATGTCTTGACCGGATCGAAATAGCGCGTGGTGCGCAGCATGCCGACGGTGGCGGCGCCGATCAGGCTGCCGCCCATCGATTTTGCCGCCTCCCGCGCGCGGGCCTTCATCCTCGCAGGAAGCAGCGACATGTGTCCGGTCAGGCCGGTTCGCGGGTCAGGATCAGCGAGGCGTTCTGGCCGCCGAAGCCGAACGAGTTCGACATCACCGCGGTGACGCGGGCATCCCGCGCCTTGTTGCCGACGACGTCGAACAGGATCGTGGGATCCGGCGTCTCGTAGTTGATCGTCGGCGGGATGCGCTGATACTCAAGCGTGAGCAGCGAGAAGATCGCCTCGACGGCGCCGGCGGCGGAGATGGTGTGGCCGACCATGGACTTGTTCGAGGTGACCGGAATCTTCTGCGCGAGCTCGCCGAACACGGCCGAGGTCGTGTTGAACTCCATCTTGTCGTTTTCGGGCGTCGCGGTGCCGTGCGCGTTGATGTGGTCGATCTGGTCCGGCGTCATGCCGGCATCGGCCAGTGTCTTGTTCATGCAGCCGATGATCGGTTTCCCATCGGGAGACGAGCGGGTGCGATGGAAGGAATCGGTGAGCTCGCCGCAGCCGGCGATCACGCCAAGAATCTTTGCGCCGCGCGCGGTGGCGGCCTCATAGCTTTCCAGCACCAGTGCGCCGGCGCCTTCCGCCATGACGAAGCCGTCGCGATTCTTCGAGAAGGGGCGGGAGGCCGCCTGCGGCGGATCGTTCTGGGTCGACAGCGCCGAAAGCAGCGAGAAGCGCACCAGCGCTTCGGGATTCACAGTGCCGTCGGTCGCGACGCACAACGCGGCATCGGTCTCGCCGCGGCGGATCGCCTCGACGCCGAGCTGGATCGACGTGGCTCCGGACGCGCACGCCGTCGACAGCGAGATCGGCGAGCCCTTGGTGCCGAAAGTCTCGGCGAGGTGCGCGGCGACCGAGCCGAACATGAAGCGGTGATGATAGGCGCTGTACTTGCCGCCGCCGGAGATGCGCAGCAAATCGTCATAGTTGAAGTCGAGCGCACCGACGGCGCGGCCGAGCTCGCGGCGCTGCGGCCATTCGACCTCGACCGGCGCGACCGCGAGGAAGAGGGGACCGGGGAAATCGGCCTTGGCGCCGATGCCGGCCTGCGCGAGCGCTTCCTCCGTCACGATCTCGGCCATCCGCTCGGAAAGGGCAGTGGAGGAGAACGGATCGACGCTGACGAAATCGACCGTGCCGGCCATCGTGGTCTTCAGCCCGTCGACGGGAAAGCGCGTGATGGTGCGGATGCCGGATTCGCCGGCGACGAGCCTGGCCCAATTGTCGGCCTTGCCGGCGCCGAGCGAGGTCATGATGCCCATGCCGGTGACGACGACGACGGGACGCCCGAGTTTGTCGCGTGGTGCAGTCATGTCGATCCCCCGATAGAGCTTAAGCATTGGCCAAAGCGCGCCACGCTTCAGCTCACCGCCTCGACCAGCGCCATGCCTTCGCCGCGCCAGTGTCCGGCCCCCACCACCACAATCTGGGTGGGCGCGCCCTGCATTTCAATCTCGGTGCCCGTGGAATCATTCGGCGGGAACAGCGCGCCGCGCGAGATCGCCAGCGCGGCGAGCGCGATGCCGAGCGGGAACTGCGTCTCCATGGTGTGGCCGAACATCGTGCCGGTCGAGCGTACCGGGAGCTCCGCATGGTTCTTCAGGAAGCTGCGCTCTTCGCTCGTCGCCGGCTCCGCGCCGGTCGCGCCCGTGATGATGGCGCCCTTGCCGTCGCGCTTCGGCAGCTTGGCCCAAAGCTTTTCCAGCGTCGCGGTCATCTCGCCAGTCTGCTTTCGGCGCGCCAGATCTGCAACGACGCTCGACAGCTTCGCAAACGGCTTTGCGCCGCGTGCTTCCGCATGCGCCCGCGATTCCAGCACCAGGAACGCGCCGGCCGAGCCGAGCGCGAAGCCGGGATGGTCCTTGCGCCCCCATACCGGTGCGAACTTGTCCTTCAGATTGAAGTCGCCGAATTCGTACAGCACCAGCAGGTCCTTGCGCTCGCCATTGTGCGAGCCGCCAACCAGCGCGATGTCGCTCTCGCCCGAGGCGATGCGCGCAAGCGCGATGCGGGCGGCGTCGGCGCCGGCCACCTCTTCGCCCATGAAGGTGCGCGAGGTGCCGCCGAGTCCGTGGACGATGGCGATGTTGCCGGCGAGCAGGTTGGAGAGCTGGGCCAGGAACAGCGTCGGCCTGAGGTCACTCATCAGCCGCTCGTTGAGGAAGCCGGGCGCGTTCGCGCCCTTGGCCTCGGCCGTGAGCACGCCGGTGTCGACGTTGAGATCGCGCTCGCCGCCGCCTGCGGCGATCACCATGTCGATCTTCGACAGGATGTCCTTGTTGCCCTTGATCCCGGCCGAATCGAGCGCCAGGCCGGCGGCGTAGGTGCCGATGCGCTGCCAGGCTTCCATCTGGCGCTGATCGCCCTTCTTGGGAATCTGGCTGTCGAAAGACACCGGCATCAAGGGATGCACGACGTAGGGCGCAAAGCCCTTCTCGTCGACATTGATGCGCTTTTCCTGGAGCGCGGCCCAGTTGGCGTCCAGCCCCTCGCCGAGCGAGGTGGCGAGGCCAATGCCGGTGATCCAGACTTCCGTCTGGCCGGACGTCGTAACGGGAGTGTCAGTCATGGCGATACGGCCTGTTGCGGAAAGCCGACGCGTTTGGCGATCGCGTCCATGTGTCCGCGCATATCCGCATTGGGGAACGGGATCTGCGTGAAGGTGAGGGTCGAATTCGCACGCAGCTTGCCGCCGACCCGGATCTTGGCTTCGGTCACTGCATAACCCGAACCCTGATGAGACAGGATCGCCTCGATGCTCATGACGTCACCGGGGAAAACCGAGCCGCGGACCTTGGCCTCCTTCACGGCGGCGAGGATCGGCATGCGCTCGAACTTCAGCATTCCGAGCTGCAGCCAACCCGAAGCCTGCGCCATCGATTCGATCAGGAGCACGCCGGGCATCAAGGGATAACCCGGGAAGTGTCCCTCGAAGATGGTGCTTGCGTTCGGAACCTGGGCCTCGACGACAATCGTCTTCTCGTCGACGTTGAGGTCGACGATCCGATCGATCATGTGGAAGTATTCGAGTTGCATGGCTGCGCGCTTAGGCGCTCGCGCCCTTGGCCGCGACGAGCTCGTCGATGCGCGCGCACAGGTTCTTCAATACGAAGTACTGCTCGGTGGTGGCCTTGCCGTCGTTGACCTCCTGGGTCCACTTCTCCAGCGGCAGCTTGATGCCGAACTGCTTG
The DNA here is from genome assembly GCF_021044685.1 of Bradyrhizobium daqingense. NCBI lineage: Bacteria > Pseudomonadati > Pseudomonadota > Alphaproteobacteria > Hyphomicrobiales > Nitrobacteraceae > Bradyrhizobium > Bradyrhizobium daqingense. The sequence continues at coordinate 4,514,124 of NZ_CP088014.1, forward strand.
TCGATCGCGAAGGCGATATCGAGGAAATCGAGGCTGTCGATGCCGAGATCGTCGATGGCATGGCTATCCGGCGTGATCGTGTCGCGCGGGATGTCGCAGGTTTCAGCGATGATCGTGGCGACCTGATCGAATGTGGAAGACATCACTAAGCCCTTGATATATTGCGGATATTTGTCAGATTTCCAGAGTGGCGCGGGTGGGTGGGCATCGCGCCCTGATGACGCCCTCTAACCCCCCTCTGGCCGGGTCGAAAGCCCGTATATCGGAGCGCCGCCCTGAGTTCAATGGAGCCGGGCAAGCGGGGGGACAGGGCTGGGGATGCCTGCCGTGGCTCCTCCCGCCGAGGGACGGGCGGCGAGCCTGACCTAGATGTGCGGTGTCGTGATCTTGAGGCAGTCTCGGCGGCCCATCAGCACGCAATCCTGGGTCCGGCGCAACTCGGCGATGCTCACCGCGAGCCAGATCCCGATCGCGGTCAGGGCGATGGTGAAGGCGAGCGCCGCGATGTTGGCGAGCATGCGATGGCGATATTCGTTCGGTTCACTGCGAGGCTGCTCGTAGCGGGACAGGTCGAGCGGCTCGGGCGCCGCGCGCAGTGGCTGCACGCTGCCACCACCCCGGCGAACGGTGGGAGAAGGCGAGGTGCGCGGCCTGAACTGGAGCACCCGGTGCTCGTCATCAGAGCTTATGGGCCGCTGGGTTTTCATGGGGCGGGGATCACTCCGAAGCAGCGATTTTTAGATAGCACACGTGACGAACCCGTTGCAGAAAATCTTCTCAACGCGGACGTGTATTATCTGATCGCACTATTTTGCATGGCGCTTGTTCAATGCCCGCGGAGCCGGCTGCGACGCTGTCGGGAAAGCGCATGGGTTGCGCCGCGGCTTGTGATTTCCGCGAACAACCCAACACGTTTTACTGCCCAAGAGCCCATGGCATAGTTCAGGGAACCCGATCCGCCGATTGCAACGATGTAAGGGACCTTTCCGACCATGACCAATCCACGCGAGCCGAGAGTGCATCCGGTCCCGATCCTGTCGCTTCGGCCGACGCAGATGACGGTCGGCATGCGCGAGGTCAAGGAGAAGCGCAAGCGCTGGCGCCAGCACGACAGAAAGAAGCAGGCCGACCTGCTCGGCAAGCACATGATCCCCGTCGTCTACGGCCCGGACGAACGCTATTACGTTATCGACCACCACCATCTCGGCCGCGCGCTGCACGACGAGGGCGTCAAGGAGGTGCTGGTGACCGTGATCGGGGACCTCCGAATGGTCGAGCGCGAGGCCTTCTGGGGCGTCATGGACAACAAGCGCTGGGTCTACCCTTACGATGCCAAAGGCGACAGGCGGCCGTTCCGCGACCTGCCGAAATCGGTCGCCGACCTCAAGGACGACCCCTTCCGCAGTCTTGCGGGCGAGCTCCGCCGCATCGGCGGATTCGCCAAGGATACGACGCCGTTCTCGGAATTCCTGTGGGCCGACTATCTGCGCCGAAAGCTCTCGCGCAAGCTGATCAATGCCGATTTCGGCGAGGCCGTGGAGAAGGCCATGGCTTCGGCCAAAAGCCAGGATGCCATCTATCTGCCGGGCTGGTGCGGACCGGCTGAGGACGATTGAGCGCGGACGCTCGCATCAGTCGCGCTGGAAGATCTTGGCGCCGGGATAGACGCGCCGGGCATAATTCACGACCAGGGCGCGGTCCTGGGTTTCCAGGAACGGCGTTCGGATCTGACACGATCCGACGATGAGGTGCCATAGACCATTGAGCTTTCGGATCACGACGTTCATTTGCGTAGTCCTTGATCACTCCACAACGGCGATACTTGTTAGTTGGTTACAGCCCCGGCTTTGATAAGCCCGATCCCATCACAGGCGCTTGAGCGAAATCACTTTCCGTGGCGATGAAACCGTCCTGAAACAGAGCCGGCACATGTCTATGCGGTAGTCGAGCTCACACAGGAGGCCAACATGCGCCGTCTGGTTTTCGCCATTGCCTTGCTCGCGGTCGCTTCAGCAGGGATTTCGGCATCGTTCGCGGCGGTTCACCACGCCAAGACACTGACGTTCTCCGAGCGCTTTGCGCCGGCGCTCGCGTTGATGAGCAAGCGCTAGAGCTGCATCCGACGGCTTGGTCTCAATTCCGCGTCGGATTGGCGGGCGGACTCTTGATGTGTCGCAAATCCCTGCCGCCCAGGACGGCTACGGTCGCGATGCATGAGGGGCGAAAAGCGCATTGCGGCCAAGCTGGGGCAAGCGGGCTCCGGTCATGCTGAGCCGGAGACGCGACGATGAGCCTGATCCTACGCATTCTGTTCGTTATTGCCGGCGCCATCACGGCGTTGTTCGTCGCGCGGGATGCGCTGAACTTCACCATCATCCAGACCTTCGTCGCCATCCTGCTCGTGACCGCCGTCCTGCTCGCCGGCAGCCTCTGGAGCCTGCGGCGCAAGACGTGAGCGGCATGAAGAGCGTGAGCCGCGCTGAGCGCTAGATTCTCAGACGTGGCGATCTTGGCGTGGATCCCGTCCGGGACATGCGAGCGGCTTACCGCAACGGCTTCTTCAGCAGCGAGAAGCGATCGGGATCGAGGCCCATCGACGGCTGCAGCATCGGGGCCTCGACGTTGGAAAGCGTCTTGGCGGGCGGCGTCGAGAACACCGGATCGTTCGGCACGTCGCGCTGCGAGGTGGCACCCCGCCAGCGCTCCAGCACGGCGCTGACGAAATGCATGTCGTGGCCGGAGGTGACGGACGGCACGCTCGAGATGGTGGCCTCGCCGCGCGGCAATTGATGCGGCGGCACTTCCTTGAAGCGCAGGCGCGTCGGCAGCGCGACGCCTTCGCCGAACGCCAGCACCTCGCGGGTGCCTAGCGAAGGCACGAAGGAGAGCAGGTTCGCGGCGGCGTCCGACACGGCGGCACGCAGCAGCGCCTGGTCGCGGTCGTTGGCAAGGCGCATCGTGAACAGCGTGTTGCACTGGGAGATGATGGTGGCGTCGAGCTCTGCGGGCCGCTGCGTGATCAGGCCGAGATAGACGCCGTATTTGCGGCCTTCCTTGGCGATGCGCGACACAGCCTTGCGGGTCGGCCCGAATCCGACGTTGCGATCGGCGGAGGCGTAACGGTGCGCTTCCTCGCAGACGAACAGCAGCGGCGAGACGCCGTCGCTCCACAGGCCGAAATCGAAAGCCATGCGGCAGAGCACCGAGACGACGGAATCGATCACTTCCGCCGGGAAGCCGGCGAGCTGCATCACCGTCATCGGCTTGCCGTTGGCCGGCAGGCGGAACAGATGGCTGATGACCTCGGCCATGGTGTCGCCGCCGACATTGGCGTTGTCGAACATGAAGGTGTAGCGCGGGTCGTTACGCACGGCCTCGATGCGAGAGATCAGCTTGTGATAGATGATGCGCGAGGAGCGGTTTTCCAATTTGCCCATGCGCTCGTCGATCAGCGACAAGAGGTCGACCAGGCGATAGGGCACCGGCGTGTCGACGGTGTAGCCGATCTGCTTGGGATCGATACGCTTGAGACCGATGCGGTCGGCGTTCTGGTATTGGGTATAGACGCCCTTGGCGAGCGGGATCACCTCGGCGAGGATGTCGAGCTCTTCAGGCACGCCGGCGCGGCCGCCGAACAGCACGTCGACGATTTCCTCGAAATTGAACAGCCAGAACGGCAGCTTCAGGTTCCGCGGATTGAGCACCAGCGCGCGGTCGCCGAAGCAGCGGCCATATTCGTTGTGCACGTCGAGCAGGAAGATGCGCAGGTTCGGCCGTGCCTTCAGGATTTCGTTGAGCAACAGCGAGACGCCGGTCGATTTGCCGACGCCGGTCGAGCCCAGCACCGCGAAGTGCTTGGACAGCATTTCCTCGACGTCGACATAGGCGACGACCGAGCGGTCCTGCTGCAGGAAGCCGACATTGATCTGGTCCGAGCCGGTCGGCGCGTAGATCGTGCGCAACTCCTGGCTCGTGATCAGGTCGACGGCATCGCCGATGGTCGGATAATTGGTGACGCCGCGCTGGAATTTGGCCTTGTCGGCGGCGTTGAGGATCTCACCGAGCAGGTCGACCGAGGCGATCGCGATGTAATTGTCGTTGCCCGACAGGTTTTCGCAGGAGACCTCGGTGATCATCGCGACGATGACCGAACTGGCGCAGCGGATACTGACGAAGCGGCCGACGGTCGCCCGAACCTCCGAAACCGGCATCCGGCTTTCCGCCAGCAGCCCGACCCGGGCCAGAGATCCGCGAACAGAAATCACGCGTCCAAAGGATGTCACGATGGATGAACCTGAGAAGAGCAAGGATTGGTGCGAAACTATGCGCGGCCCTGGCTGCACAAACGGTTAAGCCACAGCTGCAGCTGCTTCGTTAAATCTGCGGCAATTGCCCGGTAGCGCTGGTTCCCCACGCATATTTTTGGGTGGGAATGGCGCGAAAAGCTGCATTTCCAAGCCCGGAAGAGCGGAAGGCATTTAGGAAGACTTTACCATTCGGGCAGCAAGGCCCGCCGCTCGTGGAACTCTGTCACCGCTGGGGTGGGGAGCCGTCCCCCCACTCGCAGGCAGCGTTTGATTTGTTGACGAGAACTAATCATTTGTACATTAGTACAAATAGCCCGATGGCTTCGGTGCCGTGCCGGGCGTGAACGCGTTGCAGTCCCGCGTCGATTGCGTGGCCCCGCGGCTCGCAGCCACGCTCGGCAGCCAAGTTTGGAGGAAACCATGCAGCCCGAACCGATCCTCGATCTCGCGCATCTCGGCCACATGGAGCTCCTGACGCCCAAGCCCGAGGAGAGCCTGAAGTTCTTCGTCGACGTCATGGGCATGACCGTCAGCGGGCAGAAGGGCGAATCGGTCTACCTGCGCGGCTGGGACGACTACGAGCGCTATTCGCTCAAGCTCACGGCTTCGAAGACATCGGGCATGGAGCACATGGCGCTGCGCGCGCGCAGCCAGCAGGCGCTGGAGCGCCGGGTCGCCGCGTTGAAGGGCTCCGGCTTCGACATCGGCTGGGTCGACGGCGACATGGGACAGGGGCCGACCTTCCGCTGCCGCGATCCCGATGGCCACATCGTCGAACTCTATTACGAGACCGAATGGTATCAGGCGCCGGCTGAGCTGAAGCCCGCATTGAAGAACCAGGCGCAGCGCTTTCCCGCGCGCGGCGTCAACGTCCGCCGGCTGGACCATCTCAATTGTCTTGCCGTCGACATCAAGGCCAACCGCGAATTCTTCGAGAATTACCTCGGCTGTCGCCTGACCGAGCAGATCGTCCTCAACGACGGCCGGGAAGCGGCGATGTGGCTGACGATGTCGAACAAGAGTTACGATTTCGCCTACTCGCTCGACCATTCCGGCACGCCCGGCCGCTTCCATCACGTGACTTACGCGCTCGACAGCCGCGAGGAGATTCTGCGCGCTGCCGACATCTTCCTGGAGAACGGCGTGCATATCGAGACTGGTCCGCACAAGCACGCGATCCAGCAGACCTTCTTCCTCTATGTCTACGAGCCCGGCGGCAACCGCGTCGAGGTCGCCAATGCCGGGGCGCGCCTCATCCTGGCGCCGGACTGGAAGCCGATTGTATGGACCGAAGAAGAGCGCAAGAAGGGCCAGGCCTGGGGGCTGAAGACGATCGAGTCATTCCACACCCACGGCACGCCGCCCGTGGAGATCAAGAAGCACGGCTGATTGCCTGCCTCTAATCCGCGGACGATCGCACGCGCGCGATCGTCTCGCGCACGCCGGTCCAGGCCGGCTTGTCGGGGGCGAACTGCCGGCGCAGGAACGCGACGAGCTCCTCGACCTGCGCGTCGCTCATGCTGCTTCTGAAGGCGGGCATGTAGCCGAGATCGCTCGACACCGGCTCGGCGATCCCGTGCAGGATCACCTGCACGAGATTGTCCGACGTGGCGCTGTGCAGATTGCTGTTGAGCGCAAGCGAAGGCCTGGTGCCGAACAGCGGCAGGCCGCCGACCTCATGGCAGACGGCGCAGGCGCCCTGATAGAGCCGTGCGCCGGTGGACGAAGCAACGGTGACTTGCGTTGTGCTCTCGAGTTTTGCGGCGAGTGTATCCTGCGCTTGCCGGTCGGAGCCAGCGTCGTTGAACGAGTTGAGGTAGACCGCCATCGCGCGGATGTCCTCGTCGGGCAGGGCTTTGAGATCTCTTACGATCGGCGCCATGGGACCGGCCGCAACGCCGTGATAGCGCGAATGGCCGGTGCGCAAATAAGCGAAGAGTTCGTCCTCGCTCCACGGGATGGGGGCGCGTGAGAGCGACGTCAGCGCGGGCGCTTCCCAGCCCTCGGCGAAGCCGCCGGCGAGATAGGCCTCGCGCTGCTCGGCGCCAAACGCATTGCGCGGAGAATGGCAGCCGCTGCAATGGCCGAGCCCCTCGACGAGATAGGCGCCGCGATTCCATTGCTCGGACTTCGCGGGATCCGGCTTGAAGTCCTTGGTCTGGTGAAATAGCGCATTCCAGCCGGCGAGCAGCGGGCGCAGATTGAACGGAAACGCGAGCTCATTCGCCGGTGTGGTCGCGCGCACCGCAGGCTGCGCCATGAGATAAGCATACAGCGCCTGCATGTCGGCATCGCTGGTCTTCGCAAAGTGCGTGTAGGGGAAGGCGGGATAGAGCTGCCGTCCGTCGCGATGCAGCCCGTCGCGCATCGCGCGCTCGAACGCGGGATAGGACCAAGCGCCGATGCCGGTCTCGACGTCAGGTGTGATGTTGGTCGCATAGATCGTGCCGAACGGCGTCTGCAGCGCACGGCCGCCGGCATTGAGCGCACCGCCGAGGCTGGTGTGGCACTCCGCGCAATTGCCGAGTGCGGCGAGCTGCGCTCCGCGGGCAATGGTCGCGGCGGAGTAAACCGAGGCATCGGGACGAGCGATCGGCGCGATGGACCGGCCGGGCAGGAGGGCAGCAGCGATTCCGATCGCGGCGGTGCAGACGGCTACAATGGCCGCGACGATGCCGGCGCGTTTGGCGAAGGGATTTTCCCAGATGCGGGATGGTTGCGGGGCAGGAGCGGGCAGCGCCTGCGGCGTCGCCACGGCCTCGCCGTGCAGCCCTTTCAGAATCCGCTCGGGCGTGAACGGTGGCTCGCGAAAGCGCACGCCGGTGGCATCGAAGATGGCATTCGCAATTGCCGCCGCACTCGGCACCGAGGCGGATTCGCCGACGCCGAGAGGCGGCTGATCCTGACGCGGCAGCATCAGCACGTCGATCTTGGGCACGTCGGGGAAGGGGATGATCGGATAGGCGCCCCATTCGCGCGCCGCGACCGCGCCGCGCTCGAACGAGACTTCTTCCATCAACGCGCGGCTGGTGGACTGGATGACATTGCCGTGGATCTGATGGCGCACGCCGTCCGGATTGATCATCAGGCCGGAGTCCTGTCCAGCAACGACACGCGTGACGCTGACATCGCCGGTCGATTTGTTCACGGCGACATCGGCGATCCAGGCCGACCATGCGGCGCCATAGCCGGGGAACTTGCTATGGACGTAGAGCGCATAGGCAAAGCCGCGGCCGTGCACAGTGTCGCCGTCCTTCTCCTCCCGCACGGGGCGCGGCGTCCAGCCTGCGCGCTCGGCGACGGCGTTGACGAGATCAATCGCGCGCTGGTCCCTGAGGTAGCGCAGACGGTATTCGATGGGATCGACGCCGGCTTCGCTCGCGGCCTCGTCGATATAGGATTCATGCGCAAAAGTGTTCGGCAGTGCCGAGACGCCGCGAAACCAGGATGCGCGCACGATCGGCGGCATGTCGTGGGCGATGACGCGCATGTTGTCGTAGTCGTAGGGCGGGATCGCGGTACGGTCGCCCATCTGGAGCACGGCGGGGTCGGGCGCGATCCGTCCGGTCAGCAGCAGCGCCAGCGTCGGCGCGCCGTTCGAGGGATAGCGCGTGGCGAGATCGTAACCGGCGATGCCGCCGTTAGCGTCGAGCCCGCCATTGACGTCGATGAGCTGTGCGGTGCCCTTGGGCTCCCAGGCGTGCTCCTGCTCGCGCGTCAGTTGCACGCGCACGGGCCGGCCGACGGCCCGCGACAGCAACAGGGCATCAGCAGTGACGTCGTCGGCGCAGTTGCGGCCGTAGCAGCCGGCAGCCTCGAGGCGGATGACCTCGATCTCGCTCTCGGGACGCTCGACCAGCAGCGCAAGGTCGGCGCGCAAAACGTGCGGGTTCTGCGTGCCCGACCAGACGCGGATATTGCCGTCCTGGAAGTCGGCGACCGCGCAGGAGGGGCCGATCGAGGCGTGCATCTGATACGGCCAGACGTAGGTGCGCTGCATCGGCTTGGCCGCGGCGGCAATGGCCGCATCGACATCGCCCTTGTCGATCAGCGTGCGCGGGGTCGATGGATTGGCGCGTAGTGCAGTCTCGATATCGGCAAGGTCGGCGAGAGAGGGCGTCGGCTTCCAGCTCACCGCGAGCTGTTCCGCCGCGCGGATCGCATCCTCCTCCCGCTCGGCGACCACGCCGACGAAATCGCCGATCCGGACCACAGCCTTGATGCCGGGAATGTCGCGCACAGAGGATTCGTCGACGGCGATCAGGCTGGTGCCGACGAACGGACCGGCATCGACGCCGGCATAGGGCGGCCGCACCACGCGACCGTGCAGCATGCCGGGGATGCGGACATCGTGCACGAAGGTGAGCTCGCCCGTGGCTTTGGCGGGCAGGTCGACGCGCGGCATCGACTGGCCGACGATGGTGTAGTCACCGACGGATTTCACCGCGACATCGTCGGCGAGCTCGAGGCGAATGGTTTCGTCGCCGATCAGCTCGCCATAGTTGACGCTGCGGTTGTCGTGCCCGCGCACGAGACCGTCCTCGATCCTGAGGTCGGTCTCCGGCAGCTCCAGCCGTTCAGCTGCGCGCGCGATCAGAAACTGCCGGGCCTGAGCGGCGGCCTTGCGCAGGGGAACGGCGGTGATCTGGATGGTTTCGCTCGCGATGGTCGCGCCCTGGTTCGGCACCAAGGCGGTATCGCCGAGCACGATGACGACGCGGGCAAAGGACACGTCCAGCTCTTCGGCGACGATCTGGCCGAGCGCGGTGCGGATGCCGGTGCCGAGATCGACATGGCCGTTATAGGCGGTGACCGACCCATCCGCGGTGATGCGGATGAAGGTCTCGGATGTAACCTCGTCCACGGTGCGGACGACGACGAGCGAACCGGATGGCCGCTCAGCTCCATTCGGGGTCAGGAAGGCCATCAATCAGCGGCCTCGACGAGCTGGCCGGATGCACGCATCACCGCGCGCAGGATCTCGACATGCGTGCCGCAGCGGCAGAGATTGTAGCGCAAGGCCGCGAGCGCCTCCTGTTCGGTCGGTCGCGGATTGATCGCGAGCAGCGCCTTGGTCGTCATGATCATCCCGTTGAGGCAATAGCCGCATTGCGCGGCCTGCTCGTCGATGAAGGCCTGCTGCACCACGTCCGGTCTGTCGCGGCTGCCGAGGCCTTCGAGCGTCACGATGTCGCGGCCAACGCAGCCACTGATGGGAATCACGCACGAACGTGCCGCAGCGCCGTCGATCAGGACAGTACAGGTGCCGCATTCACCTAGGCCGCAACCATATTTCGGGCCGTTGAGCGCAAGGTCGTTACGCAGCACATGGAGCAGCGGCGTCTGCGGCGCCGCATCGACCTCGTAGACCGCGCCGTTCACGGTGAGGCGGATCGGTGCGTGCGTCATCTTCGTTCCCAAGCCAGCGGCCAAGTGCCGTAAATCCAAATGCTCGTAAAATTTACGTCGCGACGATACCGTTTGTACACAAACGTGCAAGCCGTGCATGCCGCACTGCAGCGTGGCTGCCTTGTTTGTGGACAGAGCGGATAGGCAATTGAGGTTTTATGCGGCAGCCGCATCTTTTGCGCCGCACCGCCGCTTGACAGCACTCGGGACCGCGCGCAACATCGTTCGTATACGAATGATAACCGCGGTGTCCGCTGGCTCTGACATGGTGATGGAAACAACGAGCGCTGTCATCGACAAGATCCGCTGCGATGCCTGTCCGGTGATGTGCTACATCAAGCCGGGCGCAGCGGGCGCCTGCGACCGCTATGCCAACCACGACGGCAAGCTCGTTCGCGTCGATCCGCACGTGATCCTGGAGCGTACCGTCTCGCATGGCGGCAAGCTCGTCCCGTTCAGCCGCACCGAAGACTGGGACGGCAAGATCGTCCACGAGCCGTCGACCTTCGTCACCGCGATCGGCGCGGGCACGACCTATCCGGATTACAAGCCCGCGCCGTTCATCGTCTCTGCGGAGGTCGATGGCGTCGACATGGTGACTGTCGTCACCGAAGGCATCTTCTCCTATTGCGGCATCAAGGTGAAGATCGACACCGACCGTTATCTCGGCCCGGAGACCGCGACGGTCCGCGCGCAGGGCGAGGCGGTCGGCCACGTCACGACGAGCGAATATGGCTCGCAGATGCTGTCGCTTGGCGGCGTGCATCATCTCACCGGTGGCTCCAAGAAGGAGGGCCGCGTCACCTGCGATACGTTGATGGACCTCGCCAATTGCAAGGCGGTCGAGCTCACCATCGACGGCGGCGCGAGCGTGGTGGTGCAGGCCGGCCAGCCGCCGATCGTCAACGGCGTGAAGGAAGAGCGCATGCGCGTCGGCTGCGGCTCGGCGACGATCGGCATGTTCGCCAAGCAATGGCACGGCAAGGTGGACGAGGTCGTCGTGGTCGACGACCACATCACCGGCGTGCTCAGTGAGCATCAGGCCGGCAAGCTGCTCGACATCGCCGATACGGGCATCAAGATGAAGGGGCGGCGTTCGACCCCAGGCCGTTATTTCCAGGTCGCCGATCCCGGCACGGGGTGGGGCGGCACGAACATCTCCGATCCGCTCGCCATCCTCGGGCCGTTCGATGCCAAGGAGGCAAAGCCGGGTCTGACCATGCTGATGGTCTCAACCACCGGCGAGCATTCGTCCTATTATGTGCTCGACGAGGCCTTGAAGCCGGTCGAAACCGAGATGCCCGCCGACCTGAAATTTTCGGTCAAGCGCATTCAGGAGAATTGCGAGCCGGCGCTGTGCACGGTGCTGTTCATGGCCGGAGCCGGGGGCTCTCTGCGCGCCGGTGTTACCGACAACCCGGTGCGGCTGACGCGCTCGGTGAAGGACGCGCTGACGCGGGTCACCAGCGGCGGCGCGCCCGTCTATGTCTGGCCGGGCGGCGGCATCACCTACATGGTCGATGTGACGCAGATGCCGGCCGGCGCCTTCGGCTATGTTCCGACGCCGGCGCTGGTCGCGCCCATCGAGTTCACGATGAAACTGACGGATTATGCAGCGCTTGGCGGGCACATGGATTACGTGAAGCCGCTCTCCGAGGTACAGGCTGGCGACGATATCCGCCAACTGCCCTGGCAGAACCCCATTCCGGGGCCGCGGGCATGACCAGGCTCCCGCAAATCGCATTGCTGTCTGATGGCCGGCGGCTGCATTTGCAGGATGGTCCGATCGATCTGGTCGTGGAGGCGAGCGGAGCAGCAGGCGAAGTGCATGCGGCCTATGAGGCCGCGGCGCGGCGGTTCACCGGTCTCCTCGATGAGCTCTGCGCGGAATTGCCGGAGTTGCGCACGGCCGCCAGCGAGCGGACATCGCTGAAGGGCGTGGTGGCGCGGCGGATGCACGCTGCAGTCGCGCCTTATGCAAGCGATTGCTTCATCACGCCGATGGCCGCTGTGGCCGGCAGCGTGGCAGAGGAGATTCTCGGTGCGATGCGTGAGGCCGCGACGCTCGATCGGGCCTATGTCAACAATGGCGGCGATATCGCTCTCCATCTTGGCAAGGGTAAGCATTTCTCGGTCGGTCTGATGGATCGGCCGGATCGCTCCGGCGTGATGCGGACGATGCGGGTCGATGCCGATGACCCCGTGCGCGGCGTCGCGACCAGCGGACGCCACGGCCGCAGCTTCTCGCTCGGCATTGCCGACGCGGTGACGGTGCTGGCGGCGACGGCGTCGCGGGCAGATGCTGCGGCCACCATCATTGCCAACGCCGTCGATCTGCCGGGACACCAAGCCGTCATCCGCGCGCCTGCCAATGAACTTCAACCCGACAGCGATCTCGGCACGCGTCTTGTCACCTGCGATGTCGGCGCGTTGTCCCACGACGAGGTCGCGACGGCGCTCGAATCTGGCGCGGAATGTGCACGGCAATTGTTCGATCGCGGATTGATCGAGGGTGCCGTGCTGCAGCTATGTGGTGATATGCTTGTCATCGGAACTAAGGATATAGAAGTGCAACGATCGCGCCCGCTTGTGCTGGAGAACGCGGTTGCCTGAACAGGGAAGCGAAACATGAGCGCGATCATCCGCAAGATCGTCACCGTCGTCGAAGAGACGCAGATGGAGATGGGGCGTCAGGTCTCGCCGCCGACCCGGCGCGCCGCGGCGATCGCTGTGATCGAGAATCCCTTCGCTGGAAAATATGTCGAGGACCTGTCGCCGCTGATCGCGATCGGCGAGGAGCTCGGCGAGCTGTTGTCGAAGCGCGCGGTCGCCGCGCTCGGAATCGATGGTGCCAAGGCGCAAAGCTACGGCAAGGCCGCGGCGGTCGGCGAAAACGGCGAATTGGAACATGCGGCCGCGATCCTGCACCCCAAGATGGGCGCACCGGTGCGCAAGGTCCTGAGCAAGGGTGCGGCGCTGATCCCCTCGTCGAAGAAGCGCAGCGGTCCGGGCACGACACTCGACATTCCTCTGGGGCACAAGGACGCAGCCTTCGTCCGCAGTCATTTCGACGGCATGGAGGTGCAGATCAACGACGCGCCGCGCGCCAACGAAATCATGGTCGCGGTTGCCGTCACCGACAGCGGCCGACCGCTCCCGCGCGTCGGCGGGCTGACGGTTGCGGAGATCAAGGGCGAAGACGGTTTGAGATGACACGATCCGGAGAGCCGGGCACAGGCTCTCCCCGGTCATGCGCAAAAGACATTGGACGTTCAAAACTGGAGGTAGGGATGCGAGCAGGAAATATCTTCGTCGGCGCGGCCTTCGCGCTTCTGGCGGGCGGCATGGCTCATTCGGCCCTGGCGCAGGACATCAAGATCGGCGAGATCAACAGCTATTCGCTGCTGCCGGCCTTCACCGAGCCTTACCGCAAGGGCTGGCAACTCGCGGTCGAGGAGGTCAACGCGGCCGGCGGCATCAACGGCAAGAAGCTCGTCGTCATCTCTAAGGATGATGGCGGCAAGCCGGCGGACGCGCAGACCGCGGCCAACGAGCTCGTCTCGAGCGAGGGCGTTGCGATGCTCGCGGGCACGTTCCTGTCGAATATCGGCCTCGCGGTCAGCGACTTCGCCAACCAGAAGAAGGTGTTCTTCCTCGCGGCCGAGCCGCTGACGGACGCCATCACTTGGTCCAAGGGCAACAAATACACTTTCCGCCTGCGTCCCTCGAATTACATGCAGGCGGCGATGCTGGTGGAAGCCGCGAGCAAGCTGCCCGCAAAGCGCTGGGCGACGATCGCGCCGAACTACGAATACGGCCAGTCGGCGGTTGCGGTGTTCAAGAAGCTGATGTCGGAGAAGCGTCCTGATATCCAGTGGGTCGACGAGCAATGGCCGCCGCAGGGCAAGATCGACGCGGGTCCGGTGGTGCAGGCGGTTGCCGCCGCCAATCCGGAAGCGATCCTCAACGTCACCTTCGGCGCCGACCTCGTCAAGCTCGTGCGCGAGGGCAATACCCGCGGCCTGTTCAAAGGACGCGAGGTCGTCTCCTTCCTGACCGGCGAGCCCGAATATCTCGATCCGCTCAAGGACGAGACGCCCGAGGGTTGGATCGTCACCGGCTATCCCTGGTACTCGATCAAGACGCCCGAGCATGACGCGTTCCTGAAGGCCTATCAGGCCAAGTTCAACGACTATCCGCGCCTGGGCTCGATTGTCGGTTACCAGACCATCAAGTCGGCGGCCGCGATCCTGACCAAGGCCGGCTCGACCGATCCGGAGAAGCTGATCGCAGCGGCTGAGGGCCTGTCGATGCCGTCGCCCTTCGGCGAGATCACCTTCCGCAAGATCGATCACCAGTCGACGCTCGGTGCCTATGTCGGCAAGACCGCGCTGAAGGACGGCAAGGGCGTGATGGTGGACTCCAGCTACAAGAAGGGCGCCGACTATCTGCCCAGCGACGCCGAAGTCGCGAAGCTGCGCCCGAAGGATTGATGCAAGAGAGACCGGGGCCTCTATGGTTCGAGACGCGCGGCGTCGCCGCGCTCCTCACCATGAGGGTCCCCGACTCATCCTGAGGAGGCGCGAAGCGCCGTCTCGAAGGATGATGCCAAGCCCTGAATCTATCCCCAACCCGGACCGCCGATGGCCTTTTATGTCGTACAGTTTCTGACCGGTCTCGCCAGCGCAGCGTCGCTGTTCCTGGTGGCGTCGGGCCTGTCGATCATCTTTGGCGTGACGCGGATCGTGAATTTCGCGCATGGCGCCTTCTACATGATCGGCGCCTACATCGCCTTCACGCTGACGGAACGCTTTTCGGGCGTGTTCGGCTTCTGGGGCGGCATCCTGCTGGCTGCGCTCGCGGTCGCGGTGATCGGCGTCATCGTCGAGATGGTGCTGCTGCGGCGCATCTATCATGCGCCCGAACTATTCCAACTGCTTGCGACCTTTGGTTTGACGTTGATGGTCGAGGACCTCGTCGTGCTGATCTGGGGACCTGACGATCTCGTCGGCCGCCGCGCGCCGGGTTTCAGGGGCGCGATCGACTTCTTCGGCCAAAATATCCCGACCTATGACCTGTTCCTCATCGTGCTCGGCCCGGTCGTGCTCGGCATTCTCTGGCTGCTGTTCCAGCGCACGCGCTGGGGTGTGCTGGTGCGCGCGGCAACGCAGGACCGCGACATGGTGGCTGCGCTCGGCGTCAATCAGAAGTGGCTCTTCACATCAGTGTTCGCCGTCGGCGTCTTTCTTGCCGCCCTCGGCGGTGCGCTCCAGATCCCGCGCGATGCCGTGCATCACGCCATGGACCTGCGCATCATCGTCGAAGTTTTCGTCGTGGTCGTGATCGGCGGCCTCGGCAGCATCGTCGGCGCCTTCGTTGCCGCCGTGCTGGTGTCCGAGCTCAATGCGTTCGGCATCCTGATCTTCCCGAAGATCTCCATCATCCTGGTCTTCCTGGTGATGGCGGTGGTGCTGATCGTGCGTCCCTGGGGCCTGTTCGGCAAGCCGGAGGCGCCCGCGCGCAGGACGCCGGGTCTCACCGTCAATCCCTGGCGGCCGTTGACGTCGAACGAGCGCATGGCGGCGCTTGCGGCGCTCGTCGTCGCGGCAACGCTGCCGCTGTTCGCCGGCAATTATCTGCTGACGGTGGGCTCCGAGATTGCGATCTTCGTGATCTTCGCGGTCAGCCTGCACTTCCTGATGTCGGTCGGCGGGCTCGCCTCCTTCGGTCACGCCGCCTATTTCGGGCTCGGCGCCTATGGCATCGCCTTCCTCGCCAAGATGGCGGGGCTGCCGATGATCGTGTGCCTGCTGCTCGGTCCGCTGCTCGGCTGCATGGGCGCGGCTGTGTTCGGCTTCTTCGCCGTGCAGCTCTCCGGCGTCTATTTCGCGATGCTGACGCTCGCCTTCGCCCAGATCGTGTGGTCGATCGCATTCCAGTGGGTGGACGTGACCGGCGGCGACAACGGCATTCTCGGCCTCTGGCCGTCGAGCTGGGCCGCGAGCCCATCGCATTTCTACTGGCTGTCGCTCGGTGTTGCTGCTTTGGTGACCGTCGCGCTGCGGGCGATGGTGTTCTCGCCGTTCGGCTATGCGCTGCGGGCCACGCGCGACTCGCTGTTGCGGAGCGAAGCCATCGGCATCGATGCCAAGCGCATCCAGTGGACCGCCTTCGTCATCGCAGGCACCACCGCCGGCATCGGCGGCGCACTGTTCGCCTATCTCAAAGGGAGTGTGTTCCCCGACAATCTCGGCATCTCGCTGTCCGTCGATGCGCTGGTCATGGTGCTGCTCGGCGGCGTCGAGACCGTGTCGGGCGCGGTAATCGGCGCCATCGTTTACAAGGCCTTGAATATCTGGCTGGTCAGCCAGACCGATCTGTCGAAGCTCGTGCTCGGCGGCTTCATCGTGCTCATCGTCGTCGTCTTCCCCAAGGGCATCGTCGGCACGCTCGAGCTGCTGGTGCAGCGCCGCAGGAAGTCATCATCGCCGCCGGGATCTTCCTTGCTCGCCAAGCCGATCGAGTCTGCCGAATGAGCGTTGCACCTCCACTTCTCGCGGTCGAAGGCCTGACCAAGTCCTATGGCGGCATCCATGCCGTGCGCGGCGTCTCGTTCTCGCTGCGTGCCGGCGAGATACTGGCGCTGATCGGCCCGAACGGCGCCGGCAAGAGCACCTGCTTCGACATGCTCAATGGCCAGAACAAGCCGGACTCCGGCCATGTTCGCCTGCTCGGCGAGGAAATCACCGGCAGGAAACCGCGCGAGGTCTGGCGGCTCGGCGTCGGGCGCACGTTTCAGATCACCGCTACTTTCTCGACCATGACCGTGCGGGAGAACGTGCAGGTCGCGCTGATCTCGCACGGCAGGCAGCTGTTCAATCCGTTCGGCTCGGCGCCCAAGTTCGACCGCGGCGAGGCCGGCCGTCTGCTCGAACTCGTCGGCATGAGTGGCTATGCGGACCGGCCCTGCGGTGAACTCGCCTATGGCGATCTCAAGCGGCTCGAGCTTGCGGTCGCGCTCGCCAACCAGCCGAAGCTGCTCCTGATGGACGAGCCGACCGCGGGCATGGCGCCGCGCGAGCGGGTCGATCTGATGCGGCTGACCGCGCAGATCGCGCGCGAAAAATCGCTCGGCGTGCTCTTCACCGAGCACGACATGGATGTGGTGTTCGAGCATGCCGACCGCATCATCGTGCTCAATCGCGGCGCGCTGATCGCCGAGGGCTCGCCGGCCGAGGTCCGCGGCAATCCGCAAGTGCAGGCGGTCTATCTGGGCGAAGGCCTCGTCTACGATGCCCGCCACCGCGAGGGAGCATCGATGTGAAGCTGACGGTGCAAGACCTCAACAGCCATTACGGTCCGGCGCATATCCTGTTCGACATCGGCTTCGAGGTCGGCGAGGGCGAGGTGGTGGCGCTGCTCGGCCGCAACGGCGCCGGCAAGTCGACGACGTTCCGCTCGATCGTCGGCCTCGTCGCGCAGCGCTCCGGCCGCATCGTGTTCGAGGGCAAGGATGTCTCGTCGAAGCCGACACATGAGATCGTCCGCGACGGTCTCGGCTATGTGCCGGAGGAGCGGCGCATTTTCACGGACCTGACCGTCGAGGAGAATCTCGAAGTCGGCCGGCAGCCCAAGCGTCCCAACGCGCCGCACTGGACGCGCGAAAAGCTGTTCACGCTGTTTCCAAACCTGGGCGAGATGAAGAATCGCCCGGGCGGCCGCATGAGCGGCGGCGAGCAGCAGATGCTCACGATCGCGCGCACGCTGATGGGCAATCCGTCGCTGGTGCTGCTGGACGAGCCTTCCGAAGGCTTGTCGCCGAAGATCGTGGAGCAGATGGTCGACGCCATTCTGACCATGAAGAAGGAAGGCGTCAGCATCGTCGTCTCCGAGCAGAATCTGCATTTCGCGCGGTTGATCTCCGATCGCGCCTACATCATCGAGCGCGGCCGCATCTGCTTCGGCGGCACCATGGCCGAGCTCGACGCGCGTCCGGATATCCGCGATGCGCATCTGTCGTTGTGAGGACTAGGAACGGATGGCGAGAAGCGTTGCGGCCAAGAAGAGCGTCAAACCGGCAAAACCACCTTACGTTCTCGACGAACAGGTCGGCTTCATCCTGCGGCAGGTCTGGCAGCGCCACAGCTCGATCTTCTCCCGCGACATCGGGACGAACCTCACGCCAACGCAATGGGCGGCACTGTCGAAGCTCGCCGAGGCCGGTGCGTGCTCGCAGAATCAGCTCGGCCGTCTCACCGCGATGGACGTTGCGACCATCAAGGGCGTGATCGACCGCCTGACCGCGCGCGGCCTGACCGAAACCAGCCAGGATCCCGAAGACGGCCGGCGGCTCCTCGTCAGCCTGACGCGCGCCGGTCAGCAGCTCGCCGAGAAGCTGGCGCCGAATGCGCTCGCGATCACCCGGGAGACGCTGGCACCGCTCGACGCGAAAGAGCGTGAACTGCTGATGGCGCTGTTGAACAAGCTCAGGTGAAGGAGCCCTGTCATTCCGGGGCGCGCATAGCGCGTGAGCCCGGAATCCAGAGGTTGTTGCGCGAGATTCCGGGTTCGCGCTAACGCGCGCCCCGGAATGACGGCAAGAGCCGTCACTTCGCGACCACCTCGGGCACCTTGCCGGCGGGCGGGGTGTTGCGGCTGCGCTGGGTACGCACGATGCCGTCGATGATGGTCATACCGATGCCGGGGAGGTCGCCGAGCTGGACGCTCTCCAGGATGTTCTTGCCCGGCGAGTGCTGCGCCTTGTCCATGATGACGAAGTCGGCGGAACGGCCGACCTCGATCAGGCCGCAATCGAGCTCGCGCATCCGGGCGGTGTTGCCGGTGGCGAGGCAGAAGGCGAGCTCGGCCGGCAGCTCGCCGAGCGAGGACAGCATCGACACCATGCGCAAAATGCCGAGCGGCTGCACGCCGGAGCCGGCGGGGGCATCAGTGCCGAGGATGACGCGGTGCAGGTCGCCCATCTCGCGCGCCGTGCGCAGCGTGAACAGGGCCGAGCGTTCGTTGCCGTTGTGCACGAGTTCGAGGCCGCGCTTGCAGCCCTCGCAGATGCAGCGGATCTGATCGTCGGGCAGGGCGGTATGGCCACCATTGATGTGGCCGACCACGTCGGTGTCGGCCTCCAGCACCACGTCCTTGTCGATCAGGCCGGAGCCCGGGATGGAGGGACCGCCGGTGTGGATCGTGCTCTGGATGCCGTATTTGCGGGCCCAGCCGACCATCTTCCGCGCGGTTGGGCCATCCTTGACGCCGCCGAGGCCAACTTCGCCGAGCAGCTTGACGCCGGCTGCGGCCAGCTCCTTGAAGTCCTCTTCGACCATTTCGCATTCGATCACGGGCGCGCCGGCATGAACCTTTACGCCGCCGGGGCGCAGATTCCAGAATGCGCGCTGGGCGAAGATCGCCATGGCTTTCAGGCCGACGACGTCGCGAGGGCGGCCGGGCATGTGCACTTCGCCGGCGGAGATCATGGTGGTGACGCCGCCATGCAGATTGCTGTCGATCCAGCCGATCTGGTTCTGACGGGGCGTCCAGTCGCCGGCAACAGGGTGAACATGGCTGTCGATCAGACCTGGCGCGACCGTGGTGCCGTTGGCCTCGACGATGGTGGTCGCACCCTCCGTGTTGAGATCCTTGAAGCGGCCGATGGCGGTGATCTTGCCGTTCTCGGCGACGATGGTGTCGCCATCCAGGATCGGCTTTTCCAGGGCGCCGGACAGGATCAGGCCGATATTCCGGATCACCAGCTTCGAGGGTCCGGTGGCCTGGGGTGCGTCATGCGCCATGGAGAAGGCTCCTTATTCCTAACTGCAACGCTTCCGATCTTGGGCAGCCTTGACCGCGGGATCAAGCCGGATTATTCATTAGTACACGAATGATCGTGTACAAACGACGCATAGCTGACCGCCTCGGAACCGCATTGGACGCGACAGGGAAGGTGTGATGAGCAATTTCAATCAGGAAAGCGTTTTGAGCGTCCACCATTGGACCGACACGCTGTTCTCCTTCAAGACCACCCGCAGCCCGACCTTCCGTTTCCGCAACGGTGAATTCACCATGATCGGGCTCAAGGTCGGCGAGAAGCCGCTGCTACGGGCCTACAGCGTCGCCAGCGCCAATTACGAGGACACGCTGGAGTTCTTCTCGATCAAGGTGCCCGACGGCCCGCTGACCTCGCGCCTCCGGCATTTGAAGGAAGGCGACGAGATCATCGTCAGCCGCAAGGCGACCGGCACGCTGGTGATCGACAATCTGGAAGAGGGGCGCAACCTCTACCTCATCGGCACCGGCACGGGTCTTGCGCCCTTCCTGAGCGTGATCAAGGACCCCGAAACCTACGAGCGCTTCGAGAAGGTGGTGCTTCTGCACGGCTGCCGGCACGTCAAGGAGCTCGCCTATGGCGAGATGATCACCGAGCATCTGCCGAAGGACGAGCTGCTCGGCGAGTACATCCAGAACCAGCTGATCTATTATCCGACCGTGACGCGCGATCCCTTCCGCAATCGCGGCCGCATCACCGACCTCATCACCTCCGGCAAGCTGTTCGCCGACATCGGTCTGCCGGGCATCGAAGCCGCCCATGACCGTGTCATGATCTGCGGCAGCCCCGCCCTGGTCGCGGACACCCGCGTGCTGCTGGGCGAGCGTGGTTTCGCCGAGGGCAATCACGGCGAGCCGGCCCAGTTCGTGGTCGAAAAGGCCTTCGCCGAGCGCTGAACGCGCAATTCTTGCCCAATAAGACCGTATTTTCGCCGCCGCCGGGGCGTTGCGGCGCCGATTCGGCGCTTGATACACTGTGGAAACGAATCAGCGGAGTTCCCACATGGTTGCGGACAGCGACAGCAACATCGCCTGGCACCGGGTCCAGTTGAAGAAGAACCGCGCCGAGTTGAAGGCGCTGGAGACCGCACGCTTCACGATGGGCGAGATCGCCTCGTCGAAGCGGACCGGCCAGACCCAGAAGACTGTCGCGGAACTCAAGCGCAAGATTGCCCAGTCCGAACGCGTGATCGCCGATCACGACAAGCGCACGCGTCGACCGCTTGCGACCGACCTGCAAAGCCTCAGCAATGGCAGCTGGAGCCATTGGGACGCCTACACGCAGCAGCGCAAGGCCGGCCAGCGCTCTCCGGGGCGCGGATAGGCGCCCCTGTCGAAGCGCTCGCTCCCCTTGCGCCAGCGGCGCCGCCCACCATCTGGTTGAGACGCCACCAACCACCTCGTGATGCCATGACAGTGCGCCTCGATTTCACCAGCGAGGCCTTTTACCGCGATCCGCCCAAGGCGATCGCGACGCTGCGCATGTCGGGCCCTTTGGTCGCGACGCGATTTCCGCTCATCGGCGACGTCTGGATCACCACGACGCATGATGCCACCGCGCAGGTCCTGAAGGACGGCGCGACCTTCACGTTGCGCAAGGAGGATGGCGACGTCGCCGGCCTGCGCTGGTGGATGCCGAGATACGTCAGGACCATTGCCAACAACATGCTGACGATGGACGAGCCTGACCATACCCGGCTGCGCAGCATCGTGGATGAGGCCTTTCGCCGGCGCGCAATCGTTGCGATGGAGCCGCGCATTCGCGCCATCGCCGACGGTCTCGCGGACGAGATCTTTGCGAACGGAAGCCCGGCCGACCTCGTCCAGCGCTACGCCCGCATCCTGCCGCTGGCAGTGATCTCCGAGCTCTTGGGCCTGCCGCTGGCCGACCGGCCGCGGTTCATCGCCTGGGCCAATTCGATGTCGTCGCTGACCAATGTCGTCAGCTTCTTCCGCCTGCTGTTCGCGTTCCGCAAGATGCGCGCCTATCTCGATAGGCAGCTGCAGCTCGCGCGCGAACGGGGCGGCGAGGGCCTGATCGCAGAGCTGGTCCAGGTCGAGCGCGAGGGCAGGCAGATCACGCCGGACGAAATGGTCTCGATGGTGTTTCTGCTGCTTGCGGCCGGCTCGGAGACGACCACGCACCTCATCAGCGGATCGGCTTACGAACTGCTCAGGAATCCGGGCCTGCGCGATTGGCTCGAACAGGATTGGAGCCGTGTCGGCCTCGCAGTCGAGGAGTTCCTGCGCTTCGTCTCGCCGGTGCAATTCTCCAAGCCGCGCTATGTGCGGCGGGATATCGAGGTCGAAGGCGTGCGCCTGAAGAAGGGCGATCGCGTCATAGTGATGCTCGCAGCGGCGAACATGGATCCGGCGATGCATGACCAGCCGGAGAGGCTCGATCTCGAACGCAAACCAAACCGCCACATGTCGTTCGGAACGGGAATCCATTTCTGCCTCGGCCATCAACTCGCGCGTATCGAGGCAGCCTGCGCGCTGGAAGCATTGTTCGTGCGGTGGCCGAAGCTTGGCTTGGCCGTCGATCCCGCCGAGGTCCGTTGGCGCAGGCGGCCCGGCCTGCGCGCGATCGCAAAGCTTCCCGTCGTGACCGAGGGCCGTGGAACACAGGCGATTGCGCGGAGCGAAGCCGGCATCGATCGTTCCCTCACGGCGGCGAGCTAAGATCGACGTCTCTTCGGAAAACATTGGCCGGGCCTGATCGATCAGGAACGGTGTGCCGTCCGTCCTGTTGTCACTGGCACATCGACGCGCGACGGGTTCCACAACTCTCGATGTCGCAGATCGATGTCTTAACGGGAGACGAGATCATGACCAGCAAGATGCCACCTGTTCCGCCGGACAATCAGAGCCGCAAGGGAACTGGCGACAGCAAGCAGATGTCCCCTGATCAGACACCGCACGGCCAGCAGCGTGCGCAGAATCCGGACCAGCAAGGACAGCAGGGCAACATCAAGCAGAACACGACCAATCAAGGCTATCAGCAGGATCGCTGAGGAGGGACGTGATGTCGACATCCACCAAGACACCCCACAGTATTCGTCAGGGCGGGCCCGGCGCTTCGCATGAGAATGCGAAGGCGCCGCTGGAGGTGAAGAAGCCGCCGGCCGACAATTCGCGGCGCAGCCACAGCCGTGTCTCGGGCGGCGGAGGCGAGCGCGATTCCCACCATGCGCACGATGAGGCGGGCAAGGGCGGAGGCAGGTGACGATTGGAGATACGAATGCAAGGCAAGAAGACACACGAGCAGCAGGTTCGCATTCTCGAGCGTAAGCCCGATGTCCCGGACGCGCGCGAGCTCGAGCGGGCCATCGGCCGCAATCCCGGGGACGACGCCGTCCATCGCGCCCACCCGGAGGCCCGGCAGAGCGAATTCCCGGTGAGCCGCGGCGGCCTCAATCAGGAGAGCGATCACAACAAGCACAACGATCCCGGCCAGCACGGCCACAAGCCGCCGAAACCGACGCCGGCGCAACAGAAGCACTAAGAGAGATCACTGCAAGAGAGGAGAAACCGATGCCAAGTGGGCATGGGAGCAAGACGCACTTCAGATCGGGCATGCACGGGAAGGGCGACGGCACCGGCGCAATGACCGACGTGCCGAAGGACATGATCGGAGACAACGTGGTCCTGTCCAATCGCGACAAGAAACAGCATTCGGACATCCGCGGCATGGACGGCAAGACGATCCAGACCGAGCAATATCAGGACCACGCAGCGAACCGGCTCGACGACAAGCCGGAGGCCGACGAGACCTGAGAAAGCGTTCCTCCCGACCAACTCGCGGACCGGTGTTCAGCCGGTCCGCTTTTTTGTGCCCGCAAGTTCGTGCTCCCAGCCGAACACCGAGCGGCCGTCGAGATCGGGCGAGGCGGCACGCTCGCCGGCAATATAGGCCTGGACCGACGGCCCTCGTGCAGTCCGCTCCAGCCGTCGTGCCTGATCGTCGAGCCGCTTGATCGCCTGCATCTCTTCGTCGCGCCCGAGCTTTGCGTTCTGGATCGCGCCCTTGAGCACGCGAATGGTCTCGTCATAGACCTTGATCGGAACGGGGTAGGGATGCCGGTCCTTGCCGCCATGGGCGAGTGAGAAGCGCGCAGGATCCTTGAAGCGATACGGCGCGCCGTGCACGACCTCGGCGACCATCGCGAGCGAGCGCACGGTGCGCGCGCCGACACCGGGCGTCAGCAGCAGCTCCGGGAAATCGACCGGGCCCCGCTCGGCCGCCGCGGCGAGGGTGCCGTGCAGGCGGCGCGCGAACACGTCCTTGGGCCTGACATCGTGATGCGCGGGCATGATCAGGTGCGGCAGCATCGCCTGCGCCGGCTCGGGCGCAGTGCCCGAGAGCCGTTCGAATTCAGTGAGGATGCGATCGGGGCCGAGTTCGCTCAGGAGTTCGAGTTGCGCCGTGCGGGAGACATCGGCGCGATGGTCGGTGAGGTTGACGATCTCCCCTTGCTCAGGGCCATCGATCGCACTGTGCGGTGCATCGACGAAACTCTTCAGCGCCTCGGAATGCCAGTGATAGCGGCGGGCCTGGCGCTTGTCGCCGTTCATGCCCTGCTGCACCACCGTCCACTTGCCGTCGGCGGTGACAAAGAAGCCATGCAGGTAGAGATCAAAACCGTCCTGCACCGCGGCGCTGTCCACCTTCGCCACCAGCCGGCTGGCGCGGGTCAATCTTGCGCCGTCGAAACCGACGCGGTCGCCGAGCTGCAACAGCTCGTCCGGCGTCTTGCGCGAATGCTGTCCGCGTCCGCCGCAGACATAGATGCCGAGCTCGTCCTGGAGCGGCCCGAGGCCACGCTTCAACGCGCCAATCACGGAGGTGGTGATCCCCGATGAGTGCCAGTCCATTCCCATCACGGCGCCAAACGATTGGAACCAGAACGGATGTGACAGGCGCTGCAGAAACGCGTCGCGGCCATAATTATGAACGATCGCCTGCGTGACGATCGCGCCGAGCGAGGCCATGCGGCTCGCAAGCCAGGGCGGAACCCGGCCGGTGTGGAGAGGAAGATCGGCGCTGCCGGTACGTCGAGTCATGAGCGCTGCAAACTAGCGCATTTCGGCAACGGTTGCATCAGGGGAATGCTGCATTGCACTGGACGGGGGAGCCAAGCTGACCCGGCAGGCGTTGAGCGGGCTACCCGAATGCACTGATGGGGACAGCGATGACTTGGCAGGCCCTCATGGCCGACATCGACGGGATGTTCGGCTGGATACCATCTTGGTTCGTCGGCCTCAGCCTGGTTGCCGGCGCGATCCTGCTGGCCCTTGCCATTTATCGCCTCGCCGCCTGGCTGCTCAATCGCGCCTTCGGAACGCGTCTCCCACTCTTGAGCGTGTTCATCGACAGGACCGCCGGTCCGGCACAACTCGCACTCTGCCTCGCCGCCGTCGCGCTGGTGCTGCCGCTCGCGCCGCTAAGTGACGCATTCCGCACGCCGCTGACGAGCCTTTTCGTGGTCGCCTTCATCGCGCTGATCGGCTGGATCTCGATCCGGATCGTCGACATGAGCGCAGCGCGCTATCTCCAGAACTTTCGTGACGTCACCGAGAATTTCGTGGCGCGCAAGCATGTGACGCAAGTCCGCGTGTTCAAGCGCGTCACTGACACCATCATCGTCATCATCACGGTGTCCACCGCGCTGATGACGTTCGACTCGGTCCGACAATATGGCGTCAGCCTGTTCGCCTCCGCCGGTGCCGCCGGTATCATCGTCGGTCTCGCCGCGCGACCGCTGCTGAGCAATCTGATCGCGGGCTTGCAGATCGCCATCACCCAGCCGATCCGCATCGAGGATGCCGTCATCATCGAGAACGAGTGGGGGTGGATCGAGGACATCGCTTCAACCTACGTGGTGATCCGGCTGTGGGACTGGCGCCGCATGGTGGTGCCGCTGTCCTACTTCATCGAAAAGCCGTTTCAGAACTGGACCCGCGATACCGCGTCTTTGATCGGCGTCATCGCGCTGCATGTCGATTACCGTGCCGACGTGGCGCGCATCCGTCGCTGGCTGGAAGGCGCCGTGAAGGAGTCGAAGCTGTGGGATGGCGAGGTGGTCAATCTCCAGGTGATCGACGCGGATGCGCGCACCATCGAGCTTCGCGCGCTTGTCAGCGCGCGCAACGCGCCGCAATCCTGGGACCTGCGCTGCGAGATTAGGGAAAAGCTCGTCGCCTTCATCCGCGACGAGATGCCGGATGCTTTGCCCCGCGAGCGCGCGATCCTGATTCCGTCGGGTGGCGATGATGCCGATTTCCCGCGGCGACCCGCGCCGCCTGAGGAAATGCGGGCGAGGGTCCACAACTGAGCAGCAAGGCCCGGGGCTTGCTTGTGCGACGCGGCGTCGGCTTCCTCGCGCTGTGGAGCCTCACTGCGCGCGAATGTTGGCTGCCTTCAGGACCGGCTCCCACTTCGTCGCTTCGGCGCGCATATAGGCGTCGAAGTCCTTGGACGAGGAGCCGAGCGGCGTTGCGCCGATCTTGCCGAGCGTCGACAGCACGTTTGAGTCTTGCAGTGCCGCCTTCAAATCGGTCTCGAGCTTGGCCACGATCTCCGGCGGCATTTTCGCCGGGCCAAGTACACCCCACCACACCGAGACGTCATAGCCGGGCACACCCGCTTCCGCGACGGTCGGCACGTTCGGCAGCGCCTTGGAGCGCTCGGCCGAGGTCACCGCGAGCGCGCGCACCGGGCCGCCTTCCAGCTGGCCGATGGCTTCGGCGAGCGGGTTGATGCTGAGTGGAATCTCGCCGGCAATCACCGCCGTCAGCGCCGGTGCGCCGCCCTTGTAGGGAATCGCGACGATCTTGGTGCCGGACATGTGTTTGAGCAGCTCACCGGCCAGGTGCGCCGAGGTGCCGTTGCCGGACATGCCGTAGGAGAGCTTCTCCGGCTCCTTCTTCGCCGCAGCCAGAAGGTCGCCGAGTGTCTTGTATGGACTGTCCTTGGCCACGACGATCGCGAGCGGTGAAGAGGCGACTTCGGTGATGGCGGTGAAATCCTTGAACGTGTCGTAGGGCACGCTCGGATAGATGAACTGGTTGAGCGGATGGCCGCTCGCGACCAGGATCAGCGTGTAGCCGTCGGGCGCGGCCTGCGTCAGCGTTTGCGAGGCGACGATGCCGCCGGCACCGGGGCGGTTGTCGATCACCGGCTGCTGGCCCCAGGACTTGGCCAAAGCCTGGCCCAGCGTGCGCGCGAGCACGTCGACGGCTCCGCCGGCGGCATAGGGGACCAGAATGTGGACCGGCTTGCTCGGATAATTTTCCGCAGCCTGCGCGGCGCTGTTCGCCAGCAACAGGCCGGCACTCAGCATCAAACCGATTGTCTTGTTCAAACCCAGCATTCCCAGCACTCCTTAAGGGCATTGCGCGCCTGCCGGTCGGTGTCCCGGCCGTTCCAACGCCAGCAGTTCTTGTTGACGAGACCTGATCTTTTGTACGATAGTACAAATCACATGGTACGCAAGCCCACCAGCAAGGAAACGGCCCGCAAGCCGAACATGCGCGAGGCGATCCTCGCCGCGGCCGAGGAGCTGTTCGCCACCAACGGATTCAACGCCGTATCGGTGCGCGACATCGCGCATGCTGCCGGCGCAAATCCTGGCAGCGTGACCTATCATTTCAAGACCAAGGACGGCCTGCTGCTGGAGATCTATCGGCGCCATTGCGGACCGATGAATTTGCGCCGCTCCGAGCTGCTCGCGGCCGCAAGGCGCGTGCGCGATCTTCAGGACCGGCTGGAAGCCGTGGTGCGGGCCTATGTGGTGCCGGCCTTCACCTCGGGCAGCGATCTCGCCGGCGGCGGGGCGCGCTTCACGCGCCTGCGCGCGGTGATGTCGGCGGAAGGCAACGAGGTCGCGCGAAAGATCATCGCGCAGACCTTTGACGACACCAGCCATGCCTTCATCGATGCGATCCACGAGAGCCTGCCGCACATTCCGCGCACCGACATCGTCTGGCGCAGTCACTTCCTGCTCGGCGCGCTCTATTATTCGCTGGTGACGCCGGAGCGCGTCTCGCGCCTGTCGCGCGGCGAGGCCGATGGCGGTGACGCAGCCAATGCCATCGAGCAATTGGTGCAGGCCACCGTTGCCGCGTTCCAGGCGCCGGCGCTGGATCAGGCCGCACCGGTGCGGCGGCGGCCGGTCGTCGGCAGCAAGTCTTAAGAGCAAGCGGCTCGCTTCGGCGGTTCACTGATGACGATGATGTATACGCCGAACATTCCGCCGCCCGACCCAAACACGCGCACGCCGAAATTCAGGCTGCCGAAGCTGGCGTGTGACGCGCATTGCCACATCTTCGGGCCCGGCGCGAAATACCCTTACGCACCCGACCGCTCCTACACGCCGCCGGATGCGCCGCTGGAAGATTTCCGCACGCTCCATGCCAAGCTCGGCATCGAGCGTGCCGTCATCGTCAATGCCAGCGTGCATGGCACCGACAATACGGTGGCGCTGGATGCCATCGCGCAGAGCAATGGTGCCTATCGCGCGGTTGCCAATATCGACGACACCATCACCGAGCGCGGGCTCCGCGTGCTGCACGATGGTGGCTTCCGCGGCTGCCGCTTCAATTTCGTCCGCCATCTCGGCGGGGTCCCCGATAAGCGCGTGTTCGACCGTGTCACCGCCATGGTCGCGCCGCTCGGCTGGCACATCGACCTGCATTTCGACGCGATCGACCTGCCTGACTATGCCGACATGCTGGCCAAGCTGCCGCTGAGCTACACCATCGACCATATGGGGCGGGTGAAGGCGTCCGATGGGCTCGACCAGCTTCCATTCAGGATACTGATCGAGCTGATGCAGCGCGACGAGAAATGCTGGGTCAAGATCTGCGGCTCGGAGCGGGTGTCATCGGCCGGGCCGCCGTTCACCGACGCAGTGCCGTTCGCGGGAAAGATCGTCGAGACCGCGCCGGATCGCGTCATCTGGGGCACCGATTGGCCGCATCCCAACGTCAAGGTGATGCCGAATGACGGCAACCTTGTCGATTTGATTCCGCTGTTCGCGCCGGAGCCGCAGCTCCAGCAAAAGATCCTGGTCGACAATCCCGCGCGCTTGTTCGGGTTCGAAGCGTAGCGGCATCCTTGCCGAGGAGCCGCAGGGACGCGGGCCAATACATACGAACGAAGGGAGTAACCCATGAAGACAGGTCTCGTGATCACCGCCCATCCCGGCGATTTCGTCTGGCGCGCCGGCGGCGCCATCGCGCTGCATGCGAAGAAGGGCTATCGCATGAAGATCGTCTGCCTGTCGTTCGGCGAGCGTGGCGAAAGCCAGTTCGCCTGGAAGGAGAAGGGAGCCACGCTAGAGTCGGTCAAGGCCGGACGCAAGGACGAGGCCGAACGGGCCGCGAAACTGCTAGGTGCCGAGATCGAGTTCTTCGATTGCGGCGACTATCCGCTGAAGCTCACCGAGGCGCATTTCGACCGCATGGTCGACATCTATCGCGAACTCAATCCGAGCTTCGTGCTGACGCACGCGCTGGAAGACCCCTATAATTTCGATCACCCGAACGCGGCGCATTTCGCCCAAGAGACACGCGTGGTCGCGCAAGCCATGGGCCACAAGCCGGGCGCCCAATACAAATATTCGGCGCCACCGGTGTTTCTGTTCGAGCCGCACCAGCCCGAGCAGTGCAATTACAAGCCGGACCTGCTCCTCAAGATCGACGAGGTCTGGAAGGAGAAATACGAGGCGTTCCAGATCCTCGCTGCACAGAAGCATTTGTGGGGCTATTACGAACGCGTCGCGCTCAACCGCGGCATCCAGGGCAGCCGCAACACCGGCGTCCCCATGACGTACGGCGAGGCCTATCAGCGCCTGTTCCCGACCGTTGCGGAGGAGTTCGCATGAGGCCGGTCGTCGTTCGCAACATCAGGCGTGCCGATCCCGCCGGCGTGGCGGAGTACGGCGTCTCCACCGTGCATGAAGCCTATGGTCGCATCGGCCTGATGAAGCCG
Source organism: Bradyrhizobium daqingense (assembly GCF_021044685.1). Lineage (NCBI taxonomy): Bacteria > Pseudomonadati > Pseudomonadota > Alphaproteobacteria > Hyphomicrobiales > Nitrobacteraceae > Bradyrhizobium > Bradyrhizobium daqingense. Next base: position 4,543,671 of record NZ_CP088014.1, read on the forward strand.
TATCTGCGCCCGGTGTGGCCGGGCGCCGCGATTGCCGGGCCCGCCGTGACCGTGCTGGCGCAGCCCGGCGACAATTGGATGATCCATGTCGCGGTCGAGCAGTGCAGGAAAGGCGACATCCTCGTGGTCGGCTGCACCACCGACAACACCGACGGCATGTTCGGCGAATTACTCGCGACGTCGCTGCAGGCGCGCGGCGTGCAGGGGCTGATCATCGATGCCGGCTGCCGCGACGTCAAAGCGCTGCACGAGATGAAGTTTCCGGTGTGGTCACGCGCGGTTTCGGCCAAGGGCACGGTGAAAGCCACGCTCGGGTCGGTGAACGTCCCCGTGGTCTGCGCCGGCGTCAACGTCGAGCCCGGCGACATCGTCGTGGCCGATGATGACGGCGTCGTCGTGGTGCCGAAGCACCATGCGGCCGAGGTCGCCGAGAAGGCGAGGAAGCGCAACGCGGATGAGGGTGGCAAGCGCGCGCGCCTCGCCTCCGGCGAGCTCGGCCTCGACATGTACGGCATGCGCGAGGCGCTGGCGAAGGCCGGGCTGGTCTATGTCGACAATCCCGAGGATGTCTGAAGACGAGCGGAGCGGGCGGATGGATCGTCTCAAGCTGAAGGCCGTGCTCGGCAATCATCCCCATATCAAGGCGGTGAAGAGCGGCGAGCTCCGCTCCGATCTTTTCGACCTCGACTTCGTCGAGTACACGCCGACCAACACCGCGTTCAAGCCGATGGTGCGGGAGCAGGCCTTCGACGTCTGCGAGATGGCGATCGTCACCTATCTGATGGCGAAAGCGTATGGCAAGCCGCTGGTGCTGCTGCCGGCGACCATGCTCGGCCGCTTCCAGCACGCTTATGCGCTTTACAATCCAGCGCACGGAGCGCTCGGGCCGTCCGACCTCGAAGGCAAGCGCGTCGGGATCCGCTCCTTCACGACGACAACTGGGGCATGGATCAGGGGCATCCTGGCCAATGATTACGGCGTCGCTCTCGACAAGATCCGCTGGATCACGTTCGAGAATCCGCATGTCGCCGAATATGTCGACACCACCGAGCGCGCGCCGAAGGACAAGAACATTTTGCAGATGCTGCTCGACGGCGAGCTCGATGCCGTCCTGGGCGAGACCTCTGATAGTCCGAAGCTGAAGCCGCTCTTCCCTGATCCGGCCGCAGAGGCGGCCAAATGGTACGCCCGGCGTGATGTCGTGCCGGTCAATCATCTCGTGGTCGTGACCGAGAAGCTTGCAAGATCGCGCCCTGATGTGGTCGCCGGCGTGTACGATCTGCTCAAGCGGAACAAGGATCAGGCGGTGCCAGCGCTCGCGCCGGACTTCGTTCCGTTCGGGGTCGAAGCCAACAGGAAGGCGCTGGAGTTGATCGTCGACTACGCATTTCAGCAGGCGCTGATCCCGCGCCGCTATGCGGTCGAGGAGCTGTTCGACGAGAGCACACGAGGATTGAATTGATGGCAGGGGATCCCAGACGCTGGCAGATCGGGCTGGTCGGGTACGGTGAAGTCGGCCGGATCCTGGCCGAGGATTTGCGCCAGCAGGACATCAAGGTCTCAGCCTATGACATCAAGCTCGGCGGCGAGCAGGGCGGTCCCCTGAAGGAACACGCGGCGAGATTCGGTGTGGCACTCGTGGCATCTCATGCCGAGTTGGCTGCGAAGTCCGATTTCATCATCTCCGCGGTCACGGCAAGCCAGGCCGTGCCGGTGGCAAAGGCCTGCGCGGGCGCGCTCAATCAGCGCACCTGGTTCCTGGATTTCAACTCGGCCTCACCGGGCGCCAAGCAGCGCGCCGCCGCGCTGATCGATGGCGCCGCCGGCCGCTATGTCGAGGGCGCGGTGATGACCTCGGTGCCGCCTTATCGCATCAAGGTGCCGCTGCTGCTCGGCGGCCCCGGCGCGCGAGAGCTCGAGCCGCTTCTGAACGCGATCGGCTTTGCGGCGAAGGTTGCCAGCGACAAGCTCGGTGTGTCCTCGGCCGTGAAGATGTGCCGCAGCATCATGATCAAGGGCCTGGAGGCCATGGTCATCGAGAGTTTCACCACCGCGCGCGCCTATGGCGTCGAGGATGCGGTGCTGGCCTCGCTCGCGGAAACGTTTCCCGGCATCGATTGGGAGAAGCAGGGCGCCTATTGCTTTCAGCGCGTGATCGAGCACGGCCGCCGCCGTGCGGAGGAAGTGCGCGAGGTTGCCGAGACCGTGCGTGAGGCGGGGCTGTCGCCGTGGTCTGCGCAAGGCACGGCCGAGCGCCAGGCCTGGGTGGCAGATCTTGCCGATGAAGGGCTGTTCGGCACCAAGGGCACCGAAGAGTTTGCCGGCAGCCCCGACTGGCGGACCGAGGCGGACCGAATCCTGTCGAAGATCAATCGCGCCAGATAATCAGCTCAGGACCGTGCCCCGGACCTGAATGCTCACGAGCTGGTCGCGGGCGCGTTCGATCAGGTCGATCAGAGTTCTGGACTTGCGGGCGAGCTGGTCCGTGGCCGGTTGCGTGCGGAAGTCCGCCAGCACTGCGCGAACGCATTTGTTGGCGGCGTCGAGCGTCCACAGCGTGCGGTTGACGTCGTCCTGTGTCTGGATCCCCGAGATATCGAGATCCGACAAAACGTGGCCGATACCGTCGAGCCGCTTCACCGCATTATCGGTGGGCGTTCCGGCCTGAATTGAATGATAGTCGATGGAGCTGAATGCGCTGAACATATCCATACTCTTTCCCGATCGCACGCAAATGATCAGTGCAGGTCCTAGTTATGGCCGGCGAGATGGCCTCGCAACGCGTGGGGCTACGGTCCGGGATTCTACCGGCTCGGCTGGGCCGAATCGGCGGTAAAATCGAACGGCAGCGGCCAATAGCAAGGCAGGTATCCCGACAATCTTACCGCTGAAGGCGGCGAGCCGGCCTTGCCTGTGGATGGAGCGGCCCCGCGGCCGCGACATCAGCTCTGGGGATGGAACAGCTTTGGCCGCTGCCGTTCAAAAGTCTGTCGGCCGGCCTTGAAGCCCAACACGACATCAGGCAGCTCCGCGATGGCGAAGCGGCTGTCCTGCGTATCCAGCACGATGAGATCGGCGGGATTGCCGATTTTGATGCCGTATTCTTTGAGGTTCATCAGCCGGGCCGGCAGTTCGGTCACGAGATCGAGGCAGGTCTCGAAATCGCTGACCGAGGCGTGCGCGACGTTGGCGTAGAAGTTCGCCATCCGCAGCAGCGAAGCGTCTCCGAACGGTGTGAACGGGTTGAGCACGTTGTTGGTGGCGACCGAGCACAACACGCCCTCGCCGGCGAGCTTGTGGGCGAGCGTCAGTCCGCGCGGCGCGTTGTGGGTGGCCTCGCGCCCCATGAGATAGAGATCGGTTGCGGGCAGCACGGTGACGGCAACGCCCGCTTTTGCCAGTTGCGCGGTGGCAGCTTTCAGCCGCTCCGGCGGCAGCGCCGACAGCTTGGTCGCATGGCCGATCGCCACGCGCCCCCCATAATTGCGCCGTTCGGTCTGGCGGCAGACCTCGTCGAGATGCCACCAGGAGGGATCGAGATCGAAGTCGAGATGGAGGTCGACGTCGACGTCGAACTCCTGCGCGAGATCGAAGATGCGTCCGAGATGGGCGGTCGGGTCGGTGTCCATATAGGGGCAACCGCCGATCACCTCGCCGCCGTCGCGCAGCGCCCGGATCAGCAGCTCTTCGCTGCCGGGGTCGTTGGTCAGGCCTTCCTGCGGGAAGACGCAGAGCGACAGGTCGATCGCCCAGGCATAGTCACGCTTCAACGACCTGACTGCCTCGAAGCCGCGCAACGCGATGCGCGGATCGATTTCGACATGGGTGCGCATGCGCGTCGTGCCGTGCATGATCGCGCGTTCGATCACTTTTGCGCCGCGCGCGTAGACGTCCTCGACCGTAAAATCCTTCTTCATCCCGGCAACGGCGCGGATGGCCTCGGAGACGCTGCCATGGTCATGCCCACAGCGGCCGAGCAGGCAGGCCTTGTCGAGATGGATGTGGGTATCGACGAAGCCGGGCAGGGCGAGGCGGCCGCCGAGATCGACTTCGATGGCGTCGCAAGCGAGCCGCGGTTCGATTGCGGCGATGCGGCCGCCTTTCACGCCGATATCGACGGGGCCGGCGGACGATCGCAGCAGCGCGTTGCGAAAAATCAGGTCGAGGGCGGTCTGGATGGTCATGGCGTTGGATTCAGCAACGGAAGCCTAGCGGAAGCTGCCGGAGCGAGCAGCTCCAGATTGTGTGCAATATCGACATCAAACTGTTCAAAAAATGTGCATGCAGTTTGGCGCAAGAATTGTAGAGTGTCGGCGCCCCGGAGAAGCCTCATGTCCATGCCCGCAAAAGCCGAACGCTCCCCGATGACCGACGCTGAGATCGTCGAAGCCTATCTCACGGCCTCGATGATCCCGGATCCCGACGCAGCTTCAGCCTATATGAAGCCGGGCACGGTGATCACGTTCACCGGCGGACGCGAGTTCGATCATCCGCGCGGGCCGACCGGCTTCAACGCGAAGCGCTATCGTTGGGTCAAGAAGAAGATGGATCGGTTCGACGTCTGCCCCGGCGCGGACGAGACCGTCGTCTACAGCGTCGGCACGCTCTATGGCGAGTGGATGGACGGCACACCGTTCGAAGGCAACCGCTATGTCGATCGCTTCGTCGTCTGCGGCGGCCAGATCGTGAAGATGGACGTCTGGAACGATAGTGCCGAGCGGATCCTCGTCCAGCGCGGGATCGAGGCCTAACGCCTGCGCATCACCTTCGGCAGCTTGACGACACGACCGCTCGTCGCTTCGTCGGCATAGGGCGCGAGGATGTCGAGCAGGTCGCGGCCGCGCTGCGGAGTGGGGGCCACCAGCGCGCGATTGGCCACGGAATCCAGGTGATGGTGCATCAATTCCATCACCTTGGTCTCGTCGCCTCTGGCGAGCGCCGAGATGATGGCGCGGTGCTCGTTGACCGCGCATTCGGTCGAATGCGGCCGGCTGTAGAGCGACAAGGTCAGGCAGCAGCGATAGGCGACCTCGCTGACATAGCGCACCAGGATCGGGCTGTTCGTCATGTGCGCGAGCAGGATGTGGAACTCGGTGGCGAGGCGGATCGAGACCGGATCGGTGCCGCCGCGCGCGCGGTCCTCGGCGTCGACATGGGCGTTCAGCTCGGCGATCTGCGCCTTGGTCAGCTTGCCGGCGAGCTGGCGGACGACGAGGCCTTCGAGCTGGATCCGGATGTCGAAGGCATCGCGCGCCTCCTGCCAGCTCGGCGTCGCCACCACCGCGATGCGGTTGCGGCGGAGCTCGACCAGGCCTTCTGCGGCGAGCTGCCCCAGCGCGTGGCGGGCAATGGTGCGGCTGACGCCGAAGCGGTCGCCGAGCGCATCCTCCGGCAGCTTCGCACCCGGCTCGAGCGCCTGCTCGATGATCGCGCGCCGCAAGGCGCGGCAGATCACGCTGACCTTGTCCGACGATTCAGAAGTCTTGCTGGTGGGGCGCGCCGCCATCGGCGATTCCTTGGGGGTACCGGTCGAAATTCCTCTCTAGCACATCCCTGGCACAATCCAGCGCTCCAATTGCATGCAGTTTGATGCCCCGATTGCCCAAATCGAATCCCCTCAAGGGACGGTATTCTGGCCAAACCCCTAATTTTTGCCGGAAGCGATCGCTGGCATCCAGCTTGCATGCACTTTTTCCATGATGCGCATGCAACCCAACATCCAATTCGATGGCCAGCCAGTTCCTCAGGCCGGGGCGTCCACCGCCATCGAGCTGTCGGACGCCTCCGTGACCTTCGGGCGCGGCGACCGCGCCGTGCCTGCCCTGTCGAAGACCTCGCTCAAGATCGCCGACGGCGAGTTTGTCGCATTGGTCGGCCCGTCAGGATGCGGCAAATCGACCATTTTGCGTCTCGTCAGCGGCCTGGTGCAGCCGACCAGCGGTGTCGTCATCGTCGGCGGCCGCGAGGTCGCGGCGCGGGCGATGCGGGTCGGCATGGCCTTTCAGAATCCGACCATGCTGCCGTGGATGACCATCGAGCGAAACATCATGCTGCCGCTGAAGATCGTCGAGCCATTCCGCTCGAACTTCCGCAAGCTGCGCAAGACCGAATTCCGCGACAAGGCCAATGCGCTGCTGGAGCAGGTCGGCCTCAAGGGCTTCGGCAGCCGCTATCCCTGGCAGCTCTCCGGCGGCATGCTCCAGCGCGCCAATCTCTGCCGCGCGCTGATTCACGAGCCCCGGATGTTGCTGCTGGACGAGCCCTTCGGCGCGCTCGACCAGTTCACGCGCGAAGAGCTGTGGGCGATCCTCCAGACGCTCTGGATGAGCCACAAGCCGACGGTGCTCTTGGTCACGCACGATCTGCGCGAGGCCGGCTTCCTCGCCAGCCGCATCTGCGTGATGAGCGCGCGTCCCGGCCGCATCCTCGACGATAGCCGGGTCGAGTTCGCGCGTCCGCGCACGGTGGCCATGACCTTCGAGCCGGATTTCGTCGCGCTGAACCAGAAGCTGCGCGCCTTCATCGAGGATGCGCGCAGCGCAGGCGAGCAGGGAGCAGGCTGATGTTCGGGATCGATGTCAGGCAGAAGGCGTGGTCGGCCGGATTGATCGTGCTGTTCTTCGTCGCCTGGGAGCTGTTCTGCCTGATGACGGGCATGTCCGACCTTGTGCTGCCGCGGCCGTCGCAGGTCTTCGTGACGCTGGTGGAGCGCTTTCCGGTGCTGTGGCCGCATATCGTGCAGACGCTCGCCACGACGATGTTCGGGTTCGTCCTTGGTGTGGCCCTCGGCGTGGCCCTTGGCGCGATCATCGGTGTCTCGAAGACGGCTTATGACACCTGCTACCCGCTGCTGATCGGCTTCTCCTCGATCCCCAAGGTCGCGGTGGTGCCGATCTTCGTGCTGTGGTTCGGCTCGGGCACCGTGCCGGCGGTGCTGACGGCGCTGTCGATCTGCTTCTTTCCGATCGTGGTCAACATCGCGACGGGTCTTGCCACCACCGAGCCCGAGCTCGAGGACGTGCTGAAGGCGCTCGGCGCCAGCAAGTTGGACATCCTCTGGAATGTCGGCTTGCCCCGTACCATGCCGTTCTTCTTTGCTTCGCTGAAAGTCGCGATTTCCTATGCCTTTGTCGGCGCGGTGCTGTCGGAGACGGTCGCCTCCAACCGCGGAATCGGCAATGTCATGATGACCGCGTCCTCCAATTTCAACGTGCCGCTGGTCTTCGCCGGGCTGTTCGTGCTCGCCGGCCTCGGGGTCGCGCTCTACGTCGTGTTCTCGCTGATCGAAGGCCGCGTCACCGGCTGGGCGACGCGCAAGAACGACGTGATCGCCACCTGACGGAATTGAACAACCATCACGCAACGAAGCTGAGGAGGTCTCGATGTTGAGAAAAGTAGCTGCCACGATCGTCGGATTGGCACTGACCACGGGCGTAGCCCTGGCCGAGGACACCACGATCAAGTTCACGCTCGGTTGGAAGACGCAAGGCAGCGATGCCGCGTTCTTCTACGCCAAGGACAACGGCTATTTCAAAGCGGAAGGCCTCAACGTCGTCATCGACCAGGGCGAAGGCTCCGGCGCCACCGTCACGCGTATCATGTCCGGCGCCTATGATGCCGGCTTCGGCGACGTCAACGCCATCATCCAGAACGCCTCGGCCAAGCCGCAGGATGCGCCCGTCATGGTCTACATGATGTGGAACCAGCCGCCGTTCGCGATCGTCGCCAAGAAGACCAGCGGCATCAACACCATCAAGGATTTCGAAGGGCGCACGCTCGGCGGCGCGCAGGGCACGCCGACGACGCGCCTGCTGCCGGTGTTCACGCGCAAGAACGGTCTCGACGGCGAGAAGATCAAGATCTCCAACATGGCGCCGAACCTGCAGGAGCCGATGCTGATCAAGGGCGATATCGATGCGGCCCTGGTCTTCAACATCACGAGCTACTTCAACCTGGTGCTCAACCGCCAGGACCCGGACAAGGACTTCAAATGGTTCTCGTTCGGCGAGTACGGTCTCGATCTCTACTCCAATGGCGTGATGGTCTCGCGCAAGCTGATCGCCTCGAACCCGAAGGCCGTCGCGGGCCTGGTGCGCGCCATCAACAAGGGTGCGATCGCGGTTGCCAAGGATCAGAACGCCGGAATGAAGGCGGCGGTGAACTACGACAATCTCATCAACGCGGATGTCGAGAAGCGCAGGCTGCAATATTCCTTCGAGAAGCTGATCGTTTCGCCCGAGATGAAGGAGATCGGCATCGGCGACATCAAGGATGATCGGATGGCGCGCGCCATCGGCGTCGTGGTCGAGGGCTACCAGCTCGCCCGCGCCCCGGCGCCGGCGGAAGTGTTCTCGCGCGAATTCCTGCCGCCGCGCGCGGAGCGGGAGCTGGTATATACGGCCAATTGATCCCAGGGAGACGCTCATGGCCACGGAGGTTTCGGCAACCAGCCTGTTCTGTGGCCCTGATCGCGGCGTCAGCGACAACGTCGTGCTGCGGCACGACGGCGGCGTCATCACCGGGATCGCCGAAGGAGCGGGGCCAGGACCGCGTTCCTTCGTCATTCCGGCCTTCGTCAATGCCCACGACCATGCCCGCGCCACCGCATCGTCCTTCGGCGCGGTCGGCATGCCCCTCGAAAGCTGGATCTTTCGGACCGCGCTTGGCACGCCGGTCGATCCTTATCTGACCGCGGCTTCCGCCTTGGCTCGCTCGGCAAAGGCCGGCTGCGCCGCGATGATGGTGCACTATACCCGCCCGAGCGGGACGATACCCCTGGTCGACGAGGCCAGGGCCGTCGCGAAAGCCGCCTCCGACGTCGGCATCCGCATCGCCTTTGCCATGGCCGTGCGCGACCAGAACCCGATCGTCTACGGCGATGCGGAGCCGATGCTCTCGGGCCTGTCGCGCGACGACCGCAAGACCATCGAGGATCTGTTCGTCCGCGCGCCGATACCGCCAAGAGCGTACATCGAACTCACGGACGCCATCGCCGCCGCCATCGCCGGCCCGATGGTCGACGTTCAGCTCGGGCCCGCCGGTGTGCAATGGTGCTCGAAGCCGCTGCTGGAGGCGGTCGCCGAGAATTCGGCGCGCACCGGCCGCCGCATCCACATGCATCTGTTGGAGACTGTGTACCAGCGCGCCTGGGCCGACCAGCATTTTCCGGACATGGTCCGCTGGCTGCGCGATATCGGTTTCCTCTCGGAGCGGCTGACGCTCGCGCATTGCATCCACGCAAGGCCGGATGAACTGGAGATGATCGCGACCTCCGGTGCACGCATCGTCACCAATTTCAGCTCGAACATGCATCTGCGCTCAGGTCTCGCGCCGATTGCCGCCGCGCATGGATGCGGCTGCGCCATTGCGGTGGGCGTTGACGGCCTGGCGCTGGATGAGGACGACGACATCCTGCGCGAGATGCGGCTGGTGCAGATGGTCCATGGCGGCCTCGGCTTCAAGCCGAATTGGACGCCAGCGGAAATGTTTGCGCTCGCCATCCGCAACGGGCGCCGCGCCACCGGCGCGCCCGGGAGCGGAGAGCTCGCGGCCGGCAACCCCGCCGACTACGTCGTCATCGACCTCGACCGGCTCGATCGAGACCAGATCATGCCCGTCGATCCCATGGCGCTGCTGTTTGCGCGCGGCAACGCAACGCTGGTGAAGGAGGTCGTCGTCGCAGGCAAGACGATCGTGAGGGATGGGGTCTGTGCGGGCGTCGACCTGCCGGCCATTGAACAGGAGCTGCGGGCCATGTACCGCGCCAATGTCGGCAAGCTCGACAGCTTCCGGCGAATGTGGCCCCCGCTGGGGGAACGGCTAGGCGCCTGGTTCGAGCAGCAACTGACCTGCCAGTGAGAGCGGAACGATGCCGCGACTGCATCTATATCAAGGGGCGATAGCTGTTAGACGCAGCCTCGTCTGGCGCTTGACGGACCTGTAGGCTATCAGCTCCTCGATAGCTCGATACAAGTCGCCCCTTCGAGGAGTCTCCGATGCGCCTACCTACCGCTCTCCTGGCCCTGACATGTCTTGCGGGCTCTGCTTCAGCACAAGATCTCTCGGGCACGCTCCAGAAGATCAAGGAGACCAAGAAGATCACGCTCGGCTATCAGGAGGCCTCGGTCCCATTCAGTTACCTCGACGGCAACCAGAAGCCGGTCGGTTTCGCCATGGACATCTGCCTTGGCATCGTCGAGGCCGTGAAGAAACAGCTCGGCATGCCAGACATCGTGGTCGACACAATCGCGGTGACGTCGTCGAACCGGATTCCGCTGATGGTCAACGGCACGCTCGATCTGCATTGCTCGGCGACGACAAACAATGCCGATCGTCAGAAGCAGGTCGCCTTCACCAACACGCACTTCCTGAGCGCCACGCGATTTGCGGCGAAGAAGGCCGCCAGGATCAACACCATCGACGATCTCAAGGGCAAGGCGGTCACGGCGGTCGCCGGATCGGTCAACCTGACGCAGCTCGCCAAGGTCAACACCGAGCGCAACCTCGGCATCAACGTGATGCCGGCCAAGGACCAGGCCGAGGCGTTCCTGTTGCTGGAGACCGACCGCGCCCAGGCCTATGCGCTCGACGACGTCCAGCTCGCGGTCGCGATCGCGCGGTCGAAGGAGCCGCAAGCCTACTTGATCAGCGAGGAGGCGTTCTCCAAGCCCGAGCCCTACGGTATCATGCTGCGACGGGAGGATGCGCCGTTCAAGGCGCTCGCCGACCGCGCAACGGCGGAGCTCTATGCCAGCCCCGAGATCGAGGTGCTCTACAAGAAATGGCTGCAATCGCCGACGCCTCCGAACGGCCTCAACTACAACGTCCCGATGTCGCCCGCGTTGCGCAACGCGTTCAAGAAGCCGAGCTCGAGCGCCGATCCTGATGTATACGTGGTGAACTGAGACGAGGGCGCTGCTCATTGCTGCGCCCTCTCCCCTTGTGGGAGAGGGCAGCTCCGCTGGTCGATGCGAGCTCACTTGGGTGAGGGGTCTGTCTCCGCGGATGCATACCCCTCATCCGGCGCTCCACGCCACCTTCTCCCACAAGGGGAGAAAGGAAGAAGGCACCCTCCTTCTGGGCCAGCACCGAGTTCACGCATTCGAATACTTCTTCAGCTCGAACCGCGCGATCTGGTTTCTGTGGACTTCGTCCGGTCCATCCGCGAGCCGCAGTAGCCGCGCGGTGGCGTAGGCCTGGGTCAGTCCGAAATCGTTCGAGGTGCCACCGCCGCCATGGGCCTGGATGGCCCAGTCGATGATCTGGCAGGCCATGTTGGGCACGGCGACCTTGATCATTGCGATCTCGGCCTTCGCCACCTTGTTGCCCACCGTGTCCATCGCGTAAGCCGCGTTCAGCGTCAGCAGCCGGGCCTGCTCGATCATGATGCGGGCTTCCGCGATGCGCTCCTGCGTCACGGTCTGCTCCGAGACCGGCTTGCCGAAGGCGACGCGGCTGCGCACGCGGCGGCACATCTTCTCCAGCGTCCGTTCGGCAAGCCCAATCAGCCGCATGCAGTGATGGATGCGGCCCGGGCCGAGACGGCCCTGCGCGATCTCGAAGCCGCGGCCTTCGCCGAGCAGCATGTTCTCCTTGGGCACGCGGACATTGGTGAAGAGGACTTCGGAGGCGCGGTCGGGCACGCCGTAGAAGCCGAACACGGGGAGGGGACGTTTCACCTCGATGCCGGGCGTGTCCATCGGGACCAGGATCATGGATTGCTGCTTGTGCCGGTCCGGATTATCCGGATCGGTCTTGCCCATGAAGATGCAGATCTTGCAACGCGGGTCGGTTGCGTTGGTCGTGTACCATTTCCGCCCGTTGATGACGTAGTGGTCGCCGTCGCGCACGATCGAGCTCTCGATGTTGGTCGCATCGGATGATGCGACCGCCGGCTCGGTCATGGCGAAGCAGGAGCGGATTTCGCCCGCGAGCAGCGGCTTCAGCCAGCGCTCTTTGTCCTTCTCCGAGCCGTAGCGTTCCAGCACCTCCATGTTGCCGGTGTCGGGCGCAGAGCAATTGAACACTTCGGGCGCAAGATGCGAGCGGCCCATGACTTCGCACAGCGGGGCATATTCGAGGTTGGTGAGGCCAGCGCCGTGATGGCTCTCGGGCAGGAACAGATTCCAAAGCCCCTCTGCGCGCGCCAGCGGCTTCAGCTCCTCAACGATGGGAAAGACCTTCCAGGGGCCGAGCTCTTCGGCTTCGCGATAGAATCGTTCCTCGTTCGGATAGATGTGCCGGTCCATGAAACTCTCGAGCTTGCGCTTGAGCTCGACGACTTTTGGCGACATCGGGTAGAGCATTTCTGGTCTCCTTGATCGATCGACGGCGGCTAGCCGATCTCGAGATAGTCGGGGCCTGGCAGTTGGGGGAAGGGGGCGGTCGGCAGCGTCTGGTACCAGAACGCCACGGAGGCGATGTCGTCCTGCAGCGGAAGGTATTTTGATTCCTTGACGCCGGGCAGCCAGCCCAGCGCCTGGATGGTCACGCGCAGATCGGAGCGGAATCGCACGGGATCGGGAATGTGCCAGCGATACAGGCCGAAGCGCTGTTGCGATTTGTAGACGCCGTCCGGGCGGATCACCTGCGGCAGGCCGGCATAGGGCGTGGTGAACTCCACGTAGCGAGACTGCCCCTGGCCGGCATGCGCAACATGGGGATCGAAATTGTAGGCGCCGCAGAAATAGTCCTCGGTCCCGGTGCCGCAGATGGTCGGAAATGCGCCGTCGCCGTCGATGTAGAACTTGATCTCGCCTTCGCCCCACCAGCCATTGTTGTTGACCCCCCAGGCCATGTAGGTGCCGACGTAAAGGCCGGCGCCGCTCACGCCGTCGAGGATGGTATAGACCTCCTTGTACGGCAGCGGATTGGTGCGCCTGAACTGGGCATGGAAATAGGCGCAATCTTCCGGCACGTCGGTCAGGGTGTAGTTGATCTGATAGTAGACCGTGAGCTGCCCCTCGCTGCGGTTCTCCAGCGTGAACCGGGCGCGCTTGCGGAACGGCATCTCCCAGTAGCAGTTGAAGGCCCGGCCGGGGTTGACGCAGACCGCGAGCGATGAGACCTGCGCATATTCCTCCCATCCGCAGGCGAAGAAATCACCGGCCGGGCACTCGACGCTGGGCTGTTCCTGGTCGTCCCAATAGACCCGCAGGATCGAATGACGCAAGCGCCCGCGCGCCAGCGTCATCCAGATCTGCTGGATCGCACCCTGGCCTTCGATGTCTGCCAGCGTGAACGTCGCGCCAGGCTCGATGACGACATAGGGCGAGACCTTCCAGCCCTGGCCAAGATCGCGGGCCTGACGCGCCGCGGGACCGTCGACGGACATGCCGCCCTTGCCCTTCTCACCGGTGAAATTCTCGGGGCTGATCGAGCGCGTCTGCGCGTTCGACAGGCGCGAGAGATTGCCGAGATGCAGGCCCAATCCGGAAAACGCCATGGAGTCCTCGATAGCGGTTAGCGACGTTCCGGTATATCGCTGCCAAATCTACCAAAACATGAAGCTGGACAAGCAAAGGCCCCGCGAGCGACCGCGCGTCGTTTAAGCGACGCGGTATTCCCTGAACTTCTCGCGCAGCGCCGATTTGAGCACCTTGCCGGTGCCGGTCATGGGGAATTCGTCAAGGAATTCGACGGCGTCGGGCATCCACCAGCTCGCGATCTTCGGGCGCATGTGCTCGAGCAGCGTTTGGCCATCGACGGTTGCGCCCTTCTTGCGCACGACGAGGAGCAGGGGACGCTCCTGCCATTTGTCGTGCGAGATCGCGACCACCGCGGCCTGAAGCACATCGGGATGCGACAAGGCGACGTCCTCGAGCTGGATCGAGGAGATCCATTCGCCACCGGACTTGATGACGTCCTTGGAGCGGTCGGTGAGCATGACGTGGCCTTGGCTGTCGATCACCGCCATGTCGCCGGTGATCAGCCAGCCATCGCGGTCGAGGCCTTCGTCGAGCTTCATGTAGCCGGAGGCGACCCAGGGTCCGCGGGCGCGCAGATGGCCGACGCTTTTGCCGTCGCGGGGCAATTCATTGCCGGCATCGTCGACGATGCGCAAGGTCGTGCCGAAACAGGCGCGGCCGGAGACCTGGCGACGGTCGAACTTCTCGTTGTCGCCGAGATGCTCCGAGCCCGGCCGCAGGCCCGGCATCGAGCAGCCCAGGGCCTCGGTCATGCCCCAGGCCTGGATGTAGTCGATGTCGTAGTCACGCTTGAGCTTCTCGACCATCGCGCGCGGCGGGGCGGAGCCCGACGACAACGTTGCGCGCAGCGTCGTGAACTTGTTGCCGGTGCGGCCGAGCCAGTCGAGCAGAATCAGCCAGAAGCTCGGCACGCCCGCAGACAGCGTCACCTTCTCGCCTTCGAGCAATTCATAGAGCTTGTCGGGTTCGTAGTTGCGGCCGGGCAGTACGAGTTTCGAGCCGGTGTAGGGAGCGCTGAACGGCATGTTCCAGCCATTGCCGTGAAACAACGGCGCCATCGGCATCATCACCTCGCGCACGCCTTCGAGATGGCCCGGCAGGAAGTCGAAATTGCAGCAGGTCATGGTCTGCAGGATCGCGGCGCGGTGCGAATAGATCACGCCCTTCGGGTTGCCGGTGGTGCCCGAGGTATAGCAGATGGTGGAGGCGGACTTCTCGTCGAACTCGGGCCAGGCGAAGCCAGCCTCGCTCTCTTGGTCCAGAAGCTCTTCGTAGCAATGGACGTTCTTTAGCTTCGTTTCCGGCATCCGCTCGCGTGAGGACATCACCACGTAGGCTTCGATCGTCGTCAATTGCGGCGCGATCGCCTCGACGATCGGCAAGGTGGCGCGGTCGATGAACAGCAGGCGGTCTTCGGCATGGTTGATGATGTAGACGAGCTGTTCCGGAAACAGCCGCGGATTGACGGTGTGCAGCACGTAGCCCATGCCGGGCGCCGCGTAGAACATCTCGAAATGGCGGTGCGTATTCCAGGCCAGCGTGCCGACGCGATCGCCCTTTGTCATGCCGAGCCGCTTCAGAGCCAGCGCCATGCGCTTAATACGTGGATGAGCGTCGGCATAGGTGTAGCGGTGGATGTCGCCTTCGATCTCGCGTGCGACGATCTCGGCTTCGCCGTGATAGTTGGCGGCATACTGGATCAGGCCGCTGATCAGAAGCGGCATGTCCATCATCAATCCCTGCATGGTCTCCTCCACCGCCACGTCGTTGCGCGACATGCGCTTGTGATTTGCGGGTACGCTAGCGGAAGGTCCTCCGACGTTCACGCAAAAAAGAAGCCACGTGATTGCGTGCGGCACTTTTTCAGGGCTAACTTCGTGCGAACAGCCGGCGAAGCGGTGTCTGCCGTGGAGGAGACGAATGTCAGCGGAAAAACACAAGACCGGTGCAGCCGGCGACACTACGGTCGATATCTCCGCCCTTCGTGCGCGCTATCGCGACGAGCGTGACCGCCGTTTGCGCAGCGAAGGCAAGGCGCAATATGTCGAGGTATCAGGCGATTTCGCCCGCTATCTCGACGATCCCTGGGCCGATCGTGCGTTCGCGCGCCAAGCCGTCCGTGAAGAGACCGAGGTGCTCATCGTCGGCGGCGGCTTCGGCGGCCTCTTGTGTGGTGCGCGCCTGCGCGAGGCCGGCATCGACAATTTCCGCATCGTGGAGAAGGCGGCCGATTTCGGCGGCACTTGGTATTGGAATCGTTATCCGGGCGCTGCTTGCGATACCGAGAGCTACATCTATCTGCCGCTCCTCGAAGAGACCGGCTACATGCCGGTGCGCAAATACGCGCGGGCGCCGGAGATCTACGAGCACTCCCGCCGCATCGGTCGACATTTCGATCTCTACGCGCGGGCGCTGTTTCAGACGATCATCGCACGCATGCAATGGCTGGAAGATGATGCACGCTGGCTGGTCGAGACCGATCGCGGCGATCGCATCCGC
The DNA here is from genome assembly GCF_021044685.1 of Bradyrhizobium daqingense. Lineage (NCBI taxonomy): Bacteria > Pseudomonadati > Pseudomonadota > Alphaproteobacteria > Hyphomicrobiales > Nitrobacteraceae > Bradyrhizobium > Bradyrhizobium daqingense. The sequence goes on from NZ_CP088014.1 coordinate 4,559,597, forward strand.
GCCCGCTTCGTCATCCTTGCCGGCGGCCCGCTGAGCCGGCCGAAGCTGCCAGGCATTCCCGGCATCGAAAGGTTTAGAGGGCACAGCTTTCATACCAGCCGCTGGGATTACGGCTACACCGGCGGCAGCGCGGAAGGTGGTCTCACCGGGCTTGCCGACAAGCGCGTCGGCATCATCGGCACCGGTGCGACTGCGGTGCAATGCGTGCCGCATCTCGGCCGGTCCGCCAAGGAGCTCTATGTCTTCCAGCGCACGCCGTCGGCAATCGGCGTGCGGGACGACCGGCCGACCGATCAGGCCTGGACGCAAGGCCTCAAGCCAGGCTGGCAGCGCGAACGCATGGACAATTTCACCGCCGTGATCTCGGGCGAGCCGTTCGAGCAGGATCTGGTGCAGGACGGCTGGACTGGCCTGCTCGGCGAGATATTGCTGGCGCCGCGCCGCCAGCCTCAGCCGGTCACGTCGACGGAAGAGGCGCTCAAGGTGATTGAGCAGGCCGACTACCGCAAGATGGAGGAGATCCGCGCCCGCGTCGATGCGGTCGTCAAGGATGAGGCGGCCGCTGCCGCTCTCAAGCCGTGGTACAAGGCGTTCTGCAAGCGGCCATGCTTCCACGACCAATATCTCGACACCTTCAATCGCCCGAATGTGCATCTCGTCGACACCAGGGGGCAAGGCGTCGAGCGCATCACGGAGAATGCGGTCGTGGTCGACGGCAATGCCTATGAGCTCGATTGCCTGATCTATGCGAGCGGCTTCGAGGTCGGCACCGATTACGCCCGCCGCATGGGATTTGAGGTGTACGGCCGCGAGGGTGTCAGCCTGTCCGAACGCTGGCGCGATGGCGTCAAGACCTTGCACGGATTCTACAGCCGCGGCTTTCCGAACTGCTTCCTGATCGTCACGGTGCAGGCCGGTCAGAGCGCCAACTTCCCGCACATCATCGACGAGCAGTCGCAGCACATCGCCTATGTGATCGCTGAGGCCCGCAAGCGCAAAGCGCGAACCCTGGAGCCGACGCCGGCCGCCGAGAACGCGTGGGTCGACGAGGTCGTCAGGGCCGCGCTCGGCCGCCAGACTTATCTCGCCGAATGCACGCCCGGTTACTACAACAATGAAGGCGTGTTCGATCCGATCGCGGCCAGAAACAGCCAATATTGGCGCGGGCCCGTGGCATTCCTGCGGCTACTGGGCAAATGGCGCAAGGAGGGCAATCTGGAAGGCCTCGAACTGTCGTATGATCGCGCCATGGAGTCGGCGCCTTCGAGCAGCTAAGATTGATCATCGATACAGTACGGGAGATAGCGGGTATGATCAGGGGCAGGGCTGTTGCGGGGGTGGTTTTTGGCGCGGTGGCGCTCCTTGGTTGCCTCGCGTCCACAGCCGAGGCCGCGCAATGCGGCAGCTCGCCGGCCGGCTTCGAGGCCTGGAAGCGCGAGTTCAGTGCGGAGGCGCAAGGAAAGGGCATCGGCCCCACCGCGCTCTCGGCCCTGATGCAAACCAATTATGCCAGCGCCACCATCGCAGCCGACCGCGGCCAGCGCAGCTTCTCCCTGACGCTCGACCAGTTCCTGGCCAAGCGCGGCGCCACCACCATCGTCGCCAAGGGCCGCCAGCTCAAGCAGTCCCAGGCTGTGTTGTTCGCCTCGATCCAGCAGCGCTACGGCGTCCCGCCCGGGCCCCTGATCGCGATCTGGGGCATGGAAACCGGCTTCGGCAGCCAGCGCGGCAATCAGAACATGCTGTCGTCGATCGCGACGCTGGCCTATGACTGCCGCCGTCCCGAATTCTTCACCGACCAGCTCTATGCCGCCTTGAAGCTGATCGACCGCGGCACGCTGTCGGGGTCGACCCGCGGCTCGATGCATGGCGAGGTCGGCCAGACCCAGTTCATGCCCAAGAGCATCCTGGCCTATGGCACCGGCAACCTTGAAGTGGCTGCCAATGCGCTGAATTCGACGGCGAATTTCCTCAAAGCCCACGGCTGGAAAGCAGGAGCCGGCTACCAGCCGGGCGAGCCGAATTTCGCCGCGATCGAGGCCTGGAATGCGGCCGGTGTCTACCAGAAGGCAATCGCGCTGATGGGACGTCAGATCGATGAAGGCGGCGGCGCCGCGGCATCGCGTTAGTTCAGCAAGCCGTGATGCGCCGGCACGAGAAAGTTCTTGCCATCAGGAACCGACGGCACGAGGTTTGCTTTGATCAAGTTCGGGGCTAGGCATGAGGAGACTCACCATGGCGACCCAGATCGTGATGGATCAGACGGGCGATACGCGCCACGAGTTTGATCCTGGCAATGCCGAAGCGCTGGCGCGAGCCGAGCGGCGCTTTCGGGAGCTGACCGGAGCGGGCTTCACAGCCGCGCTGCGGACTGGACCGGGCGAGGTCACCCGGATCCGATCGTTCGATCCGACCGCGCAGGAAACGCTGTTCTATCCGCGCCTGGTCGGCGGTTGATCTGAGCTGCCCATGATCGCGGCAGTTTGGCTCCGCGCCCCGGCGCGTGCGCGCCTGCATGCGTTGCGCGAACTCTATCGGCGCTTCTTCGGCGAGAACACGCCGGATGCTCGTGGTCGCCGGCTGCTCTTCGAATGGCTCTCGCCCGCACAACGCGTGCAATTCGAGGAGCGTCGGTATTTCGACGTCGTCGGCTGCGACACCGGCAAGATCTATCGCATTCACTACGGCACGGCCGCCAACGTCCACGAGATCGACGGTGAAGGCCGGGCGACGATGGGATGGTGCTTCGTTCCGTCAGGGTTCCTGGTGCCGGGCGACGTGATGCTGGCGCAGAAGATCGCGCTCGAGACCGACGAGAGTGGCGCGCTTGCACTCGCCAACCGGTTTCCGCCGGCAACGCATTCGGACCACTTTTACCGGCGGCCGTTTTAGGGCCGGACGCAGCCGGCGTGATCAGTGGTGCGTGGTGCGATAGGCGTCGACCGCGTGCGCCGTGAAGACGCCTACGCTGCAAAGGGCGAGTAGGCCGGAGATCAGTTCGATCATAGCTCATCCTCCCGCAGCGGCTGGGCGACGAGGTTCTGACAGCAGGAATATTCGTAGAGCAGGTCGAGGATGAATTGCATGGTGGCCGTCCCTGTATTTATTTTGACAACCATTTAACCGGCCATCTGTTTCAAGCGTGTTTCGTCGCATCCGGAATGGGGTTTCGCCGGGAACCGAGGGGCTGGCTTGTGCACTGCGGTCCCGCTATTGCTCGAGCTTCATTTGCCGCTTTTTCGAGGGTGGCACATCGGATTGCGAGGCAAAATCATGGCGCAGGTCGAATGGTTCGACGATCTCACCATCGGAATGCGGTTCAGATCTCCCGAGGTCGAGATCACCGAGGCCGACATCAAGCGCTTTGCCGCCGAGTTCGATCCGCAGCCGATGCATCTCGACCACGACGCCGCCAAGCTGACCCTGTTCAAGGGGCTCGCTGCCTCAGGATGGCACACCGCCGCCATTGCTATGAACCTTGCGATCCAGGCCCGTCCTTTCGGCCCGCACCCGCTCATCGGCGCCGGCGTCGATGGACTGCGCTGGACCATGCCGGTGCGGCCCAACGACCGCCTGCATCTGGTCGGAGAGGTCATGAGCCTGACGCCATCGAAGTCGAAGCCGCAGGGCATCGCGCTGGTGAAGTGGACGATGTTCAACCAGAACGACGAGGAGGTTTACACTTTCACCCCAATCGCGATCGTGCCGCGGCGGAGCTAAGGTCGGCCCCGCCGTTGGCTTGAGCCTTCAGGTGTCCGGCAGAGGTGGTCATTTCGGCTCCGGGGAAGGCGCTGGAGGCTGACATGAAACGACTCCTTTTCACAGCCGGCTTGCTCGCCGGTGCCTTGAGCGCCGGGCCGTCGCTCGCGCAACAATCCAAGGTCGGCGACTGGACCATCGGGAAGCGTACGCAAGACACCCATTGCAACGCGAGCCGCGGCTACAAGGACAAGGAAGACGAGAACCGCGACTACGTCATCGTGGTCACCTATTCCGACAAGGCCATCGTGATCGTCATGATCTATGGCGGCTGGGAATGGGATAAGACCGGCGAGATCCTGCGGGCCGACGTCGGCACCGATGATGCCGATATCATGAAGAAGGCGAAGTGGGAGGTCATGGACGAGACCACCGTGCGCGGCATCTTCGAATACGATCAGTCGATCATGGACCGGCTGTCAAAGGCCAAACGACTCACCCTCGATTTCGAGGACGATGAGGACGACAGCATCGAGATGCAGATTCCGCGCGCCGGCGAGGCGCTGGCCGCGCTGAAGTTCTGCGAGGAGAACAGGAAATAAACCTCCAGATATCCGTTGCTGCGATCGCATTTGGCCTGTTCGCCCGGCGAGGGCCTGATCAATGCCCTGCGCCCTGGACCGGCGCCGCGCTGATGTCGCTGCCGTGATGCGTCAGCGGCTTCATGCCGGTGACAGTCCGCAGCAGCACATAGAACACCGGCGTCAGGAATAGGCCGAACACGGTGACGCCGATCATGCCCGAGAACACGGCAACGCCCATGGCGCGCCGCATCTCCGAGCCGGCGCCGGTCGAGAGCACCAGCGGCAGCACACCCATGATGAAGGCCATCGAGGTCATCAGGATTGGTCGCAGTCGCAACCGGCTGGCCTCGATCGCGGCCCGGATCGGCGTGCGTCCGGCGAATTCGAGCTCGCGCGCGAATTCGACGATCAGGATCGCGTTCTTGGCGGAGAGGCCGACCAGCACGATCAATCCAATCTGGGTGAAGACGTTGTTGTCGCCTTTAGATATCCAGACGCCGAACATCGCGGCGAGCAGCCCCATCGGCACGATCATGATGATCGAGAGCGGCAGGGTCAGGCTCTCATAGAGCGCGGCCAGCACCAGGAACACCAGCAGGATCGCCAGGGGGAATACCCAGATGCCGGAATTGCCGGCGATGAACTCCTGATAGGTGAGGTCGGTCCATTCGAAAGCGAAGCCCGGCGGCAGCACCTCCGCCGCGATCCGCGTCGCCGCCTCCTGCGCCTGTCCCGACGAGAAGCCGGGCGCAGCCGCCGCGTTGATGTCGGAGGACAGGAAGCCGTTGTAGCGGATCGCGCGCTCCGGCCCCGCGCTCTGGCGGATCGTGAGCAGCGCCGATAGCGGCACCATGTCGCCAGAGGACGAGCGCACCTTCAGCTGCCGGATGTCGTCGGCCCGCGCGCGGAACGGTGCATCGGCCTGGACGCGCACGGAATAGGTGCGACCGAACTTGTTGAAGTCGTTGACGTAGTAGGAGCCGAGGTAGATCTGCAGCGTGTTGAACACCTCAGTCACGGGGACGCCCAGCTGCAGCGCCTTGGTGCGGTCGATGTCGGCGTAGAGCTGGGGCACGTTGACCTGGAAGCTCGAGAACACGCCGGCGATCTCCGGCGCCTTCTGCATCGCAGCCATGAAGGCGTTGGTCGCTTCGTTCAGCGCCTCATAGCCGAGGCCGGCGCGATCCTCGATCTGCAGCTTGAAGCCGCCGATGGTGCCGAGGCCGTTGACCGGCGGCGGCGGGAACATGGCGATGAAGGCTTCCTGGATGCCGGCATATTTCTTGTTCAGCTCCGCGGCAATCGCAGGGCCGCTGAGCGAGGGATCCTTGCGCTCGTCGAACGGCTTGAGCGTCGAGAACACAATGCCGGCGTTCGAGGAGTTGGTGAAGCCGGAGATCGACAGGCCGGGGAAGGCGACCGAGCTTTCGACACCGGGCTGGGTCAGCGCGATGTCGCTCATCTTGCGGATCACCTCTTCGCTGCGATCGAGCGCGGCGCCGTCCGGCAGGCGGGCGAAGCCGACCAGATACTGTTTGTCCTGGCCCGGCACGAAGCCGCCCGGCACCTGCTGGAACAGGAGCGCAGTGATGCCGACGAGAACCACGTAGAGGCCCATCACCGCGGCCTTGCCCGAGATCACCTTGCCGACGCTGCCGCTATAGTTCTCCGAGGAGCGCGTAAACGCCTTGTTGAAGCCACGGAAGAACCAGCCGAGGCTTTTTTCCATGATCAGCGTCAGCCTGTCCTTCGGCTCATTGTGACCCTTAAGCAGCAGCGCCGACAGCGCCGGCGACAGCGTCAGCGAGTTTGACCGCGGAGATCACGGTCGAGATCGCGATCGTCAGCGCGAACTGCTTGTAGAATTGCCCGGTGAGGCCGGAGATGAAGGCAAGCGGCACGAACACCGCGACCAGCACCAAGGCGATTGCGATGATCGGCCCCGACACTTCGCGCATGGCCTGATAGGTGGCATCGCGCGGCGACAGGCCGGACTCGATGTTACGTTCGACGTTCTCGACCACGACGATGGCGTCGTCGACGACGATGCCGATCGCGAGCACGAGACCGAACAGGCTGAGCGCGTTGATGGAGAAGCCGAACACGTGCATCACCGCGAAGGTGCCGACGATCGACACCGGCACGGCGAGCAGCGGGATGATCGAGGCCCGCCAGGTCTGCAGGAACAGGATCACGACCAGAACGACCAGCGCGATCGCCTCCAGCAACGTGTGGATGACGGCCTCGATCGAGGAACGCACGAATTGGGTGGGATCGTAGACGATCTGGTAGGACACGCCTTCGGGCATGTTCTTCTTGATCTCTGCCATGGTGGCGCGGACATTGTCCGAGATCTGCAGCGCGTTGGAGCCCGGCGCCTGGAAGATCGGGATCGCCACTGCCTGCTTGTTGTCCAGCAGCGAGCGCAGGCCGTATTCGGAGGCACCAAGCTCGACGCGCGCGACGTCGCGCAGGCGCACCACTTCGCCGCGCCCGCCGGTCTTGACCACGATGTCGCCGAACTGCTCCTCGTTCGCGAGCCGGCCTTCCGCATTAACCGACAATTGCAGGTCGATGCCCGCAACGTTGGGGGAGGAGCCGACCACGCCGGCGGCGGCCTCGACGTTCTGCGCCTGGATCGCTCGCACGATGTCGCTGGCGGTCAGCCCATGCTCGGCGGCCTTCTGCGGGTCGACCCACACGCGCATCGAGTAATCGCCGGCGCCGTAGAGCTGGACGTCGCCGACGCCGTCGATCCGCGCCAGACGGTCCTTGACGTTGAGCACGGCATAGTTGCGCAGATACGTCATGTCGTAGCGGCCGTTCGGCGACAGCAAATGCACGACCATGGTGAGGTCGGGCGAGGACTTCTTGGTGATGATGCCGAGCTGGCGCACCACGGCGGGCAGGCGCGGCTCGGCCTGCTGCACGCGGTTCTGCACCAGCTGTGTCGCCTTGTCGGGGTCGGTGCCGAGGCGGAACGTCACCGTCAGCGTCATCGCACCGTCGGTGGTCGCCTGGCTCGACATGTACAGCATGTTCTCGACGCCGTTGATCTGCTCCTCGATGGGAGTAGCCACCGTCTCCGCGATCACCTTGGGGTTGGCGCCGGGATAGGTCGCGCGCACCACGACGGACGGCGGCACGACATCGGGATATTCCGAGATCGGCATCGCGAACAGCGAGATCAGCCCCCCGAGGAAAATCAGGACGGAGAGAACGCCAGCAAAGATCGGACGATCGATGAAGAACTTTGAGAGATTCATGGCCTTGCCCCTGGGCAATATCGTGCGTGTCTCCGCCAACTCCCCCGTCATTCCGCCGCGCGCCATGCGCGCGAACCCGGAATCCAGAGGTGGTGTGGTCGGAGTATCGAAATCTCCAGATTCCGGGTTCTCGCTACGCGAGCCCCGGAATGACGAAGAGTGTCAGCGTTGCACCACGTCCTGGTTGCTATGGTTGGAGGCCTGCTGCCCCCGCGCGCCCATTGCCGCCACCTCGGTCTTGAGGAGGGAGCCGGGACGCACACGCTGCAGGCCGTTGACCACGATGCGGTCGCCAGATTTCAAGCCGGAGGTGACGATGCGAAGGCCATCGACGGCGCCGCCAAGCGTGACCGGCCGGTAGACGGCGCGGCTGTCATCACCGACTGCCATCACGAACTTCTTGTCCTGGTCGGTGCCGATTGCGCGCTCGTCGACCATCACCAGCGACTGCTGCTTCGGCTGCCCCATGCGCACGCGGGCGAACTGGCCGGGGATCAGGCGTCCGTCCTCGTTCCGGAAGACCGCACGGACGCGGATGGTGCCGCTTTGCCCGTTAACCTGGTTGTCGATCAGCTGGATGTGGCCCTTGGCCGAGAGCCCGCCGGAGGTCGTCATCTCCACCGGGATCTGGTCGAGCTTGCCGCGCTGGCCGGAGGCATCCGCGATCGAGTTCAGCGCGCGCAGCACGACCTCTTCGTCCGCATCGAACGAAGCGTAGATCGGATTCACCGAGACCAGCGAGGTCAGCACCGGGGAGGCGGTGCCGGCGGCAACGAGATTGCCCACCGTGACTTCGATCTTGCCGACGCGGCCATCCACGGGTGCGCGCACCTCGGTGTAGTCGAGATTGAGCTTCGCGGTCTGGAGCGTTGCCTCGGCCGCCTTGACATTGGCGATCGCTTCGCGATGGGCATTCTCGCGCTGATCGAAATCGCGCCGCGTCACCACGGCGTTGCCGACCAGCTGCGCGCCGCGCTCGAGCTCGCTCTGGGTGAAGACGACGCGCGCCTTGGCAGCTTCGAGCTGCGCATTGGCCTTGTCGACCTCGGCCGCATAAGGCGCCGGGTCGATCTTGAACAGCACGTCGCCGGCCTTCACCAGCGCGCCTTCGGTGAAATTGGTCGACAGGATCGCACCCGCAACGCGCGGGCGCAGTTCGACGCGGTTGATGGCCTCGAGCCGGCCAGAGAAATCGTCCCACAGCACGGTCTGCCGCGGCTCGATCATCGCGACGGTGACGGAAACGGCTTGCTCGGCCGTGGCGGCCGGTGCGGTCGCTTGCGCCGCATGAAAGTAGCGGCCTGTCGCGATCGACCCGGCGACGGCGAGGGCGCCCGCGATGGCGACGCCGCCGAGAAGGCGGCGAAAGCGGCCTTTGCGGGCCGTATTTTGGGAGGGATGCATTTGCGCGCTCCAGATATGTAGTGTTCACTACAGATGTGGAGCTGGATGCCGCAGTGCAAGATACTTATGTACCATTCACTAAGAAAATTGTACGCCGATACCGCGACGATTGGAAGACACAAGAAAAAGAAAGCTAGAACAATTAGATAGGAACAGGCGTTAAGCTGACACAGGACGCCGATTGCGAGGAGAACAGGCACATGGGCATGGGACGCCCCCGCGAATTCGACGCCGAAACGGCGTTGGACCAGGCGATGGAAGTGTTTTGGCGCCATGGCTATGAGGGCGCAACCATAGCCCAGCTCACTGAGGCCATGGGCATCAACCCTCCCAGTCTTTACGCCTGCTTCGGCAACAAGGAAGGCCTGCTCAAGGCTGCTCTCGATCGCTACACCAAGCTTCGCGGGGTCTGGATGGACGAGGTCGTCGCAGCCCCCACTGCCCGTGCTGTCGCCGAGCGGATGCTCATGGGCATAGCCGACAAGCAGACCGATCCCGCAAATCCGCCCGGCTGCCTGCTCGTGCAGGGCGGCATCGCCTGCGGCTCCGGCTCGGAGAACGTCCCGTTCGAGCTCGCCGCCCGCCGTGCCCAGAATGAGGACCAGCTCCGCGATCGTTTTATCCGCGCCAAAGCCGAGGGCGATCTGAAGCCGAACTCCGATCCCGCAGCGCTCGCGCGCTACGTGTCCGCCGTCGCAGTCGGCATGGGTGTGATGGCGTCGTCAGGCGCGGATCGCGAGGCGCTGCGGCAAGTGGCGAGTGTGGCTGTGCAGGCGGTGGAAGCGCAGTCGGCCGACCGAACCTAGCCTATCCAGCCAAGGCGGGAGGTGGCATGAAGCCGCCGAATTCGCGTTCGATCAGGCCGGCCAGAGCAATCGTCGTCCGATCCTCCAGGTAAGGCCCGATGATTTGGACCCCGATCGGCAAGCCCGTTGCCGTGCGCTCGATCGGAACGGCGGTCGCCGGCAGTCCGCAGGTCGAGGCGGGGTCGGCCCAGATGAAGCAGGCATCGGCGTAAGGATGGAGCGCTCCATCGATGTCGAGTCGCCGCGCGTCGAACGGCTCGGACTGATCATGAGGAAACGCTGGCACGGCCGCGGCGGGATAGATCACCGCATCGAACTCGCGGAACAGTTCGTGCCACTTTTGTTGCAGCTGCAGGCGCGTCGCGTCGATCGCCAGCCACTCTCGATGGTTCATGCCCCAGCCACGGGCGCGCTCGGCTTCGAGGCTGCGATCCTCTGAAGTCAATGTGGCGGCAAGCGCTTGCGCCTCGGCGAACGCGGCCGGCGTCAGGCGCGGGCTTCGCGCTGCGTTGAGCAGATTCATGTAGAGCCGCGCGGAATCGCCGAGATCGGGCAATGATGTGCTCGCGCGCGCAACTCGCGCCCCTGATCGTTCGAGCCGTTCCGCCAATCGCCCGATGACGGAACGCACGGCCTCACCCGTTGGCATCAGGGGATGAGTGTCGACCACGAGGATCCGGAAGTTCTTCAGCTCGTCATGGCGCGGCGCAGGCAATGCCAAGCGATAGCCGATCCCGTCGCGTGTCTCGTCGGGGCCGGCAATCACATCGAGCGCAAGGGCAAGGTCCGCAGCCGAGCGCGCCATCGGTCCAACGACAGCCAGATCGCCCCGCCCAGGAACGGGCGGAGCGGGTGGCAGGCTATATCCGCGCAGCGGGACCAGGCCGAGGCTTGGCTTGTGTCCGAACACACCGCAGAAATGCGCGGGGACCCGGATCGAGCCGCCGATATCGGAGCCGATCGACAGCGGACTGAAGCCGGCGGCCAGCGCCGCGCCGCATCCGCCGGAGGAGCCGCCGGGCGACCGGCCGAGGTCCCAAGGGTTGTTCGTCGTGCCGTAAATCTCGTTGTAGCTCTGGAAATCCCTGAGGCCGATCGGAATGTTGGTCTTGCCGATGATGATGGCGCCGGCCGCCTTCAACCGCGAGACGACAAGGGCGTCTTCCGCTGGCTGGAAATCTCTGAAATGGGGAAAACCCCATGTCGTCGGCAAGCCGGCGACGTTGAACGGTTCTTTCATGGTCACGGGAATGCCGAGCAACGGCTGCCGCTCGCCGCGGCCGAGCGCGGCATCGGCGGCACGCGCGGCGTCCCTTGCGCGATCGAAATCGCGAACGACGACGGCGTTGATCCGCCCGTCCAGCGCCTCGATCCGCGCGATGGTGTGCTCGAGCAGCTCCGACGCAGACACCTTGCGCGCGTGCAGGGAGCTCGAGAGTGCGCTGATCGAGCCGTAATCCAGGTCAGCGGCGTTTGCCGTCATCACCGTCTCCATTCCATCTCGTCGTCTCGGCGAACCGATACAGACGCCCAACATGCAATGTTGGAAGCGAGATGAGGAGGGAGTGCAACGGGGACCAGATCTGCCCACCGGTCGGAGCGGCCGCACCGCCTCTTAAGAGGTGGTCATGCCCGGGTTTGTCCCGCCTGCGCGGCCGAAGCCGCTTCGGCGAGGCGAACGCCCGGGCATCCACGTTCTCAGTACTGCGTGGTCAAGGCGTGGATGGCCGGGACAAGCCCGGCCATGACGCTATGGAGAGCGTCAGGACGCTTCTTTGAGCACCGGCGACGCCGTTTCCTCCGCCTTCAGCTCCTCGAGGCTGCGATGCCGCGGCTCGATGCCGAGGGCCCAGACCGTGATGATCTGCACCACGAGCAGTCCGATCATCAGAGCCATCACGCCGGCGACGCCGCGCGACTCGAACAGCGACACCACCAGGAACGGCGTGACGATCGTGGCGCCACGCCCCAGCGTATTGACGATACCTGAGGCGCGCAGTCGGACCTCGGTTGGAAACAGCTCGGGGATGTAGATGCCGAACAGCAGCGCGACCAGGACATAGATCGGCACCGTCAGTGCGAAGCCCACGGCCGGCAGCAGGATGGGATCGGAGATCATGGGATAGAGGATGCCCAGCGCCACGGTGATCAACGAGGCACCGATGATGGTGGGCTTGCGTCCCCAGCGGTCGGCGGTCAATGCGCCGATGGCCGAGCCGACCGGCGCGCCGAGCGCCATCAGCAGCGAATAGCCGAACGATGTGGCGACCGACAGGCCCTGCTTGACGAAGAACACGGGCAGCCAGGTGACGAAGCCATAGAGCAGGGTGTTGATCGTGATCAGGCAGATGGCGCCGACGATCATCCGCGACAGCAAGGGCGCCGTGAACAAGGTGCCGAGATCGGGGGCGACCGGCGCGGGTGTCGTGGGCGCAGGAGGAGGCAAGGGCTGCCCCTGTGCCGCTTCCTTCTCGATCGCCTGCATCAGCGCTTCCGCTTCGGCGCTGCGTCCCACCGCTTCCAGCCAGCGCGGCTATTCCGGCAAAGATTTGCGCATGTACCAGACGACGAGGGCGCCGACGCCGCCGAGCACGAACATCGAGCGCCAGCCGAAATGCGGCACCAGCACGGACGCGATCAGAAGGGCCGCAGGCAGGCCCGTCACGACGCACACGGCGGTGAGACCGAGCCATTTGCCGCGGGTGCGGGCCGGCACGAACTCCGTCATGGTCGAATAGCCGACGACGTTCTCCGCACCCAGCCCGACGCCCATCACAAAGCGGCAGGCGATCAGGAACGTCATGTTCGGCGAAAATGCCGCGGCGAGGGAGGCAAGGCCGAAAAGAAGCAGATTGAATTGATAGGTGAAGCGGCGTCCGAAGCGGTCGCCGAGGAAGCCGGTGCCAAACGATCCCAGCATCATGCCGACGAAGGTCGCGGAGATGAAAGCCGCGTTCTGGGCCAGCGTCGAGAAGCCTGATTTCAGCGTGACGCTGAGCACCGTCCCGGCGATGTAGATGTCGAAACCGTCGAAGAACATCCCGATGCCGATCAATAGCATGATGCGGCGATGGAACGGACCGATCGGCAGCTGATCAAGACGGCTGCCTGCGTTCACCGATATCGACATTGACGCTCTCCCTGACTGTTATTCTGCCTGATCCGGCCCGCCTTCTATGGGCGGTCGGCCGTCTCTCGTTTTGCTAGTTCAGTCGCTTCTGATTGGCCGTGTCGCGATACCAGTCGAACGGCTGCTCGTGCGTTGCGACCATCACGCTCTTGGTGTTGAAGTGGTCGTTGAAGCTCTCGGTGCCGCATTCGCGGCCGATTCCGGAATCGTCGACGCCGCCCCAGGGCGAGGCAGGGTCGAGACGATGGTGGTCGTTGATCCAAACGATGCCGGCCTTCACCGAGGCGGCCACGCGGTGTGCGCGCGCGACGTCGCGGGTGCGGATCGCTGCAGCGAGGCCGAACGGCGAATCGTTGGCCAGCCGAAGCGCATCTGCCTCGTCCTTGAACGGAGTCACCGAGGTGAAGGGGCCGAACACTTCCTCCTGGAAAATGCGCATGTCGGACTTGACGTCGGCGAACACGGTCGGTTCGACGAAATAGCCGTTGTCGTGACCCGGCACCTTCGCAGCGACGCCGCCGGCGACGAGACGCGCGCCGTCGGCATGGCCATAGCCCGCATAGGCGAGAACCCGGTCGCGCTGCTTGGCCGAGATCACGGGACCCATCTGGGTGCTGGGATCGAAGGGATCGCCGACGCGGATCGCGCGAGTCTTGGCCTGCAGCTTCTCGACGAATTCGTCGTAGATCGAGGCTTGGACGATGTGGCGCGAGGCGCAGACGCAGGTCTGTCCCGCGCCGATGAAAGCGCCGAAGGCGGCGTAATTGACGGCGCGATCGACGTCGAAATCGTCGAACACCATCACCGGCGTCTTGCCGCCAAGCTCCATAGTCTGATGCGCAAACACCTTTGCGGCGGCGGAGCCGGCGATACGGCCCGCCTCGGTGCCGCCGGTCAGGACCAGCTTGTTGATGTCGCCATGCTCGGCCAGCATCTTGCCGGCGCTCGGGCCGAGGCCCAGCACGATGTTGAAGACGCCGGGCGGCAGGCCCGCGTCGGTGAAGATCTGCGCCAGCTTCAGGGTCGTGAGCGGCGTGTATTCGGACGGCTTGACCACGGTGACGCATCCGGTCGCCAGCACCACGGCGAGTGACTTGCACAGGATCATCAGCGGGTGATTGAAGGGCGTGCAATTTGCCACGATGCCGATGGGCGTGCGAAGCGTGTAGTTGAGATAGGCGCCCTCGACGGGGATCACGGAATCGCGGCGCGACAGCGCAAGGCCGGCGAAGTAGCGGAAGAAATCGGGCAAGCGGGAGAGCTGCGCACGGGTCTCGTTGACGGGGCGGCCATTGTTGAGGGTTTCCAGCCGGTAGAGGCTATCGAGATTGGCTTCGAAGGCGTCGGCCAGCCTGTTGACTAGCCTCGCACGCGTGCGCGTGTCCATGCCGCCCCAGGCCTTGCCTTCGAACGCCGCACGCGCGCTCTTCATGGCGCGGTCGATGTCTTCGGCCGTCGAGTTGGGGATGCGCGCGATCATGTCGCCGGTCGCGGGATTGCGGACGTCGAGCATCGCGCCGGCGCCGGCCTCGACTTCACGTCCGTCGACGAAATTGCCGTGGGTTTCGACGTCGATGGACGCGGGTTTGGAGGGAACGTTCATAATGACCTCTCTTCGACGATGACGGCGTTGCGCTTGAGCGCAGGCAGCACACGTTTTTCGGTGGCCCCGATATGGGCCTTGATGATGCGCGCCGCGGTTCGCGTTTCGCGGCTCTGCATGGCGTCGATCAGGGCGACGTGCTCGGCGACGAGCTTGGCGGGGTCGTGGCCCTTCAGATTGGAGATGCTGACGCGGACCAGCCGATCTGCCTGGCCGATCAGGTCGCACAGCGCGGTCGCCATGCGGCGATTGCCGGAGGCATGCGCCAGCGCGGTGTGGAAGCCGCGATTGTAGGTGATGAAGTCCTCGTGGCCGCCCGAGAAGCGGCGGAATTCGTCGAGCGATTTCAGGACGCTGTCGGGTGCGCTTTCGATCGCCTCGGCCACACAGGCCGGCTCCAGCGCGAGGCGGAAGCGGAGCAGGTCGCGGGCATCCGAAAGCGAGATCGGTGTGACCCGATAGCCCTGACGCGGCTGCACCGTGACGAGGTGCTCGCGCTGGAGCCGCAAAAGCGCATCCCGGACCGGCTGGCGGCTCACCGAATAGCGTTCGGCCAGGTCCTGCTCTCGCATTTCATCGCCTGGCGCAAAGCGACAGCATAAAATATCAGTTCGGAGAAGATCGTAGACGTTTTCGCGCAAAAGCATGGGATCTGGCCTTACTCGTTGGATTAATATCTCAGTCGTGATATTTTACGTCAAGCGTCAAAAGCTTGAATTCCCTGTCAGTTGATTTTATCAATCCGGCTTGCAGGGCGGGCGAGCGGGCGTGATCCGATTGATGCAGCTTGGGAAAGACCGGACATGGACAGGCTTCTTGCCAACGGGACCGTCAACGCCGCGGAGACCGGCGAGGGGCCGCCGCTCTTTCTGTTCCACTCGCTACTGTCGGATCGGGCCAGCTTCGAAGCGATCGTGCCGAAGCTCGGGACATCGTTTCGGGCCATCGTTCCGGAGTTGCCGGGGTTCGGCCGCTCGCACGTGGTCGAGGGCGGACTTGCTGCTGTTGCGGACAGAATGGCGGAGGCGGTGCAGGACGCCGCGGGCGGTGCGGCATCAATCGTGCTTGGCAATGGCTATGGCGGCTTTGTTGCATTGCAGATGGTCATTCGTCATCCGAGCATCGCCAGCCGGCTCGTTCTTGCCGATTCTGGCGCAGCCTTTTCCGAGCCCGGTCGCGAGGCGTTCCGCAACATGGCGAAGATCTCGCGCCAGAAGGGACTGGAGGCCATCACCGATGTTGCCATGCGCCGCCTGTTCGCGCCCGAGTTTCAGGCGCAGCATCCAGAGCTGATGCGCGGACGTCGTGAAGCCTTTCTACGTACCGACCCGGATGTGTTTCGAGATGCGTGCAATGCATTGGCCGAGCTGGATCTTCGTGCCGAGCTCGCCGGCGTGAAGGTGCCGGTGCTCGTTGTGGTCGGCGAGCACGATGAGGCGACGCCGCCGCCGATGTCGCATGAGCTGGCCGCTGGATTGCCGCGCGCCGAATTGAAGATCATTCCAGGATGCGCGCACGTGCCACAGCTGCAATCACCGCAGCAGTTTCTCGACGCTGTCGAGGGCTTCCTGCGTTGATCCACGCTTGGACGGCCCGGCTCGCGATCGAATTGCGATGCCTTCCGGGCGGTTAACGCCTGCCGGAAGGGTTCGCTCATGCGGTGCGAAATTCTTCAATGATTTGTACTGTGCATGGGGTTGTTTTCGCATTTTTGCTGAGCGCCCGCCGGGCCTGAGCACCAGCCGCCGGAAAGCGTACCGATACGGGACCTCCTAAGAGTTTTTACACACAGTTCTGGCACGTTCCCCGCGTCAAGACCTGCAACCTGCATCGTGTCTCATTGCGTGCACGAAAAGACGGGGCTCGCGGGCATCGAGGGGGCGTGAGCCATGACTGCAATTGCGTCGGACGCCGATCGCGCGAAGCGAGGGATCGTGCCGATCCTTTTGTGCGTCGTGCCGTTCAGCCAGATTCCGCTCGATGCCTATACGCCCGGCCTGCCGCAGATGGTGGTCGATCTCGCCACTGACGCGGCCTCGATGCAGAACACCGTCACTGCCTACATGCTCGGCATGTCTCTGGCGCTGGTGCCGGTTGGCATTGCTTCCGACACGCTCGGTCGCCGCAACGTCCTGCTCGCGGGCCTGTCGGTGCTCATCGCGATGAGCATCGCATGTGCGCTCGCCACCAGCGCCTCGCTGTTGCTCGCGCTGCGCTTCCTGCAAGGTGTTGGTGGCTGTACCTGTCTCGTCGTTGCCTATGCGGTCGGAGCCGACTGTTATCGTGGACGCGAGCTCACGGCGATTTCCGGCCTGCTTGGTGCAGCCTGGGGTCTTGCGCCCGTTCTGGCACCGGCCGCCGGCGGCTTCATCGTCGAGCTGGCGTCCTGGCGCGGCGTGTTCGTTGTCATTGCCATCGCAGCTGCGCTTGTCGCCGCGGTCGTCGTGCTGTTCCTGCCCGAGACGTTGCCGGTAGAGCGTCGCGCGCCGTTCGATCCGCGCCGCACTGCCGGTATTTTACGCGAGGCCCTGATCCGTCCGGGCTTCCTGGCTTTCGTACTGGTCTTTGCTGCCGCCGCCAGCGCGCAGCTGGCGTTCGGCGTCGTCGCGCCGTTCTTCTATCAGACCGGTCTCGGCTATTCCGCGGCGATCTACGGCCTCGTCGCGCTCGGACTCGGCGGGGTGAATCTCGCCGGCGAGCTCGGCTGCGCGCATTTCGCGCGGTTCATGCCGCCCCGCATGATGGGCTTCGGCGCGTTCGGTCTGTTCCTCGCCGGCGCTGCGGTCTTGACTGTAACAGGCCTGACGCTAGGCCTCGGTTTCGTGTCGATCACGCTTGGCGGCGCGCTGGTGCTCGGCGGCTGCGGCGTGCTGTGTCCGATGATGTACGGCATGGCGCTCGGTCTGTTCGAACGCGACCACGGCCTGATCGGCGGCCTCATCAGCGCGCTCTGCTATCTCGCCGTGAGCGGCGCCATGGCGATCGCGGCAGTGCTGCCCGAGGCGACGCAGGCGCCGCTCGGATGGCTCTATCTCGGTCTCTGCATTGTTGCCGGCACGCTGCTCGCGATCTCGCTGCCTTCGGCGCGCCAAGCCACACCGAATTAAGGGAGGAACCTCTTCATGACCACCGTCGGTATTCGCGGCACGTTCTTCGACTTCGTCGACGACCCCTGGAAGCACGTCGGCAACGAGCAGGCGGCTGCGCGCTTTCACCAGGACGGCCTTATGGTCATCACCGACGGTGTCATCAAGGCGTTCGGTCCCTATGACAAGATTTCTGCCGCGCATCCGAGCGTGGCGACTACGCACATCAAGGACCGCATCATCGTCCCTGGCTTCATCGATGGGCACATCCATCTGCCGCAAACCCGCGTGCTCGGTGCCTATGGCGAGCAGCTCCTGCCGTGGCTGCAGAAATGGGTCTATCCGGAAGAGCTCAAATACCGGGATCGCAACTACGCGCGCGAGGGCGTGAAGCGCTTTCTCGACGCGCTGCTCGCCTCCGGCACCACCACCTGCCAGGCCTTCACGAGTTCCTCGCCTGTCTCGACCGAGGAACTGTTTGAAGAAGCCGCCCGCCGCAACATGCGCGTCATCGCGGGTCTCACCGGCATCGATCGCAACGCGCCGGCCGATTTCATCGATACGCCGGAGAATTTCTATCGCGACAGCAAGCGGCTGATCGCGCAGTATCACAACAAGGGCCGCAACCTCTACGCCATCACGCCGCGCTTCGCCTTCGGCGCCTCGCCGGACCTGCTGAAAGCGTGCCAGCGCCTCAAGCACGAGCATCCGGACTGCTGGGTCAACACCCACATCTCCGAGAACCCGGCCGAATGCAGCGGCGTGCTGGTCGAGCATCCCGACTGCCAGGACTATCTCGGCGTCTACGAGAAGTTCGACCTGGTCGGGCCGAAATTCTCCGGCGGTCACGGCGTCTATCTCTCGAACAACGAATTTCGCCGAATGTCGAAGAAGGGCGCGGCAGTGGTGTTCTGCCCGTGCTCGAACCTGTTCCTCGGCAGCGGCCTGTTCCGGCTCGGCCGCGCCACCGATCCCGAGCATCGCGTCAAGATGTCGTTCGGCACCGACGTCGGCGGCGGCAACCGCTTCTCGATGATCTCCGTGCTTGACGACGCCTACAAGGTCGGCATGTGCAACAACACGCTGCTCGACGGCAGCATCGATCCTACGCGTAAGGATCTTGCGGAAGCCGAGCGCAACAAGCTCTCGCCCTATCGCGGTTTCTGGTCGATCACGCTCGGCGGAGCCGAAGGCCTCTATATCGACGACAAGCTCGGCAATTTCGAGCCCGGCAAGGAGGCCGATTTCGTCGCGCTCGATCCGAACGGCGGGCAGATCGCACAAGCCTGGCACCAGTCGCTGATCGCCGACGGCGCCGGCCCACGCACCATGGAAGAGGCCGCGAGCATGCTGTTCGCCGTCATGATGGTCGGTGACGATCGCTGCGTCGACGAGACCTGGGTGATGGGCAAGCGTCTCTACAAGAAGAGCTGAAGCGGACGTCTGCAAATGAGCGCAAGTCCCGATGGCCAGCCGGTCGCCCTCGTCATCCAGCGCCGCATCGCCGACGAGGGCTTTGCTGCGTTTGCGCGGTGGAACGGGGAGGTGGGCGAGGTGCTCAAGGCATGGCCTGCTTTCTCAGCCAGGAGGTGGTGCCGCCGCAACCGCCGGCGCATGTCGACTGGGTGACGATCCTGCGGTTCGCCAATGCAGCCGCAGCACGTGCCTGGCTCCAGAGCGAGGTGCGGGCGCGGCTCATCGCGGAGGTGCAGCGCTTCTTCGTCGGTTCGGAAGACGTCCATATCCTGCCCGACACCGGCGTCCAGCGCGACAACGGGGTTTCCGCCGTCATCTCGTTCAAGGTGCCGGACGGGCTCGAGGATGCGTTCCTGAAATGGCAGCAGCGCATCCAGGCCGCAGAAGCCGAGTTCAAGGGATTCCTGCGTCATAAGATCGAGCGGCCAATTCCGGGCCTGCACGACCAATGGATCATCATCCTGTCGTTCGACAGCGATGCCAATCTCAACGCGTGGCTGGACTCACCTCTGCGGCAGACGCTGCTGAAGGAGGGCGAGCGCTTCAACGCCGGCATGAACGTGAAGCGGGCGAGCTACGGCTTCAATTTCTGGTTTCCTTCCGGCAAGACGCAGTCTCCAGAGCAGAGCCCAAGCCTGATCTGGAAGAGCAACCTGATCGTTCTTCTAGTGCTCTATCCCGTGGTCTATCTCTGGGGCACTTTCATCAGCGCGCCCCTGATCGACAGTCACGGCGTGCCGCTCTGGCTGTCGCTCTTCATCGGCAATCTCGTCAGCACCCAGCTGCTCGGCTGGTGGTTGGTGCCCGCCGCCTTCAGGGCACTCGACTGGTGGGTCACGCCAAAGGCGACGATCAGCCGTCAGATTGCGGGATACGCACTCCTCGCCGCACTTTATGCCGCCTCAATGGGACTGTACGCGCTGCTGCTCGCGTGGCATTGGGGACGGTGAGATCGTCCACAGCTAGTACGCGACGACCATGTTCGCCCTGACATTTCTCGGAACTTCGGCCAGCGTTCCCTCAGTGGAGCGCAACCATCCGGCGCTCCTGGTGGAAGCCGCGGGCAAGCGCATTCTGGTCGATTGCGGCGAGGGAACGCAGCGCCAGCTGCTGCGCAGTGGCGCAGGCTTCCGGCGGCTCGACCGCATCTTGCTGACGCATGCTCATCTCGACCACGTGCTCGGCATTCCCGGCCTCTTCTCGACGCTCGGCTTGCGGCAGGCCGCCCACACGATGACTGTCCATGGAGGGCAGGGCACGCTGGATATCGTCGTCAGCATGCTCGCAGGCCTGTGGGGCGCGGGCAGGGCGCCGATCGCCGTCGGGTTCGCGCCGCTGACGGAAGGACAGGTCATCGACGCCGGCGACTTCACCATCGACTGCTTTCCGGTCCGCCATCGCGACACCGACAGTTTTGGCTTCGCTTTCAAGAGTCCCGCGCGCCGCCATCTTTTTCCCGATCGCCTCGCCGCACTCGGCGTTCCCGACGGTCCCTTGCGCGGAGAATTGGCTGCGGGACGACCGGTCGTGATCGGCGATCGAACGATCAACCCGGAAGAGGTTCTGGGGCCACCGAGCGGCGGCAGCAAGCTTGTCGTGATCGGCGACACCGAGACCACCGAGGGTCTGGCACAATATGCGGCTGACGCTGATCTGCTGGTGATCGAGGCGACTTTCCTCGATCGCGACGCGTCGACCGCGCGCGACTACGGCCACCTCACTGCGCGCGATGCAGCCGTCTTTGCCGCGGCAAACAATATCGGCCAGCTCGTGCTCACGCATCAGTCGGGCCGCTATGAGGACGACGAGGTCCTTGCGGAAGCAGCCGCGATCTTTCCGAGCACCCGGATCGCGGCCGACTTCGATCGCATCGTCGTCTAGCGAGACGTCATCTCGGCTGGCTTCACAGGCCGGCGGCAACACCGAGGCGGCCGATGCCTGGCAGTTTGATCGCGGGGCGCCGAACGTCGCATCCAAGCACGGCGCCGAAGAAGTTGATCTCGAGACCTTCGACCCAGCCGAGCGTCAGGCCGAGATAGCCCGAGAGCGAGGCATAGAAGCCGGTGCCAGAGGCGGTCAATCCGATCCATCGCCCGGAATAGGGATAGTCCTTGCCGATGGCTGTCGGGGGCAGAACCGCGTGAAGCTCCGGCACGGCATCCAAAGCGGCCTGGACGAAGGTGTTCGAATTCGGACCGGGCCAGGCGCTGTAATCGCCGTATGCTCGAAATCTGTAGTTCTCGACGACGTCTCGGATCTTGGGGATCAGCGTTTCAGCCTTGGCGCCGTCGATGGCGACGACGGCCTCCGGCATGGCGCCGAACCAACGTCCATCGGGGACGAAACCATTGCTCCGGATCGGTTCCCCCCAGGCCGTATAGTCGTAGCGGCTATAGCTGGCCGCGTCCTTCTCCTTGACGACAATCCAGGTGTGGACCGCAAAGATGCTTCGCCACCGCACCGTTCGGGCAGCGTAGACCCGGATCAGGGCTTCCGGATGCGAGGCGGCGGGCGGCAGCAGGCCGGCGCTGGACCGGTCCGCGGTCTGCCAATTGCCGCGGCCATCCCCGACCCAGAAATAGCGCGCGGCCGAAATCCCGATCGGCACGAAGACCAGCAGCAGAAATATGAGCACGGATTTTCTCAAGGGAAATCAGGTTCGGCAGGACACCTCGACGATATAGGTTTAGCTCGCACTTTCACAATGATGTGCGAAAAGCCCCCGCGTTCATCGCGTTAATCCCGATTTGATCGCGATATCCTGCACCTGCTGCGTCACCTGTATCAGCCTTGGCAGCGCCGCATCGCGAAAAGCGGGCATGTCCATGCGCACCGCATCGATGGTGACGCTCAATCCGCCGACCACCAAGCCCTGCGCATCGAAGATCGGCGTTGCCAGCGTGCGTAGGCCGTAGGCGTTCTCGCCGTCCGAGACGGCATGGCCTTTCTTCTTCACCTGATCGAGCCGGGCGAGCAGGGCATCGAGACCGGTGAGCGTCCGCTCCGACAATTTGACGCGCGGCCGTGACTCCAGTCGCGAGATCTGCTCTTCGCGCCTCAGATGTGCCAGCATGACATGCCCCAGCGCGGCGCTGTAGGCGGGAATCCGCGTCCCCGGTCGGCGGTCCATCTTGTGACGGTCGAGGCCCGCGCCGACGCGCGCGAGATAGACCACATCGCCGCCGTCGAGGATGCCGAGCGAAGCCGCATCGCCCACCCCGGGCACAAGCTCTCGCAGCAGCGGCTCGACGAGGGTCCGCAGCGATCCATGCGACAGCACGGTGTAGCCGAGGTCGAGGCAGGCGACGCCGAGGCGGAACCGGCGGCTTTGCGGCACAGCCTGGAGGTAGCCGAGCTCGACCAGGGTCTGGATCAGCCGGAACGCCGTTCCGCGATCGAGATCGGCGCGTGCGGCAATCTCACTCAGGGTCAGCTCGAAGTCCTCGCTGCTGAAACTCCTGAGCACAGCGAAGGCCTTGCCTACGGAGGCAACGTAATTCTTGGGGCTTTGCGCGCGAGCTTCAGGTTTGCGCTGTACGGCCTTCTTTTCGACCTTGGCCATGCCAGAGTGTCCCGTCAGGACAGCCATCGCCCTTGACGCGGGGCCGGGCTGATTTTACGACAGGTCAACTGAATAACAAATGTTCGCATTCCGAACAACATCGCTCTGGCGATCGGAGGAATTATTGTCGACATCTTCGCTGCACCCGCATGGTGTGTTCTCTGCCGCACTGACGCCGCTCGATGCCGGGCTCGCTCCCGATCATTCGCGTTTCGTCGAGCATTGCCGCTATCTTCTGGACGAAGGCTGCGACGGCATCGCGCTGCTGGGCACGACCGGGGAGGCGAACTCCTTCTCGATCGCCGAACGTACCGCGCTGCTGGAGGCCGCGATCGCCGGCGGCATCAAGCCGAGTCAGTTGCTGCCCGGCACCGGCGTTGCCGCGCTCACCGACACCATCGCACTGACGCGTCATGCGCTCTCGGTCGGCGTCGACAGCGTGGTGATGCTGCCGCCATTCTACTACAAGAACGTCAGCGATGACGGCGTCTATGCTTCCTACAGCGAAGTTGTGCAGCGTATCGGCGATGCGCGCCTGAAAGTCGTCCTCTATCACTATCCGCAGATGTCGGCGCAGCCGATCTCGCATGCGCTGATCGAGCGGTTGCGCAAGGCCTATCCGGCCACGTTCACCGGCATCAAGGATTCGTCCGGCGATTTCGCCAACATGACGGCGATGGTGGAGCGCTTCCCCGGGTTCGCCGTCCTCGGCGGCGCCGATCCGCTGATGCTGCCGCTACTGCGCAAGGGCGGGGCGGGATGCATCACCGCGACCTCCAACGTCGTCGCGCGCAGTCTTGCCTATGTCTACAAGCATTGTCGCGACAGCGATGACGATCCGGCCCTCAAGGCGGCGCAGGCGCGCATCGTGAAAGCCCGCGAGCTGGTCTCGCAGTTTCCCCAGATGGCTTCGCTGAAGGCGCTGGCGGCCGATCGCACCAAGCACGCCGGATGGCAGCGTCTGCGGCCGCCACTGGAGTCCTTGCAGCCCGACCAGCTGAAAACGCTGCTGGCGAATGCCGCCGCGTTCGCAGCCGCCTTCTAGGCGCAGCCGGCGAGGCGATCCGATGCTCGACTCCTTCCAGGATGCGCTGACCAATCTCGCCGCAATCGTCGGCGACAAGCACGTCATCGCCACTGGAGCGGACCAGTATCCTTATGTGGTGGACTGGCGGGGACGCTATCACGGCCGCGCGATCGCTGTGGTGAAGCCCGGCTCGACCGCCGAAGTCGCTTCCGTCGTCAAATACTGCGCTGACCGACGCCTTGCGATCGTGCCGCAAGGCGGCAATACCGGCATGTGCGGAGCCGCGACGCCGGACGATCATGCGGGCAATGTCGTGATCCGGCTCGACCGGATGCGCGCCGTGCGCGACGTCAGCCCGCTCGCCAACACGATCACGATGGAAGCCGGCTGTATTCTTGCCGAAGTGCAGGACGCAGCGCGTAGCGTCGATCGGTATTTCCCCCTGAGCCTGGGCGCCGAGGGCTCCTGCCAGATCGGCGGCAACATCTCGACCAATGCCGGCGGGACGGCCGTGCTGCGTTACGGCCCGACGCGCGATCTCGTGCTCGGGCTGGAAGTCGTGCTGCCCGACGGGCGCGTGTTCAACGGCATGCGTGCGCTGCGCAAGGACAACACGGGTTACGCCCTGAAGCAGCTCTTCATCGGCGCGGAAGGTACGCTCGGCATCATCACCGCTGCGGTGCTGAAGCTGTTCGCGCCGCCGCGCAGCTCGGCGCTGGCGCTGCTCAAACTGCAGGGTGTCGAGCAGGCGCTCGAGATCATGGCGCGCCTGCGCGGCGCGGTCGGCGACCGGCTCGGCAGCCTCGAGATCATGTCGCGCTCGCAGATCGAGGCCATCGCCGCGACCGTGCCGCACGTGACGATCCCATTCGAGCTGACGACGCCTTGGTATCTGATCGTCGAGCTGACCGATACGCTCGCAGGCGTCGACCTCGATGAGCCCTTGGCTGCTGTGCTGACCGAGGCAATGGAGGCAGGGCTCGCCGAGGATGTCATCCTCGCCTCCAATCTCGCGCAGGCCAAGGCGATCTGGGCCGTTAGGCACAGCGTGTCCGAAGGCAACAAGCGCAGCGGCTATGTGGTGTCGCATGACAGCGTGGTGCCGCTGGAGCGGCAGGCGGCCTTCGTGACGAATGTCGAAGCCCGGATCAAGGCCGCGGTTCCGCATGCGAACGTGGTGATGCACGGCCATATCGGCGACGGAAACATCCACGTGATCGCCCTGATCGACCGCGCGTATTGCCAGGAGCCCGCTGCAACGGCCGCTTTGGTGGCCGAGATCAATGAAATCGTCGACGACGAGACTGCAGCCCAGGGAGGGGCGATCAGTGCCGAGCACGGCATCGGCATCACCAATCGTGGCCGGCTCGCCCGCGTCACAGGTCCACTCGACATCGATCTGATGCGCAAGATCAAGCAATTGCTCGACCCGGACGGTCTGATGAACCCGGGCAAGATCTTCGCCGCCGAAGGTTCGCGACGATGACGAGCGTCCGCCTGCTCGCCGACGATCTCACCGGTGCGCTCGACACCGCGGCGGAGTTCGTCGGCCTGTGCGGACCGTTCGACGTCACCTGGCCGGATGCGGCCGTCGCATCGTCCTCTCCGAGCCTTGCGATCGATAGCGGGACGCGCGAGCGATCGAAGGCCGAGAGCATCGAGATCGTAGCGCGGCTGGCGCCGCAGCTTCGCGGAGCGACGATCCCGTACAAAAAGGTCGATAGCCTCCTTCGTGGGGCGTGGGCGGCCGAGCTCGGCGCGTGCCTGCGCGGCGGCGATTGGGCATCCTGCGTGGTCGCGCCAGCCTTCGACTATCAGGGGCGCCGCACCGTCGGGGGCCAGCAATTCGCGCGCACCGTGCAAGGCGATTGGCACCGCGTCGGTGACAATCTGCTGGCCCAGTTGCGGCAAGACGGCATCGCGGCGCAGCAGGGCCGGGCCGATACTTTATCGCAGGGCGGCGTCCAGGTGTTCGATGCCGAAAGTGACATCGATCTCGATCGGATCGTCGCGATGGGACAGCGCATGCCGGGGCCTGTGCTGTGGTGCGGCAGCGGCGGTCTCGCCGGCGCACTCGCCCGTAGCCATCGCGCCGATGCGCCAGGCCAATTGAAGCTGCCGGTACTGGGGTTGTTCGGGTCGGACCAGCCTGCGACTGCGTCTCAGCTGACGGCGTGCGGCGCGGCGACCATCGCGCTCGCGGAAGGTGAGGGCGCCGCGCCCGTCCGGCGCAAGCTGGCCGATGACGGCGTGGCGCTGGTCAAATTCTCACTCGCGGAAGGGCTCACTCGCGCCGAGGCGGCGCGGCGGATCGCGCGCGAAATGACGACGCTGATCTCGGCGCTCGAACCGCCGGGCACGTTGATCGTTGCCGGTGGAGAGACGCTGAAGGCCGCATGCGTCGCCCTCGGTGCGCATGCGCTCCAGGTGACGGGACGTATAGTGCCGGGCTTGCCGCGCTCGATCCTGCAGGGAGGCCGGTGGTCCGGCGTGGACGTGGTGTCGAAGTCCGGTGCATTCGGGCCGAGCGCGCTCTGGCGCGATCTGCTCCGGGACAATCATTTGCTCAACATGGGGAGTCCGACATGACCTCTCGGCATCTTGCCATCACCATGGGCGATCCCGCGGGGATCGGGCCGGAGATCATCGTCAAGGCCTGCGTCGGATTGAAGGACCGGATCGCAAAGGGCGATCTGCGCCTTCTGATCATCGGCAGCGGCGCGGCGCTTGATGGTGCAAGGACGGCACTCGGCGCCGACATCGCCATCCCCGAGGTCAGCAACGAGGATCGCGACTGGCCCAATCTGTGCTTCCTCCAGGCCGACGCCGAAGGCGAGCCGATCAAGCCCGGCGTGCTCAGCGCCGACGGCGGCCGCTTTGCCTACAAGGCGATCGAGCAGGGCGTGCGCCTGACGCAGGCGGGACGGACCTCCGCCATCGTGACGGCTCCGCTCAACAAGGAAGCGCTCAACAAGGCCGGCTATCATTTCCCCGGCCATACCGAGATGCTCGCGCATCTCACCGGCGTGCGCGGCTCGGTGATGCTGCTTGCTCATGGCAACATGCGCGTCAGCCATGTCTCGACCCATGTCGCGCTGGAGGATGTGCCGAAACGCCTGACGCCGGAGCGCCTGCGCATGGTGATCGACCTCACCAACGACGCGTTGCGGCGGCTCGGCATTGCCAGGCCGAAGATCGCGATTGCCGCGCTCAATCCGCATGCCGGTGAGGGCGGCCTGTTCGGCCGGCAGGATATCGATGTGTCGGCACCGACGATCGCCAAGGCGGTCGCCGACGGGCTCGACGTCGTCGGCCCGGTGCCCGGCGATACCATCTTCGTCAAGCTGCGCGCGGGCCAGTACGATGCCGCGGTCGCGATGTACCACGATCAGGGACACATCCCCGTCAAGCTGCTCGGCTTCCAGGTCGATCCCGCCACCGGTCTCTGGCAGGAGCTCTCCGGCGTCAACATCACGCTGGGTTTGCCGATCATCCGTACCTCCGTCGATCACGGCACCGCCTTCGACATCGCCGGCAAGGGCATTGCCAACGAGCACAGCCTGATCGAGGCCATCGACTATGCCGAACGGCTGGCCGCTGGCGCCTCCGCAACCAAGTCATGAGACCGAGCGTACGATGACCAATGCCTTCTCGCCCATCGAGATCCTTCGTCCAACCGTCCTCGAATTCGGCTGCGGCACGATCGCCGCTGCGGCACGCTTCGCCGAACGGATTGGCGCAAAACGGCCATTGGTGATTTCCGACGCTTTCAACGCCCGCCGTGTCGACACGCTGGCGCTGCCGGGCACGGTGAAAGTGTTCGGCGAAGTGAAGCCGGAGCCGGACCTGCCCAACCTGGAAAAGGCGGTGGCTATGGCGCGTGAGGCCAAGCCAGACCTCGTCGTCGGGTTTGGCGGCGGCAGCGCGATGGATCTGGCCAAGCTGGTCGCGGTGATGTGCACGAGCGATGAGGCCTTCGCGGACATCGTCGGGCCGGAGAAGGTGGCCGGCCGCAGCGTAGCGCTGATGCAGATCCCGACCACGTCGGGGACCGGCAGCGAGGCGGGCACGCGCGCGCTCGTCACCGATCCCGTCAGCCAGAACAAGCAGGCGGTGCAGAGCCGCTTCATGCTGGCCGACATCGCGATCGTCGATCCCGATCTGACGATGACAGTGCCGAAAGAAGTCACGGCGGCGACCGGCGTCGACGCGCTGGCGCATTGTGTCGAGGCCTATACCAGCCGTAAGGCGCATCCGACGATCGACCTCTACGCGCTCGAAGGTGCGCGGCTGGTCGGGCAGTATCTCACGCGGGCAGTGGCCGACGGCGCCGATCGCGAGGCGCGTGCGGGCCTGGCACTGGCCTCGCTCTATGGCGGCTATTGCCTCGGACCGGTGAACACCACTGCCGGTCACGCGGTCGCTTATCCACTCGGCACGCGTCACCACGTGGCGCATGGTCTCGCCTGCGCCGTGATCTTCCCGCATACGCTGGCTTTCAACATGCCGGCGGTGGAGGCGAAGACCGTCGCAGTGCTCCGGGCGCTTGGATTGCCGGAGCGGGGCGATGCAAAGCCGGCGTTCGACGCAACCTACAAGTTCTGCGCCGATCTGGGCATCGAGATGCGGCTGTCTGCGCTCGGCGTGCCCCGCAACGATCTCGCGGTGATGGCGGATGAGGCGCACGCCATTCGCCGCCTGCTCGACAACAATCCGCGCGACCTCGGCCGGGATGCGATTCTGAACATGTACGAAGTCGCGTTCTAGCCCTCTCCGCCGCTCGCTCGCGCGCGGCTACCAATCAATAACATTGAAAACAGAGGAAACTGCGATGAGATCGACGTGGCTTGTTCTTGCCTCACTCGTGCTACTGGCGGCCTCGCCGGCAAAGGCCCAGGACGGTTATCCCTCCAAGCAGGTGACGGTGATCGTTCCCTTCGCTGCCGGCGGCACCGCCGACATCCTCGCCCGCATGGTCTCGAACCATTTGCAGGCGAAGCTCGGCAAGCCTTTCGTGGTCGAGAATGTCGGCGGCGCCGGCTCCATCCTCGGCGTGACGCGGCTGACGAAGTCGGCGCCTGATGGCATCACGCTCGGCGTTGCCAGCACGTCGGCGCTCGCGATCAATCCGTCGCTCTATGGTCCGAAGCTCAGCTACCAGCCGGACAAGGATCTGGTGCCGGTCGCCCAGATCAGCGTCGTGCCCAACGTTCTCGTCGTGAATCCCAACAAGATCAAGGCGCGCACGGTGCCGGAGCTGATCGCCTATCTCAAGGCAAATCCGGACAAGATCTCGTTCGGCTCGGCCGGGGTCGGCACGTCGCAGCATCTTGCCGCCGAACTGTTCCAGCAGATGACCGGCACCAACATGGTGCACGTGCCTTACAAGGGCTCGAGCCAGATGCTGACCGACCTGCTCAGCGGCCAGATCGACCTCGCTTTCGACAACGTGCCGCTGCTGCTGCCGCAAGTGAAGACCGGGCAGCTCGCGATGCTCGCGACCGCAACTCCGAAACGCGCCAACTTCGATCCGGCAGTTCCCGCCGTTGCCGAATTTCTGCCGGGCTTCGAGGCCGTCGCCTGGCACGGCTTCTTCGTGCCGTCGGGGACGCGGAAGCCGATCGTCGAGAAGCTCTCGGCCGAGATCCGCGCCTTCATGCAGCAGCCGGAGACGGTACAGAAGATGGCCGAGCTCGGCGCCACCGCGGTCGCGCTCGACTCCGAGCCGTTCGCGGCCTACATCGCCACGGAGACGGCGCGATGGAAGAAAGTGATCGAGGCCGCGAACATCAAGCTGGATTAGGTGCCAACGTCGCTGCGCGCAACTCGCCGGCGGGGCGTCTGAATGGTCGGGTCTCCTGCAGCTGTTGAGGAGACACGACCCATTCACTGGAGCGCTTGCCAGCCCAGGGCCGAGCAGGTAGAACGCTGCCACGCCTGAGCCGTGATTTGCGCCAAACGCGCTTCCGGCGACAGTCGGGCAAATCAGCAAGTCATTGAATTTGTTCGACTCTTCCTTGGGGAATGGTGTAACGGTAGCACAACAGACTCTGACTCTGTTTGTCTTGGTTCGAATCCAGGTTCCCCAGCCACCGGCCCACAACATCACCAGCACCTTCAGGCGCTCACGGTTCGCATGAAACGCCTCTAAGCGGCCGTGTGCTCACGCATCTCCAAACGAACTTGCAGTGCTAGCCCATCATGCGTCGTTGTGTCGCGGAATCGCTCGACCGTCTGGCTCGCATCGTGGTGCGTCACACGAGTACGGAGCGCCGCCGTCCTAGGCCGGAAAATGGAGGAAAGCACTCACAACAATCACAAAATCATGCAAACTGCGACTCCCGC
This sequence comes from Bradyrhizobium daqingense, assembly GCF_021044685.1. Classification (NCBI taxonomy): domain Bacteria; kingdom Pseudomonadati; phylum Pseudomonadota; class Alphaproteobacteria; order Hyphomicrobiales; family Nitrobacteraceae; genus Bradyrhizobium; species Bradyrhizobium daqingense. The sequence continues at coordinate 4,589,585 of NZ_CP088014.1, forward strand.
TTGAGCTCACCCGTTGTTACGGCAACGGCAGCGTAGCTGTGTTCAACGGACGGCATCTTCTGTTAGCGCTGCAACTTGGGGCTGTCCCCGCTTGCTTTACACATCGTACAGAACGGAGCTAATCTTTTTGTTTGTTTTCTAAAAATTTTCATAATGCGTGAGGGCGTCATGGTTGCAGGCGTCGTTTCTCTCAGCGGTACGTCAACTCAGAATCAAACTCTGGCTGCAAGCATCACGGATGTCGATGGCATCCCAGTGGGGGCACCCATCGCTTACCAGTGGCAGCAAAGCGCCGACAGTGGCGTGAGCTGGACCGACATTGCGGGAGCAACCGCGAGTTCCCTGACATTGCAGCAGGCATACGTTGGCAGGCTCGTCCGCGCCGGCGTGAGCTACACTGATGCCGCGGGAAACGCAGAGCAAGACTTCAGCCCCGCGACTGCGTCCGTCGGCAACCTCAATGATGTGGGCGTGGCCAGCATCGTCGGCACGACGGTTCAGGGGCAGACGCTGACTGCGAGCGTCACCGATCTGGACGGATTGGCGAACGTGGTGATCAGCTATCGCTGGCAGCAGCTGATCAACGGAAGCTGGAGCAACATCTCGCAAGCGACAGGGGCGACCTATACGCTTCAAGCCGCGCAAGTTGGCCGGCAGGTGCGGGTTCGCGTAACCTATACGGATCAGCTAGGTGCGTCTGAGTCCAATCGAACGAGCTCCGCCACTCCCGTGATCGTCGCGACCAACCCTGCTGGTAACGACATCGGGGTCGTTTCCTTGAGTGGCACCTCGACGCAGAACCAAGTCCTCGTTGCAAGCGTAACGGATGTCGACGGCCTCCCGTCGGGGACTCCCATTGGATACCAATGGCAACAGAGTTCGGATGGCGGCGTCACATGGAGCGATATCGCTGCGGGCGCAACGGGCAAGGCGCTAACACTCACGCAGGCGCAGGTTGCGATGCGCGTCCGGGCCGTCGTTAGCTACACTGACGCCGCTGGCAGCGCTCAGTCCGTCGCCAGCGCAGCGACAACGGCCATCGCAAACGTCAACGATGCAGGCGTCGTGGCCACAACGGGCACGCCGGTTCAAGGCCAGATGCTGAAGGCCGACGTCACCGATCGTGACGGCCTAACGAACGTTTCGATAACGTACCGCTGGCAACAATTGATCAATGGCACCTGGAGCAACATCGCGAATGCCACGGGAGCCACGCTGACGCTGCAATCCGCACAGGTCGGCCGGCAAGTCCGCGTGCTCGTCAGCTATACTGACCAGCTTGGGGGGGCGGAAACCAACCGGACGAGCGCAGCCACCCCGCTGGTCGTGACCGCCAACAATCACCCGGGCGTGGTGAGCGTCGGCGGGACACCGACGCAGGGCCAGACGTTGACGGCGACGGTGAGCGATGCGGACGGAGTGCCGGCCGCCGTCACCTATCAGTGGCAGCAGAGTGCGAACGGCAGCACCTGGACCAACATCGGCGGCGCGACGGCGAGCACGCTGGTCCTTGGGCAGGCCCAGGTCGGCAGCTTCGTGCGTGCCACCGCCACCTATACGGACCTCCAGGGCAGCAGCGAGACTCCATTGAGCCCCGCGACCGCCGCGGCGGTCGCCAACGTCAACGACGCCGGCGCCGTCGCGATCAACGGCACCGCGACCCAGAACCAGGTCTTGACGGCCAGCATCACCGATCCCGACGGCGTGCCCGCGACGATCGGCTATGTCTGGCAGAGCAGTCCTGACGGCAGCGCCTGGACCAATCTCGCCGCCACCGGATCGAGCCTCACCCTCGACAGCAGCCTCGTCGGCAAGCGGATCCGGGTCAGTGCCGCCTACACCGACCAGCTCGGCACGGGCGAGAACGTGACGAGCGCGGCAACGGCGCCGGTTGCGGCTGCGAATTCCGATCCCACGAGTCTCTTCACCACACAGACGCCCGCCCAACCGAACTTCACCGACGGGCCAGGGGTGGATTGGGAGATCGGGATGCGCTTCACCAGCGCCAATCCCGGACAGATCCAGGCGATCCGGTTCTACAAGTCCCCCAGCGAGACGGGCACGCATGTGGGGTACATCTGGTCGTCCACGGGCCAGCAGCTGGCGACGGTGACGTTCACGAACGAAGGTACATCAGGCTGGCAGCAGCAGGCGCTCGCCACGCCGCTGACCATCACCGCCGGCACCACCTACGTGGTCTCCGTCAACACCAACGGCTACTACGCCGTCACCTCGCAGGGCTTCGCCTCACCCATCACCAATGGCGGGCTGAGCGCACCGGCAGGCGCCGGCGTCTACAACGACGTTGAGGGCGCCTTCCCGAGCCTCGTCTACCAAAACGAGAACTACTTCCGGGACGTCGTGTTTGTTTCCGGATCGTCAAGTCCCAACAATCGCCCGGGCGTGGTGAGTGTTGGCGGGACACCGACGCAGGGCCAGACGTTGACGGCGACGGTGAGCGATGCGGACGGAGTGCCAGCCGCCGTCACCTATCAGTGGCAGCAGAGTGCGAACGGCAGCACCTGGACCAACATCGGCGGCGCGACGGCGAGCACGCTGGTCCTTGGGCAGGCCCAGGTCGGCAGCTTCGTGCGTGCCATCGCCACCTATACGGACCTCCAGGGCAGCAGCGAGACTCCATTGAGCCCCGCGACCGCCACGGCGGTCGCCAACGTCAACGACGCCGGCGCCGTCGCGATCAACGGCACCGCGACCCAGAACCAGGTCTTGACGGCCAGCATCACCGATCCCGACGGCGTGCCCGCGACGATCGGCTATGTCTGGCAGAGCAGTCCTGACGGCAGCGCCTGGACCAATCTCGCCGCCACCGGATCGAGCCTCACCCTCGACAGCAGCCTCGTCGGCAAGCGGATCCGGGTCAGTGCCGCCTACACCGACCAGCTCGGCACGGGCGAGAACGTGACGAGCGCGGCAACGGCGCCGGTTGCGGCTGCGAATTCCGATCCCACGAGTCTCTTCACCACACAGACGCCCGCCCAACCGAACTTCACCGACGGGCCAGGGGTGGATTGGGAGATCGGGATGCGCTTCACCAGCGCCAATCCCGGACAGATCCAGGCGATCCGGTTCTACAAGTCCCCCAGCGAGACGGGCACGCATGTGGGGTACATCTGGTCGTCCACGGGCCAGCAGCTGGCGACGGTGACGTTCACGAACGAAGGCGCATCGGGCTGGCAGCAGCAGGCGCTCGCCACGCCGCTGACCATCACCGCCGGCACCACCTACGTGGTCTCCGTCAACACCAACAGCTACTATGCCGTCACCCCGCAGGGCTTCGCCTCACCCATCACCAATGGCGGGCTGAGCGCACCGGCAGGCGCCGGCGTCTACAACGACGTTGAGGGCGCCTTCCCGAGCCTCGTCTACCAAAACGAGAACTACTTCCGGGACGTCGTGTTTGTTCCAGCGGCCATCATCTCATTGGCCAACAATGCGACGATCTACGTCAGTGAAGCGGCGGGCACAGCAACCATCACAGTCACGCGATCAGGCGATCTGCAGTCGCAAACGACTGTGGAGTACACGACGAATGAGATCGGCAGCGCCGGGGCGGCGCAGGCTGGATTGGACTTTATCCAACCTACGTTCAATGGCCGAGCGAATACGGGCCAGGTTGTCTTCGGACCTGGCGAGAGCACCAAGAGCTTCACCGTCTCGATCGTGAACGATCAACTCGTCGAGGGCAGCGAGACGTTCGCCGTCGGCCTTCAGAATCCCGCATCCGGCTCGCTGGGAGTGCCCCGGACGGTGCTGGTGACCGTCGTCGACGACGATTCACCCTCCACCATCTCCATGGCGGACATGGCGGTGAGCGTCTCCGAGACCACGCCTTCAGCGACCCTCACGCTGTTGCGTAACGGCAGCATCGATCAACCCGCCACGATCCAGTTCACAACGAGCAACGGCAGTGCGCTCGCGGGATCGGACTACACGGCATCGTCGGGCACCGTCACCTTCGCCGCCGGCCAACCCAGCCAGACCATCTCGGTCCCGATCATCAACGACTCGGCGGGGGAAGCCGACGAGAGCTTCACCGTCACCTTGAGCAATCCAACGGGTGCCGCTCTCGGCGCACAGACGACCACCACCGTAAGTATCCTCGACAACGACAGTCTCAATATCGGGAGTCTGACGCGCCAGACCGCTGTGACCGGGTTGAGCGAGCCAACGGCGATCGATTGGACTCCCGACGGCCGCTACATGCTGGTTGCGCAGAAGGGCGGTGTGGTGCGCGTGGTGGACAACGGCACACTGCGGTCGACGCCGCTCATCAACCTTTCTAGCGAGGTGAATGAGTTCGGCGATCGCGGACTACTGGGGATCGCGATCCACCCGAATTTCGCCAGCAATCCCTATGTCTATCTGCTCTACACCTACGATCCACCCGAAACGGCGGGCCAAACGGGACTCGCAGCACGCGATCAGGCCGGGAACCGACCTTCTCGTCTGGTCAGGGTAACTGTCAACCCCGCCACCATGGTTGCCGATCCGGCGAGCGGAATCGTGCTGGTCGGCAAGAACAGCATCTGGGCCTATACGAGCCGGCCCGACGTCAACAGCAACGGCGATCCTAACATTCCTCCATCAGGTATCGTCAACGGCACCACCATAACGGCACCCGCCAGCCAGATAGAGTCCGGACCGCAGGATAACGATCCGAACCACGCGGGGATTCAGAATCAGAACATTCGCGATTATCTAGCGACGGACGGCGACTCCCATTCCATCGGTGCCGTTCATTTTGGTCCCGACGGCTATCTCTACCTCACCGTGGGCGACGGCACGTCATATAATTTCGCTGACCCTCGCGCGGTGCGAGTCCAGGACATCCACAATCTGTCGGGCAAGATGTTGCGGGTCGATCCGACCACGGGCGAAGGCGTGCCCGGCAACCCCTACTACCAGGCCAGTGATCCGAACAGCAATCAGTCGAAGATATTCGGCTATGGTGTCCGCAACGCCTACCGCTTCAGTTTCGATCCGGTCACCAATCTGCCCGTGTTCGGAGACGTGGGCTGGGCCACCTATGAAGAGATCAATACCGGTCCGGCTGGCTCGAATTTCGGGTGGCCCTACCTGGAAGGGCCGGGCCGGACCGGACCGGCAGCTACCAAGACCTTTCGCAGGCGATCAGTTTTTACAACAATGGCAACCGCAACAATACGTCGGACCTGCCTGCCGTCTTCCCCATCCTGTCGCGCAGCCACGGCGCTCCGGACAATGCCGCTGCGATCACCGCGGGAGATTTCTACAATCAGAACACTCTGCTCTTCGACGATGTCCTCAATGGGAACATCTACGCTGCCACCTTGAACGCGAGCCGACAGGTCACCAATGTCCAGGTCGTCGATTCCGGCATTCCCGGCATCGTCGACCTGCAGAAGGGGCCCGATGGCTCGATCTACGGTGCCGATGTGTACGATGGCACGATCCGGCGATGTGTGGACTCCTCGACCACGTCTGCCAGCACGCTCGGACTTGCGGCGCCGTCCTTCTGATGAGTGTCGCAAGGGGACACGCCATCGCGCGGTGTCCCTCGATCGAGTGCGAATACAAAGTTGCAGTCAATCGCAGAGCAATTAAGTTACGGATCTGCTCGTCCCATGGGGCCATCCCACAAGCAATCTAATTGGCTGATACAGCTTTAGTTTTATGATCGAGCCGGACGCTCCCGGGACGTTCGTGGCCGCGCTGCCGCTCGCGACCGTTTGCCTCACCTGAAAATCGCCTTTCCGAGTCGGATCGCGGGACACTCGATCGTTCTTAGATCACACAACGCAAGGAGTTCCGTGATGCCCTATGTCGATGGTTTCGTACTCGCCGTGCCCAAGGACAACATCGAAGCCTACAAGGCTATGGCGACGACAGCCTGCGCGATCTGGATGGAGCACGGCGCGCTCGACTATGTCGAATGCATCGGCGACGATGTTCCCTATGGCGAGCTCACCTCGTTCCCACGCGCGGTGATCGCGAAGGAGGACGAGGTCGTGATCTTCGCCTGGATCGTCTATCGCGACAGGGAGAGCCGCGACGCCATCAACAAGAAGGTGATGGAGGACCCGCGGCTGAAGATGGACGGCATGCCGTTCGACGGCAAGCGCATGATCTATGGCGGCTTCACGACGCTGCTCCGGGCGAGCGACATCGTGACCTGATGATACCCCTTACTTGATCTTGTCGTAGGCCGCCGCGAAATCGTTCAGCGGCATCGGGATCGCGATCGTCTCCTTGGCCATGTTCTGGAAGGAGACCTTGAGCTGCTTGCCCGACCGCAAGGCGGCGAGCAGGTCGGGCGCGACCGGCGTCGAGGCGTAGCAGCCGCGGTTCTCGCAGGTCTGGATCTGGAGATCGAACGACTTGCCCTCGTCGACCTGGAGCTTGGCGCCGACAGGCAGGTTGAGACCGAGCGGCAACTGAAGCAGCGCGATCGGCGTGCGTGTATCGGGCGCGATGCGGATGTTGATCAGGATGACGGTCTGGCCGGTCTTGGTCAGCACCGCGTTCTGCTCCATCGCGCATTCGAGCGGCGCGTCGCGGCTCGGGCTGGTGCAGCGCACGATCCAGCCGGGTTGTCCCGGTGTGCCGTCCGCCGGCGCTTGCGTCGGGGCAGCCGCGGGCTGCGCGGCCGGTGCAGCAGGAGCGGCGTTCTTCTTGGCGCCCTGCTGGGCAGACGCGGCGCCGGTCGACAACAGGACGGCGGCGGCGAGGGCGGCAAGTCTGGATTGCATGAGCATGGCGAAACCGCGTTGGCGTGAACCGAAAGTCCCGCTGTAGCGTCGCGGGAGGCGCGGCGCAAGCTTACTCGGCGGCTTCCTTGACCGTGCCGTGTGCGGGCGTCTCGTCGCCTTCGCCGTTACCCGAGCGGCCCCAGGTGGAGAACCAGTTGTTGAGCTTGTCGAGATAGAGATAGACGACCGGCGTCGTGAACAGCGTCAGCGCCTGGCTGACGATCAGGCCGCCGACCATGGCGTAGCCGAGCGGCTGGCGGATCTCCGCGCCGGTGCCGTGACCGAGCATCAGCGGTACGCCGCCCAGCAGCGCGGCCATCGTCGTCATCATGATCGGCCGGAAGCGCAGCAGCGCCGCCTGGCGGATCGATTCTTCCGGCGTCTTGTGCTCGTCACGCTCGGCCGCGATCGCGAAGTCGACCATCATGATGCCGTTCTTCTTCACGATGCCGATCAGCAGAATGATTCCGATCAATGCAATGAGGCTGAAGTCGAAGCCCGCCGCCATCAGGATCGCGAGCGCGCCGACGCCGGCCGAGGGCAGGGTCGACAGGATCGTGATTGGATGGATGTAGCTCTCGTAGAGGATGCCGAGGATCAGGTAGACCACGACGAGAGCCGCCAGGATCAACAGCGGCACGGTGCCGAGCGATTGCTGGAAGGCCTGTGCGGTGCCCTGGAAGCTGGAATTGAGCGTCGGCGGCGTGCCGAGCTCGGCCATCGCCCGTTGCACGGCTTCGGTCGCCTGGCCGAGCGCGACGCCCTGGGCGAGATTGAAGCTGATCGTGATCGACGGGAACTGGCCCTGGTGGCTGATCGAGAGCGGACGAACCGGATCGGTGCTCCAGGTCGCGAAGGTCGACAGCGGCACCTGCTCGCCGGTCAAGGGCGATTTCAGATAGAGCTTGTTCAAGGTTTCGAGATCGCCCTGCAATTCTGGCAGGACTTCCAGGATGACCTTGTAGGTGTTGAGCTGCGTGAAATACTGCGTCACCTGCCGTTGTCCGAAGGAGTCGTACAGCGTGTCGTCGATCATCTGCGGTTGGATGCCGTAGCGCGAAGCGGTGTCGCGGTTGATCTTGAGCTGGACCGTGGTGCCCTGCGTCTGCTGGTCGGTCGCGACGTCGCGCAGCTCCGGCAGTGTCTGCATCTTGGCAAGGATCTTCGGCGCCCACTCGTTGAGCTCGGCAAGATCGGCGTCCTGCAAGGTGAATTCGAATTGCGTACGGGTCGGACGGCCGCCGAGCCGGACGTCCTGGGCCGCCTGCATGTAGAGGCGCGCGCCCGGCACCTTCTCGAGCTTGGGGCGCAGCCGCGCGATGATCTGCTGCGCCGAGGCCTCGCGCTCGTTGCGCGGCTTCAGAGTGATGAACATGTTGCCGTTGTTGCCGGCACGGCCGCTGCCGCCGATGTTCATCGCGATCGTGGCGACGTCGGGATCCTCCATTACGATCTTGCCGAGCTCGACCTGACGCCGCTGCATTTCGGCGAACGAGATGTCCTGCGAGGCTTCGGAAGTCGCCGTGATCAGGCCGACGTCCTGCTGCGGGAAGAAGCCCTTTGGGATCAGGACGAACAGGTAGATCGACAATCCGAGCGTCGCGAAGAAGATTGCCAACGTGGTGCGGCGCCAGGCGAGGGCGTGGTCCAGAACATATTCATAGCCGCGCAGCAAGCCGTCGAAGGCGCGCTCGCTCCATTGATAGAACTTGCCGTGGGTGACTTCGCCGTGAGCGCGCAGGAAGCGCGAAGCCATCATCGGCGTCAGCGTCAGCGACACGAACATCGAGACGAAGATGGTCATCGCCAGCACCACGGCGAACTCGCGGAACAAGCGCCCGATGATACCGCCCATCAGCAACAGGGGGATCAGCACCGCGACCAGCGAGATGCTGATCGAGACGATGGTGAAGCCGATTTCCTTGGAGCCCTTGAAGGCGGCCTCCATCGGCGAGTAGCCTTCTTCGATGTAGCGGGTGATGTTCTCGAGCATCACGATGGCGTCGTCGACGACGAAACCGACTGCAATGGTGAGTGCCATCAGCGACAAATTGTCGAGCGAATAGCCGACCGGCCACATCAGGGCGCACGCGCCCAATAGCGCCAATGGCACCGTCACCGTGGGAATGACGGTGGCCCAGAAGCTGCGCAGGAAGATGAAGATGACTGCGACAACGAGTGCGATGGTCAACAGCAGCGTGAACTGGACGTCTTCGACCGCGGCGCGGATCGTCGCAGTGCGGTCGCTGATCAGCTCGATTTTGATGGCGGGCGGAATGGCGGCCACCAGTCGGGGCAGGGTGGCCTTGATGCGGTCCACCGTCTCGATGACGTTGGCGCCGGGCTGCTTGAAGATGACAAGGAATACGCCGCGCTTGCCGTTGGCCCAGGCCGCCTGCTTGGCGTCTTCGGCGGCGCTGACCGCCTGGCCAATGTCGCGGATGCGGAGCGGGCCGCCATTGCGATAGGCGATGATGACGTCGTTCCAGTCCTTGGCGTCGGTGAGCTGATCGTTGGCGTAAATCGTGTACGCGCGTTTGGGGCCGTCGATATTGCCCTTGGGGCTATCGACGGTGGTGATGGCGATCTGGCTGCGCACGTCCTCCATCGAGAGGCCTTTGGCGACGAGTTTCGCCGGGTCGACCTGGATGCGGATCGAGGGTTTCTGCTGGCCGCCGATGAAGACTTGGGCGACGCCGGAGAGCTGGCTGATCTGCTGGGCGAGCTGGGCGTCGACGGCGTCGCTGACGCTGGTCAGAGGTAGCGTGTCGGAAGTTGCCGACAGCAGCAGGATCGGGGCGTCCGCCGGGTTGACCTTGCGATAGGTCGGCGGCGAGGGCAGGTTCTTGGGCAGCTGGCCGCTGGCCGCGTTGATGGCACCCTGGACGTCGTTGGCGGCGCCGTCGATGCTGCGATTGAGGTCGAACTGGATGGTGATCGACGCCGTGCCCAGATAGCTCGTCGAGGTCATCTGGGCGATGCCCGGAATCTGGGCGAATTGCCGCTCGAGCGGCTGTGCCACCGACGAGGCCATCGTCTCGGGGCTGCCGCCCGGCAAATTGGCGGTGATCTGGATGGTCGGGAAGTCCACCTGCGGCAGCGGCGCGACCGGCAGCAGGGGGTAGGCGACGAGGCCGACGAACAGAATGCCGGCCATCAGCAGCGAGGTGCCGATGGGATAACGGATGAAAGGTGCCGAAATCCCGCCGCCGATCATTCCTGTCGAACCTTTTTCTGGGCCGGATCCGAACTCGCCACCGCTGTCGAGACGACGCTTCCGGGCTGCACCTTGAACTGACCGCCGGTGATGACCTGCTGCCCGGGGGTGAGGCCTTCATCGACGACCGAACGTCCATCGATGGCATAACGGACCTTGATCTTGTGTAGCTCGGCCTTGTTGTCCTGATTGACGGTATAAGCGTAAAGACCATTCGTCGAATGCTGGACCGCATCATCGGGAACCACCGTGGCATCCTTCAGCGTCCGCACCAGAAGCCGCGTCGAAACGGACTGCCCCGGCCACAGCGCGTGGTCCTTGTTCTCGAACACCGCTTTGAGCCGGATCGTCCCGCTGGTGGTGTCGACCTGGTTGTTGATGACGGCGAGCTTGCCCTCCGCCAGCGTCTTCTTACCGTCCGTCGTGAAGGCGATGACCTTGAGCGCGCCAGCCTTCTGGCCTTCGCTGATATAGGGGAGCTGGTCCTCTGGCGCCGTGAAGATCACTGAGATCGGCTCGACCTGTGAGATCGTGACGATGCCCGTCTGCGTCGAGGCGTTGACGATGTTGCCGACGTCCACTTGGCGGAGCCCAGCGACGCCCGTGATCGGCGCCTTGATCTGCGTGTAGTCGAGCTGGGTCTGGGCGTTGACGATCGCGGCCTCGTCGCCGGCGATCTGGGCGGTGAGCTGAGCGACGGTGGAGCGCTGGGTGTCGACCCGCTGTGCGGTGGAGAATTCGCCAAGCTTCATGGCGCGCTGGAGCTCGAGATTGGCGTTGGCGAGGTTCGCCTCGTCCTGCGCCTTCTTGGCCTTGGCCTGGTCAAGCGCGGCTTGATAGGGCCGGGGATCGATCGAGACCAGAAGGTCGCCCTGCTGGACGATCTGGCCTTCTTTGAATTCGAGCCTGTTGATCTGACCATCGACCCGGCTGCGGACCTGGACGGTATTGAAGCCTTGAACCGTACCCAGACCGGTCAGGTAGACCGGAAAATCAGTCTTCTGGACGGGCGCGACGCTGACAGGAATGGCGGATGGGCGAGGCGGCGCCTTCTGTGCTGTCCGGGTCGTTCCGGCCGAGCCGAATTTCTCCCACCCATAGTAACCTGCGGAGGCCACGGCCGCGATGATCAGAATCCAGAGGATCGGCCGGGACTTTTTCATATCGTCGCTGTCGGCTCTTGTGCCCTAGACTTACGAATTATGGGGCAATCATACGGTTCCAGCGCGCTTGTATAATACACGCCAAGTTCCAGTGTAAACAGCACTATCGGTCGAGAATCCTAAACAATTGGAAAGCTTTGCACTGCTTGGAGCAATCGCTGGCACGGTCGTGCGCAGCGTTGCATTTCCATCTGCCCGCCGATGCGGCGTGTCTCTGCCGAAGATGCACGCTTAAGGTGTGGCTGAAGCGTTGCGAGAACGGTTCTAAATCGCGCGCAGGCCGTTTCGGTTGTCAGGAAATTCGGCATCGTCCATATCGGCGCCGCCACGAAGGGAGCGCAAGGAATGGACGAACTGAACGGCAAGTTGATCGCGTGTCAGATCCTGATCACGGGGCTGATCGCGCGCGTCGCCAACGAGCAGCGCGATCCCTTGCGCTTCCTCACCGACTTCCGCGACGAGATCAAAGCCGTCGTCAACGGCGTCAACATCGTGGGCATGGACAACACGGATCGCGTGCGTGCGCTCGCGCAGAAGACTGTCGACGAGTTGTTCTCGCTGATGAAATCGCCGAGCAGCGACTAAGTGGGGTTCGGCACCTCGACTGTTTAAAATCTATGCGCAGCCGATCTGGACAAATTCAAATCTGCGGACGGACGAGTTGCATTGACCTGATTTTGCTCGACCGATAGGACCGCATTGTTGTCGGCATCTCCGTTTCGATCAGGCGCATCACTCCGTGCGCTGATGAAAGCGTTAAGGAGCGCGGCAATCGAAAGGCAGTTAGAACGCTTCAACTTTAGAACCGTTTGAAGCTGCGGCCGCCGTTGAGATTAGAATTGTTTTGAAATGGACGGATTCAGTCGGAATGTTGCCCTGATCGCGTTGACCCTCAATCACACGCCCGATAGCACCATTGCGTCGAGTTGTCGCAATGCGACCAATCGTCGTCGAATAATGGGGCGTGAGATGGGGAATGTTAGGTTACCGCGGTCATTGCGTACGGCTGCGTTGAGAAAGTCTGTCGACAATAATTTCGATGCTGCTGCGGGCAAAACCGTTACCGCCGTTGCAAGCCTGATAGCCGTTGCGACGGTGTCGAGTGGCGCTGAGGCGCAGCAGTCGAGCCTGCCACCAGTGACAGTCGATGCTCCTGTGCAGCGTCCGCGTCCGGTGACCTCGAAGCCTTCGCCGGAGCAGGTCCGGGCCCGCAACGCGCTTCGGCGTGCTGCGCAGCGCCAGCAGGCCCGGCAGGCGGCTCCCACCACGCCGTCCGGTGCGCCCGATGGCAATCCCTATGCCGATCCTGCCGCGCCCTACAAGGTCGACCACGTCCAGGCCTCGGGCAAGTTTCCCGAGAAGATGCTGAACACGCCGAAGTCCATCACGGTGCTCAGCAAGGAAGTGCTCGAGGACAAGAACGCGACGACGCTGAAGGAGATCGGGCGATCGACCGCGGGCGTTACGCTAGGCTCGGGCGAGGGCGGCAACGCGTTCGGCGACCGCTTCTTCATTCGCGGTTTCGACGCACGCAACGACGTCTTCATCGACGGCATCCGCGATCCCGCCGTTTCGATCCGCGAGAACTTCTTCACCGAGCAGATCGAGATCCTGCGCGGACCGGCATCCTCCTATGCCGGCCGCGGTACCGCCGGCGGCGCCATCAACATCGTCACCAAGCAGGCCGGCGACGTCAATTTCAAGCGGATGGATTCCGAGTTCGGCACCGACATGACCAAGCGCGTCACGCTCGACGTCAACCAGGTCATCGATCCGACCTTCTCGGTGCGCACCGGCGGCCTGTTCCAGGACGCCAACGTCGCCGGTCGCAACTACGTGACGGACAATCGCTGGGGCAGCTTCATCTCGACCAAATACACCCCGACGACCGACATCAAGATCACGACGAACTACGTTCACACCGATCTCAGCGGCTACCCCGATTTCGGCGTGCCCTATTACAGGCAGGGCAACGTGCCGGTGACGTCGGCGGGCATTCCGCGCGGAAACTGGTACGGCTTCCTCAACCGCGACTTCCAGACCGCGCGACAGGATTTCGGCACCGGCACGATCGAGTACAGGGTCAACGAGGCCATCACGCTCACGAGCAAGGTGCGCGGCGAACACTCGCTGCTCAACTATATCGGCACGCTACCTCAGAACCCGAACACGACCAGCCCCAATCCGCTGCTCTGGACCACGACGGCGAGCGCGCAGAGCCGCTACCAGAACGTCGACGTGTGGGCCAACCAGAACGAGGCCACGTTCAAGCTCGATACCAACGGGGTCAAGCATACCGCGGTGTTCGGCGTTGAATACTCGAACGAGAACATCTCGATCGACCGCTATGCCGGTCTCGCATCGGAACTGTCCGGCTCCGCCTTCACGAGCAACGGCGCGGTGCAAAATGTCAATCTCTACTATCCTCAGTACACCAGCATCCCCTTTGGCATTCCGGGCCTGACCGGAAATCCGACGCGCTATGGCGTCAACGCCAGCAGCGTGTACGTCATGGATACCGCGAACTGGCAGGACACCGTCATCGTCAACGGCGGCATCCGCTACGACGGCTACAGCCAGAGCTCGTCGACCAACGCGGCCTATCTGAAGCAGAATGCCGATCTGGTGAACTATAACGTCGGTCTGGTCTACAAGCCGATGTCGATCGGCAGCCTCTATGCAGCCTATGCAACTTCGGCCAATCCGTTCGGCTCGGAGCTTGATGCGACCGCGACCGATTACGGCGGCGTCCCACCCAACACGGCCGTGTTGCTTGGGCCCGAGCGCAACAAGGCGATCGAACTCGGCACCAAATGGGAGCTGGCCGATCACCATTTGCTGGTGACCGGTGCGCTATTCCAGACCACGAAGGACAATGCGCGCGAGACCGTCAACGGCCTGCTGACCTCGGGCGCTGCCTACAGGATCCAGGGCATCGACATCGAGGCCGAGGGCAAGATCACCGACCGCTGGAGCATCTTTGGCGGTCTGGTGCTGATGCAGTCGAAGGTCACGCAGAGCGGCATTGCCTCGAATATCGGCCTCCAGCTCGCCAACATCGCCCACCAGTCGTTCAGCATGCTGACCAAATACAAGTTCGACGGCGGCTGGGAGCTGGGCGGGCAGGCGGTGTACCGCTCCAAGGTCTATGGCGGCACGTTCGCTGCCAACACCAACGAGCTGCCGAGCTATTGGCGTTTCGACGCGTTCGTCGAGAAGAAGATCGACCAGAACTGGACCATGAAGTTCTACGCGCAGAACCTGACCAACAAGCTGTACTATGACTCGTTCTATCGCAGTGCCGTGCCGTTCGTGGCGGTCGCGCCGGGGCGGGCGTTCTACGTCGTGACAACAGCGAAGTTCTGATCATGTTGACCTGCCTGGCCTTCTCAGCAAGCATGATGTGGCGGATTTCCGCCGCATCATGGACGCCAGCGCATGGGAGGACGGCCGTTCGACTGCGGGAGCGCAGTCGGCCATGGTCAAGCGTAACGAGCAGTTGCCGCCGGACAGCGAGGTCGCGCGCAAGCTCGGTAACCGCATCATCTCCGCGCTGACGTCGAACCCGCGCTTCGTCGCGGCGGCGATCCCGCTCCAGATCTTCCCGCCGCTGTTCAACCGCTATGCGGCGAGCAGCGGCCACCATTTCGGCCTGCATGTCGACAATGCGATCCGGGGCGACCGTCTGACCGGCCTTCGCATCCGCACGGACCTGTCGGTCACGCTGTTCCTCGCCGAGCCGGACGAGTACGACGGTGGCGAACTTGTGATCGAGGACAGCTACGGTTCGCACGAAGTCAAGTTGCCGGCCGGCGACTGCGTGCTCTATCCCTCGACCAGCCTGCATCTCGTCACGCCGGTGACGCGGGGAACGCGGGTTGCGTCTTTCTTCTGGCTTCAGAGCATGATACGGGACGATCAAGCTCGCAGCATGATCTTTGACCTCGACACCGCGATTCAGGCGCTGGTGGAACGGCTCGGGCGTGACGATCCCGAAACGGTCAAATTGACGGGTATCTATCACAACCTCATTCGTTACTGGGCCGAACTATGAAGAGCATGACCTTCCAAGCAAGCCTTGCCGCCGCCGCGATGCTGGCGGCCGCCTGGCTCGTTTCTCCTCTTTCCGCCCAGACGCAAACCCCGCCCGCACCGGCACCGGCCGGTACGGCGCCGGCAGCCACCGCACCCAATGTCCCGGCGCCTTCTTCGACGGCAACCGCGCCCGCTGCTCCAACGGCGTCCCCCGCGGCTGCGGCTTCGACGACCGCCAAGCCCGATGCAGCGGCTGCCGTCCAAGCAATGAAGGAACTGTCGCCCTGGGTGATGTTCATGTCGGCGGACGTCATCGTGAAGGCGGTGATGATCGGGCTCGCCTTTGCCTCGCTGATGACCTGGACCGTGTTCATCGCCAAGTCGATCGAGCTGTCGGTCGCCTCCACCAAGCTTCGTTCGGCACTGAAGAAGACCGCGGAGGCGCGCTCGCTCGCGGAAGCCCAGATGGCGCTCGGAGCCAAGGAGGGGATTCTGCCGTCGTTCCTCGCGGCGGCGCTGCGTGAGGCACGGATGTCGGCCGGCCTATCCAGCGACGCCGGCATCAAGGAGCGCGCGGCCTCGAGCTTCCAGGAGATCGTACGTGCGGAACAGCGGCGCATCCGCATCGGCATGGGCGTGCTCGCGACCATCGGCTCCACGTCGCCCTTCGTCGGCCTGTTCGGCACGGTCTGGGGCATCATGAACAGCTTCATCGGCATCTCGAAATCGCAGACGACGAACCTCGCCGTGGTTGCGCCCGGCATCGCCGAGGCGCTGCTCGCCACCGCGATCGGCCTCGTCGCCGCCATCCCTGCCGTCATCATCTACAATCATTTCGCACGCGTGACGAAAGGCTATCTCGAGCTCGTCAGCCGCGCCTCGGGCGCAGCGGGTCGGCTGCTCTCGCGCGATCTCGACCGCAGCCACGGCAGCGTGCATTCACGCGCAGCGGAGTGAGCCATGGGCGTTTCACTCGCAGACAACGACGGCGAAGACGACGATTTCTCGGAAACGCATGACATCAACGTCACGCCGTTCATCGACGTCATCCTGGTGCTGCTGATCATCTTCATGGTCGCAGCTCCGCTCTCGACCGTCGACTTGCCGATCGATCTGCCCACGTCGAGCGCGACGCCGCAGAAGAAGCCGGACAAGCCGACCTATCTCAGCATCAAGCCGGATCTGACGCTTGCGATCGGAGAGAACCCGGTCCATCGGCCCGAGCTGATCGGCACCCTCGATGGCATGTCCGACATGAGCAAGGACAAGTACGTCTTCCTGCGCGCCGACAAGTCGGTGCCGTATGGGGAGTTGATGGGGGTCATGGAGCTCCTCCGTTCAGGCGGCTATACGCGGGTGAAGCTGGTGGCGCTGGAAGGCGCCCCGGGGGCACCGGCGGCCGGCGCTGGTCAGCCTTGAGCAGACGCGCGATGCCGAACGAAGCTGGACCATCCCGGAAGCTTTGGATCTTCGCAGCGGTGGCTGCGCTGGCGCTTCATCTCGGTGGCGCCGCGCTCGCGCTGGCGCATCTGCAGGCCGACGACGACGGCGATGGCCTTGGCGCGGCCGGCGCCGAGTTCGCCGTCGAGATGGCTTCGCCGAAGGCGCCGGAGACCGACCTTCCGCCGGGGCCCGACAGCGAAGCGATGCAGGAGCAGCAGGCGCTCCCCGAGCAAAAGGCCGAGACCAAGGAAACCGAGCTGCCGAAGGATCAGTCGCAAGAGGTCGAGGATCCCGATCGCGTCGTCACCGAGACCATATCGAAGAAGCCGCAGGACGAGGATCCGAAGATCGCGGCGGTCGAGACTCCCGCCGCCGAGGCATCGCCGCAATCGGTTGCGACGGCACGGCAGACGCTCGATGAAGACGCGCGGGAGGCCGAGAAGGCGTTGGCGCCGGTGCTTGGCCTCGGCAAGGACATCCTCAAGATCACGGCCGACTGGAATCGCAAGATCAGTGCGCATCTGACGGCCCACAAGATCAATCCGGAGGGCAAGCAGCCCAACAACCAGAAGGTCAAGGTGAGCTTCGCGATCAACCGCAGAGGCAACGTGCTGTCGGTCGACGTCGTGGAGTCGTCCGGAGACGCCGCTTACGATGCGGCCGCGGTCTCGATCGTCCGTAAGTCCGATCCCATTCCCCAGCCGCCCGCCGGGCTGACCGACGACCGCTTCGAGCGCACCGTCGACATCATCTTCACGCCGCCGGACGCCAAGAAAAAGAAGAACACGGCTCAGCGCCAGTAGAGGCGGATGCCGACATAAACCACGACCAGGCAGGTGAAGATCAGCGCCACCGGCAGCGGCCGTTTCTGGGTTCCCGCCGCCGTGCCCGTCCCGAAAAAGCTGGTGGTCTTCGGCTTCGGTGGCGGGCGGCGGAAGGCGGTAACATTGTCTTGCGCGGTTTCGGGCGGGCGGGGGCGGACGTCAGGCGGTGTTCCCGCGCCACCCATCTCGGCATAATAGGCTTTGTAGATGGCGCCGATGGTGGCCTCGGTGGCCTCGCCCTCGCTCATCTGCGCCAAGAGGTTCTTGTAGCTCGCGAGGAACTCCTGGGCCTCCGGAGGCAGAGCGGACGACCCATTGAGCTTGGCCATCATCTTCCAGGTGGCAAAATCCGCGCGGGCGCGCGTGTCGGCGCGTCGCGCGATCAGCATATCGGCAGCTTTGACCAAGTCGGCCTCGGGCCCTTCGGCTTGTGTTCGGGTGTCGCCGTCAACTACGTATTGCCGGTCAGGAAGAGAACAGCCTGAATCACATAACCGGTCAACGTCCGCAGTATTGCTGAAATAACATCAAGATTTAGACCGAACTGCGAGCCCGCCAGCGGCAGCAGGATCAACAGGCCGATTAGGATCAGCATCCCAAACGGCTCGAGCCGGGCCAGGGGCATGGCGAGCGGCCGCGGCAACAATCCAACCGCGACCCGGCCGCCGTCGAGCGGCGGGATCGGCATCATGTTGAAGACGGCCAGCACCGCGTTGATGATGAGCGCATTCTTGAGGTTGTCGGCGACCCATTTCGCCGCGCTCGCGGGCATCAGGGGCAGGGCATGGAAGGCGAGGGCGGCGGCGAGTGCCAGCAGGATGTTGGTGGCGGGCCCGGCCAGCGCCACCCAGACCATATCGAACCGGGGATTGTTCAGCTTGCGGAAGTTCACCGGCACCGGCTTGGCGTAGCCGAACAGGAACGGCGAATGCGCGAACAGCAGCATCGCCGGCAGGATCACGGTGCCGAACGGGTCGATATGCCTGAGCGGATTGAAGCTGACCCGCCCGAGCTGCGAGGCCGTGTTGTCGCCGAGCCGGTCCGCGACGAAGGCGTGCGCGGCCTCGTGGAAAGTGATGGCGAGCACCAGCGGCAGCACCCAGACGGAAAGATCATAAAAGGAAATGTTCACGGCTCGTTGGTCCCGGTTGGCTCGCGGCCTCTCGCAGCCGTTCCAGCCGAACCGGCGGTGCAGCAGCGCTCCAGCTCAACATAGGGTGGCCGGTTCCGAAATGCCACGCTGCAGAATCACTGCCCCGGTGCGCCGCCGTGCAGTCGCGCAATTCACGCCGGAATTGTCCCCGGATATTGCGTCAGACCCTCGTCAATCTTCACCCAAGCGAGCTTTTCCGAGACCCAGATGTGCTCGGTCGGCGCGAAGGCGTTGCGATCGTCGAAGGTGGCCAGCGCGACGCCGGCAAGCGTTCCGTTGCGGCGCCACGCGAACAGACGCGTACCGCACTGCTTGCAGAACACGCGGTCAATGTTCTCGGAGGACGCGTAGCGGGCGATCTCGCCGTCGACGCTGAGCGCGCGCTGGTCGAACTGCGCGCGGGCGAAGTAGGGCGAGCCCATCGCCTTCTGACAGATGCGGCAATGGCAGATGCGGACGTTGAGCGGCTCGCCCTCCGCCTTGAACCGCACCGCGCCGCACAGGCATCCGCCTTCCCGGATCATGGTGTCCTCAATAGGTTGCGCGTCCGCCCGAGATGTCGAAGACGGCGCCGGTCGAGAACGCGCAGTCCTCCGATGCAAGCCAGCTCACCATCGCGGCCAGCTCCTCCACCAGCACGAAGCGCCCCTTCGGGATCTTCGACAGCATGAAGTCGATATGCTGCTGCGTCATCTGATCGAAGATCGCGGTCTTTGCCGCTGCCGGCGTCACTGCGTTGACGAGGATGTCGTGAGCGGCGAGCTCCTTGCCGAGTGACTTCGTCAGCGCGATCAGGCCGGCCTTGGAGGCCGAATAATGCGAGGCGTTCGGGTTGCCTTCCTTGCCGGCGATGGAGGCGATGTTCACGATCCTCCCGTACTTCTGCTTGAGCATCACCGGCACGATCGCCTTGCAGACGATGAAGGGACCATCGAGGTTGATGCGCAACACCTTGCGCCATTCCTCCAGATCGGTCTCCCAGACCGGCTTGTTGACGCCGGCGATGCCGGCATTGTTGACGAGGATGTCGATCTTGCCGAACGCGGCGAGCGTGGCGTCGCGGGCCTGCTCGACCGCCGCGGTGTCGGTGACGTCGACCTTGAACACGCGGGCACTGTCGCCGATTTCTTTCGCGGTCTTCTCAGCGAGAGCCGCATCGAAATCCCAGATCGCGACCTTGGCGCCGGAGGCGACGAAGCGCTCGGTGATGGCGCGGCCAAAGCCCTGCGCGCCGCCGGTGACGACGGCAACGCGCCCGTTGAGATCGATCTTGTTCATGCCGGATGCCCCAAGCGTCAGAGCATGTAGCCGCCGTCGACCACGAGGTCGACGCCGGTGGTGAAGGCGCTCTCGTCGCTGCCGAGATAGACCGCCATGGATGCGATCTCCTCGGCGGTGCCGAGCCGGCCCATCTTCTGGCGAGAGATGAACATCTCCTTGCCCTGCGGTCCTTGCGCGGCGGCGCGGTCGAGCATCGATGGCGTCTCGACGGTGCCGGGGCAGATCGAGTTGCAGCGGATGCCCTTGGTGATGAAGTCCAGCGCGACCGCGCGCGACAGCAGCGACACCGCCGCCTTCGACGAGCTGTAAACATAGCGGTTCGCCGGCGGCCGCAGCGCGGCGCAGGACGAGATGTTCACGATGCTGCCGCCGCCACCCGCGATCATGTCGGGCAGGAACGCCTTGATGGTCCGGTGCATCGACTTGACGTTGAGGTCGAACGAAAAATCAAAATCCTCTTCCGAGCATTCCAGGATGGTACCGTGATGCACGAAGCCCGCGGCGTTGAGCAGAATGTCGATCTTGCCGACGCGCTTGGCAAAGGCATTGACGTCGGCGGTGTTGCGGACGTCGAGCTTGGCGACCTCGGCCACGCCTTCCTTGGTCAGGCCCGCGATGCCGGCTTCGTTGATGTCGGTGGCGATGACGGTTGCACCCTCACGCGCGAAAGCGACGGCGCATGCGCGCCCGATGCCTGCCGCAGCCGCCGTGACGACGGCGCGCTTTCCCTTGAGGCGGTCTGCCATTTTGTTCACTCCTTTGAATTGGTGTCGTCATTCCGGGATGCGCCGTCAGGCACAGGCCCGGAATCCATACTTCCGATCGCGGTTATGGATTCCGGGCTCGCGACGTTGTCGCGCCCCGGAATGACAGAATGCGTCAGTGATTATCCCGCGCCACGCCGAACGTGCCGGCGACGTTCTGATACCGCGTGGCGAGCTCCATGCATGCGCCGGTGGATTGCTGGCCGACGGTGTTGCGATAGATCTCTTGCCACGGCGTCTGGTTCGCCGGATGCTTGAAACCGCCACTGGCCATCAGCTCGGCATGGCGCTTCTTCACCTCGTCGTCCGAAATCAGGATGTTGGCGCTGCCCTTGTTGAGGTCGATGCGCACCTTGTCGCCGGTCCGTAGGATCGCGAGTCCGCCATTGGCCGCGGCTTCCGGCGAGGCGTTCAGGATCGAGGGCGAGCCCGAGGTGCCGGACTGGCGGCCATCGCCGATGCAGGGCAGGGACAGGATGCCGCGTTTGATCAGCGCCGCCGGCGGCTGCATGTTCACCACCTCGGCGCCACCGGGATAGCCGATCGGCCCGGTGCCGCGGATGAACAGCACGCAGCGCTCATCGATGTCGAGTGAGGGATCGTCGATCCGCTCGTGATAGTCCTCCGGCCCCTCGAACACGATGGCGCGGCCTTCGAAGGCGTTGAGGTCCTTGGGGTTGCTGAGGTAGCGATCGCGGAATTCCTTCGAGATCACGCTGGTCTTCATGATCGCGGAATCGAACAGATTGCCCTTCAGCACCAGGAAGCCGGCGTCCTTGACCAGCGGCTTGTCGTAAGCCCAGATCACGTCATTGTCGGGCGCGGGCGCAGTCTTGCAGTTCTCGCCGATGCCGCGGCCGTTGACGGTGACCGCATCCTCGTGGATGCGCTTGTGCTTCATCAGCTCGCGCACCACGGCCGGCACGCCGCCGGCGCGGTGGAATTCCTCGCCGAGATAGAAGCCGGCCGGCTGCATGTTGACCAGCAGCGGCACGTCATGGCCGAATTTCTGCCAGTCGTCGATCGAGAGCTCGACGCCGATATGGCGTGCCAGCGCATTGATGTGGATCGGCGCGTTGGTGGAGCCGCCGATCGCCGAATTGATCACGATGCAGTTCTCGAATGCCTTGCGGGTCAGGATGTCCGAGGGCTTCAAATCTTCCCAGACCATCTCGACGATGCGCTTGCCCGTCTCGTAGGCGATCTGGCCGCGCTCGCGATAGGGCGCAGGGATCGCGGCACAGCCCGGCAGCGAGAAGCCCAGCGCTTCGGCGAGCCCGTTCATGGTCGATGCCGTGCCCATGGTGTTGCAATGGCCGACCGAGGGGGCCGAGGAGGCCACGATCTCCATGAACTCCTCATAGTCGATTTCGCCGGCGGCAAGCCGCTCGCGCGACTTCCAGACGATGGTACCGGAGCCCGTGCGCTCGCCGGCGTGCCAGCCGTTGAGCATCGGGCCGCCCGACAGCACGATGGCCGGCAGGTTGACGGTCGCCGCCGCCATCATGCAGGCCGGCGTTGTCTTGTCGCAGCCGGTGGTCAGCACCACGCCGTCGAGCGGATAGCCGTAGAGGATTTCGACGAGGCCAAGATAGGCGAGGTTGCGGTCGAGCGCCGCGGTCGGGCGCTTGCCGGTCTCCTGGATCGGGTGGGTCGGGAATTCCATCGCAATGCCGCCGGCCTCGCGGATGCCTTCGCGGACACGGTGCGCAAGCTCGATATGGTGGCGGTTGCAGGGCGAGAGGTCGTTGCCAGTCTGGGCGATGCCGATGATCGGCTTGCCGGATTGAAGCTCGGCGCGGGTGAGGCCGTAGTTCAGATAGCGCTCCATATAGAGCGCGGTCATGCCCGGATTAT
The DNA here is from genome assembly GCF_021044685.1 of Bradyrhizobium daqingense. Lineage (NCBI taxonomy): Bacteria > Pseudomonadati > Pseudomonadota > Alphaproteobacteria > Hyphomicrobiales > Nitrobacteraceae > Bradyrhizobium > Bradyrhizobium daqingense. The sequence continues at coordinate 4,612,071 of NZ_CP088014.1, forward strand.
GTGGATTGTTGAACCATTCCTGTGAGCGGAGGTGGCGGCGAGCGCCGTTGCCGGCAGCGTGCCCATTGGTTGGTTTTTTTGTCATTGGTCTCTCCTGCAATGCAAACGCACGGGCGTCCGTTTCACTCGCGTCCGCTTCAAGGTGTCGGCTTGTGCGATGCCCAGCGGCGCGAGCGATGGTCTGCCGGCCCGCTGGCGGGTCATTTCCTCACAAGTGCGATACTAGTCATGGCTACTTGGTAACGCTACCATTTTGTTCGAAGCACTGGCACCGGCAGCGGCGGACCTGCTGTCCGAACGCCGCGACGACGAGCTTTGCCGCTCGACCACCTTGAAGCCGAGGTCCAGCACCGGCTGTTCCGGACGACGTCCGTCGATCGCCTCGATCAGCATGGTTGCAGCCGTGTTGCCCATCTCATAGCGGTTGGTGCGCACGCTGGTGAGAGTGGGGACGGCGGAGGCCATGAATTCGAGGTCGTTGAATCCGACGATCGCGATCTGTTCGGGGACGGCGATCTCCCGGCGCCGGCATTCGAACAGCACGCCGAGCGCGAGATCGTCATTGGCGCAAAACACGGCATCGAGGGGCTCCCGCGCCAGCAGATCGGTGAACAGGGCGCCGCCGAGCGTCACCGAAGTCGGTGTCGACGTCGTGACGACGAGGCGCTGGTCGAACAGACCGGCATCCTTCATGGCCGAGACATATCCGTCGAGGCGCCGCTGCACCCGCGGATCCATGCGTGCGCCGACGAAGCCGATCCTGCTGTGGCCTTGCTCGAACAGATGGGCAACCGCCGCGCGTGCCGCGTCATAGTGCGAAAAGCCGATCATCATGTCGACTGGATCGGGGCCGATCTCCATGATCTGTACGATCGGGCAGTCGGCGGCCTCCAGCATCGCGCGGGACTCCGTTGTCTGGTCGATGCCGGTGACGATCAGTCCGGCAGGCTTCTGCGCCAGGAACAGGCGCAGCAGCTTTTCCTCCTGGAGAATGCTGTAGCGTGTGTTGGACAATTGGATGGAGTAACGGCTGCCTTCGGAGGCATCATAGATGCCGCGCAGCACGTCCGAGAACACGTTATTGGTGAGGGAGGGGATCAATACACCGATCACCTCGGTACGTTGCGAGGCCAGCGCCCGCGCCGCAAGGTTGGGCACATAGCCGAGCTCCTTGGCGGCGCTCTCGACCCGGGTCCGCTTGGCAACCGACAGCGCTTCCGGATTGCGGAAGAACCGGGACGCGGTAATCGGGCTGACGCCGGCAAGCTCGGCCACTTCAGCCAACCGGATTTTGCCGGACTTGGTGCGTTTTCGACCCATTTGCTGCTCATAGCATAGCCACTGACGCAAACAAAGGATCGTTGACAGCGCTACCAGCAACGACTAACCAAAGACAAATTGCCAAAACCGCACAAACTACCGACAATGTCGCCTGCTATGATCGGGCTTCGTTCGGTGAAGTCCAAAAAGAACAAGACGGTCGCGGCGCTGGAGTCGTCGTGGACTTTCGAGGAGGGAGCTAGATGTCGTCTGTGCAAATCCGCGACGTGCGGAAATCGTTCGGCAATTTTGAAGTCCTGCACGGCGTGACGATTCCGATCGAGGACGGCCAGTTCGTCGTCCTGGTTGGCCCTTCCGGCTGCGGCAAGTCGACGCTTCTGCGCATGCTCGCCGGCCTCGAGAACATCACCTCCGGCACAATCTCGATTGGCGACCGCGTCGTCAACAATGTCCAGCCCAAGGAGCGGGACATTGCGATGGTCTTCCAGAACTACGCGCTCTATCCGCACATGACGGTAGCCGACAACATGGGCTTCTCGCTGAAGCTGCGGAATGCCAGCTCCGAGGAGATCAACAAGCGGGTCAAGCGCGCCGCTGAAATCCTGGCGCTGTCGCCGCTGCTCGATCGCTATCCGCGCCAGCTCTCGGGCGGCCAGCGCCAGCGCGTCGCCATGGGCCGCGCCATCGTGCGCGATCCGCAGGTGTTCCTGTTCGACGAACCCTTGTCGAACCTCGACGCCAAGCTGCGCGTCGCCATGCGTACCGAGATCAAGGAGCTGCATCAGCGGCTGAAGACGACCACCGTCTACGTCACCCACGACCAGATCGAGGCCATGACCATGGCCGACAAGATCGTCGTCATGCATGACGGCATCGTTGAGCAGATGGGCACGCCGCTCGAGCTCTACGACAAGCCCGACAACCAGTTCGTCGCCGGCTTCATCGGCTCTCCCGCGATGAACTTCCTCAAGGGCCATGTGCGCGTCAACGGCGTTGCCACCTTCGAGGGACCGAACGGCGTCAAGCTGCCGCTCAAGACCGCGCCCGCCAATTCCGACGGCCGTCCGGCCGTCTACGGCGTGCGGCCCGAGCACTTCACCATCGCCGATGACGGCGCCGAGGCCGAGATCATCGTGGTCGAGCCGACCGGCTCGGAGACGCAGGTGTTCGCCAAGGTCGGCGGCGAGCAGGTCGTCGCGGTCTTCCGCGAGCGCCACCAGTTCAACCCGGGCGACAAGGTGCGGCTGAAGCCCGATCCTTCGCTGGTGCATCTGTTCGACGAGGCGACAGGCAAACGCCTCAACGCCTAGCGCGACGCGAGACCAAAGACGTAAGACAAGAAAAAGCATCACAGGAGGACGACATGAAGGACTTTACCCGCCGGACTCTGCTTCAAGGCGGAACGGCACTGGCTGCGACCGGCATGCTGACCGGGCCAGCACTGTTCGATTTCGCCAAGGCCTGGGCGCAGAGCGCGCCCTGGAAGGCGGAGCCCGGCGCCAAGCTGACCGTGATGCGCTGGAAGCGCTTCGTGCCGGCGGAGGATGATGCGTTCAACGCGATGGTTGCAGCGTTCAAGGCTGCAACGGGCACCGAGATGAACGTGTTCAGCGAATCCTTCGAGGACGTGCAGCCGAAGGCATCGGTTGCGGCCAATACCGGCTCCGGCCTCGATCTCGCCTGGGGATTGCACACGCTGCCGCAGCTGTTCCCGACCAAAGTGCTGAAGATGAACGACGTCGCCGATTACCTCGGCGGTAAATATGGCGGCTGGACCGATGCGGCGGCCAAGACCTGCAAGCTCGGCAACGACTGGCTCGGCATTCCCGTGGCGACCAACGGTGGGTATCTGACCTACCGCAAGTCGGCGCTCGACAAGGCCGGCTTCAAGGAATTCCCGAAGGACTTCCCCAGCTTCCTCGAGATGTGCAAGGCGCTCAAGGCCAACAACACGCCGGCCGGCTTCGCGCTCGGCCACGCCTCGGGCGACGGCAATGCGTGGCTGCACTGGGTGCTGTGGGGGCACGGCGCCTACACGGTCGACCAGAACGACAAGATCGTCATCAACTCGCCGGAGACGGCTAAGGCGCTGGAATATTGCAAGGCGCTCTACGACAGCTTCATTCCGGGCACGGCGTCCTGGAACGATTCCTCCAACAACAAGGCGTTCCTCGCCGGCGAGCTCTATTGCACGGCGAACGGCATCTCGATCTACGTGGCGGCCAAGACGGACGCGAGCAAGAAGGAGCTGGCGGAGGACACCTATCACGCGCTCTGGCCAGTCGGCCCGGTCGGCAAGCCGACTGAGCTGCAGCTTGCGCTGCCAATCCTCGCCTTCAACTTCACCAAATATCCGAACGCCGCAAAGGCTTTCGTCGCCTTCATGCTGGAGAAGGAGAACTACGAGAAGTGGCTGTCCGGTGCGCAAGGCTATCTGACGCAGACCTTGAACGCCTATGAGTCCGCCCCGATCTGGAAGGCCGATCCCAAGAACGAGGTGTTCTCGCAGGCCTCCAAGCGCACGCTGCCTGCCGCGGGTATCGGCACCGTCGGCGAAAAGGCGGCGACCGCGATCGCCGACTTCATCGTCGTCGACATGTTCGCCAATTACTGCACCGGCGCCAAGGATGCGAAGGGCGCGATGGCTGAAGCCGAGCGCCAGCTGAAGCGCATCTATCGCTGATAATCACGGGGCGGGCGGCCATCCGGCCGCCCGCTCGTCAACATTTTCGATCAGGGATATCGGGCATGGCTGATGTCGCAATTCCCCGGGCCAAGCCTCAGATGAGCGAGGCGAGCGCCTGGACCCAGCTCAAACACAATCGCAACTGGCTCGGCTTCTGGTTCATGGTGCCGGCCATGGCGTTCCTGATCTTCTTCCTGGCCTATCCGCTCGGGCTCGGCATCTGGCTGTCCTTCACCGACACCCGCATCGGCAGGGTGGGGCAGTTTGTCGCCACCGAGAACTACGAATGGCTCTGGGACGATTCCATCTTCTGGCTGTCGGTGTTCAACACGTTGCTCTACACCTTCGTCGCCAGCGCCCTCAAATTCGCGATCGGGCTCTATCTCGCGCTGCTGCTCAACGAGCACATGCCGTTCAAGGCAATGCTGCGCGCGATGGTGCTCATCCCGTTCATCGTTCCGACGGTGCTCTCGGCACTGGCCTTCTGGTGGATCTTCGATTCGCAGTTTTCGATCATTTCCTGGTCGCTGAAGCATCTCGGGATCATCAACCAGAACATCAACTTTCTCGGCGACACGACCTGGGCGCGGATTTGCGTGATCTTCGCCAATATCTGGCGCGGTGTGCCGTTCGTGGCGATCACGCTGCTCGCAGGCCTGCAGACCGTCTCGCCGTCGCTCTATGAAGCGGCAACGCTTGACGGCGCCACACGGTGGCAGAATTTCCGCTTCATCACCTATCCGCTGCTGACGCCGATCATCGCCGTCGTGATGACCTTCTCCGTGCTCTTCACGTTCACGGATTTCCAGCTGATCTGGGCGATGACGCGCGGCGGCCCGGTCAACGCCACCCACCTGATGGCGACGCTGTCCTACCAGCGCGCGATCATCGCCGGGCAGCTCGGCGAGGGCGCAGCGATCTCCAGCGCCATGATTCCGTTCCTGCTCGCTGCGATCATGGTGTCCTGGTTCGGCCTGCAGCGCCGCAAGTGGCAACAGGGAGAGAGCAATGACTGATCTTCCTGCCGCGAAAGTGGATCTCAAGTCCGTGATATCGTCGCCGGCGCGGGTCGATAACAGCGAAGGCATGAGCTATTTGCAGTCCGTGCCCCGCAGGCTCGTGACGCTCTATTTGCCGCTCGCGATCATCGTCGTCGTCCTGCTGTTCCCGTTCTACTGGATGGCGTTGACGTCGGTGAAACCCGACGAGCAACTGCTCGATCTCGACAAGTATAATCCGTTCTGGACCTGGAATCCGACGTTCAAGCATTTCCACAAGCTGCTGTTCGAGAGCTACTATCCGTATTGGCTCTGGAACACGATGTATGTGGCGATCTGCGCTACGGTGCTGTCGATCGTGGCCTCGGTATTCGCCGCCTACGCCATCGTGCGATTGCGTTACAAGGGTGCCAATCTCGTCGGCGGGCTGATCTTCCTCGCCTATCTGGTGCCGCCCTCGATCCTGTTCATTCCGCTCGCCACCGTCGTCTATCAGTACGGCCTGTTCGACTCGCCGCTGGCGCTGATCCTGACCTATCCGACCATCCTGATTCCGTTCTCGACCTGGTTGTTGATGGGCTATTTCAAGACCATCCCCTTCGAGCTCGAGGAATGCGCGCTGATCGACGGCGCGAGCCGCTGGCAGATCCTGATCAAGATCGTGGTGCCGCTGGCGATTCCCGGCCTCATCTCGGCCTTCATCTTCTGCTTCACGCTGTGCTGGAACGAGTTCATCTACGCGCTGACGTTCCTGCAATCCACCAGCAACAAGACCGTGCCGGTCGCGATCGTTAACGAGTTCGTGGATGGCGACATCTACCGTTGGGGATCGCTGATGGCGGGGGCGCTGGCCGGTTCGCTGCCGCTCGTCATCCTTTACGCCTTCTTCGTCGAGCATTATGTGTCGGCGATGACGGGCGCCGTGAAGGAATGATCGCGGGGCTTGCCGAGGGCGCGTCAGGAGCGGCGCGCTCCGGTCGATAGGCGCCCGGTCGACAAGAAGGAGTTGAGCTCTTGCACATTCTGGTTCTCGGCGCCGCCGGCATGGTCGGCCGCAAACTCTGTGAACGGCTGTTGCGCGATGGCCGGCTCGGCAAGAGCGACATCACGAAAGTGACCATGCATGACGTGGTCGAGCCGAAGAAGCCCGAGAAGGCGGGCTTCCCGGTCGAGACCATGTCGGGCGATTTCGCCGTGCCGGGCGCGGCCGAGAAGCTGATCGCCGGCCGCCCCGACGTGATCTTCCATCTCGCCGCGATCGTCTCGGGCGAAGCCGAGCTCGATTTCGACAAGGGCTATCGCATCAACCTCGACGGCACCCGGATGCTGCTCGACGCGATCAGGCTCGTCGGTGGCGGCTACAAGCCGCGCGTGGTGTTCACGTCCTCGATCGCGGTGTTCGGCGCACCGTTCCCCGATGCGATCGGCGACGAGTTCTTCCATACCCCGCTGCTCAGCTACGGCACCCAGAAGGCAATCGGCGAACTTCTGCTCGCCGACTATTCCCGCCGCGGCTTCCTCGACGGCATCGGCATCCGCCTGCCGACCATCTGCATCCGGCCCGGCCTGCCCAACAAGGCGGCATCGGGCTTTTTCTCCAACATCCTGCGCGAGCCGCTGGCCGGCAAGGAGGCGATCCTCCCGGTGTCCGAGGACGTCCGCCACTGGCACGCGACGCCGCGCTCGGCCGTCGGCTTCCTGCTCCATGCCGGCACTATAGACCTTGCGACCGTCGGCCCGCGCCGCAACCTCACGATGCCCGGCCTGTCGGCGACGGTCGGCGAGCAGATCGCGGCCTTGAAGCGCGTCGCCGGCGAGAAGGTCGCCGCCCGCATCAAGCGGGAGCCGGATCCTTTCATCGTCGGCATCGTCGGCGGCTGGCCGCGTAATTTCAACGCCAAGCGGTCGCTCGAGCTCGGCTTCACCACGGCCGAGAAGAATTTCGACGACATCATCCGCATTCACATCGAAGACGAGCTTGGCGGCAATTTCGTCGCCTGATCTCTGACTGAGCGGGTCAAGTGATGGCGAGCGTTGCCTGCATCGGCGAATGCATGGTCGAGCTCCGGCAGGCCCAAGGGGGACATTCCTCGGGCGCGTCTGCCGGGCAGGGGCAGGGCGGCGGCCTGTACTCGCGCGGCTTCGGCGGCGACACCCTCAACACGGCGGTGTATCTGGCGCGGCTCGAGGTCAAGGTCGATTATTTCACCGCACTCGGCGACGATGCCCTGAGCGACGAGATGATCGCGGCCTGGAACGCGGAGAGCGTCGGCACCAGGCGCGTCGTGCGGTTGCCGGGCGAGCTGCCCGGCCTCTACATGATCCAGACGGATGCCAAGGGCGAGCGCCAGTTCTTCCACTGGCGCGACAGCGCGGCGGCGCGCCAGCTGATGAGCCTGCCGGAGACGGACGAGCTGCTCAACTCGCTGATGAGCTACGACATCGTCTATCTCTCCGCGATCACGCTTTCGATCTATGATGCGGCCGGACGCGATCGGCTGTTCGCGGCAATCAAGCGCGCGCGGCTGCTCGGCACCCGCTTCGTGTTCGACACCAATTTCCGCGCACGGGGATGGCCGGACCGCGACGTTGCGCGCGAGGTGTTCGCCGCAGCCTTCGCGGCCGCCGATATCGTGCTGACCTCGACCGAGGATCTGCTCGCGCTCTATCCCGGCGAGAGCCACGAGCAGTTGATGGCCCGCATCCCCACGCCCGAGCTGGTGTTCCGCCTCACTGAACCGGTGAGCCTCTTGCGCTTCCCCGGCGGCACCAGCGAAGTTCGCGCCGAGCCCATGACCAAGCCGGTGGTGGATACCACAGCGGCCGGCGACAGCTTCGCCGCGGCCTATATCGCGGCCCGGCTTGCCGGCGCCGAGCCGGTCGAGGCGGCCCAGGCCGGGCATCGTCTCGCCAGCCTCGTGATCTGCTATCCCGGCGCCATCATTCCGGGCTATGCCATGCCGCCGAAGAAGCGGCACCGGCCGGCGGCCTCTCGCCAAGCCACCAAGTAAAACGAGACCAACTGAAATAGAGACCTATGCCAACGGCTGCCCAACAAAACCACCTTGTCGCGCTGTTCAAAGCTGCGACCGTCATTCCCGTTCTCACCATCGAGCGGATCCAGGATGCGGTGCCGCTGGCGCGCGCGCTGGTCGCCGGCGGCGTCCGCACGCTGGAGGTGACCCTGCGCACGCCCGTTGCAATCGAGGCGGCGCGGGCGATGATGTCCGAGGTCCCCGAGGCCGTCATCGGCATCGGCACGATTCTCAATCCGGCCGACTTCTCCCGCGTCGAAAAGCTCGGCGTTGCCTTTGGGATCAGCCCCGGCCTCACCCCCGACCTCCTCAAGGCCGCCGCCCACAGCTCCCTGCCGTTCGCGCCGGGCATCGCGACCGCTTCCGAGCTGATGCTGGCGCTGTCGCACGGCTTCGATGTCGCAAAATTCTTCCCGGCCGAGCAGGCCGGCGGCATCAAGGGCCTGCGCTCCCTTGGTGGCCCGTTCCCCAACGTGCGGTTCTGTCCGACCGGCGGGGTCGGAGAGGCCAATGCAGCAAGTTGGCTCGCCGAGCCCAATGTCGTCGCGGTCGGCGGTTCCTGGCTGTGCCCGACGGCGGAGATCAGGGCCGGGAACTGGGCCGGCATAACAGCCATCTGCGAGCGAACCCTCAAGGCGTTGAAAGCCGCGTGAAGTCTTGCCATCCCTGGGCTAAGACTTAGGTCAGGAAGAGACCTCCAGGGAGAAAAGACCATGACCGCCAGCATCGTCGGATGGGCGCATACGCCGTTCGGCAAGTTCGACACCGAGACCGTCGAAAGCCTCGTCACCCGCGTCGCCAATGAAGCGCTGGCGGATGCCGGCATTTCCGCCTCCGACGTCGACGAGATCGTGCTCGGCCACTTCAACGCCGGCTTCTCGCCCCAGGATTTCACGGCGTCGCTGGTGCTGCAGGCCGACCCGAAGCTGCGCTTCAAGCCGGCCACCCGCGTCGAGAATGCCTGCGCCACGGGCTCTGCCGCCGTGCACCAGGGCCTGCGCGCGATTGCCGCAGGCGCTGCGAAAGTCGTGCTGGTCGTCGGCGTCGAGCAGATGACGCACACCCCCGGTCCGGAGATCGGCAAGAACCTGCTCAAGGCGTCCTACCTGCCCGAGGACGGCGACACGGTCGGTGGCTTCGCCGGCGTGTTCGGCAAGATCGCCAGCTCCTATTTCCAGAAATACGGCGACCAGTCCGACGCGCTGGCGTTGATTGCGGCCAAGAACCACAAGAACGGCGTCGCCAATCCCTTCGCCCAGATGCGCAAGGATTTCGGCTTCGACTTCTGCCGCGCCGAAAGCGAGAAGAACCCTTATGTCGCCGGTCCCCTGAAGCGGACCGACTGTTCGCTGGTTTCCGACGGTGCCGCAGCGCTGGTGCTCGCCGACGCCGAGACCGCCAAGAGCATGAGCAAGTCGATCGGCTTCCGGGCCACCGCGCACGCCCAGGACTTCCTGCCGATGAGCAAGCGCGACATCCTCCAGTTCGAGGGCTGCACGGTCGCCTGGCAGCGCGCGCTGGAAGAGGCCGGTGTGACGCTGTCCGATCTCTCCTTCGTCGAGACCCATGACTGCTTCACGGTCGCCGAGCTGATCGAGTATGAAGCGATGGGCCTGACGCCGAAGGGGCAGGGCGCCCGCGCCATCAAGGAAGGCTGGACGCTCAAGGACGGCAAGCTGCCGGTCAATCCATCCGGCGGCCTGAAGGCGAAAGGCCACCCGATCGGCGCCACCGGTGTCTCCATGCATGTGATGACCGCGATGCAGCTCGCCGGGCAGGCGCCCGAGGGCATGCAGCTGAAAAACGCAAAACTCGGCGGCATCTTCAACATGGGCGGTGCGGCGGTCGCCAACTACGTCTCCGTGCTGGAGCCGCTGAAGTAGGCTTGTGTAGGGTGGTTTGCCGCAGGCGTAACCCACCTCTTTCGTCTCCGCGGAAACAGAGTTGGTGGATTGCGCCTGCGGCTAATCCACCCAACGCGGCCTTTGCGCTAGATCATGGTGGGCACCCCTCGCTTTTCTGCCCACCCTACGATCCTGATTGAATTGCAGGGAATGCATCATGAGCAAGGACTACGAAGACTCTCTCTCGATGGACGCCCTCAACGGCCGCATCGCGATCCTCGAGGACAACATCCGTCAGCTCATCGAGCAGGCCGCAGCCGCGTCCGGCGAGCAGAACGAGTCGCGGATCGCAGACCGCATCAGCCAGCAGAACGACGAGCTCGACCGTCTCATCAAGATCCGCGAATCCCGCCAGAAGAAATAGCGTCCCGAACTTGCCGCGCGATGCATGCCGCCATACGCCGCTCGCCCTTGCGCGGGCGGCGGCGCTGCCGTTAGCTGGACCGACACCGCGAGGGCGCTTCGGCCCTGCGCAATCGGGAGCGAACGATGGGGCCGCTGAAAGGCATCAAGGTCGTCGACATGACCACCGTGCTGATGGGGCCCTATGCGACCCAGATGCTCGGTGACTATGGCGCCGACATCATCAAGGTGGAATCGCTCGATGGCGACGTCACCCGCCTGATCGGCCCGACGCGGCATGCCGGCATGGGCCCGGTGTTCCTCAACACCAACCGCAGCAAGCGCTCGATCTGTCTCGACCTGAAGAAGTCCGCCGGGCGCGAGGCGGTGCTGCGGCTGCTGAAGGATGCCGACGTGCTCGTCTACAACGTCCGCCCGCAGGCGATGGCGCGGCTCCAGCTCGGCTACGACGTCGTCTCCGCGATCAATCCCCGCCTGGTCTATGCCGGCGTGTTCGGCTTCGGCCAGGACGGGCCGTACGCGGCAAAGCCCGCTTATGACGATCTGATCCAGGGCGCCACCGCGCTGCCCGCCTTGATGGCGCAGACCGGCGATGGCGTGCCGCGCTATGTGCCGAACGCGCTGGTCGACCGCATCGTCGGCTTGACCGCGGTCGGTGCGATCTGCGCCAGTCTCGTGCACCGCGACCGCACCGGGCGCGGCCAGCGTGTCGACATCCCGATGTTCGAGACCATGGCCGGCTTCGTCATGGGCGACCACATGGGCGGGCTCACCTATGAGCCGCCGCTCGACAAGGGCGGCTATGCCCGCCATCTCTCGCGCGACCGTCGTCCCTACAAGACCTCGGACGGCTATCTCAGCGTCATCGTCTACAACGACAAGCAGTGGGAGAATTTCTTCAAGGCCACGGCACGCGATGATCTGCGCGCCGATCCCAAATTCGCGACCTTCGCAGGCCGGGCGGCCAATATCGACGTCGTCTATGCCGAGCTCGCGCGGATCTTCGAGACGCGCACGACGGCGGAGTGGATCGACCTGCTCACCAAGGCCGACGTGCCGGTCATGCCCATGCACGATCTGCAAACGATCCTGCACGATGAGCATCTCGAGGCGACTGGCTTCTTCCCGGTGGTGAGAGCTGGCCCCGCAAATTCGGACAGTAGCTTGAGTGGATTTTCTGCCTGACAGCGGCGAGGATTCTTGCTGCGAATCAGGAGCGAAGATGACGAAGAAGAGCCGCCGGACGCATTCTCCGGCATTCAAGGCGAAGGTTGCTTTGGCTGCGGTCAAAGGAGACAAGACACTGGCGGAGCTGGCGCAACTGTTTGATGTTCATCCGAACCAGATCACGATCTGGAAAAACCAGCTCCTGGAAGGCGCCGCCGGCGTGTTTGGGCATGACAAGACATCGGCCGAGACGCCGGTCGATTTGAAGGCGTTGCATGCCAAGATCGGCGAGCTGGCGTTGGAAAACGATTTTTTGTCCGGCGCGCTCACCAAGGCGGGCCTGCTGAGCGCAAAGCGATGATCGACCGCGGTCATGATCTTTCTATCGTGCGCCAGGCGAAGGTCCTGAAGCTGGCTCGCAGCACGGTCTACTATGAACCTCGGCCAGTTTCGGCCGAGGACCTTGCCTTGATGCGTCGGCTCGATGAGCTGCATCTCGATTATCCCTTCGCGGGAGCGCGTATGCTGCGATCGTTGCTGCGGCGGGAGGGGGTATACGCCGGTCGCCGCCACATCGCGACGCTGATGAAGCGCATGGGGATCGAGGCGGTCTATCGTCGCCCGAACACGAGCAAGCCGGCTCCGGGTCACAAGATCTACCCGTACCTGTTGCGCGGATTGAAGATCGAGCGGCCCGACCATGCGTGGGCAATGGACATCACCTACATTCCGATGCGGCGTGGCTTCGTCTATCTCGCGGCGGTCGTCGATGTGTTCAGCCGACGGGTCCTGGCCCATCGCGTCTCGATCACAATGGAGGCGGCCTTCTGCGTCGAAGCGGTCCAGGAGGCGTTGGCGAAGCACGGCAGGCCCGCGATTTTCAACACGGACCAGGGCAGCCAGTTCACCAGCCTCGAGTTCACCGATGTGCTGCTGGACGCGAAGATCGCCATCAGCATGGATGGCAAGGGCGCCTGGCGCGACAACGTGTTTGTCGAGCGGCTCTGGCGCACGGTCAAATACGAAGAAGTTTATCTCCGCGCCTACGACAGCGTGTCCGAGGCGCGAGCGTCAATTGCCAAGTATCTGGCCTTCTACAATCAGGGACGCCCTCACTCGAGCCTTGACGGGCGCACGCCCGACGAGGCTTACTTCGGCACGCAAGCTATGGTGATGGCCGCATGACCGTCGCCGACGATTTTGTCGTCGCTCTGGTCGGGCTACGCCCTCCCGACGCAACGACAAAATCGTAAAGCCCCGCGTTCAGCATAACCCGGCAGGAATCCACTTAAATCCAGCGGGGCGCTGTCCAAACAACCGGGGCCAGCTCTGTGAACCATCCGACGGAAGGGCCGATCCGCAGCATGAAGGTGACGGCGACCTGGTCCGAGACCGAAGCCGAGCCGGTGCGGCTGGCGCCGCGCCTTAACGAGCACGGCGCGGAGATCTTGCGCCAGATCGGCTATTCCCAGGACGAGATCGCCGCCATGGTCCGCGACGGCGTCACGCGCCCCGCGCCGGAGTAGGGGGAAGTCATGGCGCAAACCCTCTCATCCGTCATTCCGGGGCGCGACGAAGTCGCGAGCCCGGAATCCATAACCACCATCGGGAGTATGGATTCCGGGCTCGCGCCAAGGGGCGCCCCCCGGAATGACGAAGTGGAGAGAGCATGAGCTTCATCACCGGCGTCGGCCTCACGCCGTTCGGCAAGCACGACGGCTCATCCTCGCTCGACCTGATGAGCATGGCCGCCCAAGCCGCGCTCGACGATGCCGGGCTGAAACGTTCGGACATCGACGGCATCCTCTGCGGCTATTCAACCGTCTCGCCGCACATCATGCTGGCCACCGTCTTCGCCGAGCATTTCGGCATCCGTCCTGCTTATGCCCACGCCGTGCAGGTCGGCGGTGCCACAGGGCTCGCGATGACGATGCTTGCCCACCACCTCGTCGAAGCAGGCGTCGCGCGCAACGTCCTCGTCGTCGCCGGCGAGAACCGCCTCACCGGGCAGAGCCGCGATGCCTCGATCCAGGCGCTGGCGCAGGTCGGTCACCCGGATTACGAGGTGCCGCTCGGCCCGACCATTCCCGCCTATTACGGCCTCGTCGCCACGCGCTACATGCACGAATACGGGGTGACCGAAGAAGACCTCGCTGAATTCGCGGTGCTCATGCGCGCACACGCCTGCAGCCATCCCGGTGCGCAATTCCACGACCCCATCACGGTCGCTGACGTCATGGCCTCGAAGCCGGTGGCGATGCCGCTGAAATTGCTCGACTGCTGCCCGGTGTCCGACGGCGGCGCGGCATTCGTCATCAGCCGTGAGCGGACCGGCGAGACGGGCGTGCGCATCCGCGGCTGCGCGCAGGCTCATACCCATCAGCATGTCACGGCCGCGCCCGCACTCAGCGAGCTCGGCGCCGAGATCTCCGTTGCGCGCGCCAGGGATGCCACGGGCCTTGCGATCTCCGACGTCCGCTATGCCGCCATCTACGACAGTTTCACCATCACCCTGGCGATGCTGCTGGAAGACCTGGGCCTTGCCGGCCGCGGCGAGGCCGCAGCCCGCGTCCGATCAGGCCATTTCAGCCGTGACGGCGCGATGCCGCTCAACACCCATGGCGGCCTGCTCAGCTACGGCCATTGCGGCGTCGGCGGCGCCATGGCGCATATGGTCGAAGCGCATTTGCAGATGACGGGGCGAGCGGCGAATCGGCAGGTGCGCGATGCCTCGATCGCGCTGCTGCACGGCGACGGCGGTGTGCTGTCGTCGCATGTCAGCATGTTCCTGGAGCGGGTCCGATGAGCGAGCGACTGGCGGACTGGACCAAGGGCGACCCTGCCATCACCTATCAGACCTGCGCCGCCTGCGGCCATGTGCAATATTTTTACCGCGCCTTCTGCTCTGCCTGCGGCGCGTCCGATCTGTCCGAAGCTCGCGCCAGCGGCAAGGGCAGGGTGTACGCGACGTCGCTTGTCTGCCGCGCCGCCACGCCGGAGACGCGTGCGCACGTGCCGTACAACATCCTGCTGGTCGATTGTGCCGAGGGGTTTCGCATGATGGCCCACGGCGCGAATGACCTCGCCATCGGCGATTCGGTCAGCGCGAGCTTCAAGCCGTTTGCCGGGAAGCTCGTGCCGTTCTTCGCGAAGACCACGTAAAGGGATTCGTCATTCGGGGGCGGTCTTACGACCGAACCTGGAACGGGTATTCTGGGCCTGGCTTGTGCGAGAGCCACCCCGGAATGACGAAAACTTTGGAACTCTGAACTAGCGCCCGTAGAACAAGATGCTGGCGATGACGAGCATTGCCGTCACCGCCAGCATGTGCGCAAGCGCTCCCGAGGCCGCCCCCTTGATGGCTTCCTTCATGCCTATTTCTCCCTAGACTTGGGCGTGACTCATCGTTGCGCGGTTGATGCGCAAAGACGGTCAATTGTTTTTACTCGGAACACCCCACTTGCGAGTACTCACCGCGAATTGTCCCCACGCGGCGAGTATCGACTGTGTCAGGGTCGATCAGCAATGCGGCGGCAATTTGACTCGATGATGTTGCTCCTGCGTCGGCGCGAGAATAGAGTTTTGAGGAACTCTCGCCGACAACGACAAAAAGCATCAAAAACTCAGGGAAAACTTCAGGAAGATCATGGCCCGCATTCAGTACAGCGACCCGTCCAAGGCCTCCGACCGCACCCGCGAAATCCTCGACAAGAACCGCAACGCCAACATTTTCCGCATGATGGCGCACTCGCCGAGCTACTTCGAGCAGTATTGCCGCCTGGGCGGCGCCATCCGCCACAAGGGCGAGCTCGATCCAATCGTGCGGGAGCTCGCGATCACCCGCACCGGCATCTTGTGCGAGGCGCCGTACGAGATCGTTGCGCACAAGCGCATCGGCAAGAATGTCGGCGTCACCGACGAGCAGAACGAGGCGCTCGAGAACTGGCAAGCCGCCAAGTGTTTTGACGAGACGCAGCGCGCGGCGCTCGCTTTCACCGACGAGATCGTGAAGCTGAACAAGCCGACGGACGCCACCTTCAAGGCGATCGCATCGAAGCTGACGCCAGCCGCGCTGGTCGAGCTGCAGCTCTCGGTCGGCTTCTACATCATGACGTCGAAGTTCCTGGAAACCTTCGAGATCGATCTTCAGCCGGTCACGGAAGTGGTGGGCTGATCGACAAAAGCGGCGAGGGATGCCGATGACGATCGACGAATATGCGGCCTGGGCCGCAACCATTGCGAAAGTCGAGGAGCATCCGTCCCACGAGCGGCTGTCCTATCTCGGTCTCGGCCTCGCCAGCGAAGCCGGCGAGGTTGCCGATCACATCAAGAAGCTGCTGCGCGATGATTGGCTCGACAAGGCAGGCCTGGTCGATGAGCTCGGCGACGTCATCTACTACTGGGCCTGCCTGTGCGCTGCGACCGGCCAGAAGCCGTCCGAACTGCTCGAGGCCAGCGCCGCCAAGATCAAGCGACGGCTGGGCGAGGCCGCGAGCCGCTGAGGCAAAAGTTCTATGTTGACAGCTCAGAGCCTCCACAGCGTCATGGCCAGGCTTGTCCTGACCATCACGATCTCTTGGGAGTGAATGCCCACCGTTCAGGTCGACGTCAGAATATCCACCTTCGCGTTGGCGACGATCAGGCGGTCGGCCAACAGCTGCGCCAGATTGCGCATGATGCGCTCGCTGGCGCGCGGGTGCTGTTCGCGGAAGCGTTCGAAATCCTTCAGCGGCACTTCGAACACGGTCGCGGCCATGTCGGCGAACACGTCGGCGGAGCGCGTTGCCTCCAGCAGTGCCATCTCGCCGAAGGCCATGCCGGCGGTGAGCGTTGCCAGCCTGACGCCGTCAGGCAGCGTGACATGGACCGCGCCGCTTCGGAGGAAGAACACGGTATCGGCGGCATCGCCGGTCGTCACGATCTTCGCGCCGGAAGGATAGCTTTTGACGGTGCAAAGCTCTGAGAGATGGGACAGCTCGTCGTCGCTCAGCCCGGCGAGCAGCGGCTGCTCCGAGAGCTCGGTGGTCTCGTGGAAGTCGATCGAGCCGCCATAGCGGTAGACGATCTGGTCCTCCGCCCATTCGATGGCGGCATCCAGAAGATAGAAATCGCGGACGTTCTTCAGCTCCGCGGTCCATTCCCGCAAGCTGTCCCATTCCTTGGAGGCGCGCCGAACGCCGGAGATCACGACGGTGACGTTCAGCGCGGCCAGCTCCTCGAAGGCCTCGGCAACGAGCCGCGCGCCGGCGCGGGTGGTCGAGGTCACGCGGTGCAGATCGAAGATCACGAATTGCGGTCGCGGCCGGCCTGCGAGCCGGCGCGAGACGTAGTCGACGGCCGACAGCGACAGCGTGCCGACCAGCTCGATGATCCGCACCTCCTGCTCGTGCGTGGCCAGGATCTCGCGCTCCTGTGGCCGGCGCACGCGGCGGGACGGGCTCTTGCCGATGTCGTAGTCCGCTATAACCGCGTTGCGCGCGTCGTCGCTGCGGTTGAGCATGTGCAGATCGTAATGCGAGGACAGCGCCTCGCAGACCTTGATGCCGCGCACGCTGTTGCCATGCTTGTCGAGTCTCGGCGAGTAGCTGCCGAGCCCGAGCCGGGCCGGGAGCGCTGCCAAAATGCCGCCGCCGACGCCGCTCTTGGCGGGAAGGCCGATCCGGTAGATCCATTCGCCGGCATAGTCGTACATGCCCGACGAGGTCATGACCGAGAGCGTGCGCGAGATCGCGTATGGCGTCAGCACCTGCTCGCCGGTCACCGGATTGACGCCGCGATTGGCGAGCGTCGCCGCCATCACCGCAATGTCGCGCGCGGTGACCAGCACCGCGCATTGCCGGAAATAGACGTCGAGGACGCCGGCGACATTGTCGGAGATCACGGAATTGGTCTTGAGCAGGTAGCCGATGGCGCGGTTGCGGTCGCCGGTCTGGCTTTCGGATGTGTAGACGGCCTCGTCTATGGCGAGGTCGCGTCCGGCAAAACGACTGAGCGCGAGACGGATGTGCTCGAAAGCGTCCGCGCCTTTGCTGTCATAGATCAGCCCGGTGCAGGCGATTGCGCCGGCATTGACCATCGGGTTGAACGGACGGTTGTCTGAATTGAGCCGGATCGAGTTGAAGGGATCCCCGGAGGGCTCGACGCCGATGGTGCTTTCGACCTTGCCTGCGCCCAAAAGGTCCAGCGCCAGCGCGAACACGAAGGGCTTGGACATCGACTGGATGGTGAAGGGCACCCTGGAGTCGCCGACTTCGTAGACATGGCCGTCCAGCGTTGCGAGGCTGATGCCGAAATAGGCAGGGTCCGCCTTACCAAGCTCGGGGATGTAGTCGGCGACGCTGCCCGAGGTTTCCGCCGAGAACTCGTTGAGGCAATTGTCCAGAAACCGCAGCAAAGGCGGTTTCGAGCGGGTCCAGGCGGAGGCGAGAGGCGATAGCGGTTTCATCGCCTCACTTGTGCAACGCAATCAGGGTGCGCGCAACCCGTCCGGCTCCATGGTGTGACGGCGGACCAGGAGCAGGGCGAGCAAGGTCGTGGGCACGAGGATCGCAAGGCCGAGCAGCGTCACCTGCAGCTGCGACAGCGGCATGATCCCGCCGCCCGGGGTCGCCACCACGAACCCGCCGATCACCAGGAGCACACGGATGGGCCATTCCAGCGCACCCGTGCCGCGCAAGTCGCCGACGAAAGGCTGGTAGCCCTGGATGCCGCCGCAGATGAACAATGTGCCGAACGCAGCAAGGCCCATCAGGCCGAGGCCGGCGAGGTAGGGGCTCGGCCCTTGGAGCACCAGCGCCGGATTGAGCACGAAGAAGAATGGGATGAAATAGATGATGCTGCCGACCCACATCGATTCCCAGCCGGTCTTCATCGCCGGCGAGCCGGCTATGCCCGCGGCGGCGAAGGAGGCGATCGCGACCGGTGGGGTGATCGATGACAGCATGCCCCAATAGAAGATGAACATGTGCACGGCCATCCGGTTCAGCCCGAGCTTCTCCAGCGCGGGCGCGACCAGGATGGCGAGGAAGATGTAGCAGGCCGTCGTCGTCAGCCCGAGGCCGAGAATGAGGCTGGTGAGGGCGCACATGCCGAGCAGCAGGAAGGCATTGTCGCCGGCAATGTGCAACAGATCGTTGGCCAAGCTCGACACGACGCCGGTCATCGAGAACGCACCGATCAGAAGGCCGCAGCCGGCGAGGATGCCGACCAACTCGACGAAGGTGCGTCCGTTGACCTCCAGGAATTTTCCGATCGTCGCGAACGTCCAGCGCGTGTCCTTGGAGAAGAGCTGGTTGAGGACCAGCAGCAGCGCGGTCGCGTAGAATGGAGCGTGGCTCTCGCGCTTGAAGTAGAGCAGCATCACGATCAGTAGCGCGATGACGAATACGTAGTACCAGCCGTCCTTGATCGTATCCATGACCCGCGGCAGGTCGGCGCGCGGGATGCCCTTCAGCCCGTGACGCGCGGCGTAGGTGTCGACCTGCATGAACAGGCCGACGTAATAGAGCGCGGCCGGTATGATCGCGGCCACGGCGACTTCCGCGTAACTGACGTTAAGGAACTGTGCGATCACGAAGGCGGTCGCGCCCATCACCGGCGGCGCCAGCACCGCGCCTGTGGAGGCGCAGGCCTCGATCGCGGCGGCATAGGAGGCGCGGAAGCCGCTCTTCTTCATGACGGGGATGGTCATGGTGCCCGCGGTGAGCACGTTGGAGATGATCGAGCCCGACATCATGCCGAGCAGACCGCTGGCAAAGATGCAGACCTTCGCGGCACCGCCGCGGAAGGTGCCGCACATCGCGAAAGAGAGGTTGATGAAGAATTTGCCGGCGCCCGTCATCATCAGTGCGGTTCCGAACACCAGGAAGCCGATCACGGTGTCGGCAAAGGCCTGGATGGGAATGCCGAGCAGGCTTTCGCCGGAAAGCACGTGATAGGCCGTCGCCTGTTCCAGCGTCGACTGCGTGCCGCGGAACGGCCCGAGCCACCGGGCCTCGGCGAACAGCGGATAGACGGTGAAGGGCATCACGCTCAGGAGCAGGCTCCAGCCGCCGGTGCGGCGCAGCGCCTCCATCAGCATTGCCCACATCACGAGACCTGCGGCGATCACGCTGTTCGGCGCGCCGCCGAATTCCCAGCCTGCCTCAGCGGCCTTGCGCACGTTCGACATCAGCATGATGGCCGCAGCGAATGTCGCCACGAACAGGACGAGGTCGTACCAGGGAATCCGGTCGAGCGGGGCGCGTTCAGCGCCCGGAAAGATCAGGAAGGTGAAGGGCAGCATCAACGCGATCAGGAGATAGAAATACTCCGTGTTCAGCTGGGTGTAGCCGACGAAGAAGCGCAGCGAGAATTGCTGGTTGATGCAGAGCAGGATGGTCGCGGCCGTCGCGACCACCAGCGTCCAGCGCCAGGTGCCGCGCAACGTGCGCACGCGCGTGACTTCCGCCTCCTGCATGTTGCCTGCGGCGCCGTGGGGATCGTCGAACACGACTCGCTTGGTCACGTCTTGCGGGGCGGTGGAGGTGGAAGAAGACATAGCGACCCCGCTTGTGGGCTACTGAAAGCAGATTAAGCCAATGACTATTGGTCGAACGCTCGCGCCGCGGGCTCAACCTCTCCCGCGTGCGGGAGAGGTCGCACACTTGCCTCTTAGCGCCGAGCGTGACGCCATTCGTCTATTCCTCGAACCCGTTCGGCATGTCGGCCTTGGCAAGCGCCGCGGCGCGCGCCTTCATCCAGCCGTCGAGGAACGCTTTGTCGTCGGACGGCGGATTCGACTTGCCATAGTCCGTCCACGCCGCGCCGAGCACCTCCTGGCGCTTGATCAGTTTGTTGTTGTGCGCCTCCTGCGCGTCGCTCCAATGGCCGGCTTCCTTCAGCGCCTTCACCGCGCCGGGATGCACCGGCACCACCCAGTTCTTGGTCTGGCGGTCGGCGCCGAGGCCGCCGGCGCCGGGCGCAGAATCCTTGTAGGCGTCGTAATTCACGATCATCGACTTGGTGATCGCATAGATCTGGTCGGCCGGTTGCGTGGCATAGGCGACGAAGATCGGGTAGGGGTAGTTGCCGAGCTCGACCGGCTTCTCCGGCGTGATGCCGGCGCCACAGGTCGCCAACTGCGGGAAGAAGAACGAGCCGACCTTCTGCATCCGCGCCCAGCCTTCCTTGTCCTTGGCGGGCAGCGGCGGCCAGATCAGGCCGCGCGGTGAGGTCTCCGCTTCCTTGGCCGGGCCGGTGATGGTGGTGCCGAAGGCGGCATCGACGTCGTTGTTGATCAGCCCCTTCCACATCGCGCCGTAGCTGGCGAACTCGACGGCCTTGACGTCCTTCTGCGTGAGGCCGGCGAAAGCCAGCACCGCGAGCGAGTTCTGGTTCAGCGCGGGCGAGCCGACGACGAAGCCGACGCGCTTGCCCTTCAGGTCTTTCAGCTCCTTCACACCGGTGTCGGCGGCAACGCCGAGCGAGCCGCAATTGCAGTCGACGGACGAGAGCAGGATCTGGAGCGGCTGCGGTCCCCATTCCTTCGATCCGAATTCGAACACGCCCTCCTGCGCGAAATAGGTGCCCGATCCCATCGCGGATGAGACCGCGCGCTTGGCACGAAGCGGCGCGAGACGTGCGACGTCGTTGCCTGCAGGCAGCACGCGCACATCGGTGCCGTACTTGTCCTTCATCATCTTGCCGACGCCGACCGCGATGTTGAAGCCGGCGGTGCCGGTGTCATAGGCGGTGAACGTCAACGTCGCCGGCAACTTGAGATCCTCGGCGAACGCGTAGCGAGTAGACACAAAAGAAATGCCAACCACCAAGGCAGGCGCGAGCACGAGCAGCCCACGAAGCATGTTTCCCTCCATCAATCCTCGCGTTTGCCGCGAAGAATTTCATTCTTTGTTTGAAACAACGTTTTGTTTGCAGCAGATCATGTCACCGCGATCGAGCGATGGCAACGCCGGACCGCGAATGCAGAAACGGCGCTGACAGAATGTCGCGGAATCAGCGGATCATGCAGTCAGCTCGCGACGATCGCGATCGCCTGGCCCTCCGCGACGACGTCGTCGAGCTTCACCAGAAGCGATGTGATGGTGCCGCTCGCAGGCGAGGGCACCGGTATCTCCATCTTCATCGCTTCGACCACTACAATCTCATCGCCATCCGCCACGGTTCCTCCAACTTGCACGAGAGTTGCGCAGATGCGACCCGCGACCTCCGTGACGATCTTAATTTCTGGCATGCCATCGCCTTTTTGTTGTCGTCGCAAAATGCCTGAGGTAGCGTCGTCTGCAAGTGGAATTTAATTCCGCAGAGCGGAACAAGCGGTGGGGAACATGGGACGACGATCGGAGCGGTTGAGTAGGCAAGGCGCGCTCGCTGGCGACGCCGGTGAAGGTGATGTCATCCAGGTGGTGTCGCGCGCGTTCGACGTGTTGCGATGCTTCGAGGGCCACGAGGCGCGACTCGGCAATCTCGAGATCTCAAATCGCTGCGGTCTGCCGCGCTCGACGGTGTCGCGGCTCACGCACACGCTGACCCGCATGGGTCAGCTCGTCTATCTGCCGCGCGATCAAAAATATCGAATCGGCCCGAGCGCGGTGGCGATGAGCGCCTCGATGATGAAGGGCGCGCAGCTGCGCAGCATGATCCGCCAGCGGTTGCAGGAGGTCGCCGAGCAGCTTCCCGGCACGGTGGGCTTCGTCGTGCCCGATCGTTTCCATCTCGTCTATCTCCAGTTTGCGCGCTCGGCGAGCGCGCTCGGCCTGCACGAGGGCACTGGCAGCCGCATCTCGATGGCCTCGACCGCGGCAGGCGCGGCCTACACCGCAGCACTGGCGCCTGAGATCGGCGATGCCTTCATCGCCGACATGGAGAGGGAAGCCCCCGAGGCTGCGAAGATTCTCAAGCCCCGCATCGAGGCCAATCGGCAGTCGCTGCGCGAGCGCGGCTATGTCGTGGCCTGCGGCTTGTGGAGCCCGCATATCAACGGGCTCGCGGTGCCGATCTGGTCGCCGCAATATCAGACCTTCGTGGTCATCACGATCGGCCTGCTCTCGGCGATGTATGACGAGCAGCGCCTGCACGACGAAGTCGCGCCCCTGATGCTCACGCTCGGCCGCTCGCTCGGCAGTCTGATGGAAGGCGCCGAAGGCGACGTCTTCAACAACCGTATCTCGCGTAAGCCGGTCGCAATGGCCGTGCACAACAATAACAAGCCGATCAATTCGGAGGGAGTGAATGAACTGGAAGCCGGAACTCGACGAGCTCGCCCGGCGCGAAGCCTTCGCGCGGGAGATGGGCGGCGTTGAAAAGGTCAAGCGACAGCATGACCAGGGCCGGCTGACTGTTCGGGAGCGCATCGACGGACTGATCGACAAGGGAAGCTTTCACGAGATCGGTGCCGTCTCCGGCATCGGCGAGTACGATTCCAGCGGCGAGCTGAAGAAGCTGACACCGGCCAACTGCGTGTTCGGCCGGGCGCGCGTCGACAGCCGCACGATTGTCGTGGTCGGCGATGATTTCACCGTGCGCGGCGGCTCGGCCGATGCGTCCATTTCCGCAAAGCCGCTGATGGCGGAGGAGATGGCGCACGACTTCCGCCTGCCCATCGTCCGCATCATCGAAGGCTCCGGTGGCGGCGGTTCGGTCAAGACCATCGAGACCAAGGGGGCGGCGAATCTGCCCGGCGGAATCGGCGGCACGCGCTGGTATCGCTTCACGACGGAGAATTTGTCGCGCGTGCCGGTCGTAGCACTCGGCCTCGGCTCGGTGGCGGGCCTGGGGGCCGCGCGGCTGGCTGCCAGCCATTATTCCATCATGACGAGGAAGTCCGCGATGTTCGTCGCAGGGCCTCCGGTGGTGAAGGCGCTGGGGCAGGACCTTTCGAAGGAAGAACTCGGCGGTGCCGACATCCAGACCCGCGCCGGCGCGGTCGATCATGCCGTCGACACCGAAGAAGAGGCGTTCGCCTGCGCGCGGCGATTCCTGTCGTATCTGCCGTCCTCGGTCTATGAGCTGCCGCCGACCCTGCCGTGCAGGGACGATCCGGAGCGTGGTGAAGAAGCGCTGTTGAGCGCGGTGCCGCGCAACCGCAAGCAGGTCTACAAGATGCGGCCCATCATCGAGGCCGTCGTCGACAAGGGCTCGTTCTTCGAGGTCGCCAAGAATTTCGGCAAGCCGATCATTGTCGGTCTCGCCCGGCTCGAGGGCAGGGCGGTGCTGGTGCTCGCCAGCGACAGCTTCCACTACGGCGGCTCCTGGACGGCGGATGCGTGCCAGAAGGTGGTGCGCTGGGTCGATTTCGCCGAGACCTTCCATCTGCCGGTCGTCTATCTCATGGATTGCCCCGGCTTCATGATCGGCCTCGATGCGGAGAAAGCCGCCACCATCCGCCACGGCGTCCGTGCCATGGCCGCGGTGAACCAGACCACCGTGCCCTGGTGCACAGTGATCCTGCGAAACGCTTTCGGCGTCGCCGGCGTCGTGCATCAGCCGGCCGACCGCTTCTCGATACGCTACGCTTGGCCGTCCGCCTATTGGGGCTCGTTGCCGCTGGAAGGCGGCATTGAAGCTGCCTACCGCGCCGACATCGACGCGGCCGAGGACAAGGCGGGCAAGCTCAGGGAGATCGAGGATCGCCTCAACAAGCTGCGCTCGCCGTTCCGCTCGGCCGAGAAATTCTGGGTCGAGGAGATCATCGACCCCAGGAAGACGCGGTCGCTGTTGTGCGAGTTCGCGCGCCTCGCCGAGCCGCTGCGCAAGGCCGGCCCGCCGGAGAATTTTTCGATCAGGCCGTGATGTTCAGCCATCATCGCGGCTGCGACGATCTTCGCGGCCGCGATGGCGTGACCGCGAAACAAGTACGCGCTACGTTCCCCCAATTAGAACAAGAGGACGCGCCAATCGTGTTTGACTTCATCATCGTGGGCGGCGGCTCGGCGGGCTCCGTGCTGGCCCACCGGCTCTCCGCAAAGAGCGCCAACAAGGTCCTGCTGTGCGAAGCCGGACAGGACACGCCACCCGGCAACGAGCCGGCCGAGATCAGGGACAGCTATCCGGGCACGGCCTATTTCGATCCGCGCTTCCACTGGACCGAGCTCAAGGTCACCACCCAGATCGTCAGCCACAACAATCCGAATGAAGGCCGTCCGCCTTTGCGCAAATACGAGCAGGCGCGGGTGCTCGGCGGCGGCTCCTCCATCAACGGCCAGATGGCCAATCGCGGCGCGCCGACCGATTACGACGAATGGCAGGCGCGCGGCGCCGAGGGCTGGTCGTGGGCCGACGTGCTGCCCTTCTTCAAGAAGGTCGAGCGCGATCTCGATTTCGACGGGCCGTATCACGGCAAGGACGGCCGGATCCCGGTCCGCCGCATCCCGCGGGAGCACTGGACGCGGCATTCGGAGGCGTTCGCGCAAGCCTTCGAGCAGGCCGGCCATCAATTCGTGCCCGACCAGAACGGCGAGTTCATCGACGGCTATTTCCCGGTGACGCATTCCAACCAGGCCGAACAGCGCGTCTCGGCCGCGATGGGCTATCTCGATCGCGACACCCGCAAGCGCGCCAACCTCACGATCTCCACCAACACCCAAGTCCGCGAGTTGCTGTTCGAGGGCACGCAATGCGTCGGCGTGAAGGCGATGGTCGACGGGCGCGAGCAGGAATTCCGCGGACGCGAGATCATTCTCTCCAGCGGCGCGATCCACTCCCCGGCGCATCTCTTGCGCGCCGGGATCGGGCCGGTCGGCCATCTCAAGGATCTCGGCATTCCCGTGCGGATGGGGCTGCAAGGTGTCGGCCAGCGCCTGATGGATCATCCCTCGATCTCGCTGTCGTCGTTCGTTCGCCGCGGCGCGCGCATGAACGCGCACACCAGGCGCCACATGCAGCTCGGCCTTCGCTACTCGTCGGGCCTTGCGGGTGTGCCGAAGGGTGACATGTTCGTCGTGCTGCTCTCTAAGTCGGCCTGGCATGCGGTCGGCGAGCAGATCGGCTCGCTCTTGACCTTCGTCAACAAGACCTATTCCGAAACCGGACAGGTCAAGCTTGCTTCGCGCGATCCGTCAGCAGAGCCGATCGTCGAGTTCAACCTGCTGTCCGACCGGCGCGACCTCGATCGCCTGATGAGCGGCTTCCGCAAGATGGCGGCCATTCAAATGAGCGACATCGTGAAGAAGGTGACGGACAAGCCATTCCCGGCGGCCTATACCGACAAGGTCCGCAAGATCGGCGTGGTCAACACCAGGAACAAGATCCTGACCAAGATTGCCGCAACGTTGATGGACGGACCGGCAGTGCTGCGTCACTATATGATCGACAATTTCGTGGTCGAAGGCTTCACCTTCGATCAGGTGATGAACGACGACGAGGCGCTGGAGGCCTTCGTGCGCAAGGCGACCATCGGCGTGTGGCACGCCTCGTGCTCGTGCCGCATGGGCCGGGCCGACGACCCGATGGCCGTGGTCGACAACCAGGGTCGGGTCAAGGGCGTGCAGGGCCTGCGCGTCGTCGACGCCTCGATCTTCCCGGTGGTGCCGTGCGCCAACACCAACTTCCCGGTCCTGATGTCGGCGGAAAAGGTCGCTGCTGCGATGCAGTGAAGGGCAAGCGGTCCTGGGTGATCAGCGGCCGGTTCGCCGGTGCAGCTCCGATCCCACCGCCGTTCAAGCCAGGATGTCCTAAGTCAGGACAGGCTGCCGGCAGCTTGGCCTGTGGCCGGTTCGGCCTTGCCGCAGTCTCTATGATCGCCTTTAGGCGACGTTAATGATGCCTTCTCAATGCGATAGATCGCGCCCCGCTGCAGTCCATGTTTGTCGGGTTGCCGTAAGCGTTGATTAAGAAGGCCACACCCATATTTCGGTCGGCGATACGCGGAGGATCGGCAGCAGGATAGCTGCGCCCCCGTCGTGTCTTGAGATTTCAGGAAGTGTTTTTGCCGCAAAGCCGGCAATCAGGATGAAGGTCATGCTCCGCCGCGTAGTGCGCCATTTCGCGAGAGATCGGAAGGCCAACGTCGCCATTATCTTCGCGCTCATGATGGTGCCGATCATCTTTCTTCTGGGCATGACGCTCGACTACACGCTTGCCTTGCGCAAGCGCGAGCAATTGGACGCCGCCGCTGACGCAGCCGCGATCGCAGCCGTGCGACCCTCGATGCTGACGCAGACCGACGCGGCCGCCGTCAGGGCGACCGCGGAAGCCGTGTTCGCTGCGAAGGCGAACCTTCCCGGCTTGTCGTCGGTGCCGACGCCCACGGTCACGATCACGGATTCCGGTCTCGCACGGACCATCACGGTTGCCTACACCGCACAGTCCATCAACAATTTTCCCGGCGTTCTCGGCAAGCAGACCTGGCAGGTCAACGGTTCCGCCACGGCGCAGGCGTCCAGCGCGCCCAACATGAACTTCTATTTGCTGCTGGACGTGTCTCCGTCGATGGCGCTTGGGGCAACGCAGGGCGACATCGACAAGATGATTACGGCGACGAGCAGTCAGCCGGCTTACGCGAGGAACTGTGCGTTCGCCTGCCATGAGATTCATCCCAACAACCAGAACCCGAGCTCATCGAACAAGGACAATCTCACCGTCGCGCGCGCCAACAACATCACGCTGCGCATCGATCTCGTGACCAATGCCGTCAAGCAGTTGATCGTGGGGCCCTGGACGTGTCCCCAGTCGGGTGTTTCGGGCGGTGTCATGCAATGCATGGCCGCGCTCAACAACACGACGTACAAGGCTGCTATCTACACTTTCGATTACAAGTTGAACACGGTCCAGACGCTGACCACACCGACGACCGCGGGCACGCAGATCAGCAACATTAAGCTCATGCCGGTCGATCACCAGAATTGCGTCATCATCAACCAATGTTCTACCGACTACGGCTCGGACATTGCCGGCGGGCTGACGAGCGTGAACAACATCATGCCCGCGCCGGGCGGCGGTACCAATCAGTCCGGCGACACGCCGCAGGAGGTGGTGTTCCTCGTCACCGACGGTGTCGAAGACAAGCTGATCCTGAAGTCGGCAAGCTGCGATCCGAACGCCACCTATCCGCTTCCGACGGTCGGCAGCACGCAAGTGCGATGCCAGCAGCCGCTCAATACGGCGGCCTGCACGACGATCAAGAACCGGGGCATTCGCATCGCGGTGCTCTACACTGAGTACCTGCAGTTGCCGACGGATGGTTGGTACAACAGCCGTATCGCGCAGTTCAACAATCCGTCCTCATCCACGGGCCAGATCGCGCAACGGCTGCAATCATGTGCTTCGCCGGGTTTGTACAAGAGCGTCAAGACCGGTGACGACATCTCCGCGGCACTGACGGACCTGTTCCTCAAGGTCGCATCCAGCACGGCCAGCCTTGTGAAGTAGAGAACACGCGTCATGATCGGCCACGCCGCAACGACCAAGAGACGCCGCGACCGCTGTGCCGCCTTTGCGCGAGACAGCAGGGGCGCGACGGCCGTGGAGTTCGCGCTGGTCGCTGCGCCGTTCCTCGCGCTCATCATCGCGCTGATCCAGACGTTCCTGGTCTTCTTTGCCCAGCAGATGCTCGAGTCCGTCGTGCGCCAGTCGGGCCGCCTCGTCATGACAGGGCAGGTTCGATCTGCGCAGATGAGCCAGGCGGTTTTCAAGCAGAAGGTTTGCGACCAGATTGTGATCCTGTTCAATTGCAACGGCTTGATGGTCGATATGCAGGTCGCGACTTCGTGGACCTCGGCGAACACGGGAATGCCCAGCCTGACTTACGACGGCTCGGGCAAGGTCAGCAATACCTGGCAGTACAACTACGGCGACCGCGGCGATATCGTTGTGCTCCGCGTCATGTATGAGTGGCCGGTCGTCCTCGGGCCGCTCGGTTTCAACCTCTCGAACCTCAGCAATGGCAATCGGCTGATCATGTCGACCGCCGCGTTCCAGAACGAGCCATCATGATGATGTCCGCCCTATCGTCTCGCGCCCGGCACCTGTTCGCCGATAACCGCGCCGTCGCAGCGACGGAGTTCGCCATGGTGGTGCCGTTCATGCTGGTGCTCTATGTCGGTGGCGTCGAGCTCGGCAACGGCCTTGCCATGAACGTCAAGGTCAGCTCAACCGCGCACAGCGTCGCCGACATGATCACGCAGAACACGGCTGTCACCACGTCTCAGATGGAAGGCATTCTCGCGGCGTCGAGCGCCATCATGGCTCCCTATCCAATCAAAAAGGGTAGCACCTCCTTGATGACGATCACGGTCTCGGGCGTGTCGACCGACAGCAGCGGCAAAGCAACCGTGCAATGGAGCAAATCCACAAGCTCCACGGGGGCGCGAGCCGTCGGTCAGCAGATGACCTTGTCGAACTTCACCGGGCCGAGTGGCACCAGCAACGCCAATATCTCGCTGGTTCTGAGCGAGGTGTCCTACGACTATACGCCAAATCTGGGCTTCACCATCGCCGGGACCGTAAAGCTGTCGGACAGCTACTATCTATTCCCGCGCTGCTCGACGAACGGACCGGCCACCTCGAGCTTTCCCTATTACGACGTAAAGTATCCGGCGACCTCCACCTGCACCTGCGTCCAGCATTTGCAGCAGAAGACCTGTTGATCCCAGGTCACAGCCGCAGCACCTTGCCGGGATTCATGATGTTCTGCGGATCGAGCGCGCGCTTGATGGTGCGCATGATGTCGAGCTCGGTCTTGGAGCGGTAGTGGCCGAGCTCGTCGAGCTTGTCGATGCCGATGCCGTGCTCCGCCGAGATCGAGCCGCCCATGGACGTGATGAGGTCGTTCACGGCCCGCGTGATGGCGCCCTTGTACTGGGTCAGGGTCTGCTGATCCATGCCCACCGGCCCCATGAACGAGAAGTGCAGATTGCCGTCGCCGATGTGTCCAAGGGGGTAGGGGCGGATGGTCGGGAGAATATCGAGCACGGCCGCAAGCCCCTTGTCGATGAAGACAGGTATTTTGGAGATTGCCACCGAGACATCGTAGCTCAGTCCCGGCCCCTCGGCCCGGGAAGCCTCGGCGACACCCTCGCGGATGCGCCACATGTTGCGGGACTGGCTGACCGTTTGCGCGATCGCGGCATCGAGCACGCGGCCGGCCTCGAGCTGATCGGCAAGGAACTGCTCCAGCTTCTCGGACATGCCCTCGGCCCCGTCCCGGCGTGGGCGCACGGACGACCATTCAAGCAGGAGATACCACGGCGTGTCCGCCTTCAGCGGATCCTGCGTGCCGGGAATGTGGCGCAGCACCATGTCGATGGCGGCGCGGCTCATCAGCTCGCAGGAGCTAACATTGTCTTCGGATGCCGCGTGCGCCTCGGACAGGATCTCCAGAGCCGCACGCGGATCGCGGATCGCCAGCCACGCGGTGCTGACATCCTTCGGTGCCGGCCACAGCTTGAGCACCGCCTTGGTGATGATGCCGAGCGTGCCCTCGGCGCCCATGAACAGGTGCTTGAGGTCGTAGCCGGTATTGTCCTTCTTGAGGGCGCGCAATCCATCCCAGACATCGCCATTGGGCAGGACGACCTCGAGCCCCAGCACGAGATTGCGGGCATTGCCATAACGCAGCACCTGCACGCCGCCGGCGTTGGTCGACAGATTGCCGCCGATCATGCAGGAGCCCTGGGCGCCGAGGCTGAGCGGCAGGAACCTGTCGTGCCCCGCCGCCGTCTCCTGGAGCGTCTGCAGCACACAGCCGGCCTCGACCGTCATCGAATAGCCGACGGGATCGACATTCAGCACCCGGTTCATGCGGCCCAGCGACAGCACGATGCCGGTGTGCGCCGGCCAGGGCGTCGCGCCTCCCATCAGTCCGGTGTTGCCGCCCTGCGGCACGATGGCAACGCCGTGCTCATGACAGAGCCGGACCACTCTCGATACTTCCTCGGTGCTGCCGGGACGAACGACGGCTCCGGCACCGCCGACCAGCAGTCCCCGCCAATCCGTCACGAACGGCTGCTTGCCGTGCTCGTCCTCAATCAGGCCTTTCTCGCCCACGATCGCACGCAGCGCGTCGCGCATCTCGGCGCTCAAGGGTGTGGTCGGAATGATCGGGTCGGAGGACGGAGCAGGCATTTGTTTTCCCCTGGGTACATCTTGGCGTGTACTGCGCACGTGACGTGCGTCGGACCATTGTTCACGTTTGGAGCTTGGAGTCTAACGGCAAAATCGCCTGAACTTGTGGACCGGTGCGGCGGCTGCCAATCCGAGCCGCAGAGGAAGCAATGACGATCAGGCCGCCGCGCCGGAGCGTCTCTTGTGTCGTTCGATCTTTTTCGCGGGCCATCGTCGTTCGTCGACGGCCGCGCGGACCACTTCCGTCACGGTCTTTCGTACCTCGAGGAACGCCTTGGTTTGCGGCCGGTCTGCGAGAGCCACCAGCGCAAGCGAACGCGAGAGAGGGGGATCGACGATGCGGCGCGCGTGATATTTCTCCGCCGCGATGTCTGCAAGAACCGTCGCGCGGGAGAGGATTGCGCATCCCAGGCCGGCTTCGAGCGCCATTCGCAGCGCCGAAAGAGAATCGACCTCGAGCGTTTCGCTCGGGACAATCTGATTACGGAGAACCTGAGTCTGGATGATGGCGCGCGATGCCGGCAGGGGCGTCAGTCCGAGCACGCTATTCCGTGGAATGGCGGAAAAGGCGATCGGACTGCTGGATCGGCCGATCAGGCTCGGACGTCCCACGAGGTAAAGGTCTTCCTCGTGCAGCCACGCCACGTCCAGGCGGGCATCGCGCGGCGGATTATACGCCAGCGCGAGATCGATCGTGCCAGAGAAGACGCGCTCGATCAGCGCCGGTGACAGCGCTTCGACGACCGTCAGGTGCACCGCGGGGGAGTGCTTGCGGACCGCCTTCATGAGATCGAGTGCGACCATGGAGATCGCAGTGTGGCTGAGGCCGAGGCTCACCGGTCCCGTTGCTGCCTCGTTATAGGTCCGCACGTCCTCCTCGGCCTTGCCGAGGCTCGCGAGCAACGCGCTGCCGTGCTCGTAGAGACGGCGACCCGCCGCGGTCAAGGCGACGCCGCGCGGCCGCCGTTCCAGCAGCTTTACGCCGAGGTCGGCTTCGAGAGCCGCAACGTGGTGGCTGAGCGCGGACTGCGCGATGTTGAGGGTCTCGGCGGCCCGCGACAGCACGCCCGCGTCGGCAATCGCGATGAAGTATCTGATCTGTCGCAATCCGAGCGCCATCGCGCCTGCTCCCTGTCGATCTAATTATCAGATCACAATGATCTTCATATTATATTTGTCAGATGTCATTGCCATCGGCAAGCTCCTGCAAAGAGCCTACAAGAGCGGCGTCGGGAGTGTCGCGGCATGGACTTGCCGAGCAGGATCGTCATCACTGAGGAGGGACCGCGCGAGGGCTTTCAGATCGAGCCTGGGCCGATCACGACCGCGGACAAGATCGCCTTGATCGATGCTTTGTCGGTGACCGGTCTTTCGCAGATCCAGGTTGCGTCCTTCGTCAATCCCAAGCACGTGCCGGGCTGGGCCGACGCCGAGCTGGTCGTCGCGGGCTTCGCTCCGCGCGTGGGCGTCTCCTACACGGCGCTCTGGTTCAACGACAGCGGATTGCAGCGCGCCTTGGCGTTCAGGGGAAAGCTCACGCTTGCTGGGTTCATCTCGCTGAGCGCCTCCGAACCGTTCGCACTTCGTAATCTCAATCGTGACCGCGCCGGGCAGATCGAGGCCATGCAGAACTATGCGCGCCTGCACTGGCAGGCGGGTGTTCCAATTGCCAAGATCATCGTCATGGCCGCGTTCGGCTGCAATTTCGGCGGGGACGTGCCTGCGGCGAAGGTGGTCGAGACCGTGTCTGACGGACTCTCGATCGCGCGCGAAGCCGGCATCGAGGTGCGCGAGGTTTCGCTTGCGGATTCGATGGGTTGGGCCACGCCGCGGCGGGTCGCCGCCGCCGTCGGCGCCGTACGCGATCGCTGGGAGGATCTGCGGATCGCGCTGCACTTGCATGACACCCGCGGTCAGGGCATCGCCTGCGCCTATGAGGGGCTGCGGCTCGGCGTGACCGCCTTCGATGCCGCGGTGGCCGGGCTGGGCGGCTGTCCGTTCGCTGGCCAACCGGGCGCACCCGGCAACATCGCCACCGAGGAGCTGGCGCTGCTGTGCGAGGAAATGGGCATCGCCACAGGCCTCGACATCGAGGCGCTGATCGAAGCCGGACGCCTTGCCGAGCGGATCGTCGGACGCCGCCTGCCGAGCGCAGCGTTGCGGTCGGGCACGCTCGCCTCATTGCGAAGGAAAGTTGGGCCATGACGTCCGCGAAGCCGCTCGCCGGATTGAAGGTGCTGGATTTCGGCCACACCATCATGGGGCCCTGCGCGGGCGTTCTGTTCGCCGATCTCGGCGCGGACGTGGTGAAGATCGAGCCTGCCAACGGCGACCCGACCCGCCAGTTGCCGGGCTTCGCAGCCGGTTTCTTCGCGACCTACAACCGCAACAAGCGCTCGATTGCGATCGATCTGAAGCGGGCGGAGGGACAGGCCATCGTCCATCGGCTGGTGAAGGACGCCGATATCGTGTTGGAGAACTTCGGACCTGGGACGATCGAGCGGCTGAAGTGCGGCTGGGACGATCTGCGCAAGGTCAATCCGCGGCTCGTTTACCTGTCGATGAAGGGCTTCCTGAAAGGTCCTTACGAGAACCGGGGCGCACTCGACGAAGTGGTGCAGATGCAATCCGGTCTCGCCTATATGACGGGACCGCCCGGCCGGCCGTTGCGCGCGGGCGCGCCCGTAATCGACATCCTCGGCGGCGTTTTCGGGGTGGTGGCAGCATTATCTGCGCTGCGCGAGCGCGATGTCACAGGCATCGGACAGAAGGTATCGAGTTCGCTGTTCGAGAGCGCGACCTTCATGCTTGGTGCAGTCGTCGTCGGCAGTGCCGTCATCGGCGGTCCGATGCCGCCAATGCCGGCCCGGAAGAATGCCTGGGGAGTATACGACGTCTTCTCGGCATCCGATGGCGGTCAGATCTTCATCGGATGCACCTCCGACGGGCATTGGCAACGCTTCTGCGACGCATTCGGTTTCGCCGACTGGCGCGACGATCCGAGACTGATCGGCAACGCCAATCGATGCGAGGCGCGCGAATGGATGCTTCCCGAACTGGAGCAACGAATCGCGCGACTGCCCCTCGACGAGATTCTTGCCAAATGCGAAGCCGCCCGAGTGGCGTATTCGCGGGTAGGACGGCCGGATGAACTGTCGGTCGACCCGCATTTGCTCGTCAATGGCGGACTGCTTGCGACGGCCATCGCCGGGTTTGGCGGCGGGCCGCTGGTCGGAATTCCGGCGCTTCCGGTCGAGTTCGGCGACGCGCGCGAGCGGCCGGGCCTCGAACGTCAGCCGCCTCGCGTTGGCGAGCATAGCGATGAGATCCTGGCCGCGGCCGGATACTCGGCGCGTGAGATCGGCGATTTCCATGCCGCCGGCATATTGGGAGCGCCCACGAACGTGCCTGCATAGAAAACGGAAAAGAAGAGTGGGCGGAGCCACCATCTGCAACAGGAGGGAACGGACCATGGTGTCGCGCAAACTGGTTCAATGGAAGGGGCTTATTGCGGCAGGCGCGATCGCGCTGCTTGGGCTGAGTGCGGTGGCGGGGCCCGTGAGGGCGCAAGCCTATCCTGCGCGGACGATCACGATTCTGGTCGGCTATTCCGCGGGAGGCCAGGCCGACGCGCTCGCGCGGATCATCGGCAAGCAGCTCGGCGAGACCTTCAAGGTCTCCGTCGTGATCGAGAACAAGACTGGCGCCAACGGCATGATCGCTGCGCAGGCGGCGGCGCGGGCCGAGCCGGACGGATACACGGTGCTGATGGTGACGGATGCGATGCTCACTATCGACCCGCATCTTGCGTCCAGCAATCATTTCGATCTTTCGAAGGCGATGGAGCCCGTCGTCAGCGTCGCCTGGTCGCCTCTGTTGCTGGCCGCGGCGAAAGATTTGCCTGCCAGTTCCGTCGCAGACCTCGTGGCTCTCGGCAAGCAGAAGCCGCAGGCGCTGAGCTTTGGCAGCTCCGGCGCTTCAACGCCGCATCGCCTCGCCGGCGAGATGTTGCAGAAATCCGGCGGGTTCACGATGATCCACATTCCTTACAAGGGGACGGCGGCGTCGGTCAGCGATCTCCTTGCGGGACAGATTCCGTTGATCTTCGGCGCGCCGACGGCCGTGGAGCCGCTGGCGACGGCAGGACAGGTCAAGCTGCTCGGCGTCACGTCCGAGCAGCGCTACCCAATGTTGCCTGGCGTGCCGGCCATCAGCGAGACGTACCCCGGCTTCAAGATCATCAGTTATATCGGCTTGATGCTTCCGAAGCAGACGCCGGCGCCGGTGATCGCGACCCTCAACAAGGAGATCAATGCGATCCTCGCGACCGAGACGATGCGTGGATGGCTCGACAAGCAGGGCATGGTTGCAACGGGTGGCACCCAGGACGATTTCAAGCGTCAGATCGACATCGACTACAAGGCGCGGGGCGAGCTTGTCCGCGCGCTTGGCATCACGGGCGAGTAGCCCATGCCGCGGACGCTGTTTGAGAAATCTGGCAATCAGCGGAAAGGACGTTGCGCTGTCGATCATCTCGCGCTTCTCCGAGAGGGTCGACCGGGTGTTCCGCCGCGCGGGCTTCGAATGGCACGAGTCCGGGTGCTCCCTCTGTGCGGCGCTCGGGCCCGCGTCGTCGGCCGCGGCAAGCGCCGTGCCTTCACGTCGAACCGGAACTTCGAGAACCGGCAAGGCCCGGGATCAATCACCATCTGATGAGCCTGCCGATGGTTGCGGCTGCAGCCGTCAACGTGCGATCATGGATGCATCTCCAGGATCGGTGACGCCGCGGTGTTCGGCGTCACCACCACGACGATCCGGTATTAGGCCATCGCTGGCTTCGGCTCGGCCTTGGGTTGCCGCGACAGCGCCAGCACGATCAGCGCGGCGAACACGCACAGCGCACCGGCGATGAAGAAGGCGGGCAGATAGCTCTGATAGACCGTCCGCGAGAAGCCGGCGCCGAAGGCGGCTGCGCCAGCACCGAGCTGGTGGCCGGCAAAGATCCAGCCGAACACCAGATTGGCGCGCTCGGGCCCGAATTTATGCGCGGTGAGCCGCACTGTCGGCGGCACCGTGGCGATCCAGTCGAGCCCGTAGAACATCGCGAAAACCGAGAGGCCGTAGAACGAGAAATCGCTGAACGGCAGGAAGACCAGCGAGAGCCCGCGCAGGCCGTAGTACCAGAATAGCAGCCAGCGATTGTCGTAGCGGTCCGACAGCCAGCCCGACATGATGGTGCCAAAGAAGTCGAAGATGCCCATCGCAGCCAAGAGGCTCGCCGCCTGCACCTGCGGGATGCCGAAATCGAGGCACATCGGGATCAGGTGCACCTGGACGAGGCCGTTGGTCGAGGCACCGCAGACGAAGAAGGTCGCAAACAGGATCCAGAACGCACCCGACTTCGAGGCGTCACGCAAGGTACCGAGCGCAACGCCCGTGATCGACCCGTGGCTGACCGGCGGGGCGGGCAGGGGCGCGGTGCCCTCGTCGCCGAACGGGCGCAGCCCGACATCGCTCGGCCGGTCGCGCATCGCAAGCAGCACCGCCAGCGACGAGATGACGAGCATGATGCAGACCAGACCAAGCGCGAGACGCCAGCCATAGCGTTCGGTGAGGCTTGCCAGCAGCGGCAGGAACACTAGCTGGCCCGTCGCAACGCTCGCGGTCATGATGCCGACGACGAGACCGCGTCGTGCGGCGAACCAGCGCGTGGCGATCGTCGCACCGAGCACCAGCGCTGTCATGCCGGTGCCGATCCCGATCACCACACCCCACAGCGCGATGAGCTGCCAGACCTCGGTCATGCCGAGCGAGAGCACGAGCGCCGAGACCACGATGAGCTGTGCCGCCAACGTGACATTGCGCAGGCCGTAGCGGTTGAGCAGGGCGGCCGCGAACGGCGCCATCAGCCCGAACAGGATGAAGCGGATCGACAGCGCGGAGGAGATCTCCGCCGTGCTCCAGCCGAACTCCTTCTGCAGGGGAACGATGAACACGCCGGGCGCACCGACCGTTCCGGCGCTGATCAGTGCGGTGAGGAAGGTGACGCCGACCATCACCCAGCCGTAATGGATATTGCGGCGGGAAAGCGCAGCCGCGAGCCAGTTCGAGATCATTGGGCCTCGGTATTGATAAGCAGGCCGCAACAGGCCTGCGTCAGTTTGAAGAATGGCACGGGACGTGTCTGTCGCAAATGACAGAGTTCCCTCGTTTACGGACTTTTCGCGTCAGTGCGCCGGCCGCTCGACCGCAATCGCCGTGGCTTCGCCGCCACCGATGCAGAGCGCCGCGATTCCGCGCCTGAGGTTCTGCGCTTCGAGCGCATGCAGCAGCGTCACGATCAGCCGTGCGCCGGTCGCGCCGATGGGGTGGCCGAGGGCGCAAGCGCCGCCATTGACGTTGAGCTTGTCGCGGGGAATGCCGAGATCACGCTGCGCCGCCATCGCGACGACGGCGAACGCCTCGTTGATCTCGAACAGGTCAACATCGGAGGCAGCCCAGCCGACCTTGTCGAGCAGCTTGCGGATCGCCGGAATCGGCGCAGTGGTAAACCATTGCGGCTCCTGGCTGTGGGTAGCGTGGCCCTTGATCTCGGCCAGAACCGGCAGCCCGCTGCGATCGGCGAGCGAGCGTCTGGACAGTACCAGCGCGGCGGCGCCGTCGGCATTGGCAGAGGAGGCCGCCGGCGTGATGGTGCCGTTGGCACGGAATGCCGGCTTCAACCCGGGGATCTTCGCGGGATCGACCTTCAGCGGATGCTCGTCATTGGCGATGACGCGGGGACCTGCTTTCTCCGTCAGGGTGATCGGCGCGATCTCGGCCTTGAACGCGCCGCCGTCGACGGCCTTGCGCGCGCGGCTGAGCGTCTCCATCGCATAGGCGTCCTGGTCCTTGCGGGTGAACTGGTAGGCTTCCGCGGTGGCCTCGCCGAAATCGCCCATGGAGCGGCCGGTCTCGTAGGCGTCCTCCAGCCCGTCCATCATCATGTGGTCGATGATGCGGTCGTGGCCGGCGCGATAGCCGCCGCGTGCCTTGGCGAGCAGATAGGGCGCGTTGCTCATGCTCTCCATGCCGCCGGAGACGACGATCTCGGCCGAGCCGGCGCGGATGATGTCGTGCGCCAGCATGGTCGCCTTCATGCCGGAGCCGCAGACTTTGTTCACCGTGGTCGCGCCGGTGGCATCGGGCAGGCCCGCCGCGCGCGCCGCCTGCCGCGCGGGTGCCTGGCCCTGTCCGGCCGGCAGCACGCAGCCCATGAAGACTTCGTCGATCTTCTCGGGGGCAAGCTTGGCGCGCTCCAGCGCAGCGCCGATCACGTGCGAGCCGAGCTTGTGCGCGGGGAGCGGCGACAACTCGCCCATGAAGCGGCCAAGCGGGGTGCGGGCGGCGGAGACGATGACGACGGGATCGGCGGCTTCGGCCATGACGGAACTCCGTGCGGTAACGAATAAGATTATGATCATCATATGATGCGGCGCAAAAAATGCAACCACGCTCGGGATGAGAAAATGTCGTGGGTCGGATGAGATTTGTTCGTTCGATTGAGGAGGTGAGCAAATGGGCTGCTCCTGTGGGTACAACCGTCGTCCCACACGACCCTGTCATTGCCCGCGAAGGCGGGCAATCCAGTATTCCAGAGGCCGTCGTGTTTAAGCCGAAGCCGCGGCGTACTGGATGCCCCGGTCAAGCCGGGGCATGACACCTTTCGCTTGGAGGGCGCCCCATTGGCGCAGAGGCGATAGGCCTACCGCTTCCGGTTCACGAACGCCTGCATCAACCGCGTCGGCTCATCCGTCAGAAACGACTCGCCGAACACCTTGACGCTCAAATTCACCGACTCCGTCAGCGGCAGTTCCTCCCATTGCCGCAGCAGCGCCTTCTGCGACCGCAACGCTTCGGGGCCGCAAGCGAGCAGCGCTTTCACGAGGTGCTCGACCTCGGCATCGAGCCCGCCTTCCGGCGCGACCTTGTCGACCAGGCCCCAGGCCAGCGCCGTCGGTGCGTCGATGTTCTCCGCCGTCATGACCAGCCAGCGCGCGCGGGCCCAGCCGATCAGGCGCGGCAAGAGCGCGGCGTGGATCACCGAGGGGATGCCGACGCGGACCTCCGGCATGCCGAAATGCGCATCATGGGCGGCGATGCGGAAGTCGCAGGCGGCGGCGACCTCGAGCCCGCCGCCGAGGCACCAGCCCGGCATGCGTGCGATGACGGGGGCGGGGAACTGGCGCACCGCCTCGCAGAGATCGCGCAGGCGGCTGATGAAGGCCTCGGCTGATCTTCGGTCGAGCTTGGCCATCTCCTTGATATCGGCACCGCCGATCATGCTCTTCTCGCTCTGGCCGCGCAGCACCACGACGCGGATGCTGCGGTCAGATGCGAGCTGCTGCAGGCCTTCGCGCACGGCATCGGTGACGGGCGAGCCGAGAATGTTGAGCGAGCCGGCATTGCAGATCGCGACATGAACGACGCCGCGGGCATCACGCGTGATGCCGCAGTGTTGATTGAGCATTTCCATCGTTTGATCTCGAAAGATTTGGTGGTGTTGGGCCGCCTATGGGTGTCCGGATCAGTTCCGTGCTGAAACGAGTCCTTTGTCAAGCGGGCACGTCGCGTTGTTGCAAGTGCGAAGTCCGTCGTATAGTATGACGATGATCATATAACGAGGTGCCTATGAGCGACGTCGTCCAACTCGACCTGTTTTCGCCCGAACAGCGCCGCGAGCGCGTGGTGGACTGGCAGGTGCCCGCGCCGGTCGCGAAGGTGGCGATGGGCCTGTCGGGCATGGACGCCATGCTGGGCATCCGCGACGGGCGGCTGCCGCCGCCGCCGTTCGCAAAGCTGATCGGCTTCACCATGGCCGTGGTCGAGCCGGGCCGGATCGTCATGGAACTGGAGCCGCGCGAGGATCTCGAAAATACCATCGGTCTCCTGCACGGCGCGACCGCGGCGGCGCTGATCGATACCGCGATGGGATGCGCTATCTCGACCCGGTTGGAAGCAGGGCAATCGTCCGTGACGCTCGACCTGAAGATGACCTTCCTGCGTCCGCTCTCGGTCCGCTCGGGGTTGATCTCGGCCGAGGGCAAGGTGATCAAGCTGGGACGCCAGACCAGCTATACCGAAGGCTTTGTGCGCGACGGCAAGGGCGCGCTCGCGGTCCATGCAACTGCAACCTTCTCCATGATCGGCATAACTTAACATGAATTAATGCACCCATCTCGGCATTTGCGTGTTATGAGATGATCTCCGACATCCAATGAGACCCGCATGCGTTATTCCCGAGAACACAAGCAGGAAACCCACGACCGGATCGTGAAGAAGGCCTCGGTGCGGCTGCGCGAGAAGGGCGCCCATGGCATCGGTGTCGCCGACCTCATGAAGGAGGCGGGCCTGACCCATGGCGGCTTCTACGCACATTTCGATTCCCGCGAGGCGCTGGTGATCGAGGCCTTCGCCTATGCCATGGATCGCTCCATGGACCACTGGCGCAAGCTCACCGATGAGGCCACGCCCGAGAAGCGGTTGGCCTTGGTCGCGGAGAGCTATCTCTCGGCGCTGCATCGCGACAATCCCGGCCATGGCTGCTCGATCCCGGCGCTCGGCGCGGAGATTGCGCGCGAAAGCCCGAAGACGCGCAAGGCCTTTGCCGGCAAGCTCGACGAAATGATCGAGATGATGACCGACTACATTCCCAACCTGCCGCGCAAGGCGGCGCGCAAGCAGGCGATCGCGACATTGGCGACGATGGCCGGCACCATGCTGCTGGCGCGCATTGCCGGCTCCAGCGAACTGTCGGACGAGGTGCTGAAGGCGGGCAGGGACAGCGCGCTCGAGGGCGCCAAGCGCGAGCCGAAGGTCGCGGTGAAGAAGACGAAGAACTAGGCGAGGTGCCGTAGGGTGGGCAAAGGCGCGGCAGCGCCGTGCCCACGTCCTTTCCGTGATTGCAGAGATTGGTGGGCACGCTTCGCTTTGCTCACCTTACGATAGCGGTTTTACCGCCCCGCAAACAACGCCCGTTCGCGGTCCACGATCTCGCCGATGTAATCCGCCACCGCCCGGATCCGCGCGAGATCCTTGCTGTCGGCGTGCATCAGCATCCAGAACGTCCGCGTGATCGAGATCTCCTCCGGCAGCACCGCCACGAGCTGCGGATAGTCGCTCGCCATGAAATGCGGCAGCACCGCGATGCCGAAACCGGAGAGCGTGGCATTGAGCTGCGCGATCAAATTGGCGCTGCGGAAGCGTGCGGAAATCTTCGGCGACACCTGCGGCAGATAGTCTAGCTCCGGCGTGAACAAGAGTTCCTCGATATAACCGACGAAGCGGTGCTGCGGCAGGTCCTGCCGGGACGCGATCTTTGGGAAGCGGTCGAGATAGGCGGGCGCGGCATAGAGCCCGAGGCGGTAGTCGAGCAGCTTGCGGCCGACGATGCGGCCCTCCTTCGGCATGGTCAGGCTGATGGCGATATCGGCCTCGCGTTTGGACAGGCTGAAAAGTCGCGCGGTGGCCACGAGTTGCAGGTCGAGATCGGGATAGCGGTCCGCGAAGGGGGCCAGCCGCGGCGCCAGGAAGGCGGTGCCGAAGCCGTCGGGTGCGCCGATCCGCACGGTGCCGGTCAACCGCGCCACCGAGCCGCCGACCTGCTCCTGGTTGGCGACGATGGTCGATTCCATCGCTTCCGCGCTGTCGGCGACGCGCTGGCCGGCCTCGGTGAGGAGATAACCGGTCTTGCGCCGGTCAAACAGCTTGGCAGACAGGTGCTTCTCCAGCCGGTCGACGCGGCGGATCACCGTGGCATGGTCGACCCCGAGCTGTTTTGCCGCAGCCGACACCGAGCCGCCCCGCACGATGGCCAGCACGAAGCGAAAGTCGTCCCAGTCGATGCTACCTTGATCCAGCATTTTCGCACATCTATGGTGCAATATCTCAGACTTGAATCCCAATAAATGCAGGTCGATAGGATTTGTCAAAGCGTTCACGCTCGGCCTCAAGGAGATCATTCCATGCGTTCAGTCGGACATTTCATCGGTGGCAAGGAAGTGAAGGGCACGTCGGGCCGGACGGCAGACGTCTTTGAGCCGATGACCGGCGACGTCCAGGCCAAGGTCGCGCTGGCCTCCAAGGCCGAGGTCCGCGCCGCCGTCGAGAACGCGCGCGCCGCGCAGCCGGAATGGGCCGCGACCAACCCGCAGCGCCGCGCCCGCGTCATGATGAAATTCCTCGAGCTGGTTCAGCGCGACTATGACAAGCTGGCCGAACTGCTCGCCCGCGAGCATGGCAAGACCGTGCCGGACGCCAAGGGCGACATCCAGCGCGGCCTCGAAGTCGCTGAATTCGCCTGCGGCATCCCGCATCTGATGAAGGGCGAGTACACTGAAGGCGCCGGCCCCGGCATCGACATCTATTCCATGCGCCAGCCTCTCGGCGTCGTCGCCGGCATCACGCCGTTCAACTTCCCCGCCATGATCCCGATGTGGAAGTTCGCGCCCGCGATCGCCTGCGGCAACGCCTTCATCCTCAAGCCGTCCGAGCGCGACCCCGGCGTGCCGATGCTGCTCGCCGAGCTGATGATGGAAGCGGGCCTGCCGGCCGGCATCCTCAACGTCGTCAATGGCGACAAGGAGGCGGTCGACGCCATTCTCGACGATCCCGATATCAAGGCCGTGGGCTTCGTCGGCTCCACGCCGATCGCGCAGTACATCTATGAGCGCGCGGCGCAGACCGGCAAGCGCTGCCAGTGCTTCGGTGGTGCCAAGAACCACGCCATCATCATGCCCGATGCGGATATGGATCAGGCCGTCGACGCGCTGATCGGTGCTGGCTACGGCTCGGCGGGCGAGCGCTGCATGGCCGTGTCCGTCGCAGTCCCCGTCGGCAAGTCTACCGCCGACCGCCTGATGGAGAAGCTGATCCCGCGCGTCGAGAGCCTCAAGATCGGCACCTCGATCGACCCGTCGGCCGATTACGGTCCGCTGGTCACGCGCGAGGCGGTCGAGAAGGTCAAGAGCTACATCGACATCGGCATCAAGGAAGGCGCGACGCTGGCCGTCGACGGCCGCGGCTTCAAGATGCAGGGCTACGAGAAGGGCTTCTATCTCGGCGGTTCGCTGTTCGACAACGTCACCAAGGACATGCGGATCTACAAGGAAGAGATCTTCGGCCCCGTGCTCTCGGTCGTCCGTGCGCATGACTACAAGGAAGCGCTGGCGCTGCCGTCGGATCACGACTACGGCAACGGCGTTGCCATCTTCACCCGCGACGGTGACGCCGCGCGCGACTTCGCGGCCAAGGTCAATGTCGGCATGGTCGGCATCAACGTGCCGATCCCCGTGCCGATCGCCTATTACACCTTCGGCGGCTGGAAGAAGTCGGGCTTCGGCGATCTCAACCAGCACGGCCCGGACTCGGTCCGCTTCTACACCAAGACCAAGACGGTGACCTCGCGCTGGCCGTCCGGCGTCAAGGAAGGTGCGGAGTTCTCGATCCCGCTGATGAAGTAAGGCTGTAGCCTAGCCCGTCATTGCGAGCGCAGCGAAGCAATCCAGAATCTTTCCCGGAGACAGCCTGGATTGTTTCGTCGCTTTCAGTGCAAAATTGCTCCGCAATTTTGTCACGAGCTCCTCGCGATGACGAGGAAGGTGAGGAGCCCCGCATGCAGTTCGCTCTGAACGAGGATCAGATCGCAATCCGCGACATGGCGCTAGCTTTCGCGGCCGAGAAGATCGCGCCGCACGCGCTGCGCTGGGACGAGGAGAAGCATTTCCCCGTCGAGGTGATGCGCGAGGCGGCAACGCTCGGCATGGGCGGCATCTACATCCGCGACGACGTCGGGGGCTCCGCCATGTTGCGGTTCGACGCCGCGCTGATCTTCGAGGCGCTGGCGACGGGATGCCCGACCACCTCGGCCTTCATCTCCATCCACAACATGGCGAGCTGGATGATCGATGCCTTCGGCAGCGACACCCAGCGCCAGAAGTGGTTGCCGAAGCTCTGCTCGATGGAGCTGATCGCGAGCTACTGCCTGACCGAGCCGGGCGCCGGTTCGGACGCGGCAGCCTTGCGCACCCGCGCGGTGCGCGATGGCGATCATTACGTCCTCAACGGCCAGAAGCAGTTCATTTCCGGCGCAGGCGGTACCGATCTTCTGGTCGCGATGGTCAGGACCGGCGGTGACGGTCCCGGCGGCATCTCGACCCTCGTCATCGACGGCAAGACGCCGGGCGTCTCCTTCGGCGCCAATGAGCGCAAGATGGGCTGGAACGCACAGCCGACCCGCGCCGTGATGTTCGAGAACGCCCGCGTGCCGGTGGCCAATCTCTTGAGCGAGGAAGGCACAGGCTTCAAGATCGCGATGGCTGGCCTCGACGGCGGCCGCCTCAACATCACGGCGTGCTCGCTCGGCGGTGCGCAGACCGCGCTCGACAAGGCGCGCAGCTACATGAAGGAACGCAAGGCGTTCGGAAAGCGTCTCGACGAATTTCAGGCGCTGCAATTCCGCCTTGCCGACATGGCGATCGAGCTCGAGGCCGCGCGCACCTTCCTGTGGCGTGCTGCTGCGGCGCTGGACCGGAAAGACCCTGATGCCACCATGCTCTGCGCGATGGCCAAGCGCTTCGGGACCGATGTCGGTTTCGAGGTCGCAAACCACGCGCTGCAGCTTCACGGCGGCTACGGCTACCTCAGCGAATATGGCATCGAGAAGATCGTGCGCGATCTGCGCGTGCACCAGATCCTCGAAGGCACCAACGAAATCATGCGGCTCATCGTGGCGCGCAAACTGATCGAGGGCGCGCGATGAGTTCAGTGGAAGAGGGCGATCTCATCGTCCGCCGCGAGGGCGCGGCGGGCGTGATCCGGCTCAACCGGCCCAAGGCGCTCAACGCCATGACGCTGGAGATGTCCATCGGCATCGATGCGGCGCTCGACCGGTTCGAGGCCGATCCGGACGTTGCCGTCATCGTGCTGGAAGGCGCAGGCGAGCGCGGCCTTTGTGCCGGCGGCGATATCAGGGGCCTCTGGGAGAG
Source organism: Bradyrhizobium daqingense (assembly GCF_021044685.1). Taxonomy (NCBI): domain Bacteria; kingdom Pseudomonadati; phylum Pseudomonadota; class Alphaproteobacteria; order Hyphomicrobiales; family Nitrobacteraceae; genus Bradyrhizobium; species Bradyrhizobium daqingense. The sequence continues at coordinate 4,656,591 of NZ_CP088014.1, forward strand.
TTCGCACGCAGGCGGCGACCTCGGCGCGCGGTTCTGGCGCCAGGAATACGTCATGAACGCGCGGATCGCGAAATATCCGAAGCCCTATGTCGCATTCATGGACGGCCTCGTGATGGGCGGCGGCGTTGGTCTCTCCGGCCATGCGAGCCATCGTGTCGTCACCGATCGCACCAAGCTCGCAATGCCCGAGGTCGGGCTCGGCTTCTTCCCGGATGTCGGCGGCACCTGGCTGCTCTCTCGCGCGCCCGGCGAAATCGGCACCTATTTCGGCCTGACCGGCCAGACCATGAATGGTCCGGATGCGGTCCATGCCAAATTCGCGGACGCCGTGGTGCCGGCGGCCAAATGGCCGGAGTTGCGCGAGGCGTTGACCAGGGTTCGTCAGGGCGCGACCGCGGCCGAGGTCAGCAAGCTCATCGATGGCTTTGCGACGGGCGAGACGGCCGGACCGGTCGCCGCCAAACAGGCGATCATCGATGCGCTGTTCGGGTTCGACCGGATGGAGGACATCTTCGCTGCGCTTACGCGCGACGGCTCCGAATTCGCAATGGCCACACTGAAGACGCTCAACGAAAAATCGCCTCGCGGCATGGTGGTGACGCTGAAGCTGCGGCGCCTTGCGCGCACCGCGTCGAGCCTGGAGGAGTGCCTGGTGCGAGAATACCGCGCCGCGCTGGAGGTCTTCCGCAGCGACGATTTCCGCGAGGGCGTGCGCGCGGCCGTGATCGACAAGGACCGCAACCCGACGTGGTCGCCGCCGCGGATCGAGGATGTGACGCCGGAGATGCTTGCGCCGTATCTCGCCGAGATCGGCGCCGATGAACTGAAGTTCAACTAACAACGCGACAGCGGAGGAAACGACAATGGCCACGATCGCATTCATCGGGCTCGGCAATATGGGCGGCCCGATGGCCGCCAACCTGGTCAAGGGCGGCCACACGGTGGTTGCCTTCGACCTCGTCGAAGCCTCGCGCGCGCAGGCCAAGGCCGATGGCGCTGATATCGCCGACAGCGCAGCGGGCGCGGTGACGGGCGCCGATGTCGTGGTCACCATGCTGCCGGCCGGCAAGCACGTGCTCGGCGTCTGGAACGAGGTCGTGCCTGCCATGACCAAAGGCACGCTGATCATCGATAGCTCCACCATCGACGTCGAGAGCGCGCGGCAGGCCCATGCGCTGGCCGCCAAGCACGGCGTGCTCTCGGTCGACGCGCCGGTCTCCGGCGGCACCGGTGGTGCCAAGGGCGCAACGTTGACCTTCATGTGCGGCGGCGAGGAGAGTGCGTTTGCGGCGGCCAAGCCCGTGCTGGAGAAGATGGGCAAGAAGATCGTGCATTGCGGCGGCGCCGGTGCAGGACAGGCGGCCAAGATCTGCAACAACATGATCCTCGGCATTTCCATGATTGCGGTGAGCGAGGCTTTTGCGCTCGGCGAGAAGCTCGGCCTCTCGCATCAGGCGCTGTTCGACGTCGCCTCGACCTCGTCGGGCCAGTGCTGGTCGCTGACGACCTATTGCCCGGTTCCGGGTCCGGTGCCGACCTCGCCGGCGAACAACGACTACAAGCCGGGCTTCGCCTCGGCCCTGATGGTGAAGGATCTGACCCTGGCGCAGGACGCGGCGAAGGCCGCCGGCGCGGCGACACCCCTCGGCAAGCATGCGCAGGAGATCTATCAGTCTTTCGACGCAGCCGGGCAAGGCGGGGTGGATTTTTCCGGAATTATCAAGCACGTTAGGAGTCTAGCCGGGAAAGCTTGATGACGACATTTCAGGAAGCGCGCGCGTTTCTGCTAAAGCACCGCACGGATTACGCGACAGCGGTCGAAGGTTTTCGCTGGCCCGATCCGGTTCCCTTCAACTGGGCGCTCGACTGGTTCGACGCCGAGCTCGCGGCGAATGCGGACAGCAAGGATCGCCCCGCGCTCTGGATCGTCGATGCCGCACAGGACAAGCAGACAAAGCTCTCCTTCGCGGCGCTCTCGAGGCGTTCGAACCAGGTCGCAAATTTTCTTCGTGCGCAGGGCTTGAAGCGTGGCGACCACCTTTTGCTGCTGCTCGGCAATGTGGTTCCGCTGTGGGAGACGATGCTGGCGGCGATGAAGCTCGGCGTCGTCGTGATACCCGCGACGACGCTGCTGACCGCCGAAGAACTGCGCGACCGGCTCGATCGCGGCAGGGCCAAGGCGGTGGTGGCCGCCGAGGACCAGGTCGCGAAATTCGCCAGCCTTGGCGCCGAGAATGTCGTTCGCATCGTGGTCGGCGCGGCATCCGATGGCTGGCTGGCCTACGACGAGGCGGCGAAGGCTTCGGAGAGCTTTGCAGCCGACGGCCCGACCAACGCCGACGACCCGATGCTGCTCTATTTCACCTCGGGCACGACGGCCAAGCCGAAGCTGGTGCGGCACAGTCAGCGCAGCTATCCCGTCGGCCATCTCTCGACGATGTACTGGATCGGACTGCAACCCGGCGACGTCCATCTCAACATCTCATCGCCCGGCTGGGCCAAGCATGCCTGGAGCTGTTTTTTCGCGCCGTGGAATGCGGGCGCGACGGTGTTCGTGGTCAATCAGCCGCGCTTCGACGCAAAAGCTCTGCTCGTCACCATCGGCCGTTGCGGCGTCACCACGCTGTGCGCGCCGCCGACGGTGTGGCGGTTGTTCATTCAGGAGAACCTGGCCTCGTTCAAGGTCGCGCTTCGCGAGGTCTGCGGCGCCGGCGAGCCGCTTAATCCCGAAGTGATCGACCAGGTGCAGGCCGCCTGGGGCCTGACCATTCGTGACGGCTACGGCCAGACCGAGACCACCGCGCTTGCAGGCAACTCACCGGGCCAGCCGATCAAGGTCGGCTCGATGGGCCGGCCGCTGCCGGGCTATCGCGTGCAGGTCAGCGATGCCGATGGCCATCCGGCGAGGGAGGGCGAGGTGGCCTTGCTGCTGGGCGCCGATCGCCCCGCCGGTCTGATGCAGGGCTATCAGGGCGATGACGGCAGGCTCTCGGGTGCCGAAGGCGAGCTCTATCGCAGCGGCGATGTCGTGTTCGCCGATGAGGACGGCTATCTCACCTTCGTCGGCCGTTCCGACGACGTATTCAAATCCTCCGACTACCGCATCAGTCCGTTCGAGCTGGAGAGCGTGCTGCTCGAACATGAGCTGGTGGCGGAAGCTGCCGTGGTGCCGAGCCCCGATCCGATCCGGCTCGCCATCCCCAAGGCCTTCGTGCTGCTGACGTCAGGCGCCGAGCGTTCGCCCGAAACGGCGCTGTCGATCTTCCGGCACCTGCACACGCGGCTTGCGCCGTTCAAGCGGATCCGCCGCCTCGAAATCGTCACGGAGTTGCCGAAGACGATTTCTGGAAAGATCCGCCGTGTTCAGCTACGCAGGCTGGAGCGCGACGACGATCGCAACGATCCGCTACGCGGCCGGGAATTCCGCGAGGAGGATTTTCCGGAGCTGGCGAAGACACGGGGTGAGACCTAAGTGAACGAAGTCTGGAAGAAGCCGCCGATTTCCCTGGATGCCTATCAGGCCATGGTCGGCAAGGAGATCGGCCTGTCCTCGTGGCATCTGATCGACCAGCCCCGCATCGATACCTATGCCGACGTGATCGAGGATCACCAGTTCATCCACGTCGATCCCGAACGCGCGAAGAAAGAGACCGCGTTCGGAACGACCATCGCGCACGGTTTTCTCACGATGTCGCTGATGTCGATCATGTCCTACGAGGTGATGCCCGTGATCGCGGGCACCACGATGGGTGTGAACTACGGCTTCGACAAGCTGCGCTTCATCTCGCCGGTCCGCTCGGGCAAGCGCGTTCGCGGCCGCTTCGTGCTGGCCGAAGCCAAGCTGCGCAAGCCGAACGAATTGCAGTCCCGCACCAATGTCACCGTCGAGATCGAAGGCGAGGACAAGCCCGCGCTGGTCGCGGAGTGGCTGGGTCTGATCTATTTCGCGTAGACTCCGCCGTCATTGCCGGGCTTGACCCGGCAACCCATCGCTGCTCAAAAGCCTGTCAATTTGATGGATGACCGGGTCAAGCCCGGCCATGACGACCAGCACGTAGGAAAGCACTCATGGCAATCAGGTTCGACGGACGCGTCGCCATCGTTACCGGCGCGGGCAATGGTCTCGGCAAGGCGCATGCGCTGGGATTGGCCAGCCGCGGCGCCAAGGTCGTCGTCAACGATTTCGGCGGCGCGCGTGACGGCACGGGCGGCTCACTGTCGCCGGCCGAAGCGGTGGTCGAGGAGATTCGCAAGGCAGGCGGCACGGCGATGGCTGACGGCGCCGACGTCTCGAATTTCGAGCAGGTCACCGCCATGGTCGAGCGCGCCACCAAGGAATGGGGCAGCGTCGACCTCTTGTGCGCCAATGCCGGCATCCTGCGCGACAAGTCCTTCGGCAAGATGGAAGCGGCTGATTTCCAGAAGGTGCTCGACGTGCATCTCGTCGGCACCTTCTATTGCTGCAAGGCAGCCTGGGCCGGCATGCGCGACCGCAATTACGGCCGCATCGTGCTGACCACCTCGTCCTCCGGCCTCTATGGCAATTTCGGCCAGGCCAATTACGGCGCCGCCAAGTCGGGCATGGTCGGCTTGATGAACGTGCTGGCCGAGGAAGGCCGCAAGAACGACATCCGCGTCAACATCATCTCGCCGACGGCGGCAACCCGCATGACCGAAGAGCTGCTGCCGCCACAGGCGTTGCAGCTGATGAAGCCGAACGCGATCACGCCTGCGGTCGAGTACATGCTCAGCGAGGACGCGCCGACCCGCACCATCATGGGTGCCGGCGCCGGCTCCTTCGCCGTGATCAAGATTTTGGAGAGCGAGGGCATCAACCTGCCGGAATCCGAATGGACCCCGGACGCGGTCGCCGCACACTTCGCCGAGATCAGCGACATGTCGAAGGCCAAGGCCCTGACCGGAGCGTTCGAGCAGACGCAGAAATACGTTGCCCAAGCCGCGGTGCGAGCGGGGATCAAGCTGTAAGCGAGAGCATAAGCGCACTCTCAGCCGTCATGGCCGGGCTTGACCCGGCCATCCGCGTCTTTGGCACCGCGAATGTCGCTCTCGTGGATGCCCGGGACAGGCCCGGGCATGACGATCTTTTGTTTGGCTCGCCGCCCGGCCTAAACTCCCGCCATGACCAAAACGGATTCACAAATCGCCGTCATCGGCGCCGGACCCGCCGGGCTGATGGCGGCGGAGGTGCTGGCGCAGGGCGGCGCCCGCGTCACCGTCTACGACGCGATGCCGTCCGCGGGCCGCAAATTCCTGATGGCGGGGCGCGGCGGGCTCAATCTCACCCACAGCGAGCAGTTCGCCGAGTTCGTGGCGCGCTATCGCGAGGCGGCGCCGAAGCTGGAGGCGGCGGTCGCAGCGTTTCCGCCGGATGCGCTGCGCGCCTGGAGCGAGGCGCTGGGTGAGCCGACCTTCGTCGGCACCAGCGGCCGCGTGTTTCCGAAAGCATTCAAGGCTTCGCCCTTGCTGCGCGCCTGGTTGCGGCGGCTCGATGCCAGCGGCGTGCGGTTCGCATTTCGTCATCGCTGGAACGGTTGGGACGGCGAGGGACGGCTGACGTTTCAGACGCCCGACGGCATGCTTGCCGTCGCCGCCGACGCCACCGTGCTGGCGCTGGGCGGTGCAAGCTGGCCGCGCTTGGGATCGGACGGCAGCTGGACGACGATACTGACCGACAAAGGAATCTCGATCTCACGGTTACGGCCCGCGAATTGCGGCTTTACAGTCCGCTGGTCCGATGTCTTCCGCGCGCGTTTCGAGGGGCAGCCGCTCAAGGGGATTGCGCTGAGCTTCGGTCCGCACAGCCTTCGCGGCGAGGCGATCGTCACGCAAGCCGGCATCGAGGGCGGAGCGATCTACGCGGTATCGGCTGAACTGCGCGAGGCGATCGCCGTGAAGGGCGAGGCGGTGCTGCACGTGGCCCTGCGCCCGGACGTCGATCAGGTTGAGCTGGCCAAACGCCTGTCCGCATCGCGCGGCAAGCAGTCGTTCTCGAATTTCCTTCGGAAGGCAGCGCAGCTTTCGCCCGTCGCAGTTGGCCTGCTTCAGGAAGCCGCGATCAGCGCAGGTCAGTCGCTGTCGGCGATGTCGCCGGAGCGATTGGCCGAGCTCATCAATGGCGTGCCGGTCAAGCTCACCGGCGTCGCGCCGATCGCACGCGCGATCTCGAGTGCGGGCGGAATCTCGTTCGACGAACTCGAAGCGCATTATATGATCCGCAAGCTGCCGGGCGTATTCGCCGCCGGCGAGATGCTGGACTGGGAGGCGCCGACCGGCGGCTATCTGCTGCAGGCGTCGTTCGCGACGGGGGCTGCCGCGGGCAGGGGCGTGTTGGAGTGGCTCAAGCGCTAACCACCGTCATTGCGAGGAGCCCTTGCGACGAAGCAATCCAGACGGCCTCCGGTGAGAGATTCTGGATTGCTTCGCTGCGCTCGCAATGACGGCTACGGCAGCACGCCCTATCTCAGCTTCCCCCGCGCCGCGACCGGCAGCGTGCCGATGATCTCCTCGCCGCGCACCATCACGACCTCGTCCATCATGTTGACGACGACACAGACGTGGTTGGGCACGATGCGGACGATGTCGCCGACATTCGGCCGCGTGTTGCTGCGGGAGAGGTCGAGGAAGCCGTGCTCCTCGGCGAACTTCGCGATTCTGGCTTCCGGATGCTCCAGGATCAGGCCGTGGCCGTCGAGGCCGCCGGTATCGGTCGTCAGCGTCTTCGAGCCGGCGTCGAGGATGCCGCGCTCGGGCGCGGCGCGGCTCACCACCGTCGAATAGATGTGCAGCGCGCAATCGTCCCAGGTGGCCGAGCCGGCGGCGACCTGCATACGGTCGTTGTAGATATAGGTGCCGAAGCGGTGCTCGGTGCCGCCCTTGAGCTTGCCAAGATTCTTCAGGTTCGGCGTGCCGCCGGTGGAGACGATCTTTGCATCGAGGCCGTGCGCGCGCACGCCGGCCAGTGCCTCGTCGTAGAACTTCTGCGCGTCGGCCCAGCCGGTCTCCGTGGGGTACATCATGAAGCCCGCGAATGCCAGTCCCTTGGAGCCGGCGATCTCGCGCGCCAGCGCAATCGCTTCGGCCGGCGTTTCGACGCCCGCGCGCTTGCGGCCCGTGTCGCATTCGACCACGACCGAGAGCGTGCGGCCCGATACCGCGGCCGCCTTGGGCAACCCTGCGACGACCGTCGAGTTGTCGGCGGCGACCGTCATGTTGGCCTTCGCCTGGAGCGCGGCGAGCCGCGCCATCTTCTCCTCGCCGAGCAGATTGTAGCTGATCAGGATATCGTCGATGCCGGCATTGGCCATGATCTCGGCCTCGCCGAGCTTCTGGCAGGTGATGCCTTTCGCACCCGCCGCGACCTGCATCCTGGCGATGGTCGGGTTCTTGTGAGTCTTGATGTGCGGCCGGCTGGCGACGCCGGCGTCATCGCAGGCCTTCTGGATCCGCGCGATGTTGCGCTCGACCCTGTCCATGTCGATGACGGCGCAAGGCGTGCCGTATTCGCGGGCGATCTTGGCGGCGAGGGGAGTGGTCATTTTCTAAGCCTGCTCTATTTCTTCGCGAAGCATTTCCAGTTCGAGCCAGCGCTCTTCAGCGGCGGACAGTTCTTCGTGCGCCTTGGCGATGGCGGCCGAGGTGTCGTCGAATTTCCTGCGATCCTTGGAGTAAAGGTTGGGATCGTCGAGCACGCGCTGCAGCCTGGCGATGTCGGCTTGCAGCGTTTCCATCTTCTTCGGCAGGGTTTCAAGCGCGTGCTTCTCGTTGAAGCTCAGCTTCCGCTTTGCCACAGACGCGGGCGCAGCAGCGGAGCGCTCCTCCTTCTTCTCGGCCGGGGCTTGCGCCTTCGCCGTCTCGCGCTTCAGGTCGGCGCCGCGCTGCGCCAGCATGTCGCTATAGCCGCCGGCATATTCGATCCATTTGCCGTTGCCCTCAGGTGCGATCACGGAGGTGACGACGCGATCGAGGAAGTCGCGGTCGTGGCTGATCAGGATGACCGTGCCCTCGTAGTCGCCGAGCATCTCCTCGAGCACGTCGAGGGTTTCCAGGTCGAGATCGTTGGTCGGCTCGTCCAGCACCAGCAGGTTCGAAGGTTTCGCCAGCGCGCGTGCCAGCATCAGCCGGCCACGCTCGCCGCCCGACAGCACTTCCACCGGCGTGCCGCGCTGCTCCTGCGCGAACAGGAAGTCCTTCATGTAGCCCACGACATGCTTTGGCTTGCCGCCGACCATGATCTGGTCGCCACGGCCGCCGGTCAGTGCTTCGGCCAGCGTCGATTTGGGATCGAGGCTTTCACGGTGCTGGTCGAGGGTCGCGATCTCCAGATTGGCCCCGAGCCGGACGGTGCCGGTGTCCGGCTGCATGCCGCCTGTGAGCAGATTGACCAGCGTGGTCTTGCCGGCGCCGTTGGGGCCGATGATGCCGAGCCGATCGCCGCGCTGGATGCGGGTGGAGAAATTCTCGACGATCTTGCGATCGCCATAGGCCTTGGTGATGCCCTTCGCCTCGATCACGAGCTTGCCGGATTGCTCGGCCTCGGCCGCGGCGAGACTGGCGGTGCCAGCGGTGCCGCGATAATTGCGGCGCTGGTCGCGCAGCGCATGCAGATTGGCGAGCCGCTTGACATTGCGCTTGCGCCGGCCGGAGACGCCGTGGCGGAGCCAATGCTCCTCGTCGACGATCTTGCGGTCGAGCTTGTGCTGGTCGCGCTCTTCCTCGGCCAGCACCTCGTCGCGCCAGCTCTCGAACGAGCCAAAGCCGCGGTCGATCTGCTTGATCCGGCCGCGATCGAGCCAGGCGGTCGAACGTGACAGATTGGTGAGGAAGCGGCGGTCGTGGCTGATGATCACCAGCGCGCTGCGGCGGCTGTCGAGCTCCTGTTCCAGCCACTCGATGGTGGAGAGATCGAGATGGTTGGTCGGCTCGTCCAGCAGCAGGATGTCTGGCGAGGGCGCCAGCACGCGGGCGAGCGCGGCACGACGGGCCTCACCGCCGGATACGTTGGCCGGGTTCTCGTTGCCGGTGAGGCCGAGCTGCTCAACCAGGTAGCGCGCCTGGTATGGGTCATCGCCCGGTGCGAGCCCCGCCTCGACATAGGCGAGCGTCGTCTTGTGGTCGCCGAAATCCGGCTCCTGCGGCAGGTAGCGGACCGTGGCGCCGGGCTGCACGAAGCGCGTGCCGCCATCGGGCTCGACCAATCCCGCCGCAATCCTCAGCAGCGTCGATTTGCCGGAGCCGTTGCGGCCGATCAGGCAGACGCGCTCGGAGGGCGCGACGTTGAGCTCGACGCCGGACAGCAGCGGCGTGCCGCCAAAGGTCAGCCTGATGTCTTTGAGTTGGAACAGCGGCGGCGCCATGCTCAGCCCTGACTCGTGGCGGCCTGGTCGGCGCGGCGGCGCTGGATCCGGCGCAGCGTCTGGTCGAGTGCCGACAGGAACGCGGAGCGGTCGCGCGGCGCGAACGAGCGCGGGCCGCCGGTGACTTCGCCGGCCGAGCGCAGATCCGTCATCAGATTGCGCACCGCCAGCGTCATCCCGATCGACTCTTCCGTGAACGGCTTTCCGTTCGGCGCGATCACCTCCGCGCCGGCCTTGACGCAGCGGCTTGCCAGCGGAATGTCCGATGTCACGACGACGTCGCCGTGCCGGGCGCGCTCGGCGATCCAGTCGTCGGCGGCGTCCATGCCGGCGCCGGCCGCTATGCGCTCGATCAGCGGATCCTGCGGCACGCGGATGAAATTGCCGGCGACGACGCTTACGGGCACGCCATGCCGGAGCGCGACGCGGTAAATCTCGTCCTTCACCGGACAGGCGTCGGCGTCGACATAGATGCGGGTGGGGGCGTCATTCATTCGCCGCGTGGTACCCCATTCGGGCCGCAAAGGCGAGGGGATTGACCGGTGTTCCCGGGGCTCTACGATCGGCCCTCAACCAACAAGAATTCAAGGGAACGCCCGTCATGCCGAACCGGCTCGAAACCTACCGCGTCGAAGCCTACAACACCGCCAAGCAATCCGAAAACAAGATGCATGACGACAATGTGGCGCGCCGCTTCGGCTTTTCCGGCGGGCTCGTCCCGGGCGTCGATGTCTTCGCCTACATGATGCACATGCCGATTGCCCGGTGGGGCCGCGATTTCCTCAGCCGCGGGCTGGTCGAGGCCCGCTTCATCAAGCCGGTGTATGATGGCGAGATCGCCGATGTCGACGCCACCGAACACAACGAGCTGCTCACGATCGAGGTGTTCAGCCGCACCGAGCTGTGCGCCACGGGCACGGCCTCGCTACCGGCGTCGGCGCCTGTGGTGTCACTGAGCGACTATGTCGAGGTCCCCGCTGTCGCCGAGCGCAAGCCGGTCAGTCCCGCAACGTTCGAGATCGGCAAGTGGCTCGTGACGGCGCCGCGCCGCTGGGCGGGGCAGGATGCGGCCGATTATCTTGCGGATGTCAGGGAAGCCGATCCGATCTTCGCCCGCGACGGGCTCGGCCATCCCGGCCTGATTCAGCGCGTCATGAACCGCGTGCTGGTGGACAACACGATTTTGGGCCCGTGGATCCACGTCGGCAGCCGCATGCAGCTCTTGTCCGCCGCGCGCGCCGGCGACGAGATCACCGCACGGGCGAAGGTGACCGCGAACTACGAGAAGAAGGGCCACCGCTTCGTCGAGCTTGACGCACTTGTCGTCGCCAATGGTACGACGCCGCTGGCGCATTGCCAGCACACCGCGATCTACCAGCCGCGCGAGCAGGCGGCGGCGTAGGGCTGGTGATTCCTCGCATTGACTGTCATTCCCCGCGAAGGCGGGGAATCCAGTACGCCGCGGCTTCTCGGTTCTAGCCGCGCCGTCTCTGGAATACTGGATCGCCCGCCTTCGCGGGCGATGACAGCGGAAGGCTGGGGGAGCGCGCGCCTCTACGCCGCCTTGGCCTTCGCCTCCTGGATCGCGCGCCACACGCGCTCGGGGGTCAGCGGCATGTCGATGTGCTTGATGCCGTGGTCGGAGAGCGCATCGAGCACCGCATTCACGACCGTCGACAGGCTGCCGGCGCAGCCGGCTTCGCCGCAGCCCTTGCTGCCGAGCGGATTGGTGGTCGCCGGCACCGGGTGATCGCCGACGGTCATGTTCGGCACGTCCTCGGCGCGGGGCAGGGCATAGTCCATCAGCGAGCCCGTGATCGGCTGGCCGCTTTCGTCGTAGCGGATATGCTCCATCAGCGCCTGGCCGATGCCCTGGACGACGCCGCCATGGAGCTGGCCTTCGACCAGCAGCGGGTTGATCACCGTGCCGAAATCGTTGACCGCGCTGTAGCGCACGATCTGCACCACGCCGGTCTCCGGATCGATCTCGACCTCGGCGACGTGGCAGCCGTTCGGGAACGCCGAGGCGACCGGTTCGCTGGTGTGATCGACGTCGAGGCTATCTGGTACACCGTCTGGCACCTTGCCGTCATGCAGCTTCTTGGCGAGCTCCATGATGTCGATGCTGCGATCGGTGCCGGCGATCGTGAAGCTGCCATCGGCGAACTCGATGTCGGCTTCGGACGCTTCGAGCAGATGCGCCGCTGCGCGCTTGCCCTTTTCGATGACGAGCTTTGCGGCCCCCACGATGGCCTGGCCGCTCGCGGTGATCGAGCGCGAACCGCCGGTGCCGTTGCCGGTGTGAACGATGTCGCTGTCGCCCTGCACGAGCTTCACGCTCTCGAAGGGGACGCCGAGCTGCTCGCACAGCACCTGCGCGAATGGCGTCGCATGACCCTGGCCGTAATCGAGCGTACCGGTGACGAGCTGCACGGTGCCATCGGCATCGAACACGATCTTGCCGAGCTCGGGGCTCGGCGGCGCCGTGACCTCGAGATAGGAGCCGACCGCGATGCCGCGCAGCTTTCCGGCCTTCTTGCTCTCCTTCTTGCGCTTGGCGAAATTCTCGTGGTCGGAGATCTCCAGCGCCTTGTTGAACACCGCCTGGAAGTCGCCGCTGTCATAGGTGACGCCGGAGGACGCCTGGAACGGAATCTGGTTCGGCTTGATGAAATTGCGCTTGCGCAAGGTCAGCCGGTTGATGCCCATCTCGTCGGCGGCGCGGTCGATCAACCGCTCCATGTAATAGTTCGCTTCGGGCCGGCCGGCGCCCCGATAGGCGCCCATCAGCGTGGTGTTGGTCAGCACCACCTTGATGTCCACGCCCATCAGCGGCGTGCGATAGACGCTGGAAAAATTCTTGCCAGTGTTGAGCGAAAGCGGTCCCGGCGCGACGCCGGTGATGTAGGCGCCGAGATTGCCGTAGCCTTCGAGCTTGGCCGCGAGGAAATGGCCCTCGGCATCGAGCGCGAGCTCGGCATGGATCTTCTGCGCGCGGCCATGGCTGTCGGAAAGGAAGCTGGTGGAGCGCTCGTCCAGCCACTTCACGGGACGGCCGAGCTCCTTCGCCGCATACAGGATGCACATATATTCGGGATAGTTGATGTTCTTCATGCCGAAGGAGCCGCCGACATTGGCGGTGAGGATGCGCACCTTCTCGTTCGGCACTTTCAGGTTCTTGGCGAGATTGGCGCGGTTGCCGGCGACGCCCTGGGTCGGCACCTGAAGCGTGTAGCGCTCGGTCTTTTTGTCGTAGGAGGCGAGCCCAACGCGCGGCTCCATCGAGACCACGGCGACGCGCGTGTTCTCGATGTCGATCTTGGTGACATGGGCAGCGCTGGCAAAGGCCGCGTTCACCTTGTCCATGTCGCCATAGTGATAATCGAGCGCGACATTGTTCGGGATATGGTCATAGAGCTGCGGCGCGCCGGGCCTGGCGGCTTCCTCGGGGTCCGTCACCGCCGGCAACGGCTCGATGTCGAGCTCGACCGCTTCAGCCGCATCGCGCGCCTGCGCCAGCGTCTCGGCCACCACGAAGGCAACGGGATCGCCGACGAAGCGGACCTTGTCGGTCGCCAGCGGCTGGCGGTTGGTCTGGAGCAGGGGCGAGCCGTCGCGGCTCTTCAGCGGCAGGCCGCAGGTGAAGGGGCCGTAGCCGGCGGCATCGAGATCCTTGCCGGTCCACACACCCAGCACGCCTGGCATCGCCTTGGTGGCATCGATGCCGATGCCGCGGATGATGCCATGGGCATGGGTGGAACGGACGACCACGGCATAGGCTTGGCCGGGCAGGTTGAAATCGTCGGTATAGCGGCCCTTGCCGCGCACCAGCGTGTCGTCCTCCTTGCGGCGGACGGGCTGCCCGACGCCATATTTTTGCAGTGCAATAGCGTTTTCGAGCGTGGACGATTTGGTGTGTTCTTGCATGGGAATGACCTGAAAAGCCGGCATTTGCGCATTTTCGCGGCAGCGGGGGACCGGTCTCCTTGAGATAACCCACCACCCCGTTCACGACAACGCACGAATGGGCATGGTCCCATGTGATGCGTTGTTGCGCAGGCCGACCGCGCTGCTAATGTTTCAGGCGAAAAAGCAATTCCAGATCGGCCCATTGGGCCGCGGAAAGACAGTTTGTATGAATGACCACACGCGGCTCCGCGACGGCCACGGGCTGCACGGTGAGCTGGAGAGGTCGATGGCCGCGGTGGCGTTGGCCACTGAGCCGGCCGTGCCCGTGCAAGCGCCGGGAACCGGCGTCTATGCGGCGCTGGACCTCGGCACCAACAATTGCAGACTGCTGATCGCCTGTCCGACTCAGGACGGCTTTCGCGTGGTCGATTCCTTCTCGCGCATCATCCGGCTCGGCGAGGGCGTCTCGGCCACGGGCTGCATCAGCGACGCGGCGATCGAGCGCGCCATCGCCGCGCTCAGCATCTGCCGCGACAAGATCAATCTTCGCAAGGCGCGGCGGCTGCGGCTGATCGCGACCGAGGCCTGCCGCGCAGCCTCGAATGCGGAAGGTTTTCGCACCCGCGTCGCAGCCGAGACCGGCATCGAGCTCGAGGTGATCGACCGCGAGACCGAGGCGGCGCTCGCCGTGCTCGGCTGCTCGCCGCTGGTCGATCCCAGGGGGAGGGGGGCGATCCTGTTCGACATCGGCGGCGGCTCGACCGAGCTGGTGCGGATCGAGCGCGATCCGGAAAATCCGGAGCCGCGGATCCGGGCCTGGATGTCGATCCCGTTCGGCGTGGTCACGCTTGCCGAGCAGTTCGGCGGCCGCGACGTCACGCCGGAGATCTATGCCGCGATGGAGCGGGAGGTCGCCAATCACGTCGCGCCGTTCGCGGCGGAGCACGGCCGCGACCTCGCCGACATGCACCTGCTGGGCACGTCGGGCACCGTGACGACGCTCGCCGGCATCCATCTCAACCTCGCGCGCTACGATCGCCGCCGTATTGACAGCATCTGGATGAACGATGCCGACGTCACCGTGACCATCAACAAGCTGCTCGGCATGAGCTACGAGGAGCGCGCCGCCAACAATTGCATCAGTGTCGAGCGCGCCGATCTCGTGCTCGCCGGCTGCGCAATCCTCGATGCCATCAGGCACGCGTTCCCGCTGCCGCGGCTGCGCGTCGCCGACCGCGGCCTGCGCGAGGGCATGCTGGTCGAGATGATGCGCGAGGACGGCGCGCTCAGGAGCTGGTGAGATGGCGAAAGACACCACCGGCCGCTTGCACGTCCAGGTCAAGACCGGCGGCAAGCGCAAGCTCTCGTCAAAGCTGTGGCTGGAGCGGCAGCTCAACGACCCCTATGTCGCCAAGGCCAAGGCGGCGGGCTATCGCTCGCGCGCGGCCTTCAAGTTGTTGGAGATCGACGACAAGTTTCGTCTGCTGAAACCGGGCATGGCCGTGGTCGACCTTGGCGCGGCGCCCGGCGGCTGGAGCCAGATCGCGGCCAAGCGCGTCGGCTCCAGGGAAGCCAAGGGCAAGGTCGTCGCGATCGACTTGCTGGAGATGTCGGAGATTCCCGGCGTCGATTTCGCGCAGCTCGACTTCATGGACAATGACGCGCCCGAGAAGCTCACCGCCATGCTCGGCGGCAAGGCCGACGTCGTGATGTCCGATATGGCCGCCAACACCACCGGCCACCGCAAGACCGACCAGCTCCGCATCGTCGGCCTGGTCGAGACCGCGGTCGCGTTCGCCTGCGACGTGCTCAAGCCCGGCGGCACGTTCCTGGCAAAGACGTTCCAGAGCGGCGCCGACGCCGAGCTGCTGGCCCAGCTCAAGCGCGATTTCGCGACCGTGCGCCACGTCAAGCCCGCTGCGAGCCGGCAGGATTCCTCGGAGCGCTACGTGCTGGCGACCGGGTTTCGGGGCGGGACGAGGAGCGAGTCGGATACACCCTCTCGATCAGGGTAGAGCGATCGCTCCGGCCGCTCTCACCGTGCAACGCGCTTCGGCCTGTTCTGAGATCGGCGGGCGAACAGCCACTGGCGCGGACGTGCGCAGTGCCGCCCACGTCGCAAATGAGCAATCCCTCTCCCTTAGCCATTGTCGCCCTCGTGGAGATCGATGGCGCGCCCTGGCGTGCCCTCGAGGCGGGAGCCTAAGAGACCAGCGATTCTCCACGAGGCGCCCTTGCGTAGGTCATCTTCACAGATTCCGGGCCGGCTAGGCGAACAGAAAATCATTCGCGCTGAGATTCACAACGCCTGCGATCGTGAGGTCGTTATTTGCATCGAAGTGGATGATGGTCTCTCCCCCAGTCACCTCGATATTCAAGTCGTCAAAATCGTGGATGTCATTCGCGGCGAGGCCCATGAGATCGATCTTATCTTGGCCCTGTTCGAAAATGGCCGTGTCATGCCCGTTCTGGGCGGCGAAGACGAACCTATCCGCGCCGGATTCGCCAAACATGCTATCGTTTCCGATGCCGCTCACGAGCGTGTCGTTGCCATCGCCTCCATTGAGGATATTTCCCGACCCACCAAACACTGTGAGTTGATCATTGCCCGTACCGCCAGCAAGGAAGCTCGATCCGAGTGAACCTGGCGCAACGGTTGCGGCCAGAACATCGTTTCCAGCGCCGCCGTTCAGGCGGTTCTCGGCGATAGAATCGTCTGTCACCGGAGGATCAGGAGTTGCTGAAAGAAACGCAGTGAGCTGGTCATCTCCGGCGCCGCCATTCAGGACGTTCGCGACATCGTATAGAGCCTGCTCCGGACCAAATCCACCGTGGGCTACAGCGTCGAGATGCGCTGTGAGATTGTCTCGTCCAATACCTCCCTCGAGCTGATTGAGTGCGTGAACAAACCCGCCGAGCGCGGTGGAATCTGCGAGCAGACTGTCATTGCCGTTCCCGCCATCCAGATAATTCGTGACGTCCGTGACGACGTTCTCCCCATCGGTGGAGTGGGTCGCCTCGAGGGTGTCGTCACCGTCATCGCCCCAGAGCTGGTTGATGCCTACTGGAGTTCCGGCATTGGAGTCGGTCAGGTTGAAGGCGTGCAAGACGTCGTTGCCCCGGCCACCATGCAGCTCATTGCTGACCAAATCGGTCTGATTGGATACGCCCTCGGCGCGTGCATTCAATTCATCGTTGCCGGCTCCGCCGAAGAGTACGTTGCTGGCTGTGCCGTGGAGCGCGAAGAATGCCGTTTCGGTATGAGCGGTGACCCGGTCATCGCCCGCGCCGCCGTCGATCGAATTCAGGGCGGTACTGTTTCCGAGGGTGTTGCGACCGTCGGCAACGGCGTCGATGGTATCGTTGCCGCTTCCGCCGATCAAATCGGTCCTCACCGTTACATCTGCGAGCACAGGAAGCGCCACATTTGCGGTGGCACTGATGGTGTCGTCTCCGCTGCCGCCATCGAGCAGCACATCCGCGAACTGTTCCGGGCTCTGAGGCGCGTTCCCGCCTTGAAGAGTAACGGTTGCGCTGAGGTCGTCATTGCCTGTTCCGCCGAACTGAATGGCGAGTCCATGCTGGGGCATATCGTCCTGCAGCACGACGACATTGGTCGTCAAATCGTCGTTGCCGCTGCCGCCGATCAACGCTGTCCGGTTCAATGCGCTGTCCAAATGATCATGGCCGGCAAGTCCCAAGACGATGTCGCCCTCGGCGTGCGCGCTCAGGACATCGTCGCGTCTGCTGCCGATGATCAAACTGTTGACGGGGTCCAGGAGGGAAATCCAGTCGAACAGGTGGGAATCTGCTGCGAGAGTTCCGTTGGTTCGAAGCAATTGTTGAGCGGCTTGGCTGTTTGTTTGAATGGTATTCGCCATATTTTCCTCCTTCGACATCAAATAATGAAATCAATAACTCGGCGCATGGACTGACTTCCGCGAAGCGCGCCCAACCGGCGGATAAGCGCTTCGCGCTGCCGCCTCACGCATTCAGCGTGTCGGCGCGCCATCGCGCCTTATCGGCGCCGATCTGCATCATTCTTCGGTAGGCTTCCGTTACCGCAGCACCGCGAACTTCTGCAGGTGGGCGGAATTAAATCATAAGTTGTATTAATGTCTAATCAAATTTAATCGAGCCTAATTGATTCGATCAATTTAATAGGAGCGCACTCAACTAGTGGGCCCGCGTAAGCCCGCATCGGCAGGGAACCTGTGCTTGCCCGTCTACGAACACCGAGAGAGGCCTACCCCAGCCGCTGATCCCGCACGTCCTGCGTATCCTCGCTCGCCGCCTTGACAGCCGCCTTTTCGGCACCCTTGCCCGCGCCCTTGCGGCTCGCGATCTCCACCGCCTTGCGGCCGGAGATCTCGTGGCCGGCATCGGCCGGCATCTGCCAGAAGAACCAGCTCGAGGCCGCCGAGGTCAGCGCGACCACGACGAAAGCGGGCGCGAACACCGTGGCGTTGAGCTCGCTGACATGGCTGAACCACATCGTGGTCTCGACGCAGGCTGCGCCGACGGCGACGCCGGCCGAGACTGCGAGCTGCTGGTTGACGCTGACGAGGGTGGTGGCGCGGCTCATCTGCGCGGTCTCGACCTCGGCATAGGCCACCGTGTTGATCGCGGTGAACTCAAGCGAGCGGAAGAAGCCGCCGACCACCAGGATCACCATGATGATGAGCAGCGGCGTCGTCACCGTGAACAGCGCACAGATGCCGAGGAAGAACGCGCTGACGACCGCGTTCACCGTCATGAGGTTGCGGAAACCAAAGGTGCGGATCAGGCGCGCCGCCAGCGTCTTCATGCCCATGGCCCCGAGCGAGGAGGCGAAGGTGACGAGGCCGGAATGGAACGGCGACAGGCCGAAACCGATCTGCATCAGAAGCGGCAGCAGGAAGGGCAGTGCGCCGATGCCAAGCCGGAACAGGAAGCCGCCGATCACGGCCGCGCGCAGCGTCGGCAGCGTCAGCAGCGAAAAGTCCAGGACCGGCGATCCGGTTCGCCGTGCGTGCAGGACGTAGAGCGTCATGGAGATCGCGCCGCCCACCACCAGCGCGGCCACCGTGCTCCAGGGCAGCAAATTCAGCCCGGCGACCGACAGGCCGAATGCGATGCCGGCCAGCCCGAGGCCCGCGAGCACCATGCCGTAGAGATCGAACGGCTCCTGCGTCTCGCTCTTGATCGGATCGATGTAGCGCAGCGCCATGAAGATGCCGAGCAGCCCGATCGGGATGTTGATCAGGAAGATCCAGTGCCAGGAGGCGTAGGTGGTGATGAAGCCGCCGAGCGGTGGCCCGATCACGGGACCGATCAGGGCAGGGACCGTCACCCAGGCCATCGCATTGACCAGCGCGCTCTTGTCGACCGAGCGCAGCAGCACGAGACGCCCGACCGGCGTCATCATTGCCCCGCCCATGCCTTGCAGGATGCGCGCGAACACGAAATCGGTGACCGAGGTCGACAGCGCGCAGCCGACCGAGCCGACCATGAACACGCCGACCGCGATCGCAAATACCATGCGCGCGCCGAAGCGGTCCGCCGTCCAGCCGCTCGCCGGAATGAACACCGCGAGCGACAACAGGTAGGAGGTGATCGCGAGTTTCAGCGTCAGCGGGCTGGTGCCGATGTCGGCCGCGATCGCCGGCAGCGAGGTGGCGATCACCGTGGAGTCCATGTTCTCCATGAAGAGCGCAGTGGCCACGATCAGCGGGATGACGCGTTGCTTGTCGACCATGACGGATCGGTAATGAAAATCGGAAAGGACGGGTGGACTTGCGGCTTATCACCGCCACTCAGCCGCGACCATTGCGGATCGACGCATGGCACCTAAATCCTGCGTGACGACGCTCCCGCTCGCTCGTCATTCCGGGGCGCGCCCGTTGGCGCAAGCCCGGAATCCATTGGCCGCAGAGACCGCTGCCGGATGAATTCCGGGCTCGCGACTTCGTCGCGCCCCGGAATGAAGGTGGGTGGGGTCGCCCAGCCATCTACGTTGAACCGGCCATCCACGCTGAATTTACTCAAAAAGCCTGTGCATGGCTGGCCGGCGGTCCGAATTGCTTTGATTCGTCACGCAGGCGTGCTATCGACCCGCGTCAACCCCACTGATGGGCTCCGATTCTCAAGGCGTTGCCGCAAGGTACGCCGAGGGCGGCGCTCATCCATAAGCATTTGCGGCTGGGCCGCAGGAAGGAGTTGGCAGATGGCCACGGTGCAACTTCAAGGCATTCGCGAGGCCTTCACGTTCGACGACGTGCTGTTGAAGCCGGGCCTGTCGGACGTCATGCCGGGCGAGGTCGACATTCGCTCCCGCGTAACCCGCGCCATTCCGCTCAACATCCCGATCATGGCTTCCGCCATGGACACCGTTACCGAGGCGCGCATGGCGATCGCCATGGCGCAGGCCGGCGGCCTCGGCGTCATCCATCGCAATTTCGATCCCGAGGGGCAGGCCGCCCAGGTCCGGCAGGTCAAGCGCTACGAGTCGGGCATGGTGGTGAACCCGCTCACCATCAGCCCCGATGCCACGCTTGACGATGCGCTCAAGCTGATGAGCGATCACGGCATCTCCGGCATTCCCGTCGTCACCGGCGCCGGCAAGAACATCCCCGGCAAGCTGGTCGGCATCCTCACCAACCGCGACGTTCGCTTTGCCACCGACCGCCGTCAAAAAGTCTCCGAGCTGATGACGCATGAAGGCCTTGTCACGGTGCGCGAGAATGTCAGCCAGGACGAGGCGCGGCGGATGCTGCACCAGCATCGCATCGAGAAGCTGCTCGTCGTCGACGATCAGTATCGCTGCGTCGGCCTCATCACCGTCAAGGACATGGAGAAGGCGGTCGCCCATCCGCTCGCCTGCAAGGACGCGCAGGGGCGTCTCCGCGTCGCCGCCGCCACCACGGTCGGCGACAGCGGCTTCGAGCGCACGGAGCGGCTGATCGATGCCGGCGTCGACCTCGTCGTCGTCGACACCGCGCACGGCCATTCCCGCCATGTGCTGCACGCGGTCAACCGCATCAAGCGTCTGTCCAACTCGGTGCAGGTCGTTGCCGGCAACGTCGCTACCACCGAAGGCGCGCAGGCGCTGATCGATTCCGGCGCGGATTGCATCAAGGTCGGCATCGGGCCGGGCTCGATCTGCACCACGCGCATCGTCGCCGGCGTCGGCGTTCCCCAGCTCACCGCAATCATGGACGCGGTGGAAGCGGCGAAGAAGGCCGACGTTCCCGTCATCGCCGACGGCGGCATCAAATTCTCCGGCGACCTCGCCAAGGCGCTCGCCGCCGGCGCGGATATCGCCATGGTCGGGTCGCTGCTCGCCGGCACCGACGAGACGCCCGGCGAAGTATTCCTGTGGCAGGGCCGCTCCTACAAGGCCTATCGCGGCATGGGCTCGGTCGGCGCGATGGCGCGCGGCTCCGCCGATCGCTACTTCCAGCAGGACATCAAGGACACGCTCAAGCTGGTCCCTGAAGGCATCGAGGGCCAGGTACCGTACAAGGGCCCGGTCGGCAACGTCATGCACCAGCTCGCCGGCGGCTTGCGCGCCGCGATGGGCTATGTCGGTGCGCACGACATGAAGGAGCTGCACAGCAAGGCGCAGTTCGTCCGCATCACCGGCGCCGGCCTGCGCGAAAGCCACGTCCACGACGTCACCATCACCCGCGAAGCCCCGAACTATCCGGGCGGGGGTTAGTAACTCCGCCCTCGTGCCCCGGACACAGCGCAGCACCCCTTGGTGATGCGCTGCAGAGCCGGGGCCCATCTCTTCGCATCTCGTCGTGTTGCCTTCTGGGTCCCGGCTCTGCGCAGTAACCTTTCGCGTTGCGGCGCGCCCGGGACAAGAGAGCCGTACGCGCCGCATCTGACCGCTCCAGCGCTTTTGTATTGACGCGCCGCGCTGCCTCCGCTTCCGTTTGCGCCGAAACACAATTCGGAGGAAGCCATCATGTCCCAAGCAAAACGCATCGTTCTTGCCGCGCGTCCCGTTGGCGAGCCCAAGCCGTCGGATTTTCGCCTGGAGGAATTCGCGGTGCCGACGCCTGGAGCAGGCGAGGTGCTGCTGCGCACGATCTGGCTCTCGCTCGATCCTTATATGCGCGGGCGCATGAGCGATGGTCCGTCCTATGCCGCGCCGGTGCCGATCGGCGGGGTGATGGAAGGCGAGGCGGTCAGCGAGGTCGCGGCCTCCAACAACCCTGATTTCGCGGTCGGCGACATCGTGCGCATCCGCTCCGGCTGGCAGACGCATGCGATCTCCAACGGCAAGGGCCTGATCAAGGTCGACCCGAAGCTCGGTCCGATCTCGACCTCCATCGGCGTGCTCGGCATGCCCGGCATGACGGCCTATACGGGCCTGCTCGACATCGGCAAGCCGCAGCAAGGCGAGACCGTCGTGGTCGCAGGTGCCTCGGGCGCGGTCGGCTCGGCCGTTGGCCAGATCGCCAAGATCAAGGGCGCGCGTGCGGTCGGCATCGCCGGCGGCAAGGACAAGTGCGACTATGTCGTGAAGGAGCTGGGCTTCGATGCCTGCATCGATCACCGCGATTTTGATCTTGCGGCCAAGCTGAAGGATGCCTGCCCCAAGGGCATCGACGTCTATTTCGAGAACGTCGGCGGCGCCGTGTTCGAGGCGGTGTTCCCGCTGCTCAATCCCTTTGCCCGCGTGCCGGTCTGCGGCCTCATCGCCCATTACAACGACACCGAGGCCAAGCCGCCGAAATGGGCCGCATCCATGATGCGCGCGACCCTGACCAAGCGGCTGACCTTCCGCGGCTTCATCGTCTCTGATTTCGCCGGCCGCCATGGCGATTTTCTGCGCGACATGTCCGGCTGGGTCCGCGAGGGCAAGGTCAAGTACAAGGAGTTCGTCACCGAGGGTCTGGAGAGCGCCCCCGGCGCCTTCATGGGCCTGTTGAAGGGCGCCAATTTCGGCAAGCAGCTGGTGCGGGTCGGGTCCGATAAGGCCTAGAGCGACGGGATCGGGACTACCCTGGGCCACAAGGCCGAGGCGGATATGGTTAACAAAGAGTCACCGATCGGCCACACCTGTTCGCAAAAACCGCAGGTGTGACCGCCGGTTCATTGACGCCAAGGTGAAGGCATTGAATCATCGCGCATATTTTAGGTGTAGCGATGTTAGAGATCAGTGTTTTCTGCGTCATTCTGCTGGCCGCCGGCTATTGGGTGGCAATGTTCGCCATGGGTCGCCATGACGACGTCATCCATGGCAAGTTCGTCCGCGCCGAGGAGGAGGGCGATTTTGCTCGCCCCTCGATGCCGGCACCCCCGCCGCCGTTCCCGAAGCGCGCGAAGGCTGTGCAGCCTGCAGGTCAACCGCCTGCCGACGTCGCTCCCTCGAAGCCGGTGAACAGCGCCGCGCTGCAATCGCTGCTCGCCGCGATCCAGCAGGATCTCAAGAGCGTCGCGTAGGTCAGTACTCGGCGCCCATCTGGGCGAGGATCTCCTCGACATCGATATCGCGCTGGCCCGCTGCTCTGACGTGGCGGACCTCGAGACTGTCGGTCCGGAAGCGGTACTCGACGAGGCCGGTCTCCTTGATCGCGATCCGGTCCTGCCGCGCATCGTTGATGACGAAGCCCGCCGATGGCGCCCAGACGTGCCGGGTGTGGCGGAAGGTGAAGTCGCGCCGCTGGTGCACATGGCCGCTGGCGATGAGGCGCAGGTCGACATGCGCAAACATCTCGATCAGCCGCGCGCGCGCCGGCTGCGGCACGTAGCGGATCGAGGTCTCCGGGGTCTCGGGATCGTCGGGCAGGTTGAGAAACAATGGTTTGTGCAGGAATAGCGCGACCGGCCTGCCATTGGTGCGCGCGGTCTCGGACGTTAGCCAGTCGAACTGCTCGGCCTCGAAGGTGAGCCCTGAATTCATCACCAGCGAATTGAGGCCGATGAAGCGCCAGCCCGCGGCCTCGAACGACCAATGGTCTTCACCAATGATCTCGCAGAATTGCCGGCGGTGCGCCTCGCTGACCGGCGGCTTCGGCGCCGGCCCGATCGCGGTCGGATTGTCGCCGATGTCGTGATTGCCGGGTAGGTAGCGGCAGGCGACGGGCAGGGCGTCATGCAGGCTTTTGGCGAATGCGACGTCGTCGCGGCTGGTCGGCCCGTCGAAGGAGACGTCGCCGGTATTGATGACGAGGTCGGGCCTGTCGGCATCGATGTGCTCGCAGACACGATGGAAGTTTTCGATCAGGCCCGGGAAGCGCTGGCCGAGATGGGTGTCGGAGATCTGTGTGAGACGAAATTCGGACATGGCCGATCATAGGCCCGGCCGAACGTCGGAACGATGACGCTGCGCGCATCGTTCGCATCGAACAAAGTTTAAAGCACGCGGTAGCGGATCGTGTAGCCGTCCTGCGGCGCGATCGGCCCGGCCAGTGGCGAGGCGATGCGGTCGGCGAGGTGCCAGGGGCTGAACTCGCTGCGATGCGGCTCGGCGGGCAGACGGAGGCGGAATTCGAACGTGCCTTTGCCCGGCAGGTTCACCACCAGCACGCGGTCCGCAGTGCGGTGGTTGAGCACCACCGCGCCGCGCAGCAGTGCGCGGCCGTCGGCGAGGTCGCGCACGCCATCGACCAGCGCCAGAGTCTGGTTGCGGTCGGTGTGCAGCTCGATCTGGGTGTCGGTCACCCCCGTCAGCATCTCCCGGGGCATGCGGATCTCGAACTCGACCGCGGGCTTGGACGGGTTGAGGCCGAGATAGGCGAGCGCCGCGTGGCGCATGTCGTAGGCGGCAAAGCCGAACAGCAGGATCGCGGCCAGGGTGGCCAGGCCATGCCTGGCGACTTCGCGCCAGGTCCGGTAGCTCAAGCGAAAATAGACCGTCATCGCCAGCGCCACCGCGAGCGCGGCCGCGATACCCGCCAGCGCCGACATCAGAACGCCGTGCCGGCCGTCGGCGGATTGGGCGAAAAGGCTGGACAGGATGTTCATGGCGGCGCTCGCCTCGGTCCTAAGGGACCAAAATCGCTGTGATGATCGACGTTTGGTCGCCGCACCGGGAACGCCGGTTCATCTCGTTCATTGTCACGGCCAAAACGCGCCGCTAATGACGTCGGCGGCATTTCGCCTCCCGGGAAAGTTCCGATGTCCGTTCAAATGGTCCTGCTGCCGGTCTTCGTGCAGGTCGCTCTCACCTTCGCGCTGTTGATCGGCATGGTGCTGGCACGCCGCAAGTCGCTGGTCTCGGGCGAGACCAAGATCCGCGACATTGCGCTGGGCGAGCCGAACTGGCCCAAGGGCGCCACGCAAATCGCCAATTGCTACCGCAACCAGTTCGAGCTGCCGGTGCTGTTCTACGTCCTGATCGCGCTGGCCTTGCCGCTCCGGCGCGCCGATCTGTTCATCGTGCTGATGTCCTGGGTGTTCGTGGTGACGCGCTTCGCCCACGCGGGGGTGTTCGTCACCTCGAACGATCTCGGCCGCCGCTCGACGGTGTGGCTCGCCAGTGTGCTGGTGCTGCTGGCGATGTGGATTTACTTCGCGCTGAAGCTGCTCCTGCTGATCTGACGGCCTGCGCCGGCGCATCACGCGCAAAACAGAAAATCTGGTCCAAAGGCATTCAAATGACGCCCGCTGCCCGGCTGTCCGCAGCCATCGAATTGATCGACACCATCGAGAAGGACCGCGTGCCCGCGGCCAAGGCGCTGAAGGAGTGGGGCACCGCGCACCGCTTTGCCGGTTCCGGCGACCGCGCCGCCATCGCCGGCTTGGTCTGGGACGTGCTGCGCCGCTACGCCTCCAGCGCCTGGCTGATGGACGCAGACACCGCGCGGGCGCGCCTGATCGGCATGCTGCGCCTCGAGCGCGACATGGACACCGCCACCATGGCCGCGCTGTGCGACGGCAGCCGGTTCGCCCCGGCGCCGCTGACCGAGGCCGAGCAAGCCGCGCTCGCCTCGCGCTCCCTCGCCGATGCCCCGGCCGCGGTTGCCGGCGATTATCCCGAATGGCTCGATTCGCACCTTGCAAAAGTGTTCGGCGAGGACCGAGCCGCTGAAGCCGCCGCGATGGCGAGCCGGGCCCCGCTCGACCTGCGCGTCAACACGCTAAAATCCAATCGGGACAAGGTGCTGCGTGCGCTTGCTCATCTTCATGCGAAACCGGCGCAATGGTCCGCAACCGGCCTTCGCATCGAGCTTTCGGCCGATGCGCGCAACCCCGGCATCCAGGCCGAGGAGGATTTCATCAAGGGCGGAATTGAAGTGCAGGATGAGGGATCGCAGCTTGCGGCCCAATTCACCGCGGCAAAGCCCGGCGAGCAGGTGATCGATCTCTGCGCCGGCGCCGGCGGCAAGACGCTGGCGCTCGCAGCCCTGATGCAGGGCAAGGGCCGGCTGATCGCGACCGATCGCGACAAGCGCCAGCTCGCCCCGATCCACGAACGCCTGTCGCGCGCCGGCGTCCACAATGCCGATATCCGCACGCCCAAGGGCGATGCCGATCCGCTCTCCGACATCCGCGCCTCGGCTGATCTCGTCGTGATCGACGCGCCCTGCACAGGAACCGGCACCTGGCGTCGCAACCCCGACGCCAAATGGCGGATGCGGCCGGGCGCGCTGGAGATTCGCCTGCGCGACCAGGCCGAGGTGCTGGAGCGCGCGGTCCCCCTAGTGAAGCCGGGCGGCCGCATCGCCTACATCACTTGCTCGGTGCTGTCGGAGGAGAACGGCGAGCAGGTGAGGGCGTTCGTCGCCCGCCATCCCGAGTTCGCCGTCGTGCCGCCCGAGCAGACCGCGAGCGTGCTCTGGGACAAGGCGGAAGCCTTTGGCGAAGCCGCGCTGCAGTCCGACGAAGGCTGGCTGATGACGCCGCGGCGGACCGGCACGGATGGGTTTTTCGTCTCGGTGCTGCGGAAAGCAGGCTAAATTTAGCTCGTCATTCAGGGGCTCGCGCAGCGAGAACCCGGAATCCATAGAGCCGCAGAGACGGCCGCGCGATGGATTCCGGGCTCGCCCTGCGGGCGCCCCGGAATGACGCCGCGGCCAAAAGCAAAAGCCCCGCAGACCGGATCCCGGTCGCGGGGCTTTCATTTTTCTGACGTTCTGCCGGTACGTCCGCGGTCAGAACGGTGCGTGGGCGTTAGCCGACGCGGAGATTGTCAGCCGAGGACTTGCCGCTGCGACGATCGGCGACGATGTCGAACGAGACCTTCTGACCCTCGTTGAGGGAGGAGAGGCCAGCGCGCTCGACGGCGCTGATGTGCACGAACACGTCCTTCTGGCCGTCGTCCGGCTGGATGAAACCATAACCCTTTTGGGTGTTGAACCACTTCACGGTGCCCATAGCCATGGGAATTTCCTTTAGTTAGTTAGAGAGGTACGCACGCGGACCGGTACGCAGCATTGCGCCCATGGTCCCTGATGAGTCGATGTTTGGAGAATTCATCTGAAGCGTGCGCGCCCGTAATCAACGAAGCGAAGCGGCCCAGTCGTTCGGCCAAGTATCGATGATCACAATATAGCGAGAATTTGGGGCCACTTCAAGGCACCACCCGTGGCTCGGCACCTCCCGCGACTTTGCTATTTTGCGGTGCAAATTAACCGCGCGCTCGCGTCCTAGTCGACGATGAAGAGCGTCGCGCCGGCCGCCGTCGAGGACCGATGGGCGGCGTCGCCGAAATCCGAGACCTGGTAGCTCATCCCGGCCGTCAGCTTGAATGTGCGCCCGTCGCGCAGCTCGCTGTCGAGCTCGCCCTTCAGCACGTAGAGCACGTGGCCGCGATCGCACCAATGGTCGGCGAGATAGCCCGGCGAATATTCCACCATCCGCACCCGGAGATCACCGATTTGGAGCGTGCGCCATTTGGCCTCGCCGCGCTCGCCGGGATGCGTGGTCGGCTCGACCTTGCTCCAGTCGGTGACGGTGAAGGGCGAGGCGGGGAGTTGCATGGGGTGGGTCCTGTTTCAGAGCCGGCGGCGCTTCTGTTAGCGCACGCACCTCCCGCAGTCTCCGTCACTGTGATCGGCCTTCTTTCAGACGCCGGCGCAATTAGGTCAATAATACTTACCCATACGTCGCCTGTCCATGCCCAAAGAAGCATGTGGGCGCGCCGCCGCCGCGGTTGCGGCGCGGGCGGTGCCAGCGTATTTGCTGGCCATGACAGCAGCACAGAACGACCGCTCCGCGTCGACGCCCTCGGTGGCCTCGGCGCACGACAAGATTCTCATCGTCGACTTCGGCAGCCAGGTGACGCAGCTGATCGCGCGCCGCGTGCGCGAGGATGGCGTCTATTGCGAGATCGTCCCGTTCAACAAGGCCGAAGCTGCCTTCGACGAGATGAAGCCGAAGGCGGTGATTCTCTCCGGCGGCCCTGAATCGGTGCACGAGGCCGGCTCGCCCCGCGCCCCGCAATCCATCTTCGATTCCGGCGTGCCCGTGATGGGCATCTGCTACGGCCAGATGACCATGGCCGCGCAGCTCGGCGGCGAGGTCGAGGGCGGCCATCACCGCGAGTTCGGCCGCGCCGATGTCGAGGTCAAGGCCGAAAGCCAGCTGTTCGCGGACGTCTGGTCGTCAGGCAGCAAGAACCAGGTCTGGATGAGCCATGGTGACCGCATCACCAGGATGCCGCCGGGATTCTCCGTCGCCGGCACCTCGCCGAACGCGCCGTTCGCGATCATCCAGGACGAGAAGCGCAAATATTACGGCCTGATGTTCCACCCCGAAGTGGTGCACACGCCCGACGGTGCCAAGCTCATCCGCAACTTCGTCCGCAAGATCGCAGGCCTTTCCGGCGACTGGACCATGCGCGCCTTCCGCGAGGAGGAGATCGCGAAAATCCGCCAGCAGGTCGGCAAGGGCAAGGTGATCTGCGGCCTCTCCGGCGGCGTCGATTCAGCGGTTGCAGCCGTGCTGATCCACGAGGCCATCGGCGATCAGCTGACGTGCGTGTTCGTTGATCACGGCCTGATGCGCCTCAACGAGGCCGAGCAGGTCGTCGACCTCTTCCGCCACCATTACAACATCCCGCTCGTGCACGTGGATGCCTCGAAACAGTTTCTGGGCGAGCTCGAAGGCGTCACCGACCCCGAAGCCAAGCGCAAGACCATCGGCCGCCTCTTCATCGAGGTGTTCGAGCAGGAAGCCAAGAAGATCGGCGGCGCCGACTTCCTGGCGCAAGGCACGCTCTATCCTGATGTGATCGAGAGCGTCTCCTTCACCGGCGGCCCCTCGGTCACCATCAAGTCGCACCACAATGTCGGCGGTCTCCCCGAGCGCATGAACATGAAGCTCGTCGAGCCCCTGCGCGAGCTGTTCAAGGACGAGGTGCGCAAGCTAGGCCGCGAGCTCGGCCTGCCCGAAATCTTCGTCGGCCGCCACCCGTTCCCGGGCCCGGGCCTCGCCATCCGCTGCCCCGGCGACATCACCCGCGACAAGCTCGATATCCTGCGGAAAGCGGACGCCGTCTACATCGACCAGATCCGCAAGCACGGCCTCTACGACGAGATCTGGCAGGCTTTTGCCGTGCTGCTTCCCGTGAAGACCGTCGGCGTCATGGGCGACGGTCGCACCTACGACTACGTCGTCGGCCTCCGCGCCGTCACCTCAACCGACGGCATGACCGCGGACTTCTACCAGTTCGACATGAAGTTCTTAGGGGAGACGGCCACGCGCATCATCAACGAGGTGAAGGGCGTGAACCGGGTGGTGTATGACGTGACGAGCAAGCCGCCCGGGACGATTGAGTGGGAATGAACTCGATCGGCGACAGGAATGAATCATTTCCGATCTAAGTATTCACTCTCGCGCTACTTCACTCCGCCCAAGCCGGTGCCGCTCGAACTTGATCTTGTGCAACTTGAAGGCGGCGGATACGCGCCTGCGCAGTTTTGGGGCCAGACCCGAGACGGCCAAGAGGTCTACATTCGCTATCGAGGCGGACACTTTTCGGTAACGTTGGAAAACGGAACCGATGTGGAGGGTGAGACTTGCCTGCTGGATGTAACGATCGGACCTCCATTTCATGGAGGCATGTCAGTCGAGCAAGTGTGCAACTACTTCGGCATTACGATCAACGGAATACGTCCGCCGCTGCCGGCTCCTGGAGAGACGCTGCCTGAAGGGTGCAAGGACCTAAGCGGTCGGACAACCTTTTATGATGCGTGGTTTTCAAGTGGTCTTGATACGCAGAAGCGATTTCTTACGGCTGCATTAGCGGCTTTTCCTGGCGCGACTTTGATGCAGCCGATTTTCGATCAGTTCAAGACCGTGGGTTATCGCGTTTGTCCGACCGTCGAAACGCTGACATCGGATTTCTCTCTCATCGTGCTTGGTGAGCTAACTGAGAATACGATAGCAAGGCTGGCGCACGAACCACTCTGGGATCGCGAAACCGGAGACTGCGTGATTCATTTACGCACTAGCGGAATCCAGTATCCGATCAGGAAGTATGGCAACGACGATGCTGAGCGCCTGCGCGGTGTGCTGGGACGAACGATCTACGTGGCGGGTCAGGTTGACGACTGCCTGTACGGCAGTTTCTCTGTGCACTCCGAATTTTCTACTGGCGATGCGAGCCGGCAGAGTCTCCTGCAGAAACTCGATGGGTTGCTGGACAAATTTTTTCCAGCCTGCCAAATCGACTTTTTTGACCTAAAGACAGGCCAAATGGAGCAGGAAGACAGCTTTGTCATGCATTTCGACCCAGCCATTGTGAGCTGGCTCGACGCCGGGCCTGATCGCTGGTTGAGCATTGAGAACAAGGGAGACTGGCAGAGTCCGCGATTTGCAGGCTCACGTCTTGCGCGAGTTACGTCATAATCGATACTCTTTCTGCGTCATGCTTCCGGAGTTAGCCCTATATGTCCATCGCTCCAGCGACCAGCCAGAGTTCTAGTTCAGCCGCAACCGAATCCGACCCCGAAGCCCTCGGCTGGATGCGCGGCTTCCCGCCGTCCCCCGATCGCCTCATCACCTTCCAGGACGGCTCCTTCCGCAATTTCCCCGAGCTGCGCTGGGCCTGGAGCAACATCCGCCAGCTGGTGCCGACGGTGAATGTCTGGCGCGGGGCAGGGCCGGCCTCGCCTTTGCCGCGCGCGGATCACGACATCGGCGCGGTCGCCTCGACCACGATGGACGGCCGGCCGATGACGTTCGACACGATGCTGGAGGAGACCTACACCGACGGCATCGCGGTGCTGCATCGGGGCAGGCTGATCTATGAGCGCTATTTCGGCGCGCTGAAGCCGCACAAGCCGCATATCGCGATGTCGGTGACGAAGTCGTTCACCGGCGTGCTCGCGGGGATTCTGGTCGCCGAGGGCAAGGTCGATCCGCAAGTCCCCGTGACGGACTATGTGCCGGAGCTGAAGGCGAGCGCGTTTGGCGATGCGCGCGTACACGAGGTCATGGATATGACCACGGGGCTGCTCTACACCGAGATCTATATCGACAAGAATTCGGACGTGTGGGGCCTGCGGCGCGCCAACGGCATGGCGCCGATCCCGCCGGGCTACGAAGGCGCGACCACCATTTTCGATTTCCTGATCGCGCAGAAGAAGCAGGGCGAGCACGGCAAGGCCTTCGCCTACAAGACCGTCAATACCGACGTGCTGGCCTGGATCGTCAGGCGCGCCAGCGGCATGACGCTGTCCGATCTGCTCTCCGAACGCATCTGGCAGAAGATGGGGGCGGAGGAGGATGCGCATTATCATGTCGACCGCATCGGCACCGAGAGCGGCGGCGGCGGTCTTTCCACCACACTGCGCGATCTCGCCCGCTTCGGCGAAACCATGCGCAATCACGGCCGCTTCAACGGCCGCCAGATCGTGCCGTCGCAGGTGGTCGAGGACATCGCGCGCGGCGGCGACCCCGAAAAATTCAAGCCGGCCGGCTACACCACGTTGCCGGGTGCGTCGTATCGGAACCAGTGGTGGGTCACGCACAACGCCCACGGCGCCTACATGGCGCGCGGCGTCCACGGCCAGGGCATCTACATCGATCCCAAGGCCGAGATGGTGATCGCCCGCTACGCCTCGCATCCCATGGCCGGCAACGCCGCCAACGACCCCGTCACGCTGCCGGCGTATATGGCGCTGGCGAAGGCTCTGATGGCGGGATAGGTGCGTAGGGCGGATTAGCCCGCGGTTGCGGAAGCGCAGTCCGCTGGCGTAATCCGCCATCTCTCGCTCAGCGCCGCTGACACATGGCGGATTACGCTTCGCTAATCCGCCCTACGGGCCGGCGAATGCCGCGATGTCCCGGCAAAATCGCAAGATCGGTCGAGCGTGCCGCTGCCGCCAGCGCCTAGATGGAGCTGCCACGGAGGAGGGACCATGAAGGCGGCACTGCAAAACTATCAGGACCGGATGCGGCGGGTGCTGGACCATATCGACCGGCATCTCGACGATGATCTCGACCTGGAACGCTTGAGCAGTGTCGCCGCCTTCTCGAAATTTCATTTCCACCGGCAGTTTACCGCGACCTTCGGACTGTCGGTGCATCGTTATGTCCAGCTGGCCCGCATGAAGCGGGCCACGCATCGGCTTGCCCACATGGACGCGCTCGATGTCACCGACATCGCGATGGAGGCCGGCTACGACGCGCCGGACGCCTTCGCCCGCGCCTTTCGGCAACGGTTCGGGCAATCGCCGTCCTCATTCCGGAAATCGCCGGATTGGAAACCGTGGCTTGCGGCCTTCGGGCCTCTCGATATCGCTAGGAGCAAGCTCATGCAGAGAATCTTTACCACCGACGACGTGACCATCCGCGAGGTGCCCACCGCGAAGGTGGCGATCATGGAGCACCGGGGCGACCCGGCAACGTTGCCCGCTACCATCCAGCGCTTCATCGCGTGGCGAAAGGCTGCCGGGCTCCATCCCAGCACAAATCCAACCTTCAATGTCTGGCGTTCCGAGCGGCGTCCCGCGAACCTTGCCGACTACAGCGTGGACCTTTGCGTCGGCACCGAACTGCCGATCGCGGCTGATGGCGAAGGGATGAAGGCCGGCGAGATTCCCGGCGGACGCTGCGCCGTGCTGCGCGTCGTCGGCTACACCGACAATCTCGAGCCCGCCGCGCTCTACCTCTATCGCGACTGGCTTCCCGCCAGCGGCGAGGAAGTGCGCGACTTCCCGATCTATTGTCAGCGGCTGAGCTTCTTCCCGGAGGTACCGGAGCACGAAACGGTCGCGGAGCTTTTCCTGCCGCTGAAATAGCGACCTCGGCCTTCATGGTTCGAGACGCCCGCCGCAGGCGGGCTCCTCACCATGAGGGTCTACGATCTGGCCGCAAGCAAAACCTCATCCTGAGGGCCCGCCGCAGGCGGGCGTCTCGAAGGATAGGCCGCGGCAGGCGCGCCTCACTCGCGCGCCTCCTGCCAATGCGGATAGGTGACGTACGCGGTGACGGCGCCTTGCTCGTGCGAGCGGATGGTGACCGTCTCGCCCTTCGGCATATGGACGATCTCGCCCGGCCCCGCGGTCACGGTGCTGCCGTTGCTGGTGACCGAGAGTTTTCCTTCGAGCACGAGCATGACATCGTCGACCGTGAGCTTCTCGTCGAGATTCTGGTTGGGCGCGTAGCGGCCGAAGCCGATGGTGATCGGTCCGCCGTGGCGCTGGTCGATCACATTGCCGGCGAAGATATCGCCGTCCTGTCCCGGGGAACGTTCGAGCGAAGCATCGGTGATGGCGAATTTGCGAACTTTCATGAGTTCCTTCCGTCTTGTGCAGGCAAGTTTGGCGGGGAGGGCACCGATAGACGCCTGGCCGGGTATTTGGTTCGCGAGCGCACGCGAGGCGGTTTGACGCAGCAACGTCCGGCAATATAAGTATTGACTTATATTAGTGTTGATCGATATTCCGTGGCTCGCACGAAAGCGACAGGGAGAAGCGCAAATGGAGATCGACATCGCCAGGGTCCTCGGGCTCGTCACGCGTTCGGTGAAGAATTTCGACAAAGACGGGAAAGCGGCGAGTGCCGTGACGCTGACGCGGCTTTACGACACCAGCGTCGACGATCTCTGGGACGCCGTGACCAGCAGGGAGCGTATCCCGCGCTGGTTCCTGCCAGTGGAGGGTGACCTTCAGATCGGCGGAA
The DNA here is from genome assembly GCF_021044685.1 of Bradyrhizobium daqingense. Taxonomy (NCBI): domain Bacteria; kingdom Pseudomonadati; phylum Pseudomonadota; class Alphaproteobacteria; order Hyphomicrobiales; family Nitrobacteraceae; genus Bradyrhizobium; species Bradyrhizobium daqingense. Next base: position 4,689,941 of record NZ_CP088014.1, read on the forward strand.
AGTATCAGCTCAAGGGCAATGCCGGCGGCACCATCACCGCCTGCACGCCGCCGACCCATTTTGCAGCGACGTGGGAATTCGGCGGCGCGGTCAGCTGGATCGACGTCAGCCTGGCCGCGGAACGAAGCCAGGCGCGTTTGACGCTTGAGCACATCGCGATCATCGAGGATCATTGGAATCAGTTCGGCCCCGGTGCGGTGGGAATCGGCTGGGACCTCGCGCTCGCGGGACTCGAGCGCTATCTTGCGACAGGGGCATCGGTGGACCATGAGACGGCCGAGGCATGGATGGGCTCGCCTGAAGGCAAGGACTTCATGACGACCAGCGGCGAATATTGGCGCGCGGCGCATGTCGCAAGCGGCGTGGATCCGGCTTCGGCCAAGGAGCGCTCGGACCGCACCATCGCGTTCTATCGCGGCGAGATGCCACCCGACATCACCCATCCCGGCACAGGAAGCTGATGCACGTCTTCGAGGTCCTCGCCGATCCCGTGCGCCGTCGCATCCTCGAGCTGCTCGGCCAAAACGAAATGGCCTCCGGCGAGGTCGTCGACGTGATCGGGGCCGAGTTCGGCATCACGCAGGCGGGGGTCTCGCAGCACCTCAAGGTGCTGCGAGAAAGCGGCTTTGCGACCGTTCGCGCCGAGGCGCAACGGCGCCTTTATTCGGTCGACGTTGCAGGGCTGCGCGCTGTCGATGCGTGGATCGGCCAGTTCAGGAATTTCTGGGAGCCGAAGCTGGACGCATTGGCAACCGAGATCGCCCGCGGCAAACGCGAACGCCGCAACGCGCCGATCACCAAGCGGAGCGGAAAAAGGGCTTGAGGACGTTGCGAAGCTGGGGGTGAAGAAGCCAGGTCAGGCAGGATGCGGACCCGGCTCGCAATACTCGATCAGCAGTTCGGTGAGGACCCGTATCTTCCGCGCCGGATGCTGGCCCGGCGGACGGATCACATAGGCACCCGCCGGGGGCGGGGGATACCGCGTCATCACCGGGACAAGCGCGCCGGACGCGACATGTTCATGGGTGAGGCGATCGGGAAGGTAGGCGATCCCGAGTCCTGCCGTTGCGGCGGCGAGGAGCGCTGTGCCGTTGTCGGCCTTGAAGCGTCCCTGCGGACGAACCGTGATGATCTTGTCGCCATCCATGAGTTGCCACGCTTCGGTGCCTTGCATCAGCGCCTCATGGGCGACGAGCTCCTCCGGCGACTCCGGCGATCCGTTGGTCTTGATGTAGTCAGGGCTCGCGAGAAGCTTCCCATGGATTGGGCCGATGCGTCTTGCAATCAGATTGGAGTCCTGAAGATAGCCGATCCGTATCGCGCAATCATAGCCGTCGGCGACGAGATCGACGAAGCGATCGCTGTAGCAGGTTTGGATCTGAAGGTGGGGATGGCGGCGCGCCATTTCTGCAAGGATGGGAGCAAAGTGCGTCGGGCCGAATGAAAGCGGCACTGCAACCCGCAAGCGGCCGCGCAGGTCTCCGGCGGGCAGGATCGCTTCCCTCGCTGCGTCGATCTCGGCGCGGACCCTGGCTGCATAGTCTCGGAACGTGACGCCGGCCTCCGTGAGCGCAGCTCCGCGGGTCGTTCTTGCAAGAAGTTGGACGCCTAGTTCCGCTTCGAGCCGGAGAAGCCGACGACTGACGATCGATTTCGCGACCCCCAGCCGGGCCGCAGCGGACGAAATTCCTCCGGCGTCGGCAACTTCGACGAATGTCCGTATCTCTTCGATATCCAACAGCGTTCCCCATTCGGCGACACAGCGTTCCGCTGCGGCACACTATCGTATCGCATCCAGGAACGCCAATGTCGGTGTCGGGCGACGTCGCTGCTGACGTGCGCCTCCGAACCAATGCCGCTCACGACGGCAGTAAAGGATGCAACGATGACTTTTCGTAACGGCCTTGCTTCGCTTCTTCGCCCCGAAGATTCGGTGCTCGTCTTGATTGACCACCAGCCTTACCAGCTTGCGAACGTGAACAGCCATGAACCGCAGATGGTGATCAACAATACGGCAGGTCTCGCCAAGGCCGCCAAAGCCTTCGGCGTCCCGACGATCCTGACCACGGTGATCGCTGAACGGGGTGGCCTTCTTTTCCCTCAGATCACGGAGGTTTTCCCTGGCCAGGAGGTGATCGACCGGACCTTCATCAACACCTGGGAGGATCGAAAGGTGGTGGACGCAGTGAAGGCCACGGGCCGCAAGCAGCTCATCATTGCGGGCCTGTGGACCGAGATCTGCGTCGCGATGCCGGCGATTCAGGCTCGCGGCGAAGGCTGGGATGTCACGGTGGTCACCGACGCGTCTGGCGCCGTTTCTGTGGAGGCCCATCAGGTGGCAATCCAGCGCATGATCGCGGGCGGTGTGAACATGATGACCTGGCTGGCGGTCGCTGCCGAGTGGCAGCGCGACTGGGCTCGGATCGATCAAGCTGTCGCGCTCACGAAGGTGATCACGGAACATGCCGGCGGGAGCGGTATCGCGTATCTGTGGGAGCAGCAGTTGCTCAACACGCCTGTGCCGCGCTGACGCAAGATGATCTGACCGTGTAAGGAGCCAGCGGCCGCGCAAAGCGTGGGCCGCTGGCACAGTCCATCCGCCTGGCCTCCGGCGCTGGCGCATAGCGAATTTCACTGATCGCGTCAGGGTCTCGACATCTTCTCGAACTTCTTCACCAGCCGCTCGCGCTTCAGTCGCGACAGCCGCTGGATCCAGAATTGGCCGTCGAGCTGGTCGATCTCGTGCTGATGGCACACCGCGCGCAAGCCTTCCGACTCCTCGCTCTGCATGTTGCCGTCGAGATCCTGATAGCTGATCCGCACCCGCGCATGGCGCTGCACCTCGTCGTTGACCCCAGGCATCGAGACGCTGCCCTCGCGATGCATGATCATCTCGGGCGAGGCCCACTCGATCTGCGGATTGACGTAGATCTGCGCGCCGTCCTTGGCCTCGAGCTCCAGCACCACGACCCGCAAGGGCACGCCGATATGCAGCGCGGTGATGCCGATGCCGGGCGCGGCCCGCATGGTGTCGAGCAGATCCTGCGCGAGCGCGCGCAAGGCGTCGTCGAACGCGGTGACGGGACGGGCAGGGCTCGCGAGCCGACGATCGGGATAACGCAGGATGGGGCGGATGGTCATGCCCTCGCTCCTACCACTCACGGATGGTTGAAGCATCCTCTCTTGATAGACTACCGACTAGAAGGTAGATCATGCCGTATGAGCAACTCTTCCTCCACGGCCGACGACATTCTCGCCTGCGCGCGCACGCTGATCATCGCGGGCGGCTACAACGGCTTCAGCTACGCCGACATCGCCGATGTCGTCGGCATCCGCAAGCCGAGCATCCACCACCATTTCGCCAGCAAGGTCGATCTGGTCCGCACCTTGGTGTCCCGCTATCGCGAAGAGGCGCAAGCGGGACTGGCGGCGCTCGAACGCAACGTCATCGACCCCGCCGAGCAACTCAAAAGCTACATCGCGTATTGGGAGGCGTGCATCAAGGACGCGACGGCTCCCTTCTGCGTGTGCGCGCTGCTTGCCAGTGAGCTTCCGATCCTACCGGAGGAGGTGGCGCTCGAAGTCCGCGCGCATTTCCGTTTCCTTGGGTCGTGGCTGGCGTCGGTGCTGGAGCGCGGCAAGCGGCAGGGGCGGCTGCATCTCTCGAGCGCGGCCCGGGTCGAGGCCGAAGCGTTCATGGCGACCGTTCACGGCGCGATGCTGTCGGCGCGCGCCTATGGCGATCCAAAAATGTTCGGCACCATCACCCGGCCGCTGTTGGAGCGGCTTTCCACCAGGCACTGACGCGATCCTCCGTCGTGGGCGGCCGCAACAATCTCGCTTCGTGAAACTACCAACTAGTAGGTAAGGAGACTGCAATGAAACGTCATGAACTCGCTTTGGAGACAGCCGAAGATACGCAATGGCTGAAGCAGTATTATTTCCTGCGCGGCGCGTTTTCCGTCGCCTGGGTCGTTGCGGCCTTCGCGATCGCGCCATCGTCCGCAGCGGTGGCAGCGGCGTTGCTCGTCGCTTATCCCGCCTGGGACGCCGCGGCCAACTACCTCGACGCGCTTCGCAGCGGCGGCTTGAACCAGAACCGCACGCAGGGCTTCAACCTGCTGGTCAGCCTCGCGACTACCGTCGCAGTCGCCTTGGCCTTGCAGGTCAGCATGAACTGGGTGCTTGGAATCTTCGGGGCCTGGGCGATCCTGTCCGGATTGCTTCAGCTCGGCACGGCCGTGCGACGCTGGAAGAGTTTTGGCGCGCAGTGGGCCATGGTGCTCAGCGGTGGCCAGTCGGCTCTTGCCGGCGGCTTCTTCATCTTCCAGGCCTCGATGCCTGCGGTGCCGTCGATCGCGAACGTTGCGGGCTATGCCGCGGTCGGCGCGCTCTACTTCCTGGTCTCCGCGGTCTGGCTGACGGTTACCGACTGGCGGCGTGACGCGGCCGCGTGAAGTCACGCAACGGACGTCACGCCGGATACGGCGTGACGTTCTATGGATGATGCCATCGTGGAGGTGTTTTGCCCGACGTGTCAAACTGTCTGTGACCTGTCCGGCATCGAAAGCGTGAGTCGCCGGGTGCCAAAGGCTGCTCGCTAAGTCATTGATCCCGCAAGGGGCGGCTACTGTGCATGGGGTTGTTTTCGCACTTGGGTTGGCGGCTCGCGGTAACGTGCTACGAAACTGAGGTCGCAGTGTCGGCCGGCGCAGTTCCCGTTCGTCTTCCACGCGAGACAGATCTGACGGGAGACCCAAATGACCCAATCCCCCTATCGCTGGGTGATCGTCGCCGCCGGCGGCCTGCTCGGCTGCGTCGCCATCGGCGGCATGTTTTCGCTGCCGGTGTTCCTGCAGCCGATCGCGAAGGACACCGGCTGGTCGGTGACCGGCATCTCCAGCGCGATGACGATCGGCTTTCTGGCCATGGCCTTCACCAGCATGGCCTGGGGCACGCTGTCCGACCGGTTCGGGCCGCTTCCGGTGGTGCTAACGGGATCGATCGTGCTGACGCTCAGCCTGTTCGCCGCGAGCCAGGCGACCTCGCTGATCGTGTTCCAGATCGTGTTCGGCCTTCTGACCGGCGCGGCATGCGCCGCGATCTTCGCGCCGATGATGGCGGCGGTGACCGGCTGGTTCGAGACCCAACGCAGCCTCGCGGTGTCGCTGGTCTCGGCCGGCATGGGCATGGCGCCGATGACGATGGCGCCGTTCGCGGCCTGGCTCGTCTCCGGCCACGACTGGCGCACCTCGATGCAGATCGTTGCGCTGGTGGTTGGCGTCATCATGATCCCGGTGGCGTTCCTGGTGCGCCGTCCGCCCGCGCTGGCGCAGGCTGCGGCCGCGCCATCGGGGGCGGAGGCGGCGCAGGGTGAACTGACGATGGGCGAGGCGCTGCGCTCGCCGCAATTCATCATCCTGCTCGCGACCAATTTCTTCTGCTGCGCCACCCATTCCGGCCCGATCATCCACACCGTCAGCTACGCCGTGAGCTGCGGCATTCCGCTGGTCGCGGCGGTGACGATCTACAGCATCGAGGGTTTTGCCGGCCTTGGCGGCCGCATCGCCTTCGGGCTGCTCGGCGATCGCTTCGGCGCCAAGCGCGTGCTGGTCTCGGGCCTGCTGCTCCAGGCGTTCGGCGCGCTCGCCTATGTCTTCGCGCATCAGCTCGCGACATTCTACGTGGTCGGGGCCGCCTTCGGCTTCATCTATGCCGGTACCATGCCGCTCTACGCCGTGCTCATCCGCGAGAACTTTCCGCTCAAGATGATGGGCACGGTGATCGGCGGCACGGCCATGGCCGGCAGCCTCGGCATGGCCACCGGCCCGCTCGCCGGCGGCCTGATCTACGACGCGTTCTCCAGCTATGCCTGGCTCTACATCGCATCCTGGGCGATGGGCCTTGGTGCCTTCCTGATGGCGATGACCTTCCGCCCATTCGCCAAGCCGCAAGGCGAGGCGGCACCGGCGCCGGCGTGAATTTGCGATCGAGGCGCAGCGTCAGAGCTGCGCCTCGATGGCGGCCTTGTCGATCACCGACCAGACCTGCCGGATCTTGTCGTCGCCGAATTCGTAGAACACGTTCTCGCAGAAGGACACGCGTTTGCCGTTGACGGGAAGTCCCAGGAACGTTCCGACTGGCGCGCAATCGAACTGCAGGCGCGTCGCAATTCTCGGCGGCTCTGAGACCAGCAGCGCGATGTCGAAGCGCAGATCCGGGATGTCTCGGAAATCCTGCTCCAGCATCGCGCGATAGCCTGGTAACCCGAGCGGCCGGCCGTTGTGGACGACATCGTCATGCACGAACCGGCCGAGCGCAGGCCAGTCCTGCCGGTTCAAACAGGCGATGTAGCTGCGGTAGAGGTCGGCGAGATCGGCGCTGTTCATTGTGAGGCTCCCATGCTGCAGACACAACGCAGCAGGAGGCGGATCCGTCTCGCGGCGTCACAGCCGCTTCTCGAAAAACAGATCGGGATACGGGTCGTCGTTGAAGCGCGGAATCTCGCGCCAGCCGGTGTTGCGGTAGAGCTGGGCCGCCTCGGGCAGGGCGCTGTTGGTGTCGAGCCGCAGCAGCGTGATGCCGAGGCCGCGCGCAGCCTGCTCGGTTGCGTCCATCAGGCGCCGGCCGAGTCGCAATCCGCGCGCGGCGGATGCGACCCACAGCCGCTTGATCTCGGCATAGCCGTGATCGGTGCCCTTCAGCCCGACGCAACCGATCGGCAGCGTGTCCGACATCGCGACGAGGAACGTGCCGCGCGGACGGCGCATGTCCTTGGCATCAGGGTCGCGCGACAACGAGACGTCGAAGCCCTGTTTGAAGCGGCGGCCGAGCTCGGCATAGTACTCCCCGAGGCAATAACGGGCCTCATCGCTTTGCGGGTCCATTTCGTTCAGCGTGACGCGCTCGCGCGTCAGCGCGGAGGCAATCAGGTCCATCGCTGCCAGCAGCGCCTCGGCTTGCGAATGTTGCGCAAGGATACCGTCGGCCTGTGCGTTCGACAGCGCCTCATAGGCTGCGAACTCGCGCCGGCCCGCTCGCGTGAGCTTTGCCACGCGCCGGCGCGCATCGTCCTCGCGCGCGGCGGTCTCGATCATGCCTTCCTCTTCGAGGCTGCGGAGCAGGCGGCTCATCAGCCCGGAATCGAGGTCGAGATAGTCGCGGATCTCGGCTACGTCCGAGCGCCCGTGCCCGATCGCGTTGAGCACGCGCGCCGCGCCGAGCGGCCGGCCGCGCCCCAGGAATGATGTATCGAGCGCGCCGACGGCGGAAGTGACGGCGCGATTGAAGCGACGGACGCGGGAAACGGGGTCGAGCATGATATCTGACTTTAGTCAGATATCGTCGCCTGTCAACCGAGTGACTGACCGGGCCGCAATCGAGCGCCTCTTTGTGAGTTGTGCCCTCGCTGTGAGCGGCTACCATGCCCGCTCCCCGGAACTCGATCAGCAGCACAGCAAGCGGAGGCGACATGAGCGGGCAGGATCACAAGGTGAAGGGATCGGACCTGTTTGTCGCGGCGCTGGAGAACGAAGGAGTCGACCGCATCTTCGGTGTGCCCGGCGAGGAGAATCTCGATCTGGTCGAATCGCTGCGCACCTCGAGGATCGAGCTGGTCCTGACCCGCCACGAGCAGGCCGCCGCCTTCATGGCTGCCACGTATGGGCGGCTGACCGGCAAGCCTGGTGTGTGTCTGTCGACGCTTGGACCCGGCGCGCTCAATCTGTCGACCGGTGCAGCCTATGCGCATCTCGGTGCGATGCCGATGATCCTCGTTACCGGCCAGAAGCCGATCATGAGCAGCCGGCAGGCGCGCTTCCAGATCGTCGACGTGGTCGCGACCATGAAGCCGCTGACGAAATTGTCGCGGCAGATCGTCAGCGCCTCCAGCATCCCGACCGTGGTGCGCGACGCCTTTCGCGTGGCGATGGAGGAGCGACCGGGGCCCGTGCACCTCGAGCTGCCCGAGGACATCGCCGGAGACGAAGTGTCGCCGATCCCCGTGATCCCGGTTCATCCGATCGAAATCCCGGTCGCCCATCGTGCCGCGCTCGACCGTGCCGCCGCGATGATCCTGGCCGCGAAACGTCCGCTGGTGATGATGGGCGCTGCGACCAGCCGGCCGCGGTCGACGCATGGCATCGCAAGCTTCGTGCGGCGGACCGGCATTCCCTTCTTCACCACGCAGATGGGGAAGGGCACCGTGCCCGGCGGCACCAATCTCTACATGGGGACTGCCGCGCTGTCGGAACGCGACTACGTTCATGACGCGATCGATGCCGCCGACCTCATCGTCGCGATCGGCCACGATCCGATTGAGAAGCCGCCTTTCATCATGGGGCCGTCGGGCCCGAAGGTGATTCACGTGAGCTACACGCCAGCGAGCGTCGAGCTGGTCTATTTCCCCGACGCCGAGGTCGTCGGTGACGTCGGCCCTAGCCTGGAGCTGCTCGCTGACCGGCTCGAAGGCAAGCTGCCGCAGGCCGCGGCCCTGTTGCCGTTGCGCGAGGAGATCCTCGCGCACATCGCCGATCGCGCCACCGAGGCGCGCTGGCCACCGACGCCGCAGCGGATCGTGCACGACATCCGTCAGGTCATCCCAGAGAACGGTATCGTCGCGCTCGACAACGGCATGTACAAGATCTGGTTCGCGCGCAACTACCGCACCCGCGTCGCCAACACGCTGCTGCTCGACAATGCGCTGGCGACCATGGGCGCGGGCCTGCCCTCCGCCATGATGGCCGCGATGCTCTATCCGGACCGCCGCGTGCTCGCGGTCGCCGGCGACGGCGGCTTCATGATGAACAGCCAGGAGATGGAGACCGCCGTCCGCCTCAAGCTCAATCTCGTCGTGCTGGTGCTGGAAGACAACGCCTACGGAATGATCCGCTGGAAACAGGCGGTCGATCAATTCGCCGATTACGGCATGACCTTTGGCAATCCCGACTTCGTCCAGTACGCGAAGGCCTATGGCGCCAAAGGGCATCGCATCGCGAGCATCGACAGTTTCGGCCCGACGCTCGACGCCGCCTTCAGGGAAGGCGGCGTGCACCTGGTCTCGATTCCAATCGACTATTCGGAGAACGTGCGGGTGCTGGTGGACGAATTGCGCGCGCATGAGAAAGCAAAGGCGTGACATCTTCGGTCTCGTGCCCCGGACGCTGCGCAGCGCCTCTTCGGCGATGCGCTGCAGAGCCGGGGCCCATGCATCAGCGAACCGTATCGCCTGCTGGGTCCCGGCTCTGCGCCGCAACGCTGCCGCGCTGCAGCGCGTCCGGGACACGGAGTGGTGCACGACACTTGTCTCTCGCACTCTGATCGCCGACACTCGCAACTCAACCAATCACAGGAAGCAGAAAATGACTCGCGTTCGTTGTGTCACCGAGATGGGCATGGGCGTCGACGTCCACGGCAGGGATGCCACCAAGGCGGCGAAGCGTGCGGTGTCGGATGCCATCAGGCATTCGAGCCTCGGCTTCTTCCGGATGATCGGCAAGACCGCGAACGACATGTTCGTCGATGTCAGGATCGGGGTGCCCAACCCCGAAGCGGTGGACAAGGAAGCCGTTGCGAAGGAGCTGCCCTACGGCACGGTGACCGTCACCGCGGTCAAGGGCGGGCTGGAGATTCCTTCGGCCACGGAAGTGGCGAACGATCCCATCCTCATCGCCAACGCCGCCGTTATCGTCAGCTTCGACAAGGACTAGGCCGGTGTCCGACCGCGATGAGGCGCTGCTGGATCGTCCGATCTGGAGCGCGCTGACGACCAGCCACAAGCATCTGGCTGAAGGCGGCCCGCGGGCGCTGCGCTATCCCGTCGACATGACGCCGTTTGCCGACATGATCGACATGTCCGCGGCCAGCTTTGCCGCGCTCGGCGATCTCATGTCGCGCTCGCAGGTCGCCGTGCTGTTCACGCCGGAGCCGGTCGACGTGCCCGCCGGCTTCAAGGTCGTGCTCGCCGAGACCGGCGAGCAGATGATCGGCTCGCCGGCCGATAGCCCGCTCCGCGATGCCGAGATCGTCACGTTGGGCGCCGCCGACGTGCCGGCCATGATGGCATTGACGGAGCTGACCAAGCCGGGTCCGTTCGCGGCGAGGACGCACCAGCTCGGTACGTTTCTCGGCATCCGCATCGGCGGTGAGCTGGTTGCGATGACCGGCGAGCGGATGAAGCCGGGCAAGTTCACCGAGATGACGGCGGTGTGCGTCCATCCCGACTATCGCGGCCGCGGCTATGCGCAGGCGCTGCTCGCGGCGGTCGCGCGCCAGATCGAGGCGCGCGGCGAGTTTCCATTCCTGCACGTATTCTCCCACAACACGTCCGCCATCGCGCTCTACCAGCGGCAGGGCATGACGATCCGCCGTCGCCTGCACATCACCGTGCTGATGAAGCAGGAATAGGCTTGGCCGCGGGCTTCCTCCTCGACGAATTCGCGCTATATCCATCCGAGCCATCATTGGGGAAACGCATGGACGCCAGGACACCCGATTTTTCCGCCGCACGGACGGCGATGCAGCGCTACGTCGATCAGGAGATCATACCGGGCGCATCCTGGGCGGTGCTGCGTGGGCGCGAGGTGGTCGACCAGCAATGCGTCGGCTTTGCCGATCGCGAAGCAAGCACAGCGCTGCGGCCCGACCATATCTTCCGCGCATTCTCGAACACAAAGCTCTTCGTCACCTGCGCGATCATGCTGCTCGTCGAGGAAGGCCGCATTGGGCTCCACGATGCCGTCGAGAAGTTCCTGCCGCAACTCGGCCATCGCAAGGTGCTGAAGCAGGGCGCGACGAGCCTTGCCGATGTCGAGCCTGCCAAAAGCTCGATCACGATCCGGCAGCTGCTGACCCATACCTCCGGTCTCAGCTATGGCATCTTCGATCCCGGCACGGTGCTGTTCAAAGGCTACAACGAGGCGCGCGTGCTCAATCCGCTGACGCCGCTCTCCGACATGATCGACAAGCTTGCCGATCTGCCACTGTCCTACCACCCCGGCGAGGCCTGGGAATATTCGGTGGCGACCGACGTGCTCGGCCGTGTCGTCGAAGTCGTCTCCGGCCAGCCGCTCGACGCTTTCTTCAAAGCGCGGATCTTCGATCCGCTCGGCATGACCGATACCGGCTTTTACGTCCCTGAACCGCAGCGGGGCAGGCTCGTCGCACTCTATAACGGCGCCGACGTGCTCGATCCCATGAAGCCCGGCCTGACCCGGGCCGACCATCTGCCTTATCCGGAGGCCTATTGGCGGCCGCTGCCGCGGCTGTCGGGTGGCGGAGGCCTGGTCTCGACCTTGCCCGATATGCTCGCGCTGGTGCGCGCGCTGCTACCCGGTTCCGATGCGCTGCTGAAGCCGGAGACGCTGCGGCTGATGATGACGAACCAGTTGCCGGAAGGCCAGACCATCCGCTTCGCCAATCTCGGTCCGATCCCCGGCAAGGGCTTTGGTCTCGGCGGCGCCGTGACCTTCGCGCCGACGCCGTTCGATCCCCCGAACTCCACCGGTGAATTCCAATGGGGCGGCCTTGCCGGTACCCATTGGTGGATCTGCCCCGAGGCCAATACCGCCGGCGTGCTGATGGCGCAACGCTACATGGGTTTTTGGAATCCGTTCTTCTTCGAGTTCAAGCGCCTGGCCTATCAGGCCGTTCGAGCTTGACGCGAAGGGGAGACTTGGCTCGCCGATCCGTGCCGCGACATCAGCGGGAGGCAATCGCCTCCCGCCTTTTTTTGCGTCAGTCCTTCCACGGATCGAACTCGCCTTCGCCGGCCATGGCGACGGCGAACGGCCGCAGCGTGTGCAGCACGCGCACAGTGCCGGCGTGCTGCGCGAGCACGTCGGGCAGGCGGCGATAGGCCATCGGGCTCTCGTCGAGGTCGGCACCGATCAAGGTGACGCCGCGCTCGTTGAGCCACTGGTCCATCTCCGCGCGCGAGAAGCGCCGCTTCGCCTCCCTACGTCCGAACAGGCGGCCGGCGCCGTGCACGGTCGAGTACAGCGACGCCTTGGCTTCCGGGCTGTCGACGCCTTCGAGGATGACGGCGTCGTCGCCCATGGAGCCGCCGACGAATCCCTTCTGGCCGGGAAACGCCGGCGTCGCGCCCTTGCGCACCACCCAAAGATCACGCCCGTCGTGGGTCTCACGCCAGGCATAATTGTGATGGTTGTGCACGCTTTCGGTCACGATGCCGCCGATGATCTGGCGGACGCGCTCGACCACCCACTCGCGGCCCGCATAGGCGTAGCGCCCGGCGAGCTGCATCGCCGCGATGTAGCGGCGGCCGAGCTCTGAATCCTCGTCGACCACGGCGGGCGGAACGTTCATGCCGTCCTTGCCGCCGGCGGCCTTGAGGTAGCGCGTCGCGGAGGTATGCCCGAGACCACGGCTTCCGAAGTGGACGCCGATCCAAACGAAGCCTTCCTCGTCGCGCATGAGGTCGACATAGTGGTTGCCAGATCCGACCGTGCCGAGCTGGCTCACGGCTTTCTGGCGGTAGGACTCCATGTCGCTCTCGCGCCAGGCGTCGCCGTCGTCGAACAGGTCGTGCTCGGCCCGTTCTGCGTTGGCACGGCCAACGCCGAACGAGATCACCTTGGCGACGTCGCGGATGATCGTGGGAGCGATCTCCGCGATGTCGTCGAAGCGCGTGTCGAGCCGGGCCGCCATGTTGCCGCAACCGATGTCGAAGCCGACGCCGGAGATGCTGATCTGCTTCTCATAGGCGATGACCCCGCCGACCGGCTGGGCATAGCCGAGATGGCCGTCGGCGCAGATCACGCCCGACACGACATTGCCGACCGCCATGCAGTTGCGCATCTGCGCGATGGTCGCCTCCTCGTGCGGACCGAAGACCTTCAGCGGCGCATTCTGGAAGCGGGTGTCCTGCATCCGGAACTCGGCGATCGAGCTCGCGGTCGCATTGGCCTCGCGGGCCAGATGCTCCTTGCGCGCGGCATCCTTGTACAGGCACCAGGCGGGCTGGCCGCGTCCTTCGCCGACGCGCGAGTCGGGATCGATGCCGGCGGCGAGACAGAGCTCGCGCGCGCGTTCCATGTAGGGATCGGGTCGTCGCATGGCTTCATTCCTGCTTCATATCTTGGAGAATTCGCTGGCCCCGGGCGCGGTGTCCCGCGTCCGGGGCCGTTGTCGTCGCCTATCAGTTCAACGCCGTCTCGGATGCTGCGATCCACGCGACCACGGCCTCGGAGAAGCCGTTATCGCGGGTCCAGGCACCGTGGCCCACACCGTGCTGATACGAGGCCACGTTGACCATGGTGCCCAGTGCTTTGGGCTCGGGCACCTGGTCGTGGCTCTGCTCGTCGGTGAAGACGATCAGGCGATCGCCCTTGCGGTCGATCTCCGTGACGGCCTTGCCGAGATAGGTCCCGCCGTGCGCTTGCGAGTTGATGATCGCGTCCCGCAGTGCGAAGCCGCGGCGGGGCGGGACCTTCACGACCTCATTGCTGAAGGTGAAGATCTCAACCTCGTCGCAGATTTCGCGGGCGAGGATGGCGAGGCCACACGCCGCCTCCGCGCGCGTCATTTCCGACTGCGCGGAGAGCGTCGCGAACATCGAGCCCGATACGTCGATCAGGAGCCGGGTCCGGCCCTGGAGCCGGACATGGTCCTTGACCGACTTGAGCATCGCAGCTTCGAGCTCGGGCTCGAAGTCCGGCGCATAACGCGCCGCCGTGATGAAGCGATAGGGAAGGATACGATCCGTCCGCATCGCCTCGATCGCGCCTGCGATGGTCTCGCGCGGCACCTGCGCGTTCTGCATCAGCCGCAGATTGCGCAAGAGCGCCAGGCCGCCGAGCTTCTTCTCGGCGATCAGCCGCTCGAAGGTCTCGCGCTTGCTCTTGCCGGCCGAGAGCGAGACCTCCCAGGTGTCGGGGGAAGCGAGCTCCCCATCGACGAGCTGCTTCCACACCTTCTCCTGCTCGGCGTCCTTCGGCTTGGCGTGCACCAGGAACAGCACGTCCCTGATCCGCACCGCGCCGTCGCGGTCCCACTTGGCGAGCTGATAGGCGTCGAACTTGGTCAGTGCGCGGGCAAGGCCCTTCTTGACCTGCGCCGAGATCGGCTGACGCTTGCGCTGCTGCTGAGGGCCGAGCGCATCCGCCCAGTAGATCGCGAGCAGCTCCGTCATCTCGTCGGGACGCTGGATCACCTGGGCAAGCGTGTCGGCAACGAGGGCGCGGTGCTTTTCGTTGCGTGCCATCTCGCGGACGATGAGCAACGGCGCATGCCGCAGCTTCATCACCTCGCGCGCCTCGATCGCAAGCTGCGCGACGCGGGCAGGCGCGACCTTCGGCACCAGCGCCTTGATGCGGTCGGCGATCGCGACGCCGTCCTCGTAGAACTGGTCCTCCCACAGGAGGCAGTTCATCAGCGCCCGCTTCAGCTCCATCTCGGGCGTGAAGCGAATGGCACGGGCGCCCTCACGCGTGAAGGCGCGAACGATCTTGTTGAGCCTGACCATGACGACCTCCTCTCGGGTTGATGGGGAATGAAACGGGTGCCGGGGAACAAGCGAGGCTGGACTGCCCTTGCGGGCTGAACGTGCTCTACCAACTGAGCTACGGACTGACGTCCGGGAGGATTCGAACCTCCGACACCGAAGTAACAGCGCTCTTCACCACCGGCGGTGGAGACGAGAAAGACACGATCCGGGAACAGGCGATGCTGAGACCCCGGCCTGCAGCTTACCCTTGCAGGCCAGGTAGCGCTCTATCCACTGAGCTACCGGTGCATGTACACCGGGCGGGATTCGAACCCGCGACCTCTCGATTATGAGTCGAAGTAACAGACATCTTCACCACGGATCGTGATGGGGTTGGCGGGGAACGGGCGATGCTGTTGCTGCCCTGTCGGGCAAACTGAGCTACGGCATTTCAGCCGGCGGGAGACGAACCCGCGACCTCCGTTCTGGCAAGCCAGCACGGCGCTCTACCGAAGTAACAGTCATCTTCACCACCGCCAGACCGATGCTTTCGCATCGGCCATTGATGGGTGCGCTGGGGAACGGGCGATGTCGGCTTTCAGTGACGACAACGCAGGAGCTGTCCTTGCGGACAGATCCTGCGCCGGGCCGCGAGCGTACCTTTTCCGAGGCCGCATCCCGGTGCGTGTGTCAAAGGCGGGAGGCATTACCCGCTTTGCCTTGCGGAGAAGTATCCGAGATCTTCACCACCGGCGTCGGTTGGGCCGCGATCATTGCGGCCAACCAATTTCAAGAAAATTCTATCGCGGCGCTATCGGCGCGCCGCACTTTGCGAACCCTTTGGGTTCGCTCTGCCATCGGTGTCCGGCTCATCGCCTCGTTCCCTCCGGCAGGCCCCGCGCACTTGGGCACGCGCCTTCTCAGCGCGAGCCCCGGGATCCGGGTCTCCCGTTCCGGCCCATGCCGGGATGTTCGGTTGAGCCGCGCGGCGGGCAACAAAAAACCCTCCGGAGCGGCAGGCTCGGGAGGGTCCGTGAGAAGCGGACGGTCGATCTTGCGGTCAGGCAAGATCGCTCCCATGAGCCGGGCATGCGACATCGAATAGCTTGGGGCTATTCGGCATGCGGACAATTCTTTCGTAGCGGTTCGACATCGCTCGGTTCATGGTCTGTCGCGAACGGAAGTATTCGCGAGGCCGCGGGAGATACGCCCGCAACTTGCGGATGTCAAGCGAAGCGCGTGTGAAAATTGCAGGACACCGACGACAAGACGGCTGTCGTGCCGAACTATCTCGGGCTCGACGGATTTCGCTGCGGCTGGGTCGCAGCGTGGATCGACGCGCGCGGCGATCACGGCTTCGACTATTCGCCGGGCCTGACGCGCCTGCTGGCGATGCCGCATGCACGCGCGATGATCGACATGCCGATCGGCCTGGAGTGGAGCGGCTATCGCACCTGCGATCTGCAGGCGCGTGAGCTGATCGGCGCCTCCGTGTTTCTCGGCGCGCGCCGCGATCTCTGGACGTTCGCCGACATGGCCGCGGCCAATCGCTATTATTGGAAGCACGAGGGTAAGGGCAGGGGCGTTTCAGCGCAGCTCTGGAATATCAGGGACAAGCTCAAGGAGGTCGACGACGTCATGACGCCTGCGCTGCAAGTGACGATCGGAGAAGCGCACCCGGAATTGATCTTCTGGAATCTGGCCGGCCGCGTTCGGCTCGAGCCGAAGACGTCGCCGCGCGGCCGAGCGCAGCGCATTACCCTGCTGAAAGATCAAGGCTTCACCAGCATCGAAAGATGGCTGACGCTACGCCACGGCACAGGCATCGGCCGCGACGATCTCATCGATGCCTGCGCCTGCGCGGTCGCGGCACGCGACAGCACGCACTCCGTCGGTGACGGCAAGACCGATCCGCACGGCTTGCGGATGGAGATCAACTATTGACGCCGGTCATCCTTCGCGTGCGCTTCCGTCTCCTTCATAGCCGCGACGATGATGAGCATGCTTCAGACCAACATCGTCCTCATCCAGGCTTGCGGCTCTCTTTTCGTACTCGTCGGCCATCGACTCGAGTCGCCGCGCAGCCTCGCGATGCGCAAGCTCACCGGCGACACGGCGACAACGCTCGGCATGGTCGAGTAGGGCGCGTTTCTCGATGCTCATCCAGCGACAACGCTTTGACGGCCCAATGGTCCCGTCGCGCAGCAGCGGAACAGTGCGCTGGCTTCTTCCACAATGCGGGAAAAAGTAGCAATATTTTCGGTCGGATCAGGAACATGGCATTTCAGCCGACGTTTAAGCCAAGGCTGCTGAGGGACAAAGACCATGTACGACGTCTGCCAATGGGCAACCGCGATGCTCGCGATTGCCTTTACGGCTCTGCTTTTGATCACGGGCCAGCGGTTCACGGAGTATCGACTGCAGTATCAGGTGAGGACCCCGATCGTGGCGTTGGCAACGCTGCCGCCTTAAGCCTTCCACGGGACGAAGAGCGACTTGCGCCGTGCGGCGTCTTGCCTAGATTGGGCGCGCCTCAGTCCCTGCTCCGAAGGTCCCGATGTCCGATCTGTCCGTCTTTCCCATCACCAAGCGCTGGCCGGCCAAGCATCCCGAGCTGCTTCAGCTCTACTCCTTGCCGACGCCCAACGGCGTCAAGGTCTCGATCATGCTGGAGGAAATCGGATT
Organism: Bradyrhizobium daqingense; assembly: GCF_021044685.1. NCBI lineage: Bacteria > Pseudomonadati > Pseudomonadota > Alphaproteobacteria > Hyphomicrobiales > Nitrobacteraceae > Bradyrhizobium > Bradyrhizobium daqingense. Next base: position 4,707,069 of record NZ_CP088014.1, read on the forward strand.
GCCTTACGAGGTCCATCTCGTCGATTTCGGCAAGGACGACCAGAAGACGGCGGAATTCCTCTCCCTCAATCCCAACGGCAAGATCCCCGCGATCCTTGATCCCAACGGTCCCGGCAGCAGGCCGCTGCCGCTGTTCGAGTCCGGCGCGATCCTGCAATACCTCGCCGAGAAGACCGGCAAGCTGCTGCCGATGGACGCCGCCCGCCGCTACCAGACACTGCAATGGCTGCACTTCCAGATGGGCGGCATCGGGCCGATGTTCGGCCAGGTCGGCTTCTTCCACAAATTCGCCGGCAAGGATTACGAGGACAAGCGGCCCCGTGACCGCTACGTCGACGAAGCCAGGCGCCTGCTCGGCGTGATGGAGACGCATCTAGCCGGCCGCCAATGGTTCATGGATGACGCCTACACCATCGCCGACATCTCCATGCTCGGCTGGGTGCGCAATCTCATCGGTTTCTATGGCGCCGGCGATCTGGTCGAATTCGCCCAGTTCAAATCGGTCGGCGCCTGGCTCGAACGGGGCCTTGCGCGTCCGGCGGTGCAGCGCGGGCTGAACATTCCGCAGCGGCCCTGAAGCTAGAACAGCCGTCCGCCGTTCGGCACGGGCTTGCTCGGCTGCACCAGCACCACCTTGCCTTCGGCATCGGGGAAGCCGAGCGTCAGCACCTCGGAGACGACGGGGCCGATCTGACGTGGCGGGAAGTTGACGACGGCGGCGACCTGTTGTCCGACCAGCGTCTCGAGCGGATGATTTTCGGTGATCTGCGCCGAGCTCTTGCGTACGCCGATCGCAGGGCCGAAGTCGATCCACAGCCGCCACGCCGGCTTGCGCGCCTCCGGAAACGGTTTTGCGTCGACAATGGTGCCGACGCGGATATCGACCGCGAGGAAGCTGTTGAAATCGATGGCCGGCAAGGCGGCGGCCGCAGGATCGTGGGTGACGTGCATCATCTGTCCGTTCGGGATGGCGTGGTTCGCAATATTGTCGCGCGAACCGGAGTTTCGTACAACGTTGCAGCCGAAGCATCACGCATGCGCGAGGAATGACTTGCCCAATATCATCTACGGCATCAAGAACTGCGACACCATGAAGAAGGCGCGTGCCTGGCTCGACAGTCATGGCGTCGCTTACGAGTTTCACGACTACAGGACGGCGGGGGTGGAGAAGGACAAGCTCAAGCAGTGGAGCGACAAGGTCGGCTGGGAGACGTTGCTCAATCGCGCCGGCACGACCTTCAAGAAGCTGCCCGATTCCGACAAGGAAGGCCTCAGCGAGAAGAAGGCGCTGGCGTTGATGCTAGCGCAACCATCGATGATCAAGCGGCCGGTGCTGGAAATCGGCGGCAAGCTGCTGGTCGGCTTCAAGCCGGATATCTACGCCAAGGAAGTCAGGACCAAATAGAGTAGGTGCCGGATCGCGTCGACCGCTAGTTCAGCTCGATGGTCTCGGTGGAGACGCTGGAGCCGGACTGATCGGCGAGCTCGACGACGTCCGCCGCCGCGATACGGCCAGGGGTGCGATGAAACAGGTCGCGATCGATCACGGCGCGTAGCCGGGGACGTGGTGGCGCGTCATTTCCGCGCATCAGGTTCTTGATCTCGAAGCCGCCGTCCTCGCAGAACGTCTTCACCGACGCGATGACGTGGCTGACCTTGTCCTCGGTCTGGAACGGCAGCAGCAGCCGCTCATAGGCGACGATGCGTCCGTAGATATCGTCGACGTCGGCAACGCTGTAGACCGGAAGCCCGCGCGCGACGCATTCATGATAGACCGGCATCACGAAGGGCGCGAGCCGCGGTCCGACATAGTCGTGCAGCAGGATGCCCTTGCCGGTGTGTCCATAGGCGCGCGAGATGCGCGTGTTTTCGCTCTGGATGGTCAGGTGCGGCGTCGGTCCCGAACCGTCGACCGTATAATAGATGAGATCAGACAGCTCTTCCTCGAGGCGCGCGGGCTGGTACTCCCAGATCGCCGGTGTGACCTGCTGGCGCGCATAAAGTCGCAGCCACGTGTTCAGGAGATCACGCTGCCTGATCGACTTGACGACGGAGGGCGCGGCGCTTGCGAAATCCAAAACAATATTCCCGGCATTCAGAAGCCCGCACATGATCCTCGCCGCGGGAAAATTTTCTATGAAGGCTGGCGCGCGGGACGAAAGACCGTTAACGACGACTTGACGACCGGTGCTTTTGCGAACCGGGAGGCCGGGCAGGCGCCATCAAACATCTCCGACTAAGGGAGCATTTGTATCCCAGCCGGAGGCCTGATCTGCTCAGCTTTCCGCCTTGCCTAACCCCCATCACCTCCGGCATATTCCGCGCCCGGAGGAGGCGTTCCGGATGGGCTCCAATTGGCTCCAAGACATCCGGAAAGCCGAAGTAAACAAGGACAGCCACGCGCGGCCAGCGCGTCGCGCGGGCAGGGGGAAATCTGTTTGGCCGATGAGTTCATTCTCGAAACGGAAGGCTTGACCAAGGAGTTCGCGGGCTTCTTCGCCGTCCGCGACGTTGCGCTTAGGGTTCGCCGTGGGAGCATTCATGCGTTGATCGGCCCGAACGGGGCCGGCAAGACGACCTGCTTCAACCTTCTGACCAAGTTCCTCAAGCCGTCTGCCGGAAAGATCCTGTACAAGGGGCAGGACATCACGGCGATGGCGCCGGCCGACGTGGCCCGCATGGGTCTGGTTCGTTCGTTCCAGATTTCGGCGGTATTTCCGCATCTCACCGCGCTGGAGAACGTCCGCGTCGCGCTTCAGCGCCAGCACGGCTCTTCGTTCGACTTCTGGCGCTCCAAATCCGTGCTCAACCGATTCAACGATCGCGCGCGCGAGCTGTTGAACGATGTCGGCCTCAGCGAGTTTGCCAACACGCCCGCAGTCGAGATGCCCTACGGGCGCAAGCGCGCACTGGAGATCGCAACGACGCTGGCACTCGACCCTGAGATGATGCTGTTGGACGAGCCGATGGCCGGCATGGGCCACGAGGACATCGACAAGATCGCGGCGCTGATCAAGCGCATCTCCGCGAAATACACCATCCTGATGGTCGAGCATAATCTCAGCGTCGTAGCCAATCTCTCCGACATCATCACCGTGCTGACGCGCGGGCAGGTGCTGGCGCAAGGCCATTACTCGGAGCTCACCAAGGACGAGCGCGTCAAGGAAGCCTATCTGGGAGCCGGTCATGCCTGACACTGCGATCGCCGAGGCTCCGGCAAAGGTTGCGACCGGCGGCAACATCCTTCAAGTCCGCAACCTCGAAGCCTGGTACGGCGAGTCCCACATCCTGCACGGGATCAACTTCGACGTGAATGCGGGCGAGGTCGTCACCCTGCTCGGGCGCAACGGCGCCGGCAAGACGACCACGCTGAAGTCGATCATGGGCATCATCGGCAAGCGTACCGGCTCGGTGAAGTTCAACAACCAGGACATCATCCGCGCGACCTCCGACAGGATCGCGCGCATGGGCATCGCGTTCTGCCCGGAGGAGCGGGGGATATTTTCCAGCCTCGACGTGCGGGAGAATCTGATGCTGCCGCCGGTGGTCCGGGAAGGCGGACTGCCGCTCGATCAGATCTTCGATCTGTTCCCGAACCTGAAGGAGCGGCTCAAGAGCCAGGGCACCAAGCTGTCGGGCGGCGAGCAGCAGATGCTGGCGATCGCGCGCATCCTGCGCACCGGCGCGCGCTTCCTGATGCTGGACGAGCCCACCGAGGGCCTTGCGCCCGTCATCATCCAGCAGATCGGCCACACCATTGCGCGGCTCAAGAAGGAGGGCTTCACCATCCTCCTGGTCGAGCAGAACTTCCGCTTCGCATCGACCGTGGCCGACCGTTACTATGTGGTCGAGCACGGCAAGATCATTGATGGGTTTTCCAACGCCGAGCTTGCCGCCAACATGGACAAGCTCCACACCTATCTCGGTGTCTGAGCGGCGGCCGAGCGAATTTCACTGATGAGTATAAAGAGAGGGTATTGGGAGCGGCCATGAGACGGATCATTTCAGCAATGTTGCTCGGCACCGCCATCGCGCTCACGGCAACGAGTGCGGCGACGGCTCAGGACAAGACCATCAAGATCGGCGTGCTCACTGACAATTCCGGGCTCTATGCCGACCTCGGCGGGCCAGGATCGACACTGGCGGCGCAGATGGCCATCGAGGATGCCGGCCTGAGTGCGAAGGGTTGGAAGATCGACCTGATCTCGGCCGACCATCAGAACAAGCCGGACATCGCGACTGCGATTGCGCGGCAGTGGATCGATGTCGAGAAGGTCGACATCTTCATGGACGTTCTGAACTCGGGCGTGGCGCTCGCGGTCAACAATGTCGTCCGGGAGAAGAATTCGATTCTGATCGACACGGGCGCGGCGACGTCCGATCTGACCAACGCCCAGTGTTCGCCGAACACGGTGCACTGGGTCTACGACACCTACATGCTGGCCCACAGCACGGGGCAGGCGCTGGTGAAGGCCGGCGGCGATACCTGGTATTTCCTGACCGCAGACTACGCCTTCGGCCATGCGCTCGAGCGTGACACCACTGCCGTGGTCCTCAAATCAGGCGGCAAGGTGATCGGCACGGTCAAGCATCCCCTCAATACGGCGGATTTTTCCTCCTTCCTGCTCCAGGCGCAGGCGTCGAAGGCCAAGATCGTGGGCATGGCGAATGCCGGCGGCGACACCACCAACACGATCAAGCAAGCGGCGGAGTTCGGCATCGTCTCGGGCGGCCAGAAGCTCGCGGGGCTCCTGCTGTTCATCACCGACGTCCATGCGCTCGGATTGAAGGTTGCGCAGGGACTGAACTTCACCGAGACCTTTTACTGGGACCTGAACGACGGCACTCGCGCCTTCTCCAAACGCTTTTCCGAGCGCATGAAGAACAAGGCGATGCCTTCGATGGTGCAGGCCGGCGTCTATTCGGGCCTGCTCCACTATTTCAAGGCGCTGGAGGCCATGGGCGGCAACCCGCATGACGGGGCCAAGGTGGTCGCCAAGATGAAGGAAATGCCGACGGACGATGGGCTGTTCGGTCAGGGAACGATCCGCGCGGACGGACGCAAGCTTCATCCCGCCTATCTGTTCGAGGTCAAGAAGCCCGAGGAATCCAAGGGACCCTGGGACTACTACAAGCTGATCGGCACGACGCCGGCGGATCAGGCATTCCGGCCGCTGTCCGAGAGCGTCTGTCCGCTCGTGAAGAAGTAACGGTGACGGTACAGGCCGGCGCGCAACGCCGCCGGCCTGCCGTTGAGGAATGACAAGAAGGGACCGGGTGCGGGATCGATGCAGGCTCTCTACGCTCAGCTACTGGTGGGACTGATCAACGGCTCGTTCTACGCGCTGCTCAGTCTCGGGCTTGCCGTGATCTTCGGCATGCTCAACATCATCAATTTCGCCCACGGCGCGCTCTACATGATGGGCGCTTTCGTCGCCTATTTCCTGTTGAACCTCGGCGGCATCAATTACTGGTGGGCGTTGCTGCTGGCGCCGATCATCGTCGGCATCTTCGGCATGATCCTGGAACGGACCATGCTGCAATGGCTGACCGGGCTCGATCACCTCTACGGCCTGCTCCTGACCTTCGGCATCGCGCTGATCGTCCAGGGCGTGTTCCAGAACTATTTCGGCTCGTCCGGCCTGCCTTACGCCATTCCGGACCAGCTCAGGGGCGGCATGAATCTCGGCTTCATGTTCCTGCCGATCTATCGCGGCTGGGTCGTCGTGTTCTCGCTGGTGGTGTGCCTTGCGACCTGGTTCCTGATCGAGAAGACGCAGCTCGGCGCTTACCTGCGCGCTGCCACTGAAAATCCGACGCTGGTGCGCGCCTTCGGCATCAACGTGCCGCGCATGATCACGCTGACCTACGGTCTCGGCGTCGGTCTTGCCGCGCTCGCCGGCGTGCTCTCGGCGCCGATCAACCAGGTGCGGCCGCTGATGGGCGCCGACCTCATCATCGTCGTGTTCGCGGTGGTCGTGATCGGCGGCATGGGATCGATCATGGGCTCCATCATCACCGGCTTTGCGCTCGGCGTGATCGAGGGCCTGACCAAATATTTCTATCCCGAGGCCTCCAACACCGTCGTGTTCGTGCTGATGGTGCTGGTGCTCTTGGTGAAGCCAACGGGATTGACGGGAAGGGCAGCCTGATATGACGACCCTGACGGACGACACGCTGCCGGTAACTCCTCGCGCCATGCGCGACGAGATGATCGTTTTCGTGGTGATGGCGCTGCTGCTGGCGGCGGTGCCGTTCACGGGAGTCTATCCGTTCTTCGTGATGCAGGCGCTGTGCTTCGCGCTGCTCGCCTGTGCCTTCAACCTGCTGGTCGGCTATGGCGGCCTGCTGTCGTTCGGCCACGCGATGTTCCTGGGGACGGCGGGCTATTGCAGCGCGCATGCGCTGAAAGTGTGGGCGCTGCCACCCGAGCTCGGCATCCTCGTCGGCGTCGTCGCGGCGTTCGCCCTCTCGATCATCACCGGCTACATCTCGATCCGCCGCCAAGGCATCTATTTCTCGATGATCACGCTGGCGCTGTCGCAGCTCCTGTACTTCATCTATCTCCAGGCCCCGTTCACCCATGGTGAGGACGGCATCCAGGGCATCCCGCAGGGACGCATGTTCGGCGTGCTCGACCTCTCCAAGCCGACGGTGCTCTATTACGTCGTGCTGGTCGGCTTCCTTGCCGGCTTTCTCCTGATCTTCCGCATCATCAACTCGCCGTTCGGCGAGGTGCTGAAGTCGATCCGCGAGAACGAGCAGCGCGCGATCTCGCTTGGCTACCGCACCGACCAGTACAAGTTCCTCGCCTTCGTCCTGTCAGGCACGCTGGCCGGCTTTGCCGGTGCGCTGAAGGTGTTCGTGGCGCAGAACGCCTCGCTCACCGACGTGCACTGGTCGATGTCGGGCGAGGTCGTGCTGATGACGCTGGTTGGCGGTCTCGGCACCATCTTTGGTCCCGTGGTCGGCGCCTTCGTGATCATCGCCATGCAGCAGTATCTGGCGGGGTTTGGCCAATGGGTGACGGTGATCCAGGGGGCGATCTTCGTGGTCTGCGTGCTCACCTTCCGCCGCGGTGTCATCGGCGAAATTGCGCATTACTTCCGGCGATCGCTCTAAGTAGCTGATCTACCTTCGATTTACTCGCCGCTGGAAAGCGGTGGATGATCCGGCTCCGCGCGCGAGATGACACGCGCGCGGATCGAAAATGGTCTATGACAGTTTTATGACAGCCCATTCGGGCCTGACCATTTCCAGCCGGTAGCCTATCCCCATGATGCGATGGTTTCGTGCTTTCCTGCCCAAGGAAGAACGCTTCTTCGACCTGTTCGACCGTCATGCCCAGACCGTGATCCAGGGCGCGATCGCGCTCCAGGGCATGCTGAACGGGGGCGAGGAGACGCCGGTCTATTGCCAGCGCGTCAACCAGTTCGAGAACGATGCCGACAACATCACCCGTGAGGTGCTGACGGCGGTGCGCCGCACCTTCATCACCCCGTTCGACCGCGGCGACATCAAGAACCTGATCACATCGCTGGACGATGCCATCGACCAGATGCAGCAGACCGCCAAGGCGGTGATGCTGTTCGAAGTCCGCACCTTCGAGCCGCCGATGCGCGAGATCGGCGGGCTCCTGATCGAATGCGCCAATCTGGTGGGACGCGCGCTGCCCTTGATGCAGTCGATCGGTCCGAACGTCGCCATGCTGACTGCGATCACGGAAGAGCTGGGCAAGCTGGAGGGGCGTGTCGACGATCTCCACGACATCGGCCTGAAGGAGCTGTTCCTCAAGCATCGCGACGGCAATGCGATGGATTTCATCGTCGGGGTCGAGATCTATGACCATCTCGAAAAGGTGGCCGACCGCTTCGACGACGTCGCCAATGAGATCAACAGCATCGTCATCGAGCAGGTGTAGGGCGGGCCGCCGTGGATGCTGCGTTGGGTCTTCCCATCCTGGTCGGCTTGATCGCCGTCGCGCTGCTGTTCGACTTCCTGAACGGCCTGCATGACGCCGCCAATTCGATCGCGACCATCGTCTCAACCCGCGTGCTGCGGCCGCAATTCGCTGTATTCTGGGCTGCGTTCTTCAATTTCATTGCCTTCCTGGTGTTCGGGCTGCACGTCGCCCAGACCATCGGCACCGGCATCATCGATCCCGCAGTGGTCGATGCCCAGGTGATCTTTGCAGCGCTCGTCGGTGCCATCGTCTGGAACCTCGTGACCTGGGCGCTCGGCATCCCGTCCTCGTCGTCGCATGCGCTGATTGGCGGGCTCGTCGGCGGCGGCCTGGCCAAGGCGGGCATTTCGGCGGCGGTGTGGAGCGGATTGTCCAAGACGGTGCTGGCCATCGTGCTGTCGCCCCTCGTCGGGTTCCTGCTCGCGATGGTGCTGGTGGCGATCGTGTCCTGGGCCTCGGTGCGCTCGACGCCGTTCGCGGTCGATCGCGCCTTTCGCATCCTGCAATTCGCCTCCGCCTCGCTCTATTCGCTCGGTCATGGCGGCAACGACGCGCAGAAGACCATGGGCATCATCGCCGTGCTGCTCTATTCGCAGGGCCATCTCGGCAGCGAGTTCTCCGTGCCGTTCTGGGTGGTGCTGTCCTGCCAGGCCGCGATGGCGCTGGGCACGCTGATGGGTGGCTGGCGCATCGTGCGCACCATGGGGCTGCGCATCACCAAACTGACGCCGATGCAGGGCTTTTGCGCCGAGACCGGCGGCGCGGTGACCCTCTTCATGGCGACCTTCCTCGGCGTTCCCGTCTCGACCACCCACACCATCACCGGCGCCATCGTCGGCGTCGGCGCCGCCCGCCGCGTCTCGGCCGTGCGTTGGAACGTCGCCAGCTCCATCGTCTATGCCTGGGTGATCACGATTCCGGCCTCGGCGATCGTCGCCGCGCTGACCTGGTGGGTGGTCCAGCTCGTCAAGTGACGAGCTTCAGCCCGATGATGCCGGCCACGATCAGTCCCATGCTGGCAAGCCGGAGGGCGGTCGCCGGCTCGCCGAACAGAAATATCCCGAGCGTCGCGGTGCCGACCGCGCCGATCCCGGTCCAGACCGCGTAGGCGGTTCCCACGGGCAGTGATTTGAGCGCGAATCCGAGCAGGATGACGCTGCCGGCCATGGCCGCGAGCGTGACCACGGACGGAACAAGCCGGCTAAAGCCCTCGGTGTATTTCAGTCCGATCGCCCAGGTAATTTCGAGAAGACCGGCGACGAACAGGATGCTCCAGGCCATGACGACCCTCCAATCAAGGCAGGGTCGTCCCCGCTGAGGTGCTGAGAAACGGGAAGGTCGTCCCTCCCGAAGGCCGATATGGGGCTGGCCGGAGGCCCCCGCAATCACCAAATGAGGCTTGATCAGGCCCATTTTCCCTGCCAAACGCTCCCGCCATGTCCGACATCGCCACCACCGCAGCCGAATCGCCGGCCCGTTCTCCGCTTGCCGCCGAAGTGGCGCGGCGGCGGACCTTTGCGATCATCTCCCACCCCGACGCCGGCAAGACCACGCTGACCGAGAAGCTGCTGCTGTTCGGCGGCGCGATCAATCTCGCCGGCCAAGTCAAGGCCAAGGGCGAGCGGCGCAACACGCGCTCGGACTGGATGAAGATCGAGCGCGAGCGCGGCATCTCGGTCGTGACCTCGGTGATGACCTTCGAGTTCGAAGGCCTCGTCTTCAACCTCCTGGACACGCCGGGCCACGAGGACTTTTCGGAAGACACCTACCGCACGCTCACCGCGGTCGATTCCGCGGTCATGGTCATCGACGCCGCCAAGGGCATCGAGGCGCGGACCCGGAAGCTGTTCGAGGTGTGCCGCCTGCGCGACATCCCGATCATCACCTTCATCAACAAGATGGACCGCGAGAGCCGCGACGTGTTCGAGCTGCTCGACGAGATCGAGAAGACGCTGGCGCTCGACACCACGCCGATGACTTGGCCGGTCGGCCGCGGCCGCGACTTCCTCGGTACCTATGACGTCGTCAATGGCGGCGTGCGCCTGCTCGAAGGCGGCGGCGCCAAGACCGGCGCGGCGCAGCAGATCGAGATCGAAGAGCTCGCCAAGTTGAATGCGAACCTAGACGTGTCGGCGGTGAAGGACGAGCTCGAGCTCGTCACCGAGGCGTCGAAGCCGTTCGAGCTCGAAGCGTTCCGCGAAGGCCATCTGACGCCGGTCTATTTCGGCAGCGCGCTGCGCAATTTCGGCGTCGGCGACCTCCTGGAGGGCCTCGGCAGGTTCGCGCCCGAGCCGCGCGCGCAGGACAGCGACCAGCGCAAGGTCGAGGCCACCGATCCGCGCATGAGCGCCTTCGTGTTCAAGATCCAGGCCAACATGGATCCGAACCACCGCGACCGTATCGCGTTTGCGCGGCTCTGCTCGGGCAAGCTCAGCCGCGGTATGAAGGCCAAGCTCGTGCGCACCGGCAAGAGCATGCCGCTGTCGAGCCCGCAATTCTTCTTCGCGCAGGATCGCTCGGTGGCGGACGAAGCCTTTGCCGGCGACGTCGTCGGCATTCCCAATCACGGCACGCTGCGCATCGGCGACACCTTGACCGAGGGCGAGGATTTCAACTTCGTCGGCGTGCCAAGCTTCGCGCCGGAAATCGTCCGCCGCGTTCGTCTCACCGATGCGATGAAGGCGAAGAAGCTGAAGGAAGCGCTGCAGCAGATGTCGGAAGAGGGCGTGGTGCAGGTGTTCCGGCCGCGCGACGGTGCGCCGGCGCTGGTCGGCGTCGTCGGCGCGCTGCAGCTCGACGTGCTCAAGGCGCGGCTCGAGGCGGAATATTCGCTGCCGGTGGAGTTCGAGGTCAGCGAGTTCCAGCTGGCGCGCTGGGTCTCCTCGGAGGATCGCAAGAAGCTCGACACCTTCATCGCCGCCAATACGTCGAGCATCGCCGACGATGTGGACGGCGATCCCGTGTATCTGGCACGAAACGAGTTTTATCTCGGCTACACAAGGGAGCGGGCCGAGGGCATCGAGTTCACCAACGTCAAGGACGTCAAGAAGAAGGGGTAATGTTTCCCGGACGTTCTCCGTGATGCAGGACGGCAACGCATAGCGAGGTCGACGGTCATGAGGCGGCGCGAATTCATCATGCTCGCTGCGGGCGCGGCGGCATACCCGTTCGGCGCATCCGCGCAAGGTCATGTGCGGCGGATCGGTGCGCTGGCGGGAGGCAAGGCCAGCGATCCGGAGAGCCAGGCCAGCTACCAGAAACTGCGACAGCGTCTGGGTGAACTCGGTTGGGAACAGGGACGCAATATCCAGATCGACTATCGCTGGTGGGCCGGCGATCCGAATCTGGCGGATGCTCAGGCGGCCGAGCTGGTGGAGATGCGGCCGGACGTGCTTCTGGCGATCAGCACGCCGTCAGTGGAAGCCTTGAGGCGCCGCGCGCCGAGCTTGCCGATCGTCTTCGCGGTCGTTGCCGATCCAGTGGGTGCGGGATTCGTTCAAAGTCTGGGCAAGCCCGGTGGAAATATCACGGGCTTCACGACTTTCGAGCCTGAAATGGCGGGCAAGTGGCTGCAACTGCTCAAGCAGGCCGCACCGGAGATGCGAAGGGTCGCCGCGGTCTTCAATCCGCGAACGGCTCCCATGATCTTGATGCCGTCCGTGGAGGCGGTCATTCCGGCTGTCCAGCTCCAGCTTGTTCCGGCGCCCGCACACGACGCCGCCGAGCTCGAACAGGCGATCTCCCGCTTTGCCGAGCAGCCACACGGCGGGCTGCTGATCTTTCCCGACGCGTTCCCAATCGTTCACCGGCGATTGATTCTCGACTTGGCGGCCACCCACCGTCTGCCGGGGATGTATCCGTTCCCATTCTTCGTCACAGAGGGTGGGCTGATGTCGTACGGCGTCTCGATTCCTCATCTCGTCGGTCGCGCGGCGGACTATGTCGACCGCGTCTTGAGAGGGGCGCGTCCGACGGACTTGCCGGTCCAGCAGCCGAATGAATTCCAGTTCCTGCTCAATCTCAAGACAGCCAATGCGTTAGGGCTGAGCTTGCCGCCCACGCTGGTGGCACAAGCGGATCGAATTATCGAGTGACGCGAATTTGCTGCCGAGTGAGTCTTCTACCTGGTGCGGCTGCCTGCACGGGGTAGCTTTGAAATTCTGTCGGCAAGGCCATCGTCGTATCGCGGCCAGCCTTGAACCTTTCACAACCGTCGCCACCTGTTGCAAATGCCATTGCGGTCTCGGCACATGTCGCGCTGCATTCTTGCTCTTCTTTTGCAGGCGACAATTTCGGCCGCCCCAGCCGACGCGCGGCCGCGGCAGATCAATCCGATCCCGTTCTCGCACGAGCCGTGCAGCGTACTCGACGGCCGGCCCTGCACGCCGTCCTATTGCAGCCCGCTCGAGCCCGGCCCCTGCATTCCCGAGATCGACTACCCCTACGGCCAGAACCTTCAGCTCACGATCCAGAGCGTGCCGTCCGAGGCCGACCGCGCCAAATACCAGAAGCCCGATCACGATCTCGACACCATCGGCGACCTCTTCGCCGAGCTGCGCAGCTGCTGGTCGCCGCCATCGGACCATGCGCGTGCAGGCATGCAGATGTCGGTGCGCTTCAGCTTTAACAAGACGGGCGGCCTGATCGGCCCGCCGCGTCTCACATACGCGACCGCGGGCGTGCCCGCCGAGATCAGGACCACCTATCTCAGCGCTATCAATTCATCGCTGAAGGCCTGCCTGCCGTTGAAGTTCACCAGCGGACTCGGCGGCGCGCTCGCGGGGCGGCCGATCGCAATCCGCTATGTCGACAATCGCGAGCTCGACAAATAGCTCTATCCCCTCATCCCGAGGAGCGCGCTCGCGCGCGTCTCGAAGGATGAAAGGCCGAGGTGTTGCAACAGCCGGGCCCGCATGGTTCGAGACGGCGCGCAAGGGCGCGCTCCTCACCATGAGGGGTGAGAGTTGCGAGCGGCCGCCGATCGATGATACCTCAGAGACGGGGCGCTGGCCGAAAGGGAGGGGCGCCTTGAACTGTCATCGGTTAATGTGTCGTTGTCGAAGCAGGGGGGCGTCCTGAGGGGGCAGATATGTTGCGCGACATTGGTAAGCGACTTTTCGGGAAGCCGTCTAAGAGCACGGCGTCGCTGGTCGATGCCGAGTATTCGGACGTCCTGAACGGCCGGATCGATGTGTTTGGCGCCCTGCGGTCCGGTCAAGTCGTGCTCGTGCGGAACATCGAACCGATCAAAGCCGGCCGCTTGAAAATGATCGAGCTCGCGGGTCCCAAGGCCGCGTCCGAGCTCGAACTGTTCTACCGCACCGGGGTTCCCCCGTCTCTGGATACGCTGCAGGGCCTCAGCCACGCCATTAAGGATTTCCGTTCGAAACGATTGTGGTCTCGGCTCCTCCACGACTTCTTCTCTGCGATGGAGCTGCCAAATCCCACGCGTTACGACGGCGGCATACCGCGGCTTGTTCTACCGCCAGAGGTCGTAGACGCAGCCAAGGCGTCGGGCCGCTTCGAGGGCACGGATTTTCAGCGAGCGACACCGGCTGGGCTGACTGAGATTTTTATGCCAACGCCGGCGAACATCCATCGAGATTTCAATCGGCCGCACCACCTGTTTCAGTTCAACATGTGGTTTCCCCTTCATGATGCGGATGCGGACGGAATCCTGCGCGTCTATCCTCACTTGTATCGGGAGCCCATATTCGACCAGAACTGCACTCCGGAGGCGCTCGCGGCGCTTGGCAAGCACGCGGAGTTCACGCTTGCTTTTGGCGACGCAATTCTCTTCCACGGCGAGCAACTTCACACGTCACCCATTGGCTCGTCCGGCGGCAGGCGCCAGTCGGTCGACTTCCGAGTCGCTGTCGACTGTCACGACGACAACGGGCATTACCGTCAGGGTTTCCTGAGCTCTCGTAACTTCGATGTGGTTCCGGGTGTTGGATCGGCCATCGACCTGATCATCGAGTTGGAGGAGACAAGCGGGATCTCCGAACAGCGCCAAGCCGAATTTCTGAAGGCGTTCGACGCGCTGCCTTTCACAGAAGATCGATACCTGCTCTTTGCCTCTAAGACGATCGATCAACAGCTCGTCGCGCAGGCGCTGCACAAGGTGATCAGCCTCACACCAGACTACTTCTGGGCTCTCAAAGCCGGTGAGATCGCGGCCAGTAAAGGCATGGGGAGCCTAGCTTCCGATGCGTTGATCAGGGTCCGACAGCTGGCCGAGGGTCACGATAAGCGTCCCGACTACATGGTGGTACAGTACAGCAATGCTCCCAACGAGCTCGGCCCCGATGCCGCGCTCGCTGCGATAGACCGTCTTGGCCAATCGGCGTGATGCAGAAGCGATACTTTCCGGCTTTGGAACCTTTGCGTGGACTGGCCGCGCTTATGGTGATCCTTGTTCATTGCGTGGTCACCTGGACGCCAGAGTTCTCGGTTGGCTTCCAAAACCTGTTGCTCGTCCCGATGAGCGGGAGGGCGCCGGTCATTTTATTCTTCGTCCTCAGCGGTTTCGTGCTGGCGAGTTCCTTCGATGGCTACTCCCTGCGAGCTGTGACCGGTTACTATGTACGTCGGCTGTTCCGCATAGTCCCGCTGGCGTGGGTTGGTCTCCTCATAGCACTTCTTGTAGCGGCTCTGACTCGCCAATGGGTACCCGACTTACCACTTAGTGATTGGTTGAGGCCGACGTTCACCGCGTCGGCAGATCGGCTGCCTGGCTGTAGAGCTGGCCCCGGTTGTTTGGACAGCGCCCCGCTGGATTTAAGTGGATTCCTGCCGGGTTATGCTGAACGCGGGGCTTTACGATTTTGTCGTTGCGTCGGGAGGGCGTAGCCCGACCAGAGCGACGACAAAATCGTCGGCGACGGTCATGCGGCCATCACCATAGCTTGCGTGCCGAAGTAAGCCTCGTCGGGCGTGCGCCCGTCAAGGCTCGAGTGAGGGCGTCCCTGATTGTAGAAGGCCAGATACTTGGCAATTGACGCTCGCGCCTCGGACACGCTGTCGTAGGCGCGGAGATAAACTTCTTCGTATTTGACCGTGCGCCAGAGCCGCTCGACAAACACGTTGTCGCGCCAGGCGCCCTTGCCATCCATGCTGATGGCGATCTTCGCGTCCAGCAGCACATCGGTGAACTCGAGGCTGGTGAACTGGCTGCCCTGGTCCGTGTTGAAAATCGCGGGCCTGCCGTGCTTCGCCAACGCCTCCTGGACCGCTTCGACGCAGAAGGCCGCCTCCATTGTGATCGAGACGCGATGGGCCAGGACCCGTCGGCTGAACACATCGACGACCGCCGCGAGATAGACGAAGCCACGCCGCATCGGAATGTAGGTGATGTCCATTGCCCACGCATGGTCGGGCCGCTCGATCTTCAATCCGCGCAACAGGTACGGGTAGATCTTGTGACCCGGAGCCGGCTTGCTCGTGTTCGGGCGACGATAGACCGCCTCGATCCCCATGCGCTTCATCAGCGTCGCGATGTGGCGGCGACCGGCGTATACCCCCTCCCGCCGCAGCAACGATCGCAGCATACGCGCTCCCGCGAAGGGATAATCGAGATGCAGCTCATCGAGCCGACGCATCAAGGCAAGGTCCTCGGCCGAAACTGGCCGAGGTTCATAGTAGACCGTGCTGCGAGCCAGCTTCAGGACCTTCGCCTGGCGCACGATAGAAAGATCATGACCGCGGTCGATCATCGCTTTGCGCTCAGCAGGCCCGCCTTGGTGAGCGCGCCGGACAAAAAATCGTTTTCCAACGCCAGCTCGCCGATCTTGGCATGCAACGCCTTCAAATCGACCGGCGTCTCGGCCGATGTCTTGTCATGCCCAAACACGCCGGCGGCGCCTTCCAGGAGCTGGTTTTTCCAGATCGTGATCTGGTTCGGATGAACATCAAACAGTTGCGCCAGCTCCGCCAGTGTCTTGTCTCCTTTGACCGCAGCCAAAGCAACCTTCGCCTTGAATGCCGGAGAATGCGTCCGGCGGCTCTTCTTCGTCATCTTCGCTCCTGATTCGCAGCAAGAATCCTCGCCGCTGTCAGGCAGAAAATCCACTCAAGCTACTGTCCGAATTTGCGGGGCCAGCTCTTGTCTTCTCTTTGCGACCAATGAGATCAACCCGGTCTACTGGACCCTGCACGTCGAAATCGTTGGCAGCATATTGTTGCCGCTTATGTTGCTCAACGCACCGCTGGCTTTGATTCTCTGCTTCGGCCTGCAATTCTGGCCCGCCCATCTTGTTCCGCTTTGGGTGATGACGAACATGTTGCTATTCAGTTTCGCTGCTGGCGTGCTGACCTATAGGCTGGTCGAGAAGGTCCAGTTTCGCGTTGAACGCTACTGGGGCATCGGAGGCGCGATGCTGCTCGTATTCGCTCACGCCGTGATCGGCCCGCGATCATTCTCGGGTTGGCACCTGGGCTCTATCGAGGCGCTCCGCGTCAACCTCGGCGCGATGGATAATCTAGGACTTTTGGCCCAGCACAGTTTAGAGACCACCGGCGCGGCCGTCTTAGTTGCCGTGCTCGCTTGCAACCCCATTAGGCTGTTGCAGGCGGCGCCACTACGCATGCTTGGTCAGATCTCATACTCCGTCTATGTCGCGCATATTCCCGCGCTTATCTTGGTAGCAGCCGCCGTCTCCCTGGTCACCTCCGATCCGGTCATCCGGCTCGCTTTGATGGTCGGGATTACCGTCCCTCTCTCGGTGGCTGTTGCAACCACGGTCCATCTGGTCGTGGAGAAGCCAGGTATGGGGTTAGGACGCAAACTCCAGACCGCCGTCCTCGGGTTATCGAGCTTCTCCCCTCGGGATGTGAGGCAAACTGTCGATACAGCCGAGGGACGCAGAGACCTCCAAAGCTACGCCGGGCCGGGAGGGTACTCGGCCGACGACGCTTCAGCGAAGACGGCAGGCCGGGCGACGACCCCGGGTTGAGCGCGAGCACGTGAATAACTGCGGGGTTGGCGTTGTGAGAAGCAATGCCATCTTCAACTCGGGTAATCTTGCGCATCATGTGGCGCGGCATTCTCATCTCTCCGACTGGCAGCATCGGCCGCCGCCGACTTGCGGCTCCCGCAGATCAAGCCTATCCCCTTCTCGGACGATCCGTGCACCGTGCTCGACGGTCAGCCCAGCATGCAATCCGCTATGTCGACAATCGCGAGCTCGACAAATAGCTCTATCCCCTCATCCCGAGGAGCGCGCTCGCGCGCGTCTCGAAGGATGAAAGGCCGAGGTGTTGCAACAGCCGGGCCTGCATGGTTCGAGACGGCGCGTTGCGCCTCCTCACCATGAGGCGTGAGAGTTGCGAGCGGCCGCCGATCGATGATACCTCAGAGACGGGGCGCTGGCCGAAGGGGAGGAAGTCGTGGGTCTGGTGGTCATGATCCTGGGGCTGGTGTTGTTTTTCGCAGCCCATGTCTTCACGACGAAACGCAAGGCGCGCGCGCAGGCGATCGCGAAGCTCGGCGAGGGGACCTACAAGATCCTCTATTCGCTGGTCTCGCTGGCGGGGCTCGCGCTGATCATCTGGGGTTATGCCCATTACCGCAGCACCGGCTGGATCGACCTCTGGTATCCGCCGAAGGCGATGAAGCACATCACGCTGGCTTTGATGCTGCCCGCAGTCATTCTGGTGGTGGCCTCTTACTTGCGCGGCCGCATTTATGCGACGCTGAAGCATCCAATGCTGGCCGGCATCAAGCTGTGGGCCGCTGCGCACCTGCTCGCCAATGGCGATCTCGGCTCCATCATCCTGTTTGGCTCGTTCCTGGGCTGGGCGGTGTATGATCGCATCACGCTGAAGCGTCGCACCGATGGCGGTGGGCCGCCGATACCCGTCGGCGGCGTCAGCAACGATCTGATCGCAGTCGCGGTCGGCGTCGTTGCTTACCTGGCGCTGGCCTTTGCGTTCCATCCGGTCGTGATCGGCGTCCCCGTGATCGGGGTCTAGCCGGTCAGCACAAGACGCAACCCGGCTGTCCATGCGCGGAAGCTGGCAAGAGCAACAAGCCGAGGTTCTTCGATGGATTGGTCGCAATCTCAGATCCCGCCGATGCGGCTCGAGGTGCGCTTTGGCGATCGGGTGGTGCCGGCGTTCGCGGAGCGGCCGGCTGGCCTCTGGGCGATGGTCGCGGAAGCCTGCGACCGCAATGGAGACGGCGAAGCGCTGATCTGCGGCGATGTCCGCCTGAGCTGGCGGCAGGCGGTGGAGCAGGCCGCGCGGATCGCGGCGGGGTTCCGCAAGCTTGGCCTCGAGCGCGGCGACCGCGTCGCCATCCTGCTCGGCAACCGCATCGAATTTCCGCTGCTGCTGTTTGCCGCCGCCCATGAGGGGCTGGTCACAGTCCTGCTCAGCACGCGTCAGCAAAAGCCGGAGATTGCCTATGTGCTTGCCGATTGCGGCGCGAAGCTCCTGATCCACGAGGCAGCGCTCGCCGAGCGGCTGCCCGATGCGCAGGATACGCCCGATCTGATCCATCGCATCGCCATCGACGACGATCCGGCCCGGTCCCGCTTCGCCGCGCTTTCCGACAACGCGGCGGCGCCTGCGCCGGTCGAGGTGAACGAAGAGGACACCGCGATGATCCTCTACACCTCGGGCACCACGGGCAAGCCGAAGGGCGCGATGCTGGCCCATTGCAACATCGTCCACTCCTCGATGGTGTTCGTGTCCTGTCTGCAATTGACGGCAGCGGATCGCTCGGTCGCCGCGGTGCCGCTCGGCCATGTCACCGGCGTCGTCGCCAACATCACGACCATGATCCGCTGCGGTGGCGCGCTGATCATCATGCCCGAGTTCAAGGCGGCCGATTACCTCAAGCTCGCCGCGCGCGAGCGCGTCACCTACACCGTGATGGTGCCGGCGATGTACAATCTCTGCCTGCTCCAGCCCGATTTCGACGGCTATGACCTGTCGAGCTGGCGCATCGGCGGCTTCGGCGGCGCGCCGATGCCGGTCGCGACCATCGAGAGGCTCAAGGCGAAGATTCCCGGCCTGAAGCTGATGAACTGCTACGGCGCGACCGAGACGACGTCGCCCTCGACGATCATGCCGGGCGAGCTGACCGAGAGCCATATCGACAGCGTCGGCCTGCCGTGTCCGGGCGCGCGTATCGTCGCGATGGGGGCGGACGGGCGCGAGCTGCCTCCTGGCGAGATCGGCGAGCTCTGGATCCAGAGCGCCTCCGTCATCAAGGGCTATTGGAACAATCCGAAGGCCACCACCGAGAGCTTCACCAGCGGGTTCTGGCACTCCGGCGATCTCGGCTCCGTCGATGCCGATGGCTTCGTCCGCGTGTTCGACCGGCAGAAGGACATGATCAACCGCGGCGGCCTGAAGATCTATTCGGCCGAGGTCGAATCCGTGCTGGCCGGCCACCCCGCCGTGGTCGAGAGCGCGATCATCGCCAAGGCCTGTCCGGTGCTGGGCGAGCGCGTCCACGCCGTCGTGGTGACGCGCAGCCCGGTCGCCGACACCGACTTGCGGGCCTGGTGCGCGGAGCGGCTGTCCGACTACAAGGTTCCCGAGACCGTGGCGATCACCGCCGAGCCGTTGCCACGCAATGCCAATGGCAAGGTGCTGAAGCGGCAGCTGCGGGAGCTGCTCGGAAGCTGAGCTGGGCAGACGGTTCTCCGGGCCTTTCCGGGGTGGTTAACGCCTTGATTGGGCTCGCTTTGCCTTGCCACCGCCATATCGTTAGGGTACCTCGCCGCCACGTGGGGAACGGGATTCCTGACGCGAACGCTTTGGCGCGCGCACCCGAATGGGCATGGGATTGGCATAAGTGTCTGATTTATTTGGCGAAGTCGACGAGGAAATGCGTCGCGAACAGCTCAAGAAGCTGTGGGACAAGTATTCGATCTACTTCATCGTCCTGATGGTGCTGATCGTCGCTGGCGTCGCCGGCTGGCGCGGCTATCAGTATCTGGAGTCCAAGAAAGCCGCCGAGGCCGGCGCGGCCTTCGAGAAGGCCGTCGAGCTGTCCGAGCAGGACAAGCACGCGGACGCGGAGAAGGCCTTCACCGAGCTCGCCGCCAAGGCCCCGTCGGGCTATCGCACGCTGGCGCGGCTGCGCGCTGCGGGCGAGGCCGCCAGCCGCGATTCCAAGGCCGCGGCAAAAATGTATGACGACATCGCCGCCGATCGCAGCGTCGGCGGCGAGTGGCAGGATCTGGCCAAGCTCCGGGCCGCCGGTCTCATGCTCGACAGCGCGAGCTATGCCGACATGCAGCAGCGGCTGGAGGCCTCCGCCGCGCCGAAATCGACCTTCCGCCACAGCGCCCGCGAAATGCTGGCGCTTTCGGCCTGGCGCAACAACGACATGACCGCGGCCCGCAAATGGCTCGACGCGATCTCCGAGGATAACGAAACACCGCCCGGCCTGCGCTCGCGCGCCGAGGCGCTTCAAGCCCTGCTGCCCCCCGTCGCCAAAAGCTGACGACGGTTCTCTGACGTAACGAGACACAAGATGCGCCGCACGCCACGCTTGATCGCAGCCGCTGTCCTGATCGCCTTCACTGGCGTCCTGGGCGGCTGCTCCAGCTTCGATCCAAGCGACATGCTCGACTTCCTCGACACCAAGAAGAAGCTGCCGGGCGACCGCAAGCCGGTGTTTCCCGAGGGCGTGCCGGGCCTCGAGCAGGGCGTGCCGAAGGACCTGTACAAGGGCGCGCAGCAGCAGCCCGATCCGAACGCGCCGGCCGTCGCGGCGCTGCCTGCCGAGCCTCCGCCCGAGCCGGCGAGGCCGGCGAAGGGGGCCAAGTCAGCGAAGTCCAGGCAGCCCGCCACGGCGGCCGCACCGGCTGAAGCGCCCGCCGGCGAAGTCGATGGCGAGGTCCAGCCGGAGGCCGCGCCGGCGACGGCGGCTCCCCCGCCCAAGCACAAGATCGTCCGCAGGCGTACCACCGCGCCGCCGCCGGATCAGCCCGTCCAGCAGGCGCAACCGGCCCAGGCCCCGCAGCAGCAGTCGCAAAGCGCCTTCCCGGCGCCGCTGCCGAGCGGCAGCTTCTCGCGATAGAGCATGATCCGGAAAAGTGTGAAGCGGTTTTCCGAAAAGATCATGCTCAAACAATTAGTCCCGTTGCATTGACAGGCGCAGCCCCGGCAGCGCACGAATGACCGATGTCCTTCACGATCGCCATCATCGGCCGGCCCAATGTCGGCAAATCGACGCTGTTCAACCGTCTGGTCGGGCAGAAGCTCGCGCTGGTCGATGACCTGCCGGGCGTCACCCGCGACCGTCGCGAGGGTGAGGCCAGGCTCGGCGATCTCGAGTTCACCATCATCGATACCGCCGGCCTCGACGAGGGTGCCAAGGGCTCGCTGACCGCGCGCATGCAGGAGCAGACCGAGACCGCGATCGCCCAGGCCGACGCGCTGTTCTTCGTCATCGACGCCCGTATCGGCCTGACGCCGACCGATCGTGCCTTCGCCGATTTCGCCCGCAAGGCCAACAAGCCGGTGCTGCTGGTCGCCAACAAGAGCGAAGGCAAGCATGGCGATGCCGGTGCGATGGAAGCCTTTGCGCTCGGCCTCGGCGATCCCATCCAGATCTCGGCCGAGCATGGCGAGGGCATGGGCGAGCTTTATGACGAGCTTGCCAAGCTGATGCCCGAGCCGGTCGATGAGGACGAGGACGAGGACGACGCGCCGATCTCGGAGGAAGAGGCCGCCACGCGTCCGATCCGGGTCGCCATCGTCGGCCGGCCCAATGCCGGCAAGTCGACGCTGATCAATCATCTGCTCGGCGAGGAGCGCCTGTTGACCAGCCCGGAGGCCGGCACCACGCGCGATTCCATCGCGGTCGAGATCAACTGGAAGGGCCGCGATTTCCGCGTGTTCGACACCGCGGGCCTGCGCCGGCGCTCGCGCATCGAGGAAAAGCTGGAGAAGCTATCGGTCGCGGACGCGTTGCGCGCGGTGCGCTTTGCCGAAGTCGTCGTGCTGATGATGGACACGCAGAACCGCTTCGAGGAGCAGGACCTGCGCATTGCCGATCTGATCGAGCGCGAGGGACGGGCGGTCGTGCTTGCCGTCAACAAATGGGACCTGATGGAGACCAAGGGCGGCGGCGCGATCTCGGGCCTGCGCCGCGACGCCGACCATTGGCTGCCGCAGCTCAAGGGCGTGCCAATCGTCGCCGTGTCGGGCCTGATGGGCGAGGGCATCGACCGTCTGATGCAGGCGATCCAGGACGCCTATGCGATCTGGAACAGGCGTGTGCCGACGGCTGCGCTCAATCGCTGGTTCGAGCAGGCGATCCAGGCCAATCCGCCGCCGGCCGTCTCCGGGCGCAGGCTGAAGCTGAACTACATCACCCAGACCAAGGCGCGCCCGCCGAGCTTCGTGCTGTTCTGCTCGCGTGCCGATGCGGTGCCGCAATCCTATTTGCGCTATCTCACCAACTCGATGCGCGAGACGTTCGAACTGCCGGGCACGCCGGTCCGCATCACGCTTCGCGAAAAGGCCAATCCCTTCGCGCACAAGCGCAAGCGGCCGTCGTGAGTGACGGCTCCGGCGGGGCGACGGCGCAGGGTGCAGCGCCGATCCGGCGCGGCGCGGTCGCCTTCATCTTCGTCACCATCCTGCTCGACATGCTCGCGCTCGGCGTGATCATGCCGATCCTGCCCAAGCTGATCGAAAGCTTCGTCGACAACGACACCGCGCATGCGGCGCGCATCTTCGGCCTGTTCGGCACCGCCTGGGCGCTGATGCAGTTCGTGTTCTCGCCGCTGCTCGGCGCACTGTCGGATCGCTTCGGGCGCCGGCCGGTGGTGCTGCTGTCGAATTTCGGGCTCGCGGCCGATTACGTGTTGATGGCGCTGGCGCCGTCGCTGCTCTGGCTGTTCATCGGCCGGGTGATCTCCGGCATCACCTCGGCGAGCATCTCGACCGCGTTCGCCTATATCGCCGACGTCACCCCGCCGGAACGGCGTGCCGCGGTCTTCGGCAGGATCGGTGCGGCCTTCGGGGCGGGCTTCATCCTGGGGCCGGCGCTCGGCGGCCTGCTCGGCGATGTCGATCCGCGCCTGCCGTTCTGGGCCTCGGCGGGCTTAAGCTTCGCCAATGCGCTCTATGGGCTCTTTGTCCTGCCGGAATCGCTAGCGTCCGACAAACGTGCACCGTTTCGTTGGCGCAGTGCCAGTCCGGTCGGGGCGCTGAATTTGTTGCGGTCCAATGCCGTGCTGGCCGCCTTGTCGGTCGTCAACTTCATCGCGCAGGTCGCGCATGTCGTCCTGCCCTCGACCTTCGTGCTCTATGCGACCTATCGCTACGGCTGGGACTCCAAGACCGTAGGACTGACGCTCGCCATGGTCGGTATCTGCGCCATGGTGGTGCAGGGGCTTGCGATCGGCCCGATCGTGCGCGCGCTCGGCGAGCGCAACGCGTTGCTGCTCGGTCTGTGCGCTGGCGCGCTCGGCTTCGTCGTCCTGGGCGCTGCGCCCACGGGACCGCTGTCCTGGCTCGGCATTCCCATTCTAGCGCTATGGGGTATCTCCGGCGCCGCCTCGCAAGCACTGATGACGCGGCTGGTCGCGCCCGATCAGCAGGGCCAGTTGCAGGGCGCGACCGCGAGCGTGCAGAGCGTCTCGCAGCTCGTCGGCCCGTTCCTGTTCACGCTGACATTTTCCTATTTCATCGGCGCCAGCGCCCCGCTGCATCTGCCCGGCGCGCCGTTCCTGCTTGCTGCGGTGCTGATGGTGGTGTGCGTCGCGATCGCGGTGCGGACGTTGGGTGGGGCGAAGGAAAGCTGATTGTCCGTCATGGCCGGGCTTGTTGTCCCGGCCATCCACGTTCTGTCTCTCTGGCCTCAAACGTGGATGCCCGGGACAAGCCCGGGCATGACGCCGTCAAGACCTTTGCGATGACCGCTACGCGGTCACTTCTTCACCAGCGGGCAGTCGCTGTCCTTGAGCGGCTTGGCCGCATCTTCCGGGGCGATCGTGGCGATCTGCTTGTAATAATCCCACGGACCCTTCGACTCCTCGGGCTTCTTCACCTCGAACAGATAGGCCGGGATCAGGCGGCGTCCGTCCTGGCGCAGGGGGCCGTTGCCGAACAGCGGATCGTCGGTCGGAAGCTCCTTCATCTTGGCGACGACCTTGGCACCATCACGGGGATTGCCGCCGAGCGCTTCCATCGCCTTCAGATAATGCAGCACCATGGCGTAGTTGCCGGCCTGGGTCATCGAGGGCATTGCGTTCTTGCTGGCCTGCGCCGCGAAGCGCTTGGACCATTCACGGGTCTTGTCATTCAGGTCCCAGTAGAACGACTCGGTGAAGGTCAGGCCCTGCGCGGTCTTGAGGCCCAGCGAGTGCACGTCGTTGATGAACAGCAGCAGCGCCGCGAGCTTCTGGCCGCCCTGGACGATGCCGAACTCGGCGGCCTGCTTGATGGCGTTGGTGGTGTCGCCGCCAGCATTGGCGAGGCCGATGATCTTGGCCTTCGACGATTGCGCCTGAAGCAGGAAGGAAGAGAAGTCCGCGGTGTTGAGCGGGTGCTTGACGCCGCCGAGCAGCTTGCCGCCATTGGCGGTGACGACCGCGCCGGTGTCGCGCTCCAGCGCATGACCGAACGCGTAATCGGCAGTCAGGAAGAACCAGCTGTCGCCGCCGGCCTTGGTCAGCGCCTTGCCGGTGCCGTTGGCGAGCATGTAGGTGTCGTAAGTATAGGAGATGGTGTTCGGCGTGCAGGCCTTGCCGGTGAGGTCCGCGGTGGCCGCGCCCGAATTGAGCAGCACCGCATTCTTCTCCTTGACGAGGTTGCTCACCGCGAGCGCCACGCCGGAACTCGGCGTGTCCGCGATCGCGTCGACCTTCTCGTTGTCGATCCACTGCCGGGCGATGTTGACGCCGACGTCAGGCTTGTTCTGGTGGTCGCCGCTCAGGACTTCGATCTTCCAGCCCTTCTTGAGCAGGCCGGAATCCTCGACCGCCATCTTGATCGCGACCACGGAGTTCGGGCCGCCGATGTCGGCATAGAGGCTGGACATGTCGTTGAGCACGCCGATCTTGACGGTCTTGTCCTGAGCCTGGGCGGATGTGGCAAAACCGAAAGCGGCGCAGGCCAGAAAGGCGGCGGTATGGCGTGCGAACGTCGTCATCATGAAAGACTTCCTCCATTGTCAAATATGTGGACGGCCCTCTTGGTGGAGCCTTTGTTCCGGCTGATGGCTCTAGCCTGTCCCACGGTCGGCGGCAATCCGCCTAAAGCCGGATGACGCTGCGTCGAAGCGTCATCCGTCAGTTAACATTTGGTCAAAATGCGTTGAGGCGCTAATTGAGCGCGTCCGAGGTCAGCCTGAATTTTTGGATGCGCTTTCCGGTGTCGACCTCGGCGGTATAAACGTTACCCTTGGCATCGATTGCCATGGCATGGACCCAGTGGAATTGCCCGGCGTTGCGGCCGTTGTGGCCGAAGCTGCCGACGACGCTGCCGTCCTCGCGCTTGATCACCCGGATTTCGTTGTTCTCGCCGTCGGCGCTGAGCAGATAGGTCTGCTTCGGATCCGGCCAGATCGCGATGTCCCAGACGGCGCCGTTGCCGAGCGTGTTCTTCTCGTAGAAAAACTCCTTCACGAACGTGCCGTCCTTCCTGAATACTTGGATGCGGTTGTTGATTCGATCGCAGACGTAGACCAGCCCGTCATTGGCGAGTTTCACGCAGTGGACGGGATTGCCGAATTGTTGGGCAACCGGGGCCTTGGGATCATAGGGCGCCTGCTTGTCATCGTTCGGCTTGTTGCCGTAGGCGCCCCAATGCCGCTTGTAGGCCAGCGTCGTCGCATCGAACACGATGACGCGGCGGTTGCCATAGCCGTCGGCGACGTAGATCTCGTTCGCCTCCTTGTCGATCGCGGTCTCGGCGGGTTTGCCGAGCTGCGTCGTGTCGTTGCTGCCGAGGCTCGGCGCGAACTTGCCGATCTGGCCGACGAACTTGCCGTCGAGCGTGAACTTCAGGATGGCGTTGTCGTTGTCGGCATTGCCGCCGACCCAGACGAAGCCGCGCTCGTCGACCTCGATGCCGTGCTCGCGGCCGACCCATTCATAGCCCTGGCCCGGGCCGCCCCATGAGCGCAGCAGGTTGCCGTCGCTGTCGAATTCGAGCACGGGCGGCGCCGATACGCAGCACTTGGAGCGCGGCGGGTTGAGGCTTGCGCCTTTCTCGTCGTCGGTGAGCGAGCGCGGGCGATGGATCACCCAGATATGGCCCTGCGCATCGACGGTGATGCCGCCGACCTGGCCGAGGATCCAATTGTTCGGCAGCTGCTTCGGCCAGGAGGGATCGACCGCGAAGGTCGGGATGTCGCCGGCGCTCGCCATGCCCGGAAGCACGAGGGCGACGGCTGCGATCAGAAGCGAAATTGCGTGAGAAACCTTCGCGAGCGCCCGCGCAAGGCTTGCGCGATCGTGCCATGATGCCATGGCGACCTCCCTTATTGTTGGCCTTGCGGCTTGCTGCCGCTTAGGCGCGCGCAGTCAATCGCGGGGAGGTCATGGAGTCAATCAGGCCGGCGGGCGGAAGCTCATCAGGCTGCGCGTCTTGTAGTCGTAGAACTTGCCGGTCTCGGTCCAGTCGGGCGCGCACATCGGCAGGATGAATTCGGCCACCTGCTCGGGCGTATCGAGCGTCTCGGGGTCTTCGCCCGGCATCAGGGTCGCGCGCATGCGGGTGCGGACCGGGCCGGGATTGAACAGATTGACGCGCAGCTTGGTGTTCGCGGTCTCCTGCGCCCAGGCGCGCGCCAGGGTTTCCAGCGCAGCCTTCGACGCTGCGTAGGGGCTGACATAGGCGGTGGCCTTGTTGGCGGCCGCCGAGGTGATGAAGACGGCGCGGCCTGCATCGGATTGCTTCAGCAGCGGCTCCATGCAGCGGATCAGCTGGAAGTTCGCGGAGACGTTCACCGCCATCACGTCGTTGAAGGCCTTCAGCTCGATATGGCCGACCGGCGAGGATGGGCCGAGCACGCCCGCATTGCCGACCAGGATGTCGAGCTTGCCGTAGCGCTCATGCAGGCCGGCACCCAGCCGCGCGATACCGTCGGAATCGGTGAGGTTGAGCGGCACCAGGGTGGCGCTGCCGCCGTCCTTGCGGATCTCGTCGTCCAGCTCTTCCAGCCCGCCCTGCGTCCGCGCCACCGCAACGATATGCGCGCCGGCCTTTGCCAGAGCGATGGCCGTGGCATAGCCGATGCCGCGCGAGGCGCCGGTGACGAGAGCGATGCGGTCGGTGAGGGGTTTTGTCATCGTCGAATACTTCCGTCATGCCCGAGCTTGACCCAGGCATCCACGTTCTTTCCGGCGGGTATTACAGACGTGGATGGCCGGGACAAGCCCGGCCATGACGAAAAGGGGCCTCTGATGATCCCCCAGGGACGACAGGCGTCAGCTCGCTTCCGCCAACAGGGACAGTTGCCGCGGCTGCGGCTCGGTCTGGGTCTGGTCGGTGAGATGCGTCGGATAGGCCCCGGTGAAGCAATGATCCGAGAATTTCGGATTGGCGGGGTCGCGGCCGGGCTCGCCCATGGCACGGTACATGCCGTCGATCGACAGGAAGGCGAGCGAGTCGGCGCCGATGATCTCGCGCATCTCCTCCAGCGAATGCGTCGCCGCCAGAAGACCGCCGCGGTCGGGCAAATCGATGCCGTAATAGTCGGGATAGAGGATCGGGGGCGAGGCGAGGCGGAAGTGCACCTCGGTCGCGCCGGCATCGCGCATCATGCGCACGATCTTCTTCGAGGTGGTGCCGCGCACCAGCGAATCGTCGATCAGAATGATGCGCTTGCCTTCGATCGCGGCGCGGTTGGCCGAATGCTTCATGCGCACGCCGGATTCGCGGATCGCCTGCGTCGGCTGGATGAAGGTGCGGCCGACATAGTGGTTGCGGATGATGCCGAGCTCGAAGGGCACGCCGGAGAACTGGCTGTAGCCGACCGCGGCGGGAACGCCGGAATCCGGCACCGGCACCACGACGTCGACCGGAACGTGGCTCTCGCGGGCGAGCTGCGCGCCGAAATTCTTGCGCACCTCGTAGACCGAGCGGCCGTGCACGATGGAATCCGGACGCGAGAAGTAGATGTATTCGAAGATGCAGGGGCGCGGCGCCATCGGCGGGAACGGCTTGTGGATGTCCTGGCCGTTCTCGTCGAACACGATGACCTCGCCGGGCTCGATGTCGCGCACGAACCGCGCGCCGATGATGTCGAGCGCGCAGGTCTCCGAGGTCAGGATCGGGCAGCCGTCGAGCTCGCCAAGCACCAGCGGACGAATGCCGCGCGGATCGCGCGCGCCCACCAGCTTCTTGTTGGTCAGCGAGACCAGCGCGTAGGCGCCTTCGATCTCGCGCAATGCGTCGATATAGCGCTCGATGAAGCGGCTGCGCTTGGAACGCGCGACCAGATGCAGGATCACCTCGGTGTCGGTGGTCGACTGCATCATCGCGCCGTGCCGGACCAGCTCGCGGCGCAGCGTCAGGCCGTTGGTCAGGTTGCCGTTATGCGCGACGGCAAGGCCCCCGGCATTGAGCTCGGCGAACAGCGGCTGCACGTTGCGCAGGATGGTGGCGCCGGTGGTGGAATAGCGGACATGGCCGACCGCGACATTGCCGGGCAGGCGGTCGATCACCTCGCGGCGGGAGAAGGTGTCGCCGACGAGGCCGAGGCGGCGTTCTGAGTGGAAGCGGCTGCCGTCGTAGGAGACGATGCCGGCGGCTTCCTGACCGCGGTGCTGGAGAGCGTGGAGACCGAGCGCCGTGATGGCGGCGGCGTCGGGATGGCCGTAGATGCCGAACACGCCGCATTCCTCGCGCAGCGTATCGCCCTCCAGATCGTCCTGTAGCTCGAGCGCGGCCGGGCCTGAACCGGCCCCTGGATCGAGATCAAGCTGAGCGTCCTGGTCAGGGTGTCGCATCTCGTCCGCGCCTTTCTTTAGGGGCCAATCAACGCGCCGCAGGTTTCTCGATCAGCTTCTTCATGCCGTCACGAGCCGATTTACTGTACCCGTCGCCACTGCCCGAAGGCTGCTGCTCGGATTCAGCTTGTTCATCATCTGGTTTGTTTTTCTTGAATCTCTTCAAGATGGTGTTCTCGGGGTCGTCGGGCAAGAGGGCCATCAGCCAATCCCCGGTTCCCTGGAGCACGACGCGGGACTTGGCGCCGGTGACCCAGTCCGGGCGCTGCTTGTCCGGAACCAGCCAGGTGAAGAACAGGAAGGCGACCACGACGATCAAAAGCCCGCGAGCAAGGCCGAACAGGAAGCCGAGGGTGCGGTCCAGCGCGCCGATGCGCGAATCCAGGATCATGTCGGAGATTCGCACCGTGATCACGGAAACCACGACCAGTGTGCCCACGAACACGCCGGCGACCACGACCACGCTCGCGACCGTGTCGTTGTTGAAATAGGTCTTGGCGGTCGGCAGCAGCTTCGAGAACGAGTACAGCGTCACGATCGCGGCGGCGCCCCAGGCGGCGATCGACAGGATTTCGCGCATGAAGCCGCGGACCATCGCGAGCAGGCCCGAGATCAACATCACACCGAGCAGGATCAGGTCGAGGATGGTTACTGGCATCGGCTGGTCTGGTCCGCTCGTACTCTCAAAGGTGCTCTAGCGAATCGGTGCTTGGCCGCTGCCTTAAAAGAGGGGCAGACGGCGTTCCCGGCAAGGCCGCAACCACGCAATCCCATGCTGCTTTGTGACGGCTGTATAGCGGCGGAGGCCTCCGGCGTCACCTCCGGCTAACCCTCTCCGCGGCGGAATCTTGCCGGTGTGGCATTTTTTTCGGCCGGCCCGTTCGATTCGCCCCGACGGGAGCCGCGGGCGGCGACTTCAGCGACCAGTGTCGTCAGGCTGTTGACCGCGTTCAGCGACAATCCGGCATCGCCGCCCGCCTCGCCGCGGGCCGATTCGGGCAGCACGGCGCGCTGAAAGCCGAGTTTTGCAGCTTCCTTCAGCCGGGCCGGGGTCTGCGCCACCGGGCGGACCACGCCAGAGAGCGAGATCTCGCCGAAATAGACCGCATCCGTTGGTAACTGCGCATTAACCAGGGACGATACCAGCGCCGCGGCCGCAGCCAGGTCCGCCGCCGGCTCGTGGATGCGCAGGCCGCCCGCGACGTTCAGATAGACGTCGTGGCCCGACAGCTTGACCCCGCAATGGGCTTCCAGCACCGCCAGCACCATCGAAAGCCGGCTCGGATCCCAGCCGACCACGGCCCGGCGCGGGGTGCCGAGCGAGGTCGGCGCCACCAGTGCCTGCAATTCGACCAGCACAGGCCGCGTGCCTTCGATGCCGGCAAAGACGGCGGTGCCGGGCGTGCCGAGATCGCGCTCGGACAAAAACAGCTCGGAGGGGTTGGTGACCTCGCGCAGGCCCAGACCAGTCATCTCGAACACGCCGATCTCGTCCGTCGGGCCGAAACGGTTCTTCACGGCGCGCAGGATGCGGAATTGCTGCGAGCCTTCGCCCTCGAACGACAGCACCGCATCGACCATGTGTTCGACCACGCGGGGACCGGCAATCTGGCCGTCCTTGGTGACGTGGCCGACCAGGATGATGGCCGCGCCGGTCTTCTTGGCAAAGCGGATCAGCGCCTGCGCCGAGGCACGGACCTGCGTCACCGTGCCGGGCGCCGATTCCACGGTGTCGGTCCACATGGTCTGGATCGAGTCGATCACGATCAGCCGGGGCACCGCGCCCTCCGACAGCGTCGAGACGATGTCCTCGACCGAGGTCTCGGCCGCGAGCTGCACCGGCGCATCCGACAGCCCGAGCCGCTCGGCGCGCAGGCGCACCTGCGCGACCGCCTCTTCGCCGGAGATGTAGACGATGCGGTGGCCGGCGCGCGCCAGCATGCTGGTGGCCTGCGTCAGCAGCGTCGACTTGCCGATGCCGGGATCGCCGCCGACCAGCAGCACCGAGCCGCGCACGAAGCCGCCGCCGGTGACGCGGTCGAGCTCGCTCAACCCCGAGGACAGGCGCGGCGCATCCGGGCTCTTTCCCGCGAGGCTCTCCAGCGCAAATGTGCGGCCCTTGCGCTTCGAGCGGATCGATACCGGCACGCTGCCGCTGGTGTCTTCCTCGGCGAGCGTGTTCCACTCGCCGCAGGACTCGCACTTGCCCTGCCAGCGGTTATACGCCGCGCCGCAGTTCTGGCAGACAAAGGAAAGCGTGTTCTTGGCCATGGGACGTCAATCAGACTCAGGTGGCGTGCGTCGCGTTCCATAGCATGGAGAGCCCGGCCGCGACCATGATCGCGTCCATCACCAAGCGGAAGGTTTCCGGCTTGAGATGCAGCACGAATCGCTTTGCGACGAAGGCGCCTGACATCAACGAGGAACCGGCAATCAAGCCTTTGACGAAGACGTCCATGGTCAGCGCGCCGAAGCGCTCGAAGGTCACGGACTTCGCGAAATAGAGCCCGAGCGAGGAGGCCGCTTCGGTG
The DNA here is from genome assembly GCF_021044685.1 of Bradyrhizobium daqingense. Taxonomy (NCBI): domain Bacteria; kingdom Pseudomonadati; phylum Pseudomonadota; class Alphaproteobacteria; order Hyphomicrobiales; family Nitrobacteraceae; genus Bradyrhizobium; species Bradyrhizobium daqingense. The sequence continues at coordinate 4,738,493 of NZ_CP088014.1, forward strand.
GCGAGGAAAGCGCCCCTGGACAGGCCGTAGAACAGGAACAGCGGCACGCTGAGCGGGCCGGTCGAGACCACGATGCCGGTGAGATAACCGATGACGGCGCCGCCGATGGCGAGGTGCCAGAGATTGGCCTTGAGATCATGGCGCGCCAGCCAGTGCCGCACCGGCACCATCGCGATCAGGAAGAGGCCGATGGTGATGTCGACCGCATGGGAGGGAAGCGCCAGCAGCGTCCGCGCGCCGAGCGCTGCGGCCGGAATACCCGTCACCGAATAGGCCGCGCAAGCCCGCCAATCGACCTCGCGCCACCAGGCCAGGATCCGCGAAAAATTCGCCATGACGGACGCCACCGCCATGATCGGCACGGCCTCCTTCGGACCATAGGCATAGACCAGCACCGGCATCAGCATGATCGACGAGCCGGTGCCGACGATGCCGGAAATGGTGCCGGCGATTAGGCCGACAATGAGGACGAAGAGAAAGGCCAAAACAGCCTCCGCGAATCGGGAGAGTGTAGCCGCGGGCAGGGATATCGGCGATCCGCGCTAGGCGAGGGAGCCCATCGCGCTGCGCATGGGCATGCCGGTCTGGGCGCCGGCTTTGAGGCATTTCAAGGCGGCGGCTTCGCAGCTCACCTCCAGCGCGCGTTGCAGCAAGACGCCCTCGCTGATCATCGCCGCGAACGCGCCGACGAAGGTGTCGCCCGCGCCGGTCGTGTCCACCGGCGTGATGCGCGGGGCGGGCGCGCGCAGGCGGGTGCCCTCTGCCGTCACCGCGAGCGCGCCTTGCGCACCGGCGGTCACGATGCAGGTGAGGTCGCCGGCCCTGGCGAGGTCCGCGGCTGCGGCCTCGTAACTGGGCGGAGCGAGGCCGATGGCGTCGGCGGCGTCCAGCGCCTCGTGCTCGTTGACGAGGAGATGGTCGGTCACGGCGAGAAGCTCCGTCACGATCTCACGGGTCATCCTCTCCGGGACTGGCGCGAGATTCCAGACGACGGTGCCAGCGGCCAATGTCGTCCTGCGCGCGACTTCCAGCGCCTGCGCGACGGGCACCTCCATCTGGAGCACCAGCACAGTGTCGGAATCGAACAGCTCGGCAGGAAGTTCTCCGGCGCTCGCTGTCATGTTGGCGCCGCTCGCCACCGTGATCGCATTCTCTCCGGCCTGATCGACCGTGATGAAGGCGCAGCCGGTCGGCTCGTCGGCTCTGACGACGAGATCGGCGTCGACGCCGTTGGCTCTGAGGTTCTCGATCGCGCTGTCGCCAAATCCGTCCCGGCCGACACGGCCGGCCATGCGCACGCGTCCAGGCCCCGCGATCCGCGCGGCGGCAACGGCCTGATTGGCGCCCTTGCCGCCGAAATGGGTCCGGTAGGACGGCGCCAGCACCGTGCGGCCGGGACCCGGAATCACCGGGACCTGTGCGACCAGATCGATGTTGAGCGATCCGAACACCAGGATCATGGCGGAGAGCCCGTCAGCCTTGCTCGTCCATCACGCGCAGCTTCTCGACGCGGCGGCGGAAATCCTCGTCGGTGGAGAATTCGGCGGACAGGTACGACGACACGAGGTCGACGGCGAGCCAGGCGCCGACGATCTGCGCGCCGATGCACATGACGTTGACGTCGTCATGCTCGACGCTCTGGTGCGCGGAGTGGACGTCGTGGCAGACCGCGGCGCGGATGCCCTTCATCTTGTTGGCGGCGATGGAAGCGCCGACGCCGGTGCCGCACACCATGATGCCGCGTGCTGCCTCGCCAGACGTGACCTTGGCGGCCACGGCGCGGGCGATGTCGGGGAAATCCACCGGCTTGTCGTCATAGGAGCCGACGTCGATGACGTCATGGCCGAGCTTGCGGATGTGGTCGATGACGGTCTGCTTGAGCGGCCAGCCGGCGTGGTCGGATCCGATGACGAGACGCATTTTTTGTCCTTCTTGATCTTGCATGGATCGTGACAGCCGCGCGCGGCTGTCACGAGGTCTTTCCTGTGGTTCAGCTGCGCATATCCGGCGGCAGATCGACGCCGTGGAATTTCTTGTAGATGGCGTTGAGCTTGCCGTTCTTGACGTTCTCGGTGATCCAGGCGTTGAGCTTGTCCATCAGCGGCTGTTCGCCCTTCTTCAGGCCGATGGCGAGATCGAACGTCGCCAGCGGAATCCTGGATTCGAACACGCGCGAGGGGTTCTTCACACCGATCTGGTTGATGATCGTCGCGGACGAGCCGACGCAGTCGACCTGGCCCGACACCGCCGCGGTCACCATGGTAGCATCGTCGTCATAGCGCGCGATCTTGAGGTCCTTGTCCTTCATGTTGGACAAGGTTGTGTCCTGCGTGGTGCCGCGCGAGACGCCGATCGACTTGTCCTTCAGGTCCGGCCAGTCCTTCACGGTCGACGATTTCAGGCAGCCCACGTCGGATTGCAGCGTCGCGTAGCGCTTGGTGAAGTCGATCACCTTGGCGCGCTCCGCCGTCACCGACAGGGTCGAGATGATGATGTCGGCTTTGCCGGTCAGGACGTTCGGAATGCGCGTCGCGCCGGTGGTCTGGATGAATTCCAGCTCGAGCCCCCAATCCTTGGCGAGCAACTGCGCCACTTCGACGTCGGAGCCGGTCGGCTTCATGGTGCTGTCCATCATGCCCGAGGGCGGGATGGCGAGGTCGGTGGAGATGCGGATCTTCTTCGCTTTCATGATGTCGTCGAGCAGGTTGGCCGACGCGGGCGTTGCCGCCATCATGATGAGGCCGCACAACGCGGCGGCAGTCCCGAGCACTATCTTGTTGGTCATCCCTTGGTTCTCCTCTCCCTGTTATGATTTTAGGTTTCCCGTTCCCACGAATTGCGTGAGTTCGGGCGTGGTCGGCGACGTCAGGATCGAGGCGGGTCCGGTCTCGTGGACCTTGCCGCGATGCATGAACACGATCCGGTCGGCGATGCCTTTGGCGAAACCCATCTCGTGGGTTACCATCACCATGGTCATGCCGTCGGCCGCGAGCTGCTCGATCACCTTGAGCACTTCGCCGGTGAGCTCGGGATCGAGTGCGGAGGTGACCTCGTCGAACAGCATCACCTTCGGCTGCATGGCGAGCGAGCGGGCGATCGCGGCGCGCTGCTGCTGTCCGCCCGAGAGCTGCTCGGGATAGGCGTGCAGCTTCTCCTCGAGCCCGACCTGCGCCAGCACTTTTCGCGCGAGGTCCTTGGCTTGCGCCGACGCCATGCCCTTCACCGCGCAGGGCGCAAGCGTGATGTTCTGCTCGATGGTGAGGTGCGGAAACAGATTGTAGCTCTGGAACACGATGCCGACGTCCTGGCGCAGCGCACGCAAGTTCACGTCGGGACGGTCGACGCGATGGCCGCAGACCACGATCTCGCCGCCGTCGACCTTCTCGAAGCGGTCGATGCAGCGCAGCGCCGTGCTCTTGCCGGAGCCGGAGCGGCCGATCAGCGCCAGCACTTCACCGCGCGCGACGGCAAAGGAAACGCCGTCGAGCACGCGGAGCGCGCCAAAGCTCTTCTGCACGTTGTGGAGCGATACGATCGGTTCGGAGGAGGGGGCGTTTTGCTGCATGTCAGGCTGGCGCGAGGTTGGATCGGCCACGCCCCATCCGCCGCTCCAGCCTCTGGCTGAACAGCGACAACGGATAGCACATGGCGAAGTAGGTGACGGCGATGATGGCGTAGATGGCGAATGGCTCGAACAGCGAGTTGTTGACGATCTGGCCGGATCGCATCAGCTCGACGAAGCCGACGACGGAGGCGAGCGAGGTGTTCTTGATGATCTGCACCATGAAGCCGACGGTCGGCGGCGTGGCGATGCGGATCGCCTGCGGCAGGATCACCTTGACCATGCGCTGGGTCCGGCTCAGCGCCAGGCCCTCCGCGGCCTCCCATTGCGGTTTCGGCACGGACTGGATGCAGCCGCGCCAGATCTCGCCGAGATAGGCGGCGACATAGAGCGTGAGCGAGGCGCCGGCGGCGACCAGCGGCGAGACCTTCAGGCCGATGGCGGCGAGGCCGAAATAGCCGAGGAAGAGGATGACGAGCAGCGGCGTGCCCTGGATGAGCTGGACGTAGACGGCACTGGCGATCCGCACCGATTTCAGCGGCGAGATCCGCGCCAGCGCGATCACGAAGCCGACGATGCCGCCGCCGATCAGCGCGATGAGCGACAGGCCAATTGTCCACAGAGCGCCCTGGCCGAGGAACATCAGGTGGTTGATGTTGAGATGTCCGCCCATGGTCATCTCACAACGGCGTACCGAGCCGGCGCCGGCGCGGAAACAGGACAAGGCCTAGGCCCCAGAAGCCGGCCCGCATCACCAGCGACAGGATGACGTAGAGCACGGCGACGATGATGTAGGTCTCGAACGCGCGATAGGTGTCCGACTGGATGTAGTTGGCGACCGCGGTGAGCTCCTCGGCCGAAATCTGCGAGCAGACCGAGGAGGCCAGCATCAACAGCACGAACTGGCTGGTGAGCGCCGGATAGACCTTCTCGACCGCCGGCAGCAGGATGATGTGCCAGTAGATCTGCAAGCGCGACAGCGCCAGCCCCTCGGCGGCCTCGATCTGCCCGCGCGGGATCGCCTCGAAGCCGGCCCGCATGATCTCCGCGGTATAGGCGCCGACATTGATCGTCAGCGCCGCCACCGCCACGGTGAAGGCGGAATATTTCAGGCCGAGGCTGGCGAGACCGAAATAGACCAGGAAGATCTGCACCAGCAGCGGGGTGTTGCGGATGGTCTCGACATAGACCTTGCAGGCGCCTGATATCAGCACGTTGTGCGTGCCGCGTCCGACCGCGGCGAGCGTGCCGAGCAGGGCCCCGAGTACGGTCGCGAAGAATGCCAACTCCAACGTCAGCACGGCGCCGGCGAGAAAACTCGGCCAACGCTCCAGCACTGCGGGAAAGTCGAGTTGGAGGCTCATTGTTTCAGAGTTAGCCGGTTGTCTGGTTGGTCATGCGGTCATAGACGCGGAACAGCGCCTGGTTGCCGTTGCTGCCTTCACCATGGGCGCGCGCATCGACATATTGGCTGGTGACGAGCGCGGTGCCGGGCAGGGGCACGTTCAGGGCCTGCGCGTGCTCCTGCACGAGGCGAAGGTCCTTGAGCTGGAGATCGATCCGGAATCCGGCGGAGACGTCGCCCGCGATCATCGCAGGACCGAGCTTGTCGAGCATCCAGGACGCGGCGGAGCCACCGAGCAGCACCCGGCGCAGCAGGTTGAGATCGAGGCCCGAAGCGCGGCCGAGCGCCAGCGCCTCGCAGATCGCCTGGATGTTGATGCCGCAGATCAGCTGATTGCACAGCTTGACGGTCTGTCCGGCGCCGGACGCGCCGACATAGGTGATGGTCGTGCCCATCGCACGGAAGAACGGCTCGGCCCTGGCGAACGCGTCGGCATCGCCGCCGGCCATGATCGAAAGCGCGGCGTTCTTCGCGCCCACCGGCCCGCCCGAGACCGGCGCGTCGATGAAGCTGACGCCCGTCTTGTGCAGGTCGGCATGGATGCGGCGGACGGCAACCGGCGAGATCGTGCTCATGTCGACGATCAGCTTGCCCGGCGGCGGGGATGTCAGCAGGCCGTGCTCGCCGTAAATGGTCGCTTCGACATGCGGCGTGTCGGGCAGCATGGTGATGACGATGTCGACGCCTTGCGCCGCATCGGCGGGGCTGCTCGCGCGGGTCGCGCCTTGCTGGACGCTGTCCGACACCGCAGCTTCGTTCAGATCGAAGACGCGGACCGCATGTCCCGCCGCCAGCAGGTTGCGCACCATCTCCCGGCCCATCGTGCCGATGCCGATGAAGCCGACATTGCCCTTGTCGTTCCGTCCCATGTCGTCAGTCCGTATTCTTGTTTGATTGGCGTCTTGGTCGATAGCTTGGCGCGATCAGCCCGAGGCACTGGTCTTGTCGACGTCGCCGACGATTGCGCGTCTGCGGTATTCGTCCCCTATGGCGAAATGCTTGCGCAGCGTCGCATCCGCGCGCTCGGGATCGCGCGCGATGAGCGCTTCGAAGATGCGGCGGTGATCGTCGACGAGGTAGGTCTTCATCGACGGGAAGGCCTGCACCAGCTCGCGGCGGCTGCGATGCGAATGCGTCAACAGGCCCGCCATCGAGGCGTGCAGCACGCTCAGCGTCTCCGAATGCGAAGCGACGACGATGGCGCGGTGGAAGTCGAAATCGGCCATGCCGCCGGCATCGGCTTCGTCGATCGTCTCGCCGATCTTCGCCAGCGCGCGTTGCAGGCGTTCGAAATCGGCGATGTTGGCGCGTTCGCAGGCAAGCCTGATCGCCTGGCATTCGATCGCGACGCGCGCCTGCATGACGTCGTCGAGCATGTCGGCCTGCTGGGCGAGCGCGAAGGTGAAGAAGTCGTTCAGCACCGAGACGTCAGGCCGCGTCACCACGGTGCCGATGCGGTCGCGGATCTCGACGATCCCCAGCACGGTGAGGGCGCGTAGCGCTTCGCGCACGATCGGCCGGCTGACGCCGAGCAGGGTGGCGAGCTCGCGCTCCGAGATCAGGCGGTCGCCCGGCCTCAGCGAGCCCGCAAGCAGGCGTTCGCGCAGGAAGGCGAACACCTTCTCGAACCCCTTTTCGCCCTCGGTGGCCCGCTTGAGCTCCATCCCCTCTATCTCTTTGGTCTGATCTTGGTCAGACCAGTATGCTGACCAGAGTGCGGAGGTCAAGGGGTTTGCTCGGCCGCTTGGAAGGGGGCGCGCGGAGTCAGCAACCCGCCTGCTAAGGCATTGAGGCGAAAGGCGGCTAGTGTGCATGGGCCGCGGATTCGCGTGCTTCTAGCCGGGTTGGAACGCTAGCCGGGCAGCGGCGCTTCCGCGATATCGAGCAGCGCCCCAAGACCCTGTCGCAGGCGACGCGTGGCCGCGTTCTCGGTGGCAAGGCCGAAGACAACGAGCGATCGTCCCGTCACCGCGTAAGCGTGCCCGAACTCGAACGCGGGCATCTGGACATCCGGCTGATTGGTGTCGATCAGCCCCAACCAGCGACTTCCATCGGTGACGGGCGGCAAGGTGAAATTCACGACGTCGTAATGGGCATTGTAGACCAGAAGCATCGTTGCGTCCGAGCCGCGTCGCTTGATGCCGGTCTCCTGTGCGCGTCCGTCGAGCAGCATCCCGAAACATTTGGCGTTACCGTCCTGCCATTGCTCGTCGGTCATCTCGTCGCCGGTGGGTGACAGCCAGGCCACGTCCTTGACGTCGAGCTCCTCGTTGTGAGAGCCGACCAGGAAGCGGCTGCGGTAGAGGATCGGGAAGGCCTTGCGCGTGGCAATCAGCTTGCGGGTGAATTCACGAAGGCTCCGTCCATTTGCCGTGATGCCCATCCAGTCGAGCCAGGTCGTCTCGTTGTCCTGGGCATAGGCATTGTTGTTGCCGTTCTGGGTGTGTCCGAACTCGTCGCCGGCCAGCAGCATCGGTGTGCCGTGGGACAGCAGCATGGTCGCGAGCAGATTCCGCTTCTGACGCTCGCGTAGCGCCGTAATCTCCGGATCGTTCGTCGGTCCTTCGGCGCCGCAATTCCAGGAATGATTGTTGCTGTGGCCGTCGCGATTGTCCTCCCCATTCGCCTCGTTGTGCTTGTCGTTGTACGAGACGAGGTCGTTGAGGTTGAAGCCGTCATGCGCCGCGACGAAATTGACGCTGGCCCAGGGGCGCCGTCCGCGCCTGTTGAAGAGGTCGCCGGACCCTGACACACGTTTGGCGAGATCCGCCAGCGTGCCTTCATCACCCTTCCAGAAGGCGCGGACGGTATCCCTGAACTTGTCATTCCACTCGGCCCATCCAGGCGGAAACTGGCCGACCTGGTAGCCGCCAGGACCGATGTCCCAGGGCTCTGCGATCAGCTTGACGCTGGAAAGCACCGGATCCTGACGGCAGGCGTCGAGGAAGCCGCCGCCTTCGTCGAAGCCATAGGGCTCGCGCGCGAGGATGGTGGCGAGGTCGAAGCGGAAGCCATCGACCCGCATCTCCGTCGCCCAATAGCGCAGGGAATCCGCGACCAGCTGAAGCACGCGCGGATGCGAGAGGTTCACCGTGTTACCGGTGCCGGTGTCGTTGATGTAATAGCGCTTCTGGTCCGGCAGCAAGCGGTAGTAGCTGGCGTTGTCGATGCCCTTGAACGACAGCGTCGGGCCGAGTTCGTTGCCTTCCGCGGTGTGATTGTAGACCACGTCCAGGATGACCTCGATGCCGTGAGCGTGAAACTGGTTGACCATTTCCTTGAATTCGTTCGCAAATGGCGTCTTCATGTAACGCGGCTCCGCCGCGAGGAAGGCGATGGAATTGTAGCCCCAGTAATTGCGCAGGCCTTTGTCGACCAGGTAGCTGTCGTCAACGAAGGCGTGGATCGGCAGCAGCTCCGCGCTGGTGATCCCGAGCGAGCGCAGATAGGCGGGGATGTCCGAATGCGCCAGGCCCGAGAACGTGCCGCGGTCGGCTTCGGGCACCAGCGGATGCAGCTGCGTAAAACCTTTGACGTGCATCTCGTAGACGATCGTCCGCTCCCACGGCACTTCGGGCTTGCGCGCCGCGCCCCAGGTGAACGCGGGGTCGATGACGCGGCACTTCTGCATCAGGGGCGCGCTATCGCGCTCGTCATAGGAGAGGTCCTTGTCGGCGTGATCGAGCTGATAGCCGAACAGCTCGGGCCCCCAGCGCAGTTGCCCGACCAGCTGCTTGGCATAGGGATCGAGCAGGAGCTTGTTGGGATTGAAGCGGTGTCCGGCGTCAGGCTCGTAGGGCCCATGGACGCGATAGCCGTAGACGGTGCCGGGGCGGGCCGAGGGCAGATAGCCGTGCCAGACCTCATCGGTATATTCAGGAAGCTCGATCCGCTCGAGTTCGGTTTTACCGTCGTCGTCGAACAGGCAGAGCTCGACCTTGGTGGCGTGGGCCGAGAACAGCGCGAAATTGACGCCGAGACCATCCCAGGTGGCCCCGAGCGGAAACGGTTTGCCCTCGGTGATCCTCGATCGGCGCAGGCTCGACGCCGCCCGCGTCAGGGCGTCGTCTGATTGCGTTTTTTGGTCCATGTCTGCCCCCGATGACAATCCGGTCAGGATGTCGGCGCCGTTGCGGGTATCTCGGTCGCGGCCTGCTCGGTGGCCGCAGCCGAGGCGATCACTGCCGCGGGAGGCACGTCGGCCGGCTTGGCCAGCGCGTTGGCGCGCTGCTTGGCGACTTCCTTGCTGATCGCGGTGATCGAATTGCCGATCCGCTCGGCGATCGCAGTCAGCTCGGCATCGGACAGACCCAAACGCTTTCTCACGAGGCGCATTTGAGCGCGGTCGGTCAAGTCGAGCTTGTTGCGGACTGGTTTCGATATCGAGCGGCGCATGGCGGCAACTCCTGTGTGTGGTCGTAACCGTGGCTCGATGATTCCGTTCCATCAGGCGGCAAACGGCGTCACGCCGCGCTCATCTCCAGGCTCGCGAAAGGTGGATATTCATGATTGGTCACCGATGGCTGCTAGATCGATGATCTGTAGAGCGCTGCGCAGGATTTGGCCGACTGGCTCCAGCTGAAGGCCTGCGCCATGGCGGCGACGCAACAAAAGTTCCTAAGCTCCAAGGGCGCCTGAGTTATTTTTGCAATCGGTGCAAAAGTGGACAAAAGCGAGCCGCATATTCGATGCTGTTCATAGGAGGCGGCTGTCGAGACGCCGTTCTATTAGCCGCCGAGTTGACGCGGGAAGGGCGGCGCTAGGAGTTTTCGCATTTCAAGGCTTTCTCGACACCGAAATGCGCGCCAAAATTCCGAACCCATGCGACGAGAGGACTTTTCAAGCCTCGAAGCTTGATTGGAGCAGCATTGACCGTTCTCCCAACTGTGTGTGCTTCCGGGCTGACGGCGCAGTTGCTGAAGATCTGGCGCGAGAGGGCCGGCGGACGAACAAGCCCTCCTGCCGGGCAACATCATCGTACGACTGGGGACAGGCCCGACCCGCGTGAGCTTGCGGCGCGCGCTGCCGACTGCCATCATCCGCGCAAACCGTGATCATAGTGCCGTGACCCTCACGTCTTTCAGAAGCAATGTCCGCCGCCTTTACGAGGGCGAAACGCCGAGCGGCGTCCGTTTCCGCTATGCGTTGCTGGCCTTCGACATCGTGACGGTGCTGTTCATCATCGCAACATCGTTCCTGCCTCCCAGCGAGATCATCGAAACGCTCGATGTTCTCTTCGGCGCCCTGCTGCTGGCCGACTTTTCGGCACGGCTCCTCGTCGACCGGCATCCGTTTCGGAAGTTCACCCAGCTCGCGACGTGGGCTGACATGGTCGCCATCGTATCCTTCCTGGCGCCGCTGGCCGGCGAGGCGGGCGGCTTTCTCCGGATCTTGCGAACGCTGGGGCTGCTCCGCGACTACCAGATGCTGGTGAGGCTGCGCCTCGATTCCCCGTTCTTTCGGCGCAACGAAGAGGTCATCTTCGCCGTCACGAACCTGGCCGTCTTCATCTTCGTCATGACCGGCATCGTTTACGAGACCCAGAAATTTCGCAACGACGAGATCCGGAACTATGCCGATGCCCTGTATTTCACCGTCACGGCGCTGACGACGACGGGCTTTGGCGACATTACCCTGGCGGGTACGTTCGGTCGTCTGATCACCGTCGTCATCATGATTTTCGGCGTCACGCTGTTCTTCAATCTCGCCCGCGCGCTGCTCAGTCCGCACAAGGTGCGGTTTCCATGCCCGACCTGCGGGCTCCAGAGGCACGATGCCGACGCCGTGCATTGCAAGGCCTGTGGCACCGTTCTCAACATTCCAGACGAGGGGGCAGTTTGAGAAGGTCTGGCGACCTGCGCCGCAGTTGGACGCCCCTCGATGGGGACATCATGCCAGTGTTTTGCCCGACGGATCAACTTTGGTTTCGGAATAGCCGCAAGTCATTGATCGGACAGGGGTCTCCTACTGTGCATGGGGTTGTTTTCACCGCTTTGTTTCGACCGGTTTGTTTTGACCGTTCTGTGAAGATCATCGCAACACGATCCATGCCGGCGCGTGGTCGCTCGCGCCATCCTCGCCGCGGATCTTCTTGTCGACGCCGGCCTTGGCCAGACGCGGGGCGAGGGCGGGGCTGAGCAGGAGATGATCGAGCCGCAGGCCCGCATCGCGCGGCCAGCGGTTTCGCTTGTAGTCCCAGAAGGTGTAGATGCGCTTCTCCGGATGCAGCTCCCGGATCGCGTCGCACCAGCCTTGTGCGACCAGCGAGGCAAACGCTGCGCGGCTCTTCGGCTGGATCAGCGCGTCCTTGTCCCATGAGCGCGTCGGATAGATGTCGATCCCGGTCGGCGCCACGTTGTAATCGCCGGCGAGAACGACGGGCAGGTCCTGCTTGATGAAGGTCTTAGCGTGGCGCTTGAGCCGCGCGAACCAGTCGAGCTTGTAGTCGAATTTCGGTCCCGGCTGCGGATTGCCGTTCGGCAGATAGATGCTGGTGACGATGATGCCGCGTATGGCGGCCTCGATGTAGCGGGCTTCGTGATCGGAGGGTTTGCCAGGCAATCGGTCGCGCGTCAGCACGGGCTCGGCATTGCGGGCGAGGATGGCGACGCCGTTCCATGTCTTTTGTCCACACCACACCGCGCCGTAGCCGGCCTTTTCAATGGCGGCCGCCGGAAATTCGCCATCACTTGCCTTCAACTCCTGAAGCGCGACGACATCGGGCTTCGCCACGCGCATCCATGCCAACAGATTGGGCAGGCGGCGATTGATGTTGTTGATGTTGAATGTCGCGATCTTCATGTAGAGCTGCGGCTCCCGCCTTCCGTCACCGGAGATACAATGTCCAAGCTGAGCTTTGTTGCCATCGCACTCGCCCTCGCGTTCTCCGGAGGCGCATCGGCACAATCGTCCGATCCGCGCGGCGCGTGCAAGACGGACTATGACAAATTCTGCGCCGGCATCGCGCCGGGTGGCGGCCGCGTCGTCGCCTGTCTCGACGGCAAGCGCGATCAGCTCAGCGCGACCTGCAAGGCGGCGCTGGACAACAGGAAGCAGAAATAGCTCTCGCGTCCCGGACGCGCGGAGCGCGAGCCGGGACCCAAAAGGTGACACGGTAGGCTGTTGAGAGATGGGCCCCGGCTCTGCAGCGCATCGCTGAAGGAGCGTTGCGCTGCGTCCGGGGCACGCGCGTCTAACCCGGGAGTGGCGGCTGAGCGGACGGCTGTTCGAGCGGCGGCGTCGATGGCGGCTGCTCGGCCGCCTGTGCGGGAGCGGGCCTTGCTAATGGCTCCTCCACATCGCCGCCCTTGTAGATGCGCGCATAGCGGCGGCCGAGGCTGGTCAGCACCTCATAGCCGATCGTGCCGAAATGATGCGCGAGCTCGTCGACAGTGATGCCCTCGCCGAGCAGCGTCACCATGTGGCCGCGCCGCACCGCGTTCGGCGGCAGGTCGGTGATGTCGATGGCGATCAGGTCCATTGAGATGCGGCCCGCGACCGGGCAGCGCTTGCCGGCCACGATCACCTCGGCGCCGCGGGTGCCGTCATTGGAGCTGGCGGCGCGGAAATAGCCGTCGGCATAACCGACCGCGATGATCGCGAGCTTGGTCGGCCGCCGTGCGCTCCAGGTGCCGCCATAGCCGACGGTCTCGCCGCGCTCGATAGTGCGGATCTGCACGATGCGCGCCTTGAGGTCGACGACCTGCTGCATGGGGTTGTCGGCCTCCGGCGTCGGGTTGACGCCGTAGAGCGCGGCCCCCGGCCGCACCATGTCGAACTGGAACGGCGCGCCGAGGAAGATGCCGGAGGAGTTGGCGAGCGCGGCGGGCACGCCGGTGAACTCACTGGCAATGCCGCGGAAGGCCGCGAGCTGTCTGGCATTGACCTGGCTGTTGAGCTGCTCGGCGGCGACCAGATGGCTCATTACCAGCGTGATGCCGTGATCACCTGCATTGATGCGGGGGATGATGGCGTGCGCCTCGGACAGCGTCAGGCCCAGCCGGTTCATGCCGGTGTCGATGTGAACGGCAGCGCCGCCGGTCCATCCGGTGCGGCGGCAGAACACGTCCCATTCGGCGAGCTCGTTGAGATCGCCGATCACCGGCCGGCAGTTGATCTTGGCGTAGTGCTCGCCGGTGTTCTGGAAGTAGCCGCCGAGCACGTAGATCGTGGGCTCCGGCACGGCCGCGCGCACCTTGCGCGCCTCCTCGATGGTGGCGACGAAAAACGTCTTGCAGCCGGCCTTGCTCAGCGCGCGCGCGACCTCCGCGCCGCCGCAGCCATAGGCGTCGGCCTTGATCACCGCCGCGCACTCGGCCGGTACCGCCGTCTTCTCGAGCTTGCGCCAATTGGCGATGATGGCATCGAGATCGACGGTGAGCACGCCGCCATAGGCAGCGAGCGCGGCGGCCTGGTTGGCCTCCGCGGAGAGAATGCCGGGTTGCGGGTTCGTTTTCGGGTCGGACGCCATTGTCATGGCGCCGTTTTACGCAAGAGGCCTGTCCGGTTCAAGGAACTCAGTAGTCGTTGTCGCTGCGAGCCGGCAGCTGACTGTCAGGCGCGAGGTCGCCGAACCGCGTGACCGAGGCTTCGAACGCCAGGTCGACGGTGCCGGTCGGTCCGTGGCGCTGCTTGCCGATGATGACCTCGGCCTTTCCGTGGGCAAGACTCATGTCGAGCTGCCACTTCTCGTGTTCAGGCGTGCCCGGGCGGGGCTCCTTCATCGCGAGGTAATATTCCTCGCGATAAACGAACAGCACGACGTCGGCGTCCTGCTCGATCGACCCGGATTCACGCAAGTCGGAGAGCTGCGGCCGCTTGTCGTCGCGGGATTCGACCTGACGCGAGAGCTGGGATAGCGCGATCACGGGAACGTTGAGCTCTTTCGCCAATGCCTTCAGGCTGGTCGTGATTTCCGTGATTTCCTGCACACGGCTGTCGCTGGCGCGCTTGCTCGAGCCTGACAACAGCTGGATGTAGTCGATTACCAGCAGGTCGAGGCCCTTCTGGCGCTTCAGCCGGCGGGCGCGTGCCATCAGCTGCGCGATCGACAGGCCGCCGGTGGCATCGACATAGAACGGCAGCGATTGCAGCTCGATCGAGACCTCCCGGATCTTCTCGAAATCGGCTTCCGAGATGCCGCCGCGGCGGATGTGGGAGGAGGGAACGCCGGTGCGCTCGGCCACGATACGCGTGGCGAGCTGGTCGGCTGACATTTCGCAGGAGAAGAAGCCGATCACGCCGCCATTGGCGGCCTTCGTGGTGCCGTCGGCCTGGACTTCCGGAACGTAGGCGCGCGCGACATTGTAGGCGATGTTGGTCGCAAGCGAGGTCTTGCCCATGCCGGGACGGCCCGCGACGATGATGAGGTCGGAATGCTGCAGGCCGCCCATCTTGGTGTCGAGGTCGCGCATGCCGGTCGAGATGCCGGACAGCTTGCCGTCGCGCTGGAACGCCTTGGCCGCGAGATCGACCGCGACCGCCAGCGCCTGCGAGAATTTCTGGAAGCCGCCGTCATAACGGCCGGATTCCGCTAGCTCGTAAAGCTTGCGCTCGGCGTCCTCGATCTGCGCCCGCGGCTGGAAATCGACCGGCGCGTCATAGGCGACGTTGACCATGTCCTCGCCGATTCCGATCAGGTCGCGCCGCAGCGACAGGTCGTAGACGGTGCGGCCGTAGTCCTGCGCATTGATGATGGTGGTCGCTTCGGCCGCGAGCCGTGCCAGATATTGCCCAATGGTCATGCCGCCGACATCGGTGTCTGCGGGTAGGAAGGTCTTCAGCGTGACCGGCGTCGCGATCTTGCCCATCCGGATCAGGCTGCCGGCGGTCTCGAAAATGGTCTGGTGCAGCGGCTCGAAGAAATGCTTCGCCTCGAGAAAGTCCGACACCCGATAGAAAGCGTCGTTGTTGACCAGGATCGCGCCCAGGAGGCTCTGTTCCGCCTCGATATTGTGCGGTGCGCTCCGATAGGCAGGAGTTCCGGCGTCGGGCGCGAGTTTGAGAACGTTCGAATCAGTCAGGGCCATGGTCGGACGTGCTTAGCAATTTTCGTGGGCGGATGCGGGGCCGGGATAAAGCGCCGCCTCACGCCAAAGCGGAAGCGAAAGCTGACCGCTATCAACCGCTCAGTTAAAATGGTGGATGATTGGCAGCTGCGGCAACTGCCGCGCTTGACGGATTTTCACGGAACCGGGGTCTGCCTGAACGCGACCGCGACGTGCCATGGAAAAATCCTGAACCCGTGAACCCAATGGATTGGCGCGCAGACCTAACGAGAGGGCGCGCGAATTGACGCACGCTGGGAGCTTTCGGCTCGGATTCAGATCAGCAGGAGGTAGACCAGCGCGACCAAGGCTGCCCCAACGCCCGTGACGATCAGGGCGTAATCGGTGCGGAGGTCGTCCTGCACGTCGAATGAGGTTTGGGTCTCTTTGCTCATGGCGACGATCTAAGCCAGGTCCGACGAGACTTATGTGAACCAGATCACATCTCCCCGGATTCTTTCGGGCAGAGGCGGAACAGGCCGGCGGGCAGGGGGTTGTCTCCGTCCCGCCAGCAGGGAGACGAGGCGATGCGGCCAGAACGGCAGCACCAGATGTGGCGAAGCGAGGCCAGCAGCCGGCTTTGGCTGGCAGGCCTGATCGCGGCCATGGAGTACGCCGAGCGACCCGAAGTGCGGCGTCAGCCGGTCGCACCTGAACTTCTCGTGGAACTGCGGGCGCAACTAGCGTTAACCGCCTCTTTCCGGCTCTCTCAGATTTCGACCCGGCGTCACTAGGATCTATTCACCTGCCAGCTTCAGCCTGGGCTTGGCACCGCCTTCAACGGCCCGCAGCCGGCCTTCCTCGCGCCCGATGTAGTCGCGCGTTATGGGCACCACGCCCTGACGCCTTGTGAGCTGGATCTGGAAGTTCATCATGTGCTGCTTGCGGAACGTCATCTCGCAGGCCGCGAGATAAAATTCCCACATCAGGGCGAAGCGCTCGTCATAGAGCTGCACGGCCTCCTCGCGCCGCGCCATGAAGCGCTCCCGCCAGGCCTTCAGCGTCTCGGCGTAGTGCAGGCGCAGGATCTCGATGTCGCAGACCAGGAGGCCAGCGCGCTCGATCGCCGGCAGCACCTCCGACAAAGCGGGGATGTAGCCGCCGGGGAAGATGTATTTGGCGATCCAGGGATTGGTGGAGTCCGGTCCCTGCGAACGGCCGATCGAATGCAGCAGCATGACACCGTCCTTGCTCAGAAGCTCGGCACAGCGTTGGAAATAGGTGTCGTAGAAGCGGGCGCCGACATGCTCGAACATGCCGACCGAGACGATGCGATCAAACGGGCCAGCGATGTCGCGATAGTCCTGGAGCAGGAATCTGGCGGAGCCCGTCAGGCGCTTTTCGGCGGCGCGCGCATTGGCAATCTGCAATTGCTCGGTCGAGAGTGTGATGCCGGTGACGTCGGCGCCGGCGATCTCGGCGAGATAGAGCCCGAGCCCGCCCCAGCCGGAGCCGATGTCGAGCACGCGCTGGCCGCTCTTGATGAGCAGCTTGGCGGCGATGTGCCGCTTCTTGGCAAGCTGCGCATCGTCGAGCGTCGTTTCCGGCGTCTCGAAATAGGCGCAGCTATATTGCTTGTCGGCATCGAGGAAGAGCGAATAGAGGCGGGCGTCGAGATCATAATGGTGCGCCACGTTGCTGCGGGAGCGCGAGCGCGGATTGAACTGCTTCAGATGCCGCGTCAGATAGCGCAGGTGCCACCAGGGTTTGGCCCACTGCGGCAATAGGTCGGGTTGATCGAGCAGGATCGCGAGGGCATCAGCTATCGTGCCGCGCTCGACGACGAACTCGCCGTCCATATAGGCCTCGCCAAGCCCGAGTTCGGGATTGATGAGGACCTTCCGTTCCGCGTCGGCGGTGACAAAGCGCACCGCAATGGGCTCGCCCGATCCGTCGCCAACGGTGAACTTCACCCCGCTTGCGCCGGTCACCGTCAGCGATCCGCGGCGGACGAATTGAGACAGGAATTTACGCAACAAACGGTCCATCGCCACCTACCTCTCGAGCGAACCCGAAGAGATGCGACTAACCCGGCTTTCACATCTGACGCCCAGGTCCCGGTCCGGTTCCTATGCGTTTGCATTCAATCTAAGGCGCAGACTGCGACCCCACTATTGCGCTGTGTTCACAGCCGATATTCCAAAATCGCTTAGTCACATCCTCGCGCGCGGGAAGCCTTCCATTCGCGGCTCAATCCGTTAAAAGGTGGCCGCCGCCGCGCCGCCTGCCGGCTGCATTCACGGAATTCATGGAGATGATGGGAATGTCGAGCCGAGCGCTCAGCCTCGCGACGGTATTGCTTCTGATCGGCTTCGGCGCAGCCGACACCGTTCTTGCGCAGGCGACGAACCTCGAGGCCGGCAAGACCCCGTCCCAGCTTTTCGCCCAGACTTGCAATGTCTGCCACAAGAGCCCGCGCGGCTTGTTGAAGTCGGTGGCGCCGGGCTCGCTGCCGGGCTTCCTGCGTCAGCACTACACCACGAGCTCGGACATGGCGGGCGTGCTCGCCTCCTACCTCGTCTCCAATGGTGCGACCGATACCCGCTACCAGGCCAAGGACGGCAAGAAGGACGCCAACACCGCTCCAGGCCAGTCGCCTGAACATCAGGGCCGTCGTCAGCGTGCGCAGGACGCCGGCAGGCCGGAAGCCGAAGGCGCAGCTCCAGCTGCAGAGGGCACACGTCAGAAGCGTAGCGCGCGACCGGCCGAGGAAGGCGTGCGGTCCGGGGGCGAGGCAGCGCCCGAGGGACGCAAGGCCAAGCGCCGCGCCAAGCCCGAGGATGCACCGAAGGTCGATGCCGGCCCGCCGGCCAACGACAAGCCGAAGGCCGAGTCGAAGCCTGATAGCGCAAAGTCTGAGCCCGAGGCCAAGCCTGACAGCGCGAAGGCCGAGCCGCGCGGCAGCGAAGCGCCGGCGCCGCGCCCAGATCCGACCCCGCAGGTCACGCCTGCTGCACCAGCTGCCGTCAAACCGGCCGAACCAACCACACCGAAGCCGGCGGAAGAGGCTGCGCCCAAGCCGGCCGCGCCTGCCGCGAGCCCCGAACCGGCACCTGCGGTCAGACCGCAGGAATCGTCGCCGCCTCCGACCGCCGCAGCCCCGCGCGCAGCGCCAGCGGACTCCTCCGGACCGCCGGCGCCCCCGATCTCGCGGTAACCAACTCGCGCCCGTCCGATCGTGGCGGAGGCCCGCTTCATCGCGGCCGCCGCGTCGTCTTGACCAGGACTAGAGCAGTACTCTAGAGTGTTGCTCCAGGAGGCTTCGATGACGGCGAGCGTGCGTGACGACCTGTTGGCGGCGGGGCTGGTCGTGTTCGACCGCGTCGGCTTCGAGGCCGCAACGGTGGCGGCGATCCGCGCCCGGGCGCGCGCCTCCAATGGCAGTTTCTTTCATGCTTTCGGCTCGAAGAAGGAGCTCGCCGGCGCGCTCTTCCTGGAAGTGCTCCGGCACTATCACGCAGCGGTATTGGCAGCGCTCGATCCCGTGCCCGATGTGGAGCAGGGCATCGGCCGCCTGATCCGCGCGCATCTCGATTGGGTCGTCACCAGCCGGCGCGAGGCGCGCTATCTCTTCGAGATCTCGCGCAGCGAATGGGGCGAGGACGTGCGCGAGGCCCAGCGCGTGCAGAACGCGCGTCTCGCCGAAGGTATCGAGCGCTGGCGCGGGCCGCTGGTTGCGATCGGCGAACTCCTGCCGATGACGCCAGTGATGTTCGTCAGCCAGCTGATCGGTCCGGCGCAGATCTTCTGCCGCGCTTATCTGTCGGGTCGCGACCGCACCGATCCGCGCCTCGAGGCCGACACGCTGATCGCCTGCGCCATCCGGGCACTGCGGCCACCCGATCGCATCAACAAGCAATGAGGAGGGATTGCATGCGAGCCGAAGCTGATCCGGAGTTCGCGCCGATTGCGGAGCGCATCCACGCCAATGTCGGCCTGCAGGGTTTCATGAACCTGGTCGGTGCCGAGCTGTCTGAATTGGCGCGGGGCACCTGCACCCTCGTCGTTGAGCGTCGGCCGGAGCTGCTTCAGCAGCACGGCTTTTTCCATGGCGGCGTCACCGCCTTCCTGGTCGACAACGCCACGACGATCGCGGCCGCCACCTCGCGCGGCCAGCCGGCGCTGACTGCGGAATACAAGCTCAATTTGTTGTCGCCTGCGGTCGGCGAAAAGCTGATCTGTCGGGCAAAGGTGATCAAGCCGGGCCGGCAGGTCGCGGTGGTCGCGGCCGATGTGTTCTGCGTCAGCGACGGCGTCGAGAAACATACGGCTACCGCACTGGCCTCGATCGCGATCCTGAGCGAGGACGTCAAAACGAAAAGCCCGGCTGCGTGAAGCAGCCGGGCTGATTGGCACTCTGTAGTCATTGCCGGGCTTGACCCGGCAATCCATCTTCTTGCGCAGAGTCTGGATGGATGCGCGGGTCGAGCCCGCGCATGACGAGTTGAGCTTGTGGCTTACTTCTCTTCCTCAGCCGGCGCCGGCGCGACGTCGTCGTGCTGGGCTTCCGGATCGAAGAACTCGCCGGCGGCGGCGATCGCCTCGGCGGCTGCGTCGCGGTCCTCGTTGCGGGTGGAGATGTCCTCGCCGCGGTTGATGCGCTCGGCCTCGTCCTGGCTGCGCGCGACCGTGACGGTGATCTCGACCTCGACCTCGGGGTGGACGGCAACGGTGATCGAGTGCTTGCCGATGGTCTTGATCGGTGCGTCGAGCTGGATCTGCGGGCGAGCCAACGAGACGCCGTCGGCTTCGAACGCGATGACGATGTCACGCACGTTGACCGAGCCGAACAGCTGGCCGGCCTCCGAAGCCTGACGGATCACGATGATGTTCTTGCCCTCGATCTTCTCGGCGACCTTGGATGCTTCTGCCTTGGACGCAAGGTTGCGTGCCTCGAGATCGGCCTTCATGCCGTCATACTTGGCGCGGTTGTCGGCGGTGGCGCGCAGCGCCTTGCCGCGCTTGAGCAGGAAGTTGCGCGCATAGCCGTCGCGAACCTTCACGACTTCGCCCATCTGGCCGAGCTTGTTGACGCGTTCCAGCAAAATGACTTCCATATTCGTTCTCCTTTGAAGTGGTCTTGAGTTGCAGTTTTCGAGTTGGACTTAAGGGGTCGGCAGCGGCGGCGGCTGCCGGCTGCGCAGAAAGCGCTCGCGGAAGCCGAACACGGCATCCGCAAGACCGAGAATCACCACCGCGATCAAGGGCCAGCCGAACACGACGACGACGACGTAAAATGAGCCGAGCCAGAACGTGCGGCTCTTGAGCGCCAGCGTCAGCGTGTGCAGCACGGCGAAACCGGTCATCGCATAGCCCATCATCAGCGCGGCCGCGACGATCTGCGCGGCGATCGCGAGCAGGCCGCTTGTAAAGGAGAAGGCGAGAGCGATGCAGAGCGCGACCAGCGTCATCGGCGGCAGCTCCGCCGTCCTGATGTCCGGCCATGGACGGCGCAGCCGGCCCGATGTCGCGGTCACTTTGGCACTGAGCCAGAGGTTGAGCGTCAGCGTCAGCATCGCGATGAGGGTCGCGGTCGCCGGTGCGATGCGCACCAGCACGTCGACGAACCGGCCAGCTTCGCTAGAGGTTTGCGGGTCGGTGGCGCGCAGAAGGCGCATCAGTCCCCGCCGGAGCGAACCGGTGATGGTCTCTGCGTCGGTGCCGAGCGTGAGCAGGGCCGCCATCGTGGTCAGCGCGGCGAAGCCCGCGATCCAGAGCAGGATGCGGCCAACCGGATACCATTCGATCACGGGCTCGGCCTGCGGCGCGGTGATGTCAGGCGCGAGGCTCCCCACCTGCCGACCGAGCAGGACGAGATGACCGAGCCACCAGGCCGGCAAGGCGACCGTGACGGCGAAGGCGATGCAGTAGGGCAGGCCGAACAGGGCACCGAGACCGATCGCGGCGGCAATGCCGCCGAGGCTCGCGCAAAGCGGTCCCCAGCCGATCGAGGCGACCATCAGCGGCAGGGGTGCCAGATAGAACAGGACGAGCGAGATCAGCGCGCCCGAGATGATCGAGGCGAACATCAGGGCCGACGCGGCGCCGGCGATCAAGGCTATCAGCACAAAGGCCATCATCAGCTGTCCCGCTCCCTTCGAGCGGTTAGAGGCATTTCGCCCCAACCATCGGCGACCGGACGACCCGGAAGCCTTATGAGTTCAGATCAAGTGACGACCGGCGGCGCTTGCGGCCGCCGGCCGAATTCGTCTCAGCGAATGACGTAGGGCAGAAGGCCCAGGAAGCGCGCGCGCTTGATGGCACGGGCGAGCTCACGCTGCTTCTTCGCGGACACAGCGGTGATGCGGCTCGGCACGATCTTGCCGCGCTCGGAGACGTAACGCATCAGCAGCTTGGAGTCCTTGTAGTCGATCTTCGGAGCATTGGCGCCCGTGAACGGGCAGCTCTTGCGACGACGGAAAAACGGGCGGCGTGCACCAGCTTCAGCCATTGGTCTTACTCCCCATCCGTGGTTTCAGCTTCATCGCGCGGACGGCGCGGACCGCGATCACCGCGGAAACCGCCCTCGCGGTCGCCACGGAAGCCGCCTTCACGCTCGCCGCGGAAGCCGCCGCCGCGATCGTCACGCTCGCGATCACGGTCGGCCTTGCGCATCATCGCGGACGGACCTTCCTCGAGTTCCTCGACGCGGACGCTGAGATAGCGGATCACGTCTTCGCTGATGCGCTCCTGGCGCTCGATCTCGGCGATCGCCGTGGACGGCGCCTCGATGTTGAGCAGCACGAAGTGCGCCTTGCGGTTCTTGTTCATGCGGTAGGTGAGGGAGCGAACGCCCCAATTCTCGGTCTTGGTGATCTTGCCGCCGAGACCTTCGACGATACCGGTCATCTGCGCAGTCAGCTCTTCGACCTGCTGCGGGCTCGCGTCCTGACGCGCGAGAAAAACATGCTCGTAAAGAGGCATGGACGTCCTTTCCTCATGTTGGCGCATCGCCCGGCGTCAAACCCTTAAGAGGCCTTCGGAAAGGACTCTGGGATCAAGCTCAGAAGGCGGAAACACGGGACGACGGGCCGACTGGCCCTGCCACACCAAAATCACGAATGATTTGCTGAGACCGTCCGTTCAGCTCCCGGCCGGGGTCTGCGGATGCGCGCCTTATACGGATTTTGGCCGGCTTTGCAAGGTTGGCAGCCAAGTTTCGGCGGGGACGCGAGCGAGATCGACCCCTTGATTTATTTGTTTGTATGGCATACAAATAAATCCGCGGGAGGAGCAATGGCCGACAATTCTGCCCCAGTGCCGTTCGAAGCGGGCGCCGGCGACCCCAAGCACGCGGCGCGTGCCACGCGCTCGGCAGGCCGCAAGATGCGCTCGCTGTTGCTGGATGCGGCGAGCCCGCTATTCCGGGAGCGGGGACTTTCGGGCGCCTCGATCACCGACATCGCCGCCGCGGCGAACGCTTTCCCGAGCCAGATCACCTATTACTTCCGCACCAAGGAGGCGTTGTTCGTGGAATGCGCCTGCCGCGAGCTCCTGTATCTCGCGCGTGCGACCGAGCAGGCAGCGCTGACCGCGCGCACGCCGCGGGAATACACCCACGCGCTGGCCGAGACGGTCACGGTGGGCGATTCGGTCGCCTTCTTCGCTGAAGCTTTGACGCTGACGCGACGGCGCCAGGATCTCGCGCCGTTGGTCGAGCGCACCATTGAGCGCCTGCACAGCGAAGGCGCGCGCGCCTATGCGAGCCAGGTCGAGCGGCACGGCTGGCGTTCCCTGCGTGCGCCGGACGAAAGCTCGCGGCGGTTCTGGGCCGTCGCCATCGGTGTCATCCTCGAAGGCTACGCCATGGGCCGATCGCCGGAGGAGCTCTGCGCCGAGATGCTGCGTGTGCTCGGCGAGCAGGCGAAATCCACGGGCGAAGCCGCGCGACTGCGTCTCGTCGAGGAGCACGGCACGTCAACCACATCGGATGGGGAGGGTTAGGCCATGACCGCGCTTCGCATGCGTGCCCGCGATTTCCTGACGGACGATCAACTGGCCGACGTGCGGCAGCGCGTGACCTGGAAAGGCATTGCGCTGATCGCGCATGCCTGGGCACTGATCGCAGGCGCGATCGCACTGGTGGCGTGGTGGCCCAATCCGATCACCTATATTGTCGCCGTCGCCATCATCGGCTCGCGCCAGCTCGGGCTCGCTATCCTCATGCATGACGGTGCCCATGGCTGCCTGTCCGCCGACGAGAAAACCAATCTGACGCTGAGCCAGTGGTTCTGCGCCTATCCGCTGTTTGCGGAGACGCGCAGCTACCGGCGCTACCACTTGCAGCATCACGCGCGCACGCAGCAGGAGGACGATCCCGATCTCGTGCTGTCGGCGCCGTTTCCGATCACCGGGCTGAGCTACCGCCGCAAGTTCATCCGCGACATCACCGGGCAGACTGGCTACCAGCAGCGCAAGGCGCAATTGCTCAACGCGCTCGGGCCGAAGGACTGGCCATGGCGGCAGCGGGCGGCGCATTTCTGGGAGAAGCTCGGCCCGCAATGCGTGGTCAATGCGATCATGTTTGCGGCGCTCGCTGCGGCCGGCGTGTGGTGGGCTTATCCGCTGCTCTGGCTGGTGCCGCTGCTGACCTGGATGATGGTCATCACCCGTGTCCGCAACATCGCCGAGCATGCCGTCGTCCCCGACAGCAATGACCCCCTGCGCAACACCCGCACCACGCATGCCAATTTCCTCGAGCGGCTGTTCATCGCGCCGTATTACGTGAACTATCATCTCGAGCATCACCTGTTGTTCTACGTGCCCTGCTACAACCTGCCGAAGGTGCATCGCCTGCTCAGCGCCAGCCGGCACGCGGGCCGCATGGAGGTGCAGCCGGGCTACGCTGCAGTGCTGCGGCTCGCGACGGCAAAGCCGAACCAGGACGATCGGCCCGGGCCATTGGTCAACAGCGCGCGCCGCGCGCGGGCGGGGGCAGAGATCGACGCCAACCAGACGGCCGGCGGATTCTAGGGACCCTCATCCCGGTTGAATGCCTGTGGGTTTCCATCCCTGGCTTGACAGTCCGACCCCGGACAGTGTCTACGGCCCCCTTTGGAGCGTGATCCGGAACCTTGGCCCGCGGCCGCGCGTAATCGGCTGCCGGTTCTCAGGAGGATCATGCCCGACAAGAGGGAGCGCCGATGACGGCAGCATTCACATTTCCGGGGCAGGGATCCCAGGCGGTCGGCATGGGGAAGGCTTTGGCCGACGCCTTTCCGGTCGCGCGCGCCGTATTCGATGAGGTCGATGCCGCCCTCGGTGAGAAGCTGACGGCAACCATCTGGGATGGCCCGGCCGAAACCCTCCAGCTCACCGAAAATGCCCAGCCGGCGCTGATGGCGGTGTCTATCGCTACCCTGCGCGTGCTGGAGGCCGAGGCTGATTTTTCCGTCGGGCGGGACGCGGCCTTCGTGGCCGGGCACTCCCTCGGTGAATATTCGGCGCTGGCGGCGGCCGGCAGCCTGACGATTTCGGACACCGCGCGGTTGCTTCGCACTCGCGGTCTCGCAATGCAGAAAGCCGTGCCGGTCGGGGCCGGCGCAATGGCCGCGCTGCTCGGCCTCGACTATGAGGCCGCCATGGCGGTCGCGGGCGAGGCGGCGCAGGGGCAGGTCTGCCAGGCTGCCAACGACAATGGCGGCGGACAGGTGGTGGTCTCCGGCGACAAGGCCGCGGTCGATCGCGCCGTCGAGATCGCCAAGGGCAAGGGCGCCAAGCGCGCGATGCTGCTGCCGGTGTCTGCACCGTTCCATTGCAAGCTGATGCAGCCTGCAGCCGACGCCATGGCGGAGGCACTCGCGAAGGTCACGATCAAGCCGCCGGCGGCGCCGCTGGTCTCCAACGTGCTGGCGAGCGCCATCACCGATCCCGACGAGATCCGCCGCCGTCTGGTCGAGCAGGTCACCGGCACGGTCCGCTGGCGCGAGTCGGTTGCCTATATGGCGGGGCAGGGCGTCACCCGGTTCTTCGAGATCGGCGCCGGCAAGGTGCTCACGGGCCTCGTCAAGCGCATCGCGGACGGAGCCGTCGGCGTCGCGGTCGGTGGTCCCAACGACATTGCCGCCGCCAAGGATGCATTGGCCGCTGCCAAGCAGGGCTAAAGGAGTTATTGATGTTCGATCTGACTGGCAAAAAGGCGCTCGTCACCGGCGCGACCGGCGGCATCGGAGGCGCGATCGCGCTGGCGCTGCACGCGCAGGGCGCGACCGTCGCGCTCTCCGGAACGCGCAAGGAGGTGTTGGATGAGCTTGCCGGCAAGCTTGGCGAGCGCACCTTCGTGCTGCCTTGTAATCTTTCCAAGGCCGACGAGGTCGAGGCGCTGGTGCCCGCAGCGGAAGCTGCCATGGGCCAGGTCGACATCCTCATCGCCAATGCCGGCATCACCCGGGACAATCTCTTCGTGCAGCTGCGCGACGAGGACTGGGAGGAGGTCATCAACGTCAATCTGACCGCGACCTTCCGCCTGGCGCGTGCCGCGACCAAATTGATGATGCGCAAGCGCTTCGGCCGCATCATCGCCATCACCTCGGTGGTCGGCGTCACCGGCAATCCCGGGCAGGGCAACTACACCGCGTCCAAGGCCGGCCTGATCGGCATGATCAAGACGTTGGGCGCCGAATACGCCAAGCGCGGCGTCACCGCCAATTGCATTGCGCCCGGCTTCATCAAGACGCCGATGACGGATGCGCTCAACGACAAGCAGCGCGAAACGATTCTGACCAAGGTTCCGGCCGCCCGGCTGGGGACGCCCGAGGACATTGCGGCGGCCGCGGTCTACCTGAGTTCGAACGAAGCGGCTTACGTCACCGGACAGACCATCCACGTCAACGGCGGCATGGCCATGATCTGACGCTTCATTCCGCGCCGCCCAATGGAGCTGGTGCCGGATGTGGCAAACGGCCGTTTTCGGTGTGAAATGAGGCTTGTAGTCAAGGCAATTGAAGTGTGATAACCGGACCTTCAACGGATGGGCAAAGAACGCCATTGCAGGTTTTTGAAACCCTGTATATTGGCGATGCGGAGCCTTGGCCGTCGTTCGCCGGGCCTTGCATCGGTTAGGATGGGGCCAAATCAAAGTTCGTAAGCGAAGGCAGTCAAACGACCACGACGGCTCGTATCGTCCCGGGGGGTCGGGTCTACAGGGAACAACACGAGGTTAAGCAATGAGTGACATTGGCGAGCGGGTTAAGAAGATCGTGGTCGAACACCTTGGTGTTGAACCCGAGAAGGTTGTCGACAACGCGAGCTTCATCGACGACCTCGGCGCCGACAGTCTGGACACCGTCGAACTGGTGATGGCGTTCGAAGAGGAATTCGGTTGCGAGATTCCGGACGACGCCGCGGAAACGATTCTCACCGTCGGCGACGCCACGAAGTTTCTCGAGAAGAACGCGAAGAGCTAAGGCTCTTCATTTCGCGGGGACAACATTGAAACCGGACGGGCCGCTTCCCAGCGGTCAGCCGGTTTCTTGTTATTGGCCGTGAATCTTTCGATACGGAGTTTTCGGATATGAGGCGGGTCGTCGTCACGGGTCTTGGCATGGTGTCGCCACTCGGCTGTGGCGTCGAGCCGACCTGGAAACGCATCCTCAACGGCGAAAGCGGTGCGCGTCCGATCGAGAGCTTCGATGTCTCCGATCTGCAGACCAAATACGCCTGCACCGTCGTGCGCGGCGACGGTACCAACGGCACTTTCAATCCCGATATCTGGATGGAGCCGAAGGACCAGCGCAAGGTCGACGACTTCATCATCTTCGGCATGGCTGCCGCCGGCCAGGCGCTCGATGATGCCAACTGGCATCCCGAGACCGAGGAAGAGAAGTGCGCGACCGGCACCATGATCGGGTCCGGCATCGGCGGCCTCAACGGCATCGCCGACACCGCGATCCTGCTCAAGGAGCGCGGGCCGCGCCGGGTGTCGCCGTTCTTCATTCCGGGCCGCCTGATCAATCTCGCCTCCGGCTATGTCTCGATCGCGCATGGGCTGAAGGGGCCGAACCATTCGGTTGTCACGGCCTGCTCGACCGGCGCGCATGCGGTCGGCGATGCCGCCCGCCTGATCGCGCTCGGCGATGCCGACGTCATGGTGGCCGGCGGAGCTGAGTCGCCGATCAGCCGCATCGGCATTGCCGGCTTCAATGCTGCGCGCGCGCTGTCGACCGGCTTCAATGAGACGCCCGAGAAAGCCTCGCGTCCCTACGACAAGGACCGCGACGGCTTCGTGATGGGTGAGGGCGCCGGCGTCCTGGTGCTCGAGGAGCTCGAGCACGCCAGGCGCCGCGGCGCGAAGATCTACGCCGAGGTGATCGGCTACGGCCTTTCCGGCGATGCCTATCACATCACGTCGCCGTCGCCTGATGGCGATGGCGGCTTCCGCAGCATGTCGGCGGCGCTCAAGCGTGCCGGCCTCACGGCTGCCGACCTCGACTACATCAACGCGCACGGCACCTCGACACCGCTCGGCGACGAGATCGAACTCGGTGCGGTCGAGCGCCTGCTCGGCAATGCCGCTTCCAAGGTCGCGATGTCCTCGACCAAGTCGTCGACCGGTCATCTCCTCGGCGCGGCCGGTGCGATCGAAGCGATCTTCGCCATTCTCGCGATTCGCGATAATGTCGTGCCGCCGACCATCAACCTCGACAATCCGTCGGTCGAGACCGCGATCGATCTCGTGCCGCACACCGCGAAGAAGCGTGAGGTCAACGTCGCCTTGTCGAACTCTTTCGGTTTTGGCGGCACCAATGCGTCGGTGATCGTCCGGCGTCTGACCAGTTAGTTTGTATTTGAGACGAATCCACCGTTTTGCCGTATTCGGCGATAGTCATAGAAGTGGGCGCGTGCATTTGGCTCGGCAAGTGATTGTCAGGCCGCGATTGAACCGGCAGGATTCAGGTTGCTTCGATGAGTGAAAGGCCGCCCATTTCGCCCCGGAGTCCGCGGGCAGCGCTGGAGCCCGAGCAGGTCCCGCCGCCGCCGAAGCGATCGGACCGTGCGCGCAATCCGTTCGTGGTGGTCGGCAATGCCATCATCACGCTGCTGCTGATCGCCATGCTCGGCGCCGGCGGCGTCTATTATTACGGCCGGCAGGTGCTGGAAGCGCCCGGCCCGCTGAAGGAAGACAAGATCGTCAACATCCCGCAGCGCGCGGGCAAACGCGACATCGCCGAGACCCTGAACAGGGAAGGCGTCACCGACATCAATCCCTGGGTGTTCATCGCCAGCGTCGCCGCGTTGAAGGCGAGCTCGGATCTCAAGCCCGGCGAATATTCGTTCCAGAAGAACGCATCCTTGCGCGACGTCATCGCCACCATTGTCGAGGGCAAGGTGGTGCAGCATTCCGTCACGGTTCCCGAGGGCCTGACCTCCGAGCAGATCGTGGCACGGCTGTCCGACAACGACATCTTCACCGGCAGCGTGCGTGAGCTGCCGCGCGAGGGCACGCTGCTGCCGGAGACCTACAAGTTCCCGCGCGGCACCACGCGCGAGCAGGTGATCCAGCGCATGCAGCAGACGCACAAGCGCGTGCTGGCCGAGATCTGGGAGCGCCGCAACCAGGACATTCCGGTGAAGTCGCCGGAGCAGCTGGTCACGCTCGCCTCCATCGTCGAGAAGGAGACCGGCAGGGCGGACGAGCGCAGCCGCGTCGCCGCCGTATTCGTCAACCGCCTGAAGCAGAGGATCAAGCTGCAGTCCGATCCGACCATCATCTACGGGCTCGTCGGCGGCAAGGGCACGCTGGGCCGTCCGATCAAGCGCAGCGAGATCACGCAGCCCTCGCCCTACAACACCTATGTCATCGAGGGTCTGCCGCCGGGTCCGATCGCCAACCCCGGCCGCGCCTCGCTTGAGGCCGCCGCCAATCCGGCCCGCACCCGCGACCTGTTCTTCGTCGCCGACGGCACGGGCGGCCACGCCTTCACCGAAACCTACGACGCGCACCAGAAAAACGTCGCCAAGCTCCGCGCGATGGAGAAGCAGATCCAGAACGATACGGTCGAGCCGGCCGAGGACGCGCAGCCCCCGGCCGCCGCGACGCCTGCGACCGGCGATACGCCGACAGCGACCACGCCGGCGCGGCCCAATCAGCAGAAGAAGCAACCCTCACGGCCTGCCAATCCTGCTGCTCCCGCCAATCCCGCGCCGGCGCGGCAGGGCGCGGTGCAGTCCTCGCCGCCGGTGGTGCAGCGCTAACGCATGATCCGGGAAGTGCGCAGCGGTTTTCCGGAAAGATCACGCGTAAACAACAACCTAAAGCGCGATGACAATTCATCCAGCTCCCATCGCGCTTTAGACTGACGCAGACCTGCCCACGGCATTGCGGATTCCACTTTCCGGCAAAATAGTCTTAAGATTCGCGTGGCTTGATGCCTCGCGAATCCCGTGTTCCTGGAGAATTTCAATCGATGGCGCTGTCGTCCATGACCGGCTTTGCCCGAAGCCACGGCGCGAGCGGGCCGTATACGTTCGAATGGGAATTGAAGTCGGTCAACGCCAAGGGGTTTGACCTTCGGGTGCGGCTGCCCCAGGGGTTCGACGAGGTCGAGGCCCACGCCAAGAAGCGCGCCGGCGAGCTGTTGTCGCGCGGCACCGTCTACGCCAATCTCAACGTCAAGCGTGCCAACGCGGCCGCCACGGTCCGCGTCAACGAGGACGTGCTCAACGCCGTCCTGAAGGCGGCCGCGTTGATCTCCGGCAGGGTCGACGCCGTGGCGCCGAGCATCGACGGCCTGCTCGCCATCAAGGGCGTGGTCGAGGTCGCCGAGCCCGAGGGCGACGAGGAGGAGGACAAGGCCGCGCGTGCCGCCGTCGCCGAGGCCTTCGACAAGGCGCTCGCAGATCTCGTCGAGATGCGCAAGCGCGAGGGGACTTCGCTCGGGCAGATCCTGACCCAGCGCGTCGATGAGATCGAGCTGTTGGCGAAGAAGGCGGAAGGCTCGCCCGGCCGCAAGCCGGAGGCGATCAAGGCCAAGCTCGCCGAACAGATCGCGGCGCTGCTCGACACGTCCGATCGTTTCGATGCCGACCGCCTGATGCAGGAGGCGATCCTGATCGCGACCAGGGCCGACATCCGCGAGGAGCTCGACCGCATCGCTTCGCACGTCGCGCAGGCGCGCGAGCTGATCGGCAAGGGTGGCCCGATCGGCCGCAAGCTCGACTTCCTGGCGCAGGAGTTTCACCGCGAGGTCAACACCTGCTGCTCGAAGTCGAACGACATCGAGCTCACCAATACGGGCCTCGCCATGAAGAACGTGGTCGAGCAGTTCCGCGAGCAGGTCCAGAATCTGGAGTGATCGATGACGACGGGCGGCCACGGAACTGACGGTGTCGAGCGGCGCGGCTTGATGTTCGTGCTGTCGTCGCCTTCGGGCGCGGGCAAGACGACGCTGTCGCGTCTCTTGATCGAGCGGATGCCAGGCCTGAAAATGTCGGTCTCCGCGACGACGCGCGCGATGCGGCCGGGTGAGGTCAACGGCAAGGACTACACGTTCGTCGACAAGACGACGTTTGATGCGATGGTGAAAGCCGACGAGCTCCTGGAATGGGCGACGGTGTTCGACAACAGCTACGGTACACCGCGTGGTCCCGTCGATGCGGCGCTGTCGGCGGGGCAGGATGTGCTGTTCGATATCGACTGGCAGGGCACTCAGCAACTGAAACAGAAGGCGCGCGCCGACGTCGTCAGCGTCTTCATCCTGCCGCCCTCGGCGGCCGATCTCGAGAAGCGCCTGCACTCGCGCGCGCAGGATTCCGACGAGGTGATCCGCAAGCGGATGAGCCGCGCCAGCGACGAGATGAGCCACTGGGCCGAGTACGATTACATCGTGATCAACCACGACGTCGACGAAGCCTTCGCCGAAGTGCAGTCGATCCTGAAGGCCGAGCGCCTCAAGCGCGAGCGGCGGATCGGCCTCGTAGGCTTCGTTCGAAGTTTGCAAGCTCAGCTTCAAGGTTAGGCCGCGACAGGCGCGGGCCTTCCTTCGCCATCTGCTCCAGCATCGTCGTGATGACGTCGACGTCGACCGCATCCTGGTCGCGAGCCGCCGCGCGATCGCGATCCTCGCCGCTCTCGTTGGCGAGCTTGGGCGCGGCAGCCTCGATCTGGAATTTTCGGTCGAACATCCTGATCGCGACCTCGTCGCGTTTGGTCTCGGCGGGCTCGGCAGCCAGTACTGCTTCACGCCGTTTGCGCGCGTCGATCAGCTCGATCTCGCGGCCGATCGCGGCAAGCTTGGTCACTTGCTTTGCCGGTTGCGGACGTGCGGCATCGAAGTCGACGGGCTGCGGCGGCTGCGCGTCGGCCGCCATCGCACCGAGCCATGGCGCCCGGTTTGCTTCCTGGTCGTGCGCCTCCCAATCGTCCCAATAGCCGTGGCGATCGGCGGACTGGACGCGGACGCGCGCGCCGGCGAAGCGGTAGATGAGGCTGGCGAGCACGCCAGCGAGTGCCAGCGCGCCACCGATCACGAGCAGCAGCATCGGGAGCGAGCCGTGCGGCCTGTCGGCACTGCCGTCCGCCGCAGCGAGGGCGACCGGAGCAGGGGATTTTGCGGGCTTTGCGCCTGGCTGGGCGGCTGCCGCGACCACGGCAGGGGCCGGCTGCGGCGAGGGGGCCGCTTCCGCCGGCTGCGGTGCAGGCGAAGTGGCCGCGGCGGTGGCGTCGGGCCAGGGCGTGGCGACGGCAGGCTGCTGCGCGGTCTCGTTGATGGGGGCGGGCGTCTGTTGTTGCGCGAGCGGCGGCGCACTCGCTGCCGCCGGCGCCGCTCCGCTACGCGGCGCGACGAGTTCGGCGCGCGCGTTCTTCACGGATTGTGGTGAGGCTGAATCCGTTTCTTGTGCGGCTTGCGCGTCGGGCGTTGCCTGCGCGGTCTGTGCGGCTTTGCTGCCTGCGGCGCGCAGATACCAGCACTTCTGCTTGGTCGAGCGCTCGAGGCGATAGTACCAGTGCTGCCCCTGCGGCGCGACGCCCTTCGGCGAGGCAAGGCAGTCGGCGGCCGCGTTGGCGGTGCTCGATGTGGCCGGCGCGGTTGGCGCGTTCTGCGACACGGCGGCCAGGGGCGCGCCGGCGATGATGCTGCCGACGAGCACGGATACGAATTTTGCGGTGCGGTTGCCCATCCTGGTCTCCCGGTTACGCATGACGCAACTGTTTACCGGCCCTTTGTCATCAAAGACTTGGGTGGCAATGAGCCGCAAATCCGGAGAGGATGTGGCTTGAATCGGGCCTGCGCGGCGTTCGTTCCGCCGCGATATCAGGCGTTTTTCTGGCGCTATTGCTTGGCCGAGGTCCAGGTTCCGCCGCAGCCGTCGGAGCGGCGCCACGTTCCGGAACCGCTGCGGCCCGAGAGCCGGCCTGTGCTGGTGAAGGTCACGCCTTGGCCCTGGCCGAACGTGCTGACCGAACCGCTCGAGCTGACGGTTCCGCGAACGCCTTCGCCGATTATCTTGCCCGAGGTCACGACGACCGCGCCGCTCGTGCTGCCGCCGCAGCCTACGCTCACGACGGCCCAGGCACCGTCAAAACCACCGCCGCCACCTGCGCCGCCGCTTCGCCGCGGCGACGAGCGTTCCTCTGCCGCCGGCTTGCTTCGACGCGTGGACGGGGCAGGCTCGGCCGCGCGATCCGAACGCGAGCCGGAGAGCGACTTCTCGTCGTTGCCGATCGAGCCGCCGGCGCTGCCGGACTGGGCGACCGCGGACGATGTGGCGACGGTGAGAAGAGAGGCGACGGCAATCAAACGGGTGACGGCATCGGGCATGAGCAATCCAGCAATGAAAAATAGATCACCGGCCGGAGCCGTCGGCGCAGACGGATCCGACAATGCGGCAAGCTTTGCCACCCTTGCCGCATTCGTCAAGCGCAGCGTCCTTCGCGCGTTGCGCTCCGTCGCGCTGGACCAGCGACCAGGACTTCTCCGAGATGGCGAAAGCGCCGCAGCTTCGGCCGTAAAAGGATAGCTCGATCGGGCATTTGACGCCGCCGCAATTGCCGCGCGCATCCGCCACCGCCGCACGCCGCGAGGCGTGGTTCCACGACATGCCCCATTTGCTGCCGTCGGGCCCGTAGACGATCGAGCCCCAGGGCTTCAGATCCTCCATCTTGCGCATCCGCAGCAGCAGGCCTTCCGTCGCTTCGCCCGTCGGGCTCATGGCGATGCGCTGCTGGAGTTTCGTGATGGCGCGCGTCAGGCCGTCGGCCGTATCGGGGTCGAAATTGAGCTCGTAGAGCCGCTCATTGAGCTCGCTGAGCAGCGCGGCATCGCGCAACGGGATGCGGTCGGGATCAGCGCGCAGGCGTTCCGCCGGCAGAGGATCGGGCTGCAGCGCGGCCACCTTGGGCGGAGCCGCTTGCGTCGGCGGCACGAAATAGAAGGTGCCGTCGATCGGCGAGGACGAGACCCAGGGCTGCTGCGCGCCCGCGGTGGCGCGCTTC
This sequence comes from Bradyrhizobium daqingense, assembly GCF_021044685.1. Taxonomy (NCBI): domain Bacteria; kingdom Pseudomonadati; phylum Pseudomonadota; class Alphaproteobacteria; order Hyphomicrobiales; family Nitrobacteraceae; genus Bradyrhizobium; species Bradyrhizobium daqingense. Next base: position 4,771,939 of record NZ_CP088014.1, read on the forward strand.
ACGGCGAGGCCGACCTGGTTGAAGGTCTGGAACACGTCGAGGCCTGCGACCCGGATCGTCGCGGCGAGGGCCTTGGTATAGGGGCTGTGGCCGTCGCTGCCGTCCTGGGCGACGTTGCCGGGCTGCGTCGCGTAGGAGATCAGCGTGCCCTCGGGCGCGCGCATCTGCGCAAGCCCGCCGTCGGCGGCGCGCAGTCCACGCGCGCCGAAGGGGTTGTTGCGGCAGGCGTCGAGGATGACGAGGTTGAGGCGCGTGCCCGATCCCTGCATCTGGCGCAGCACGAGATTGACGTCGGTCATCTGAAAATCGACGTCGGCCTCGCGCGTCGGATTGGCGCCGACCGGCACGAGATAGTTCGAGCCCGAAACCTGCACGCCGTGGCCGGCATAATAGAACAGCGCGACGTCGGCGCCCTGGACCTGCCGGCCAAAACTCTGCACCGCGACGTCCATCGCGCTCTTGTCGAGATCGAGCTGGGCGCGGCCGCCGACCAGCGTGAAGCCGAGCGCGGTGAGCGTCTCCGCCATCAATCTCGCATCCTTCGAGGGGTTGTCGAGCGGTGTGATGTTCTTGTAGGTGGAGTTGCCGACGACGAGCGCGATGCGCTTCTCCGCCGATGCTCCAAACGTCGTGGCGGCAAGCACGCCGGCGATCAGCGCCGCCAGCACCAGGACGCGATTGAAAACCCTCGCGTGCATGACAATTCCCCAAACAATGGCGGTAGTCTAGCAGCGAAGCGCCCGAGCGAAAAGCAGCATGGCGGAAGCTGGCGGCGCCACGTACGCGCGTGTCCCGGACGCGCTGCAGCGTTCTTACGCTGCTGCGCAGAGCTGGGCCCCAGCTTTGCCCAGCGCATTGCGGTCAACTGGCCCCGGCTCTGCACCGCTAAGGCGCGCTGCGCTGCGTCCGGGGCACGAGACCGGCGCGATCGGTCCGAGGCGCGCTCTCGCCACATCGTCATTGCGAGCGCAGCGAAGCAACCCACTCTCTTTCCGTGGAGGGAATTCGCTGCCCTCGCAATGACGGGGAGGGAGCTCGTCGTTTCATTGCGATGGCGATCAACGCGCCTGTCCGATGGTCGCGGTCTTGTCCGGTTCGCCACGATTGGCGGTTTGCACGTCGCCGTCGCCGGCCCAGCGCGCGAGCATGACGGCCAGGGCAAACATGAACGCGATGATGGCGATCCGCTGCATCGGATCTAAATGCCGAACGACCAGACAAGGTTGCGCTCCCCGCCGCCGGAGCTCGGGAACAGGCTGCTGGGAAACTTCATGGAGGAACCAGAAGGAACGGTGCAGGTTACTTCGTCGCCGACAGAGGAGCACGCGATGGATATGAGGGAAGCCTCAGCTATGACTGAAGCGTCCGGGCTGACGGACGAGCACCGGCAGACGTCCAGCCAGCAGCCCGACGCGCGGCCGGAGAGAGCAAGTCGTCGATCGCCTTCCTCGCCTTCCGCGGACCTTGCGATGAAATTGACCGACCAGTTACGCGAACTAACGGTGAAAGCACCTTTGCGCTCGCTCCTTGTCGCATTTCTTCTTGGAGCCTGGTTCGTACGCCGGCGCTAGGTGCCTGTTCGAGCCGAGAAGCTTGATGAATTCAAACCTGTCAGGGACAGATGGAGGGAAGAATGAAGCTCTTGGCGATCACGGCGACTATCCTGGCAGGCAGTATCTCGTTTGCCATGGCGCAGAGCTCGGGGGGCGGTGCGGGCGGTTCGTCGTCCTCTGGTGGAGCGAGTGCGGCCGGAACGAGCAGCACCAGCGGTTCGACGCTTTCGAATGGGACCACGTTGAGCGGAACGGGCGGCGCGCCGGTCCCTAACACCTCCAATGCCCTGCGCCGCGGCGCGACGGGTGACAGACTCGGCGTAGCGGCACCTGATCAGAATGGCGGTGGGTCTCGGCCGACCTACAACACGCCCATTGCAGACGCAGCCGTCCGGCAACTCGGAGACACAAACCCTGGCATCCTGAAGAAGTAGGGCGGCGTTCCGTGCGGCTACTCGGGCAACCCGGCCGCCCGCATCCCCTCGACGAACCTTGCCATGTGTTCCGGCCGATGCAGGAATATCTGCTCGTGGAGGTTTGACAATCGCAGGCTGGGTTGCAGCATGCGCAGCCGTGCCATCGCCTCCTGTTTCGGCCGTTCGCGGCCGGTAAGAGCATGGCTCATTGCCGATACCCGCAATGCCACGGGCCAGTCGGGCCGTATCTGCAGCGCGCGGTCGGACCAGGTCGAAGACTGGTCGAGGTCGCCAAGAAGAAAATGGGCAAAGGCCATCGCGCTGTAGGCGAGGTGCATCTGCGGGTCGAGCGGGCTAAGGCGCATGGCTGTGCGCAGGTGTTCGATCGCCAGTTCGCACTCTCCTGCATAGACGCGAATCCAGCCACTGCGCTGCCAGGCGGCCGCCAGGTTCGGGTTCAATTGCAGCGCATGATCGATCAGCGCGACGCCCGCCTTGATGTCGCCGACGACATGAGCAAGCGCATGCGCACTCCAGGCCAGTGCGACGGCATCGCTCCGACCGAGGTCTGCGCCTAACCTCGCGAGCCGGCCGGTCTCGGCCGTCTCCGTCGCGCGGTCGACGACCCACCCCGTTGACTTGCGCATGAGAAAGCAGCCCGCGGCGAGTGCGTACGGCCTCGCAAACGTCGGATCGAGCTCGATCGAGCGATAGAAATGCTTTAGCGCGGTATCGTGACCTGCTCTCGTCCAGGCATGCCAGCCGGCCATGCCGCGCAGGAAGCAATCATAGGCGCTCAGACTTTCCGTCGGCTTGCTTTTCGCTCGCTCGATTTCCGCCTGTTCCAGCTTGGGGACGATGGCACCGACCACGCTGTGTGCCATCTGATCCTGCAGCTCGAAAATGTCATCGAGCGAACTCTCGAAGCGATCCGCCCAAATGTGCTTTCCGGTCTCCGCGTCGATCAGCTGGCCACTGATCCGCACGCGCTTGCTAGCCTTGCGCACACTGCCTTCCAGCGCATAGCGCACGCCGAGGTCGCGTCCCACGGTCCGGACATCGACCGCCCGTCCCTTGTAGGTGAAGCTCGTATTGCGGGCGATGACGAACAGTTCGGAGAATCGGGACAATTCGGTGGTGATGTCCTCGACGATGCCGTCGGTGAAGTAATCCTGCAACGGATCTCCGCTCAAATTCGCGAACGGCAGCACGACGATCGAGGGCTGGTCGCGTAGGCCGAGGGTGGCAGCCATCGTGTCCCTCGATGGCGAACTCGTTGCCTGTGCTTGCTCACGAACATCGCCGACAAAACGTAACCCCTTGCGGGGAAGCGTCTTGATCAGCCGCTGTTCCTCGCCGTTGTCGCCGATCGCCTTTCGAGCGCCGTTCAGCCGCGTCGTCAATGCGGATTCCGAAACGATGCGTCCGCCCCATATGCCGGCGATCAGGTCGTCCTTGGTGATGACGCGCTCGCGATTGCGGATCAGAAAGGCGAGGATATCGAACACTTGCGGCGCGATCGCCACCAGCTCGCCGTCGCGGCGAAGCTCCCGCCGGTCAGTGTCGAGCGCATGATTTTCGAAGCAGTACAGCAACTTGCACTCCAAAACGGCAGGCGACCGCCGCCGGGCTGAAATAAAGGCCAAGGTAAGGGTAAAGTAAGCCACTCGCAAAGCGAGCATGCCGGCAACATGCCATGGTCATAGCCATCAGGTGCCGTAGAAAGGGCATAGGTCATGACCATTGCGCGCCGTAGACTGCTTAAGCTTGCCGCGAGCATTGCCGCTCTGCCGCTCGTGGTTGCGCCCGTACGAGCGGAAACCTACCCGGTGCGGCCGATCCGCCTGATCGTTCCGCAAGCGGCGGGAGGCGCGTCGGACATCAGCGCTCGACTGATAGGCCAGTGGCTGTCGAACCGCCTCGGCCAGCCCTGCTTGATCGAAAACCGGCCGGGCGCGGGCGGCAACATCGGGACCGAAGCGGTGGTGAGGGCAGCGCCGGACGGCTACACGCTGCTTCTGGCCGGATCATTCAACACGATCAATGCGACGCTTTACGACAAGCTCAGCTTCGACTTCATCCGTGATATCGCACCCGTCGGCGGAATCATGCGAAACCCGCTTGTCATGGCCGTGCATCCTTCCTTGACCGCGCGGACCGTTCCCGAGCTGATCGCTTACGCCAAGGCCAACCCGGGCAAGCTGAATTTCGGCTCGGCCGGCAATGGCAGTCCCCAGCACATGGCGGCCGAGCTGTTCAAGATGATGACTGGCATCGAGATGGTGCACGTACGCTATCGAGGCTCCGCGGCCTTGTTGACCGATCTTCTGCGCGGCGAGATCCAGCTCGCGTTCGATCCAATCTTTTCGTCGCTCGAACATGTGAAGTCCGGGACACTGCGCGCGCTCGCGGTAACGACGGCGACGCGCGTTTCCGCCCTGCCGGACATCCCTACGGTAGGGGAGGCCGTGCCCGGCTACGAGTCCGTCGGATGGGTGGGCATCGGAGTCCCCCGGGATACGCCCGCGAAAATCGTCGACAAGCTCAACGCAGAGATCAATGCGGGTCTCGCGGATGCTGCCATCAAGGCGCGGCTGGCGGAACTCGGCGGCGCGCCGCTGCGGGGTTCGCCGGCCGAATTCGGCAGGCTCATCGTCGACCAGACCGAGCGATGGGGGAAGGTGATCCGCACGGCGCAGATCAGTGCGGAATGACCTCGAGGTATCGGAGTCGACCATGTCCAAGCGCTTCGATGAGGTGATCGCCACGCAGGAGCGCCTGCGCGAGCTTTCTGATTTGCCAAGCTTCCGCGCCAACAACAAAGTCATCGACCATGTCGATGAGATATGTCGCCGCTTCATCGCGGCCTGTCCCTTCGTTCTCGTCGCTTCGCGCGGCGCCGATGGGCACATCGACGTCTCGCCCAAGGGAGATCCGGCCGGCTTCGTTGCGGTTCTCGACGACAGGACCTTGGCGATCCCCGATCGTCGGGGAAACAATCGCCTGGACACCTTTGAAAATCTGCTCGTGCATCCCGAGATCGGACTGCTCTTCATGATTCCGGGCCATGGCGACACGCTGCGCATCAGCGGCACCGGAACAGTCGTTCGCGACGGCGCGCTGCAAGCGCGTTTGGCCGTCGAAGGCAAGCCGCCAAATTTGATCCTGGTGATTGAGATAAACGAGGTATTTTTACATTGTCCGAAGTGTATAGCCCGCTCGAAGCTGTGGAGCCCGGGACACTGGCCAAATCGCTCGAGTCTGCCGTCGCTGGCCCACGCCATCGTGACGCACGCGCGATCCGGCGAGACGGAAGCGGAGGTTCAGGCAGTCATCGACCACGGACTCGCCAATCTCTACTAAACCGCGATCGCTCATCAATGGAGCCAGTTCGTGCGCCCGATGCAGCCCGTTCCCACCGCGAAACTTCTCACCTCCGTCGCCGTTGAATCGCGGCTGAGGACAGGCCATGCCAATCAAGGACCAAATCAAGAATTTCGCGAAGAAGCTGGTGGTGGAGCGTCCCGATCCCCCCACGCTACGGGCCCTGGTGTCGGCTCGCAAGCCTGCGGCCATCCATTTTCGGGACGATGGCATCGTGCCGAACAACCCTCATCTTCCCATGCTGCTCTATCGCGGGGCGGTGAATCTCAAGTCCCGGCGCTTTCCTCCCGATGTCGTCATCGACACGCTGTTCGATATGAACGGCTGGGGCCGGTCATGGCGCGATACGGTTTACGATTTCGTCCACTATCATTCGCAAATTCATGAAGTGATGGGCGTTGCGCGCGGCACGGCGCGGATCGAGTGCGGTGGGGTCAAAGGTCGCATCTTGCGCCTGAAGGCCGGCGACGTTGCGGTGCTGCCGGCAGGCACTGGCCACCGGCTGATCGAGGCCAGCCGCGACTTTCTGGTCGTCGGGGCGTATCCCCAAACCGGGACGTATGACGAGTGCACCGACACGCGCGAGCGTCCCGACGCCATCAAGCGCATTGCCAAGGTCCGCAAGCCAAAGACCGATCCCGTGCTCGGAGCCCGCGGCCCCCTGCTGAGATCGTGGCGGAGACAGGCCGCGCGCACATAGGGGATGACGTCCGCTCGCGCGCCGTGCACCGCGGAAGCCAGCCGGGAACACGGATGCTCTTCGCGAGTTGGGATTTCATGTCCCCTCCGAAGTCAAGAGGCTGGCTTACCGAGATTGGCGTTGCCACATCGCGACCGGCCGCATTTGCAATCTTCCTCGTCTACGGGATTGCCTGGATCACGGTCGGCAACGGTCTCGAATGGCATTCCTTCGCCACGCTGGCGACATGGGGCATGACGCTGGTGATCCAGCGCGCCGAGCACCGCGACACCCAGGCGATCCATGCCAAGCTCGATGAGCTGCTCAAGGTCGCGGGCCGCGAGCATGTGATGAAGGTCGATGATGAGGACGCTGAGGAGGTCGAGTCCCGCCGGGAGGAGATTCGGAGAACGGGATAATCCGCCGCGCATCTCGGTTGGGCCGCACGTCGTTGGTCGCGTTCAACTCAGATAGTCAGGCCTGAAGTCCGCAAGCGTGCGCAGCTCGTCGGGCTGCAGCAGCTCGATCTCGCTTCCCTCCCATGCGATCAACCCGCGGTGCCTGAGCTCCTGGATGGTGCGATTGACGTGGACGATGGACAATCCGCAGGCGTCGGCGACGTTCCGTTGCGTCATCGGCATCTGGAAGCAGCCGTCCGTGACGAGGCCGACGACCTCCAGCCGTGCGGCGAGCTCGCAGATCAGATGCGCCACCTTGGGCAGCGCCGCCTGCGCGCCGAGGCGGGCGATCCATTGCCGCGAGATCGCTGCGTCGATCAGCGTCTCGCGCCAGAACGCGCGGGTGAGGTGGATGGAGCCGTCGAGAAGCTGCCGGAGCTGGCCGTGCGCGACGTAGCCGACGATGCTCGACCCGAGGCTGACGAGATCCGCATCCATGGGCGAGACCAGCAGCGTGTGCAGGCAGGGCATGTCGCCGGGCACGTGGAAGGCGAGGATCTGGCTGCGATCGCCGACGATGCGGGCTTGGTAGAGGAAGCCGCTGACGACGAAGACGCAGCGCGAGGCGTCCTCGCCCTGGCGCAGAACGATCTCGCCGTCCGCGACCGGGCGCAGCGTGGAGGGCAGGCCGGCGATCTGCCGGCGTTCGTCTTCGGAAAGACCTTCGATAGCCTGGAGACGCGCGATGAACTTCGGATGCGGCATGAGACCGGATGCGCGCCTCACCGATGGCGCGGCACTTCGACGAAGCGACGCGAGAGCTTCGCGATGGTCCAGTCGGAGACAGGGGTGTCGCGGAACTCACGGATAGCGCGGGCGAGTTCCTGATCCGACATCGGATGGGGCGGCTCCCGCAGCGTGCCGTTCAGGAAGGCGTCGCTGATGCGGTCCAGATGCTCGCTTCGCTCAGATGCGAACAAGTGGCGGATGCGCTCCAGGATCGTAGGGGTCATGCGGGGGCGAGGTCTGTCTTCGGGGGAACGGGATGAGTGCGACCGGGCAGTGTCGCAAGTCGGTTAGCAACCTGTGCTTCCGATGCGAGTTCTAGTCCGCTGAACGCAGGCCGGATGTATCATTTGATAGAGCCGGTGCGATTTTTGAGGTCCGCATGGAAAAGGTCCACGACGTGCTGATCCGGAACCTGTGCGAGCACACAGCGCTGGCCGACGACGATATCGCCGCAATCAAGGCGCTCACCTTCGCGCTGCGCGATCTCGAGCCGAATGAAGATTTCATCCGCCAGGGCGATGAGCCTGAACACTCGGTGCTGGTCGTCTCAGGCACGGTCGCCCGCTACCATCTGCTCGGCAGCGGCCGTCGACAATATCTCGCGTTTCATTTCACCGGCGACCTGCCGGATGCGCAAGGCCTGTTCATCGACGAGATGGATCATGGATTGAGCGCGCTGGGGCCGGCTTCGGTAGCATTCATTCCGCATCGCGAGTTGTTCGCCGCGTTCCGGCGGCGACCGACGTTCGGAATGGCGGTCTGGCGCGAAACTCTGCTCGATGCCGCGATCTTTCGCGAGGCGATCACCAACAACAGCGCCCGGCCGATGCAGATGCGCATGGCGCATCTGTTCTGCGAGCTGTTCTACCGCGCGCGTGCCGCGCAACTCGTCCGCGGCAATCGCTGTCGCATGCCGATCAGCCTGGCGCAGCTCGGCGAGACGCTGGGCATGGCGATCGCGACCGTGAACCGGACCCTCGCTGAACTCAGGCGGAGTGGGGCAATGGATCTTCGCGACGGCGAGCTGATCGTGCTGAAATGGCGCGAGTTGCAGCGGCTCGGTGATTTCAGCCCGGCCTATCTGCACTTGAAGCGTCAGTCGCCGCCGCCGTGAGCGTTCTGCAAGGCTGCGGAGAAGGGAACAACTCTCTTCCGGGCACGTCATTCATGATGAGGAGATGCCCATGAAAGCGCTCATCGCTGCATTCGCGTTTGCCGCCACGACCGGGTCCGCCATCGCCCAGAATACCGGACCCGCTCCGCAGAGCGGCATGGAAAGGCCGGAGAACACCAACGGCGCCACGGAGAAAGGAACCATGGACACCACCGGCATGAATACGAATCGGGCCAATCGGCCCGGCATGAAGGATGTGTCCAAGGGAGAGAACCGGACCGATGGCAAGAAGAGGTAAAGGCGCCAGCGGCGGGTCGGCGCCATCATATTGGCGCTGTTCTTGTTCCGGCTTGCGACCGTCTCAGTCGCGCGCGCAGCAATCGACCAGCGCGCGCCAAATGCGGTCGACCTGCTGGGTCCTGCGAGATTCGAAGGCGGCATCCTCTTCCGCACGCGGCGATGTCGCTGTCCGCCTGTCGCGCGGCTCGATCCAGCGCTCCGAGATCGGATCGTACCATCGGCCCAGGGTCATCACGTCAGTCGCTCCTTCATTGCCCGACGAATGACCAACGCGATCAACGTTCGCGACGTTCCTCATTTGACGCCATCATATTTGCGGCAGGACTGAAACTTTGTTCTTGGCCGGAGAACTACGGGAATCCGGCGCCGGCGGCCGCGCCGGTCTGTGTCGCAGTGAACATACGAAGGTTTGCGATCATCAGCCGGCGTCGCAGAAGACCATCATCCAAGGCGTGCTTCGGGTTTCCCGGCGTTGTCGCTCTTGGCCGCATGCGCGCGGTAGATGTCGATCGCCCTGTTGGCGAGCATCAGCTGCCGGCGTTCGCCGGTCCGAAGCTGCGCTTCGATGGCGTCGAGAATGACGTTGGCGCTCTCGTCCGGAGGACCGAGCTCGCCGCTCTTCTCCAGACAGCTCCAGGCGATGAAGAATGCGCTTTCGACGGTGCATCGGATCGACATGCGCAGCCAACGCAGGCCGGCCGCAGGCGTTCCGTGCGGCGGGCGAGACTTGCGTCGGGCCCGCCGCTCGGCTGTCAGTTCTTCAGCACGATGCGGCCGACGACCTTGCCGGCACGCAGCTCGTCGATCCATTTCTGGACGTCACCCATCGGTTCCTCGCGTATCGGGGTCGGCTTGATCTTGCCGGCGCGGGCCAGCGCCATCAGCTCGTGAGCTTCCGCGAGCGTGCCAACCATGAAGCCCTCGACGGTCATGCGCTTGTAGACCCATTGCACCATCGGCAGCGTGAACTGGCCCCCCATCAAGCCGGAGACCACGATCTTTCCGCCGCGCGCGGCGACCGCGACGGCGAAGGCCATCGACTTCTCGTTGCCGGCAAAATCCACGATCTCGTCGAAGCCGCCCTCGGTCTCCTTGAGGATGCGCTTGATCACGTCTTGCTCGGCGGGATCGTAGGCGACAGCCGCGCCGTTCTTCAGCGCGGTGTCGCGCGCGGCCGGCGAGAGGTCGGCGACCGTGATCGGCTGCTTGAACATCGCCTGCGCGAACGACAGGCCCATCATGCCGACGCCGCCGAGGCCGATCAGCAGCAAATTGCGCTGGCGCGGACGGTCGACCAGGCGCTTGAGCGCGCCGTAAGCGGTGACGCCCGAGCACATCAGGGTCGCGGCCTGATTGACGGGCAGGGGATCGTAGTCGAGCAGATATTTGGCGTCGGGCACCAGCACGTGGGTGGCGAAGCCGCCGTCGATGGAGACGCCGAGGAAGCGCTGCTTGACGCAGAGGTTCTCGTCGCCGTTCTGGCAGTCGCGGCACTGGCCGCAGCCGATCCACGGAAACACGGCTCTCTTCGTGCCGACGAGACCGGCTTCGACATCGGGACCGACTTCGTCGACGACGCCGGCGATCTCGTGGCCGAGCGTGAAGGGCAGCGTCATGCCGCGCGTGGTGTCGAGCTTCTTGCCGCCGCCGAGGTCGGCGTAGCCGTCCTGGATGTGGAGATCGGAGTGGCAGAGGCCGCAGCGCTCGATGCGCACCAGAACTTCGCGGCCTTGCGGCTTCGGCGTGTCGACGATGGTCTCGCACAAGGGCGCGTCGAACTTGACCAGGGACTGCCTGCGCATCAGCGCCATATTCCTTCCTCCGAAATTCCTGTTATTCAGCCTGCTTTCGTATATCCGCCAATTCGCAGGCCATGGCAACAAAGCCGGAAATCGGAATGGTCTCGGCGCGCCGCGTCGCATCGACGCCGGCCGCTTGCGTGAGCCGCGCGGGATCGGCGCCGAGCGATTTCAGGCTTTGCCGCAGCATCTTGCGGCGCTGGCCGAACGCTGCGGCTGCGACCTGCTCGAGCAGTCTGCGATCGCACGGCAAAGGTTCTGCACGCGGTGTGAGGCGCACGACGGAGGAGGTGACCTTCGGCGGCGGCACGAAGGCGGACGGCGCGATGTCGAACAGGATCTTGGTCTCGCAGCGCCAATTGGCGAGGACGCCGAGACGGCCATAGGCCTCCTCGTCCTCGCGCGCGACGATGCGCTCGCCGACCTCGCGCTGGAACATCAGCACCATCATCTCGTACCAGGGCGCCCAGGGCTCGATCGTGAGCCAGTTGATGAGGAGCTGGGTCGCGATGTTGTAGGGCAGGTTGGCGACGATCTTTGCGCGTTCGCCATCGAGCAGCGGGCGCGGGTCGAAGGTCATGGCATCGCCGTGCACGATCTCGAGCCGGCCGGGGTAGCGCGCGGAGATATCCTGCAAGGCCGGGATCGCGCGCTCGTCATGCTCGATGGCGATGACGCGCTGCGCGCCGAGCGCGAGCAAGGCCCGCGTCAGCCCGCCCGGGCCAGGGCCGATCTCGACGACGGTGGAGTCTTCGAGCGGCGCCGCGGCGCGCGCGATGCGCGCGGTCAGATTGAGGTCGAGCAGGAAGTTTTGCCCCAGCGATTTCCGGGCCGACAGCGCGTGCTGGCGGATGACCTCGCGCAGCGGCGGGAGGTCGTCGATCGCGCTCATCAGAGCGTCGCTGCCGCCATGCGGCTCGCCAGGCGAAGCGCCGCGATCAGGCTGGCCGGATTGGCCTTGCCGGTGCCGGCGATGTCGAAGGCAGTGCCGTGATCGGGCGAGGTGCGGATGAAGGGCAGACCGAGCGTGACGTTGACGGCGTCGTCGAACGCCACCGTCTTGATCGGGATCAGCGCCTGGTCGTGATACATGCAGACTGCGCAGTCATAGGTGTTGCGCGCGGCTTCGTGGAACATGGTGTCGGCGGGCAGCGGGCCCCTGGCCTCGATGCCGTCGTTGCGCAGCAGCTTCAGCGCCGGCGCGATGATGGTCTGCTCCTCATGGCCAAGCGAGCCGTCCTCGCCGGCGTGCGGATTGAGGCCGGAAACCGCGATGCGCGGCTTCGTGATGCCGAAGCGGGATTGGAGCTCGGCCGCGACGATGCGGACAGTCGAGACGATCAGCTCGCTCGTGAGCTGGGCCAGCGCCTCGCGCACCGAGACGTGGATGGTCACGGGCACCACGGCGAGCCGCGGCGACCACAGCATCATCACCGGCTGCGGCACGCGGCCGTCCACGGCTGCGAACTCGGCAAGGTATTCGGTGTGGCCGGGATGGCGGAAGCCCGCGCGATAGAGCACGCTCTTGGCGATCGGATTGGTGACGACGGCGGCGGCGCGTCCCTCGCGAACGTCGGCGACCGCCTGGCGGATCGAGGCGAGCGCAGCCGGCGCGCTTGATGCGTCGGGCTTGCCGGGCTCGGCGGTGGCGCGCTCGCCGGTGGCGACCACGGGAAGGGCGTCGGCAAAGGCAGCCGCAGCCTCGCCGGCACCCACCGCGGCGATCCTTACGTCGGCACCGAGCGCCTTGGCGCGCCGCGCGATCAGCGCCTCGTCGCCGAGCAGATAGAAGGCGGGCAGGTCCAGCTCGCGGCGTCTGAGCCAAGCCGCGATGGTGATGTCGGGACCGATGCCGGCAGGCTCTCCCAGGGTCAGGGCGAGGGGCCTTGCCGGGCGCTCTGAGGAAGGCTCGGCCATCAGCGGTTGCGATATTCGATCATCGCCGCCTTGCGGAGCTCGTCGAGATACGCCTTCTGGGTCCTCTCGTACTTCTCCTGATACATCTTCTCGCGGACCTCACGCTTCTTCGGCGTGTCGATCATGGTCGGCTTGCGCGAGCACAGCACCACCATCTCGATGCCGTTCTTGGTCATCTCGGGCGCGGTCAGGCGCCCGATCGGCGTGTCGTCGAGCACCTTGCGCAGCGGCTCGGGCAGTTCCGCCGTGGTCTTGGTCACGGTGTCGCGGATGGTGGCATTCGGTGTCGAGCGGAACAGCGAATTGGCTTCCTCGCAGCTTGCGACGCGCGAGCGATAGGTCTCGGCTTCCTTTTTGCGTGTTTCCAGGAATGCCGGAGACGAGCCGCGCGGCACGATCAGAACGATCGGCTGCATCTTGTATTCGGTGCCCTCGATCTGGAGCTTCTCGCCGGTCTGGGCCTGGACGGCCTGCGCGACGTCGCGCTCGCCGACCATCAGCTTCTCCTTGTAGCGGCCGCGCACGAGGCTGGTCCAGACCATCTCGGACTTCATGCGGGCCTTCAGCGTCTCGGGGCGCACGCCCTTGGATTCGAGCGACTTGGTGAGCTGCTCCGGCGTGATGCGCATGCGCTGCGCCATGCCTTCGTAGGACTGGTTGATGTCGGAGACGCCGGGATCGACTCCGTACTTCTTGCCCTCCTTCATCTTCACCTTGTCGTCGATCAGCTCGTTGATCACCTGCTCCCGCGTCGGGACCTTCTGGGTCGTCAGCTGATCGAGCTTGGAGCGCTGATCGATGTCGAAATCGGTGATGGGTTCGCCGTTGACCATGAGCACGATGTTCTGTGCGCGCGACGGCGAGGGCAGGCCGGTCATGATCAGTCCGACGCCGAGGGCGAGCAGGAGGCGGAACACAGGCAATGGGATCGTCATGATTTTCGCTCGCATGTCAGCCACGTTGCCTGCGATCGGGGCCGCGCGGCCGGCAATTCAAACCGCTCACTGGAGGCCAGCGGAACCGCTGCTCGTCGACGAGGTCGCCAGCGTGCGCAGGCCGATCTGGAACATGAACGCATGGCTCAGCACGGGCGGGGCGGTGCCCGCCGAATAGCTATACGAAGTTACATAGTTCGCTGCCAGCACGAAGCAATCGTCGACATAGCCCGCTCCGACCACATATTGGTTGATCTTGTTGGCTTCGAGATCCCAGCGCGCCGAGCCCTGCAGCACCCAATTGGCGGCGACCTTGATCGAGCCCGAGGTCAGGATGCCCTCGCGGCGGGTGAGATAGCCGAGTTCCGGCTGCGGCGCGTAGTTGCCGTACAGCACGGCGACCGACCAGCGATCGAAATTGGCGCGGCCTTCCGCCTCGAAGCGCTGCACGTTCCAGGTCTGCTCGTCCATGCGGGAGCGGACGCTGAACGTGTAGGTGCGGTTGGGCGAATAGCTGGCGCTCGCGACGTAATCGGAGCGCGGCTTGTCGAGGCCGGAATCGATGCCGGTGTTGATGCTGTCCCGGACCGCGAAGGAGTTCATGCCGAACAGCTGGTAGGACTGGCCGAACAGCACTTTCACGGCGCCGCCCTTGTCGAACTGCGTGGTGGATTGCACGCCGACATTGGCGCGGCCGCCACCCTCGACGCGATCGTAGCCGGAGAACTTGTCGACGCTGAACAGGTTCGAGGCGTCGAACACCATGCTCTGGGCGTCCTCGTTCGGCAACTTGCCGGCATAGGTCTCGTTCGGCCGGATGATGATCTGCGCGATCGGTTCGACCGTGGTCGAGCCCCAGGGCTGGATGTTGATGAAGGGATAGCGGTATTCCAGGCCCACGGTCGGCATCAGGCGGAACGCCTGGGTGTCGCCGACGGGCAGGTAGTTCGACACGCCCGGCTGGTTGGAGATCGAGGAATTGATCGCGTCGCCGCGCAGGCTGGCAAATGGCGTCCAGATCTGGCCGAACGGGTCGGTGAAGGATTTGCGCCACTGTGCTTCCGCGGTGAAGCGGGTGTAGGTGCCGGGGAAGCCGCGCAGCAGGCACTGCGAGGGCGTCCGGGCCAGCGGATCGGCCGACGCGGTCGCGCACAGGCTGTTGGTGTTGGCGATCGTCGTGATCGGATCGAACACCGCCTCGTCACGCGACAGGTTGATGAAATTGGTCTTGTAGCTGAACTCGCCGCCGAAGACGGGATAGTTCAGCACGTTCGAGTAGTCGATCACCGGATGGACGATCGGCACCTGGCTCTGGTTGCCCGAATAGCTCAGCCAGTACATCGTGCGCGCATCGAAGAAGCTGCGATTGCCGACGCCGGTGAGATAGAGCTGCGACAGCGCTTCCGTCGGCAGCAGCAGGAACGAGCCGAGCGGATCGCGGTACTGGTAGAGGCGGTAGTCCGAGAAGAAATAATAGTCGGACATCAGGACGCCGTCCCAGCCCCAGACCCATTTGTCGTTCAGCGCGAACTGACCCTTGGTGTCGATGGCGCCGCGGAAGTCGCGGTCGCCGGGCTGCCCGGCAAACGCTCCGGGATCGAGCTGGTTGATGCCGTAAGCGCGGATCTGGTAGGCGCCGTCGATCAGGCGCTGGCGGAATTCGCCCTGCAGCATCACGCCCTGCCGCGTCATGAAGCGGGGGGTGATGGTCGCATCCATGTCGGGCGCGATCGCCCAGTAATACGGAACTTCGGCGCCGAAGCCGGTGTTCGTCGTGCCCGGGAAATAGCCCGGCATCAAGAAGCCGGACTTGCGCTTCACGGTCGGGTCGGGCGTCGAGAAATAGGGCATGTAGGCGAGCGGCACGCCGAAGAATTCGAGCTGTGCCGTCTCGAAATACAGCATCTTCTCCTGCTGGTCGTGGATGATGCGCGCACCCTTGACCTGCCACAGCGGCGGCTTCTTCGGATCGTCCTTACACGGCGCGCAGGCCGTGTAGACGCCGTTCTCGAACACCGTGTAATTGCCGCTGGAGCGGTCGGCGCGGCTGGCGGCCATGCGGGTCTGGTCGGCGGTGTCCACGCGCAGCGAATCGACGAAACCGTCGCGGTAATCGTCGGAGAGATCCATGATCTCGGCATAGGTGATCTTGCCGTCGGCATCCGTCATGCGGATGTTGCCTTCGGCATGGAGCCGCTTGGTCTTCTGGTCGTAGATGACCCGGTCGGCCTCGACACTGGTGCCGTTGTAGAACAGCTGGACGTTCCCGACCGCCGAGACGCGCGAGTTGTTGTAGTCGTAATCGACCTCGGTCGCCTGCACCAGCATCTGGTTGTCGTGGGGTGCAGGCGCCGGCTTCGGGCGCGGCGGCAGCGGATTGTAGGTGAAGGTCTGGGCGGAGGCCGGCGCCACGGCGGCGACGTCGATCAACCCGCCGAGCGAGGCGGCGGTGACGACGGCGAGCAGCAGCCTTCGGACGGACAAGCCGCACCCGTTCGGGCACACCGATGTGCGCCGCGTCGAACGAGACACGAGCCCTCGGTGGACGGCAGTCACTATCCGTCCTCCTGATAGAGCAAGGCCAAAAAGCCGGTGAGGCCGCCCACCACAACGGGCAACCACGCCGCAGCGATCGGATGCATCAACTCAGCCTTGCTCAAGTCCTCAGTTACTTTCGACAGAACGTAGAGCAGAAAGCCTGCGCCCACGCCACTCAAAACCATCTTCTGCACGCCGCCCATCCGGAAGAAGCGCAGCGACACGGAAGCCGCCAACATCACCATGGCTGCCAGCAAAAACGGCTGGGCCAGAAGCTTCTGATACTGGAGTCGGTAGCCTGCTGTCGCGAAGCCCGAGCTTTCGGAGGAGCGGATGTAGCTCGGTAGTTGCCAAAAGGACACAGTCTCCGGTGTGGAAAAGCTGTTGCGGACCTGCGCCTCGGTCAGCGTCGTCGGAATGTCGAGGGTCGCCTGGTCGACCGGCGGCGAGTCCAGCGAGTAGCGGCGAACGCCCTTGAACAGCCAATGGCCGGCCTCAAGCGTCGCCTCGCGCGCCTCGATCCGCTCCTTGAAGTGCTGCTCCGTGTCAAACCGGAACAGCGTCAGACCGGTGAGCCGGACGCCCTGTTTCTCGCTGCGCGCCGCATTGATGATGGTCTGGCCGTCGCTGGTGACCTGGTTGAGCCAGAAGCCGGAGGCATCCTGGATGCCGCCGCCGGGCGCCGATCCGAACAGCTCCGCCTCCATGCGCTTGGACAGCTCGCGCAGATTGGCCGACATCGGATTGTAGGCGACGGTGGCGATCACCCCGATCAGCAGTGCGCTGCCGAGCGCCGGCGAGATGAACTGCCAGGCGGAGATGCCGGCGGCGCGCGCCACCACGAGCTCGAGCCGGCGGGAGAGGGCGAGATAGCAGGTCATGGCGCCGATCAGCATGCAGAACGGCGTCAGCTTCTCCAGAAGCTGCGGCACCCGAAACAGCGAGGTCTCGGCCACCATGAGCGCCGATGCCGAGGCAAGGCCCGAGGTCTTGCGCACCATCTCGATGTAGTCGACCAGCACGAGCAGCAGGAAGATGCCGCCGAACACGCCGAGCGCGGCGACCACGAAGCGGCCGGCGAAATAGCGCCCGAGTGTGTTGGTGAGCATGCTCATGCGGTGGCCGGCCGTCCGAACAGCCGCGCAATCCGCGCGTTCGATCTGTTGATGGCCTCCATGAGGCGGGGAGGCGGCTCGACCACGAGGCCGCCGATGATCATCGCGAGCCCGATGCCGATGGCGCCGAAGACCATCGCATATTGCACCAGCACCGCGCCGGGCGATTTCACGGCCATCACCGAGCAGGCGAAGCCGGCCATGCGCAGGCCGAACACCGCGACGATCGAGGAGGTGATCGAGAAGTTGCGGCTCTGGCGGGTGGTGCGCGGCGCCCCGAGAAATGCGAAGGTCAGCACGGCAAAGGCGAAGGGATAGATCGGCGCCAGGATGCTGTCGTGCAGCGCGGCGCGGAACTGACCGGGGATCTGTTTGTACACGGGGTCGTCGTCGGAGGGCGAGAACAGCTCCCACAAATAGCGCTCTCGGATGCCGAGGGTGACGTCGCGGCCTTGGCCCGAGAATTTCGACATGTCGAAGCCGTAGCGCCCGAACGCCACCAGCGCGGGATCGCGCTTGCCGGCCTCGAAGCGCTGGAGATTGCCCTTCTCAAGAACAAGGAACGATCCGTTCCCGTTCTTCACGACTTCGCCGTGCTCGGCGACGATGGAGACGCGCTCGTTGGGATCGCGGCGGTCGTCGATGAAGATGCCGGCCAGGATGCCGCCGGGCAGGCGCTCGCGGATTCGGATCGTCAGGTTCTTGTCGAGCTGGGCGAAGCGGCCCGGTTGCAGGATGTTGGTGAGCACGTCGGCAGTGATCTCGGCGTCCCACTGCTTGATCCGCCGCATGCCGTCGGGGGCGAGATAGGCCGCGATGAAGGCGACCAGCAGTGCGACCACGCAAGTGGCATAGAAGAACGGATAGAACAGCCGGAACGGCGAGAAGCCCGCCGCATTCATCACGATGATCTCGGAATCGGTCGCCAGCTTGTTCAGCGTGTGCGAGATCGCGATCATCAACGCGATCGGCGAGATGATCAGGATGAGGGCGGGGATGACGAGGCTGGTGATGCCGAGGAAGGTGAGGATGGTCTGACCCTGGCTCGTCATCAGGTCGATGCCGCGCAACGCCTGCGTAATCCAGATCACGCCGGTGAGGCTGACCAGGACCAGCGCAAACGACGCCAGCGTCGTGCGGAAGATATACCTATCGATCGACCCCATGCGCTACCGCACGAATCCCCACCAAGACCCCAATGCCACCCCGGAAACCGGCTGTCCGCCCCAATCCCGCAAGGGATCCCCAAGGGACGGCCAGCGCATCTGTTCCGGCGGCTCACTCTCTCACTACCATCCCTTTGATCCGTCAACAAAATGGCCGCCCCATGGCACCCTCAACATATGGTTAATATTTCGCTCGTTGTGGCCTCGTGGCCACGGGGGGTGCTTGGCAGTAGCGGGGCGGCTGGCCCATAGTACGGGTGCCTCAGTGAATCGCCGTTCAGCTCGGGACCATGGCCGGGACCGTAGAGCGGCAAAAGCCCCATGTTTTGGAGGAGTTACCCATGTCCGATGCCATCAAGGTCGGCTTTGTCCCATTGTCTGCCGCCCCCCGTGGCATCCTGGTCGTGTTCTGCGACGATGGCCTGAAGCTGGGGCCGGCGACGGCGAAGGCGCTCGGCGGCGGTGCCGACCTCGTGAAACGGGCGGCCTCCGCCGCCGCCTTCAAGGGCAAGACCGGCGCTGCGCTGGACATCCTGGCTCCCGAGGGGGTGAAGGCCACCCGGCTGCTGGTGATTGGCGCGGGCAAGGGGACCAATCTGAAAGCGAACGATTTCCTCAAATTCGGCGGCGTGGCCGCCAGCAAGCTCTCGGCCGGGACAGCCGCCATGACCATCATCGCCGAATTGCCCGATGGCGCCATGACCAGTGAGCAGGCGGTCGCGATCGCCTCGGGCCTTCGCCTGCGCGCCTACAAGTTCGACCGCTACAAGACCAGGAAGAAGGACAGCGAGGAGGGCGCTTCGCGCGCCGACATCTCGCTGGCGGTCGGCGATGTCGCCGCTGCGAAGAAGGCGTTTGCCGCGGCCGCCCACGTCGTCGACGGCGTGGTCATCGCGCGCGACCTCGTCAACGAGCCGCCGAACGTGCTTTTCCCCGAGGAATTCGCCCGCAGAGCCAGCCAGCTCCGCAAGCTCGGCGTCAAGGTCGAGGTGCTCGACGTCAAGGCGATGCAGAAGCTTGGCATGGGCGCGCTGCTTGGCGTCGGCCAGGGCTCGGCGCGGCCGAGCCGCACCGTGATCATGCGCTGGGACGGCGGCAAGAAAGGCGAAGCCCCGGTCGCCTTCGTCGGCAAGGGCGTCTGCTTCGATACCGGCGGCATTTCGATCAAGCCCGCCGGCAGCATGGAGGACATGAAGGGTGACATGGGGGGAGCGGCCTGCGTCGTCGGCCTGATGCATGCGCTCGCCGCGCGCAAGGCCAGGGCCAACGTGGTCGGCGCCATCGGCCTCGTCGAGAACATGCCCGACGGCAATGCGCAGCGGCCGGGCGACATCGTCACCTCGATGTCGGGCCAGACCATCGAGATCATCAACACCGACGCGGAAGGCCGCCTCGTGCTCGCCGACGTGCTCTGGTACGTCGCCAAGAAGACCAAGCCGAAATTCATGGTGGATCTGGCGACGCTGACCGGCGCCATCGTGGTCGCGCTCGGCACCGAGCATGCCGGCATGTTCTCCAACAATGACGAACTCGCCGACCGGCTGCTCGCGGCCGGCATCGAGAGCGGGGAAAAGGTCTGGCGCATGCCGCTCGGCCCCGAATACGACAAGCTGATCGATTCCCAATTCGCCGACATGAAGAACACCGGCGGCCGTCACGGCGGCTCGGTCACCGCCGCGCAGTTCCTCCAGCGCTTCGTCGACGGCGTGCCCTGGGCCCATCTCGACATCGCCGGCACGGCTATGGGCGCGCCGAAGACCGACATCAACCAGAGCTGGGGAAGCGGCTATGGCGTCCGTCTGCTGGATCGTCTGGTCGCCGACCATTACGAGCGCAAATGAACTGCCGAATGAACTGCAATGACTGAAGTGCTGTTCTATCATCTGCAAAACATGACGGTGGAGAACGTATTGCCGCCGCTTCTCGAGAAATCGCTCGAGCGCGGCTGGCGCGTCGTGGTGCAGTCGACGTCGGAGGAGCGCGCCGATGCGCTGGATGCGCACTTATGGACCTATCGCGACGATTCCTTCCTGCCGCATGCGACATGGCGCGTGAACGATGCCGCCGATCAGCCGATCGTGCTGGCGATCGAGGAGGGCAATCCGAACGGCGCCAATGTCCGCTTCCTGGTCGACAGCGCCGCGCTGCCGCAGGATGCGCAGGCCTATGAGCGCATAGTGCTGCTGTTCGACGGCGACGATCCCGACGCGCTGGCGCTCGCCCGCAGCGCCTGGACGGATTGCAAGGCGCGGGGATTTGATGTCACCTATTGGCAGGCCGACGAGCGGGGCCGGTGGCACAAGCGCAATTAGCGACCGTCGGCAATTAATGATAATTTGCACTTTTCGAACGATGCTGGCTTCGGTCACCTTCGTGCCGCAAAGGAATGTTGGGACAATTGTTTAGGGCTGGTCCTTCACGCGGGGAATTAGTTTATCGTGCGACATCAAAAGCTTCCCGGCTCGCTCATGATTGCGCTCGTTGCCGTAGCACCGCTGGTTGCGGGCTGCTCGGGCGGCGCCAGCGATCTGCTGTCGAAGGATGCCGAATGGTTCCAGAAGCCCGGCCGGCTCTTCATCAAGAACATCTCGATCGAATCGCCGCCGCTCACGCCTGACAAGCCGGTGAGAGCCGAAGACCTCGTCAGCGCCGACGGCGGCTGTCCCGGCATGGCGCCGCCTCCCGGTCCGGCCGACGCCAATGCATCGACGACGCCATCCGCGCCGGCGGGCGGCACAGTCGCGCTCGGCCACACCGAATGCGACGTGGTCCGCGGCATCGGTGCGCCCTCGACCGTCAACCTCTCCAACGATGCCGCCGGCCGGCGCGTCGCCGTGGTGACCTGGACGACCGGCCCGCGCGCCGGCATCTACACCTTCACCGCAGGCCGTCTGTCCGCGATCGAAGGCAATCCGGACCCGCAGCCGGTGCCGAAGGCGACCAAGTCGAAGAAGAAGCACGGCTAAGCGGGGATCGCTTCGGCTCCAGTGAAACAGAGGAGTCCTCGACTTAGGACGTGAGCCGGGCGGTGCCGACGGAAAGCCGGGTTCGCGGCGCGCTCAGAGGATCGGCTTGGTGTTGAAGCGAGCAGACTGGCGAGTGCGGAAACGGCCCTTCATCTTGAAGCCGTCGCGCATGTTGAGGCCGAGAAGAATGATGTTCGTTGCTCCGGCGAACAATTCGAGACCCTGCACCGCATAGAACGTGGCGTCGAACTCCGCGGCCTTCGCCTTGGAGGCGAGAAACAACGCGGCGGGAATCAGAACCAGGATGCCGTTGCCGGCGATGAACGGCATACGTCTGATCTTCGCACCGATCAGGCCCGCGCGCCGTCCCTTTGCTAGGAAGAACCCTGAACCTCCCGTCACCGCCAACGCCGGAACCAGCAACAGGAAGCCCCACGGTATAGCCGTCTTCACCATGGCGATGCTCTGCTGCGAAGCAAACAGTTCGGTGAGAGCCGTGGAAAGCCAGAAGGTCGCAATCATCGTCAGCGCGACCGCTCCTGCTACTGGGTGGATGATCTTGGTCACCGGGTCCTGCCGTTTCGATGCGAGCTAGGCGATACAGATGCCGGGCACCGCAACCTTCTCGAACAGATGCGGGGAGGCGACGGCGGATGAGGGATAGGCCGAGATCTTCGATCTGAACTCGGGGTGCGTGAACGCAGCCCGAAAGTCGGCGGTCGATTCCCAAACCGCATAGTTCAGATATGTCGGACCATCGCCGACCGCTCGGTGAAGCTGGGTGGAGATGAAGCCCGGTTGCCGCTTCATGAAGGCGGCATCGTCTTGCCAAACCTGGAGGAAGCTTTGTTCGTCGGCCTGATCGAGCGTGAACAGATTCACCAGCACCACGGGGCCGGTCTCGATGCCGAGTTGACGTTCGATAGGAAAATGGGGGTCCAGTGGGCGTAGGTGTGCCATGACGGGCTCCGTTCAAGTTGGTCCTATGGTGTCAATATGTCATTATGGACAGCATAGTAATTTGACATCATGATGTCAATAATGGTTTATGGTGACGAATGCCGAAATCCCAACGAACCCCGGCCGGCGATGCTCTGACCAACCTCGTGCTCGACTTGTTCCGGCTGAATAGTCTGCTCTTGACTGCAGGGGACCGCCTGGTGGCCAAGCTTGGGCTCACGAGCGCCCGCTGGCAGATTCTCGGCGCCATCGTCGATGCGGAGCGCCCCCAGCCGGTGGCCTGGCTGGCCCGCGATCTCGGTGCCAATCGCCAAAACGTGCAGCGGATCGTCAATGACCTGCACGCGGAAGGCCTCGTCGCTTTCGAGACCAACCCGCATCACCGGCGAGCGCAGCTCGTCGTCCTGACCGACAAGGGGCGGCGTGCTTTCGATGCCGCCATGGCCTTGCAGATGCCGTGGGTCAACAGCCTTTCGGAAGGGCTGTCGGTCAAGGACCTGCAGACTGTTCATCGTATCGTCGCGGCCCTGCGGACGAAGCTGGAAAGTGAGACCGAGGGCCATACTTAGCGCGCGGCACGGGAGAGAGTCGACCGCCGCTTCTTGCGGTGTGTTGCCAGGACGCCGTGCGGCCCGGAGACCGTGCGACGGAGATCAATCGGGGGCACGAGTTCATCGCGGCAGCGAACAGACCCGGCTGCTTGCCGGCACCCGAGCGACGGCGTCGCGAAGATGATGTGATCGCGATGCTCCAGGCGACGTCGCTTTCGTGGTGGCCGCGCGCCCCGGAATGCGCTTTGATGGCGCCAACAACAATCCGGAGGAGACTATGCGGTTCTTCACTGCCCTCGTATCGGCTCTGCTACTGCCGCTCGGTGCGGCCATCGCCCAGGACTATCCGACCAGGCCCATCACCATCCTGGTGCCGTTCGCCGCGGGCGGGCCGACCGACACCATCGCCCGGCTGACCGCGGCGGGCATGGGCAAATCCCTGGGCCAGCAGGTCATCGTCGAGAATGCGACCGGCGCCGGCGGCACCATCGGCACGACCCGCGCCGCGCGCGCCCAGCCGGACGGCTACACGCTGCTGATCCATCACGTCGGCATCTCGACCGCGGCCACGCTCTACCGCAACCTCAGCTATGACACCAAGACGGCGTTTGCGCCGATCGGGCTCGTGACCAACGCGCCGATGACGATCATCGCGCGCCCCGATTTCCCGCCCAACACGCTCAAGGAACTGGTCGCTTACGCCCAGCAGCAGGGCGACAAACTGACTTACGCCAATGCCGGCCTCGGCGCGGCTTCGCATCTGTGCGGCATGCTGTTCATGACGGCGATCCAGAAGCAGCTCACGACCGTGCCCTACAAGGGCAACGGCCCCATCATGAACGATCTGCTCGGCAAGCAGATCGATCTCACCTGCGACCAGGCGACTAACACCACCGGGCCGATCAGCGCCAAGCAGGTCAAGGCCTATGCCATCACCACCAAGGAGCGGCTGAAGAGCCTGCCGGATCTGCCGACCGCGGACGAGGCCGGCCTGAAGGGCTTCGAGCTCGGTGTCTGGCACGGCATCTATGCACCGAAGGGCACGCCGCCCGCGGTCGTTCAGAAGCTGACGGCGGCGCTGCAGACGGCGCTGAAGGATCCGACGCTGATCGCGCGGTTCAACGACATCAACACCGAGCCGGTCCCGCAGGACAAGGCGACGCCGGAGGCGCTCGGCGCGGTCCTGACGAGCGAGATCGATCGCTGGGCGCCGATCATCAAGGCCGCCGGGCAGTACGCGGACTGAGCGATTCCCGCATGTTGCAGCATGCCGATTGGCGGATAAAGTTCAGCTGATTCAATGAACAGTAGTGCGGTATGATAATGCCGCTACTGTGCATGGGGTTGTTTTGCACGTTTGGATGACGCGGGCCCGCTGACTCGGCGTTACCCGGCCGCCTCGTCGAACTGCGTGCTCGCCGCGAGCCATTGCTCCTCGGCGCGCGCCAGCGCGTCCGCGGCGTTGGCACGGGCCTTCGACAATTGCGCGGCCTGCTTGGGATCGCGCGTGAAGATGTCGGGCAAAGCGAGAGCCGTGTCGATCTTGCTGATGATCTCGCTGACGCGTGCGATCTCGGCCTCGGCGTCCGCGATGCGCTTCTTCAGTGAGCCGCGATTGTCGGACTTCGCTCGCTGCGGCTTCTCGCTCACGGCGCTGCGTTCGCGCGGGGCTTCGGCGTTGCGCGCGGACAGCACCAGGCGGCGGTATTCGTCGAGATCGCCGTCGTAATTGGTCACGGTGCGGTCGGCGACGATCCACAGCCGTTCGGCACAGGCCTCGATCAGATAGCGGTCGTGCGAGACCATGATGACGGCGCCCGGGAATTCGTTGATGGCTTCCGCGAGCGCCGCGCGGCTGTCGATGTCGAGATGGTTGGTCGGCTCGTCCAGGATGATCATGTTGGGGCCGAAGAAGGTGGCAAGGCCCAGTAGCAGCCGGGCCTTCTCGCCGCCGGAGAGCCTGCCGGCCTTGGTGTCGGCGGCCTTGCCGGAGAAGCCGATCGCGCCGGCGCGCGCGCGCACCTTGGCTTCGGGCGCATCGCCCATCAGCTTGCGCACATGGTCGTAGGCGGATGCGTCCTCGTTGAGCTCGTCGAGCTGGTGCTGGGCGAAATAGGCGATCGACAGCTTGTCCGCGCGTGTCACTTTTCCCGAGAATGGCGCGAGCCGTCCGGCTAGCAGCTTGACCAGCGTCGACTTGCCGTTGCCGTTGGCACCTAACAGCGCGATGCGGTCGTCATTGTCGATGCGCAGGGTGACGCGATTGAGCACGGGGCTCGCGGGGTCGTAGCCGACCGACACGTTGTCTGCCGCGATGATCGGCGGCGACAGGATCTTCTCCGGCGCGGGAAAGCTGATCTCGCGCACGTCCTCGGTGACCAGCGCCGTGATCGGCTTCAGCCGCTCCAGCATTTTCACGCGAGACTGCGCTTGCCTTGCTTTCGACGCCTTGGCCTTGAAGCGGTCGACGAAGGCCTGCAGCCGCGCGCGTTCGGCCTCCTGGCGCTTGACCTGCTTGGCATCGAGCAGCTCGCGCGCGGCGCGCTGCTCCTCGAAAGAGGAGTAGGTGCCCTTGTAGAGGGTGAGCTTGCCGCGCTCCAGATGCAGGATCTGGTCGACCGAGCTGTCCAGGAGGTCGCGGTCGTGGCTGATCACGATCACCGTGCGCGGATAATGCGCAAGGTGATCCTCCAGCCACAGCGTGCCTTCGAGATCGAGATAGTTCGTGGGCTCGTCGAGCAGCAGCAAGTCAGGGGCTGCGAACAGCGTCGCGGCCAGCGCGACGCGCATGCGCCAGCCGCCGGAGAATTCGGCGCAGGGCCGGAGCTGATCGGCGGCGGAGAAGCCGAGACCGGAGAGAATCGCGGCGGCACGACTCGGCGCCGAATGCGCGTCGATGTCGACGAGGCGGGTCTGGATCTCCGCGATGCGGTGCGGATCGATCGCGCGCTCGGCTTCAGTGAGCAGCGCGTCGCGTTCGAGGTCGGCCCTGAGCACGACGGAGATCAGGCTTTCGGGGCCGTTCGGGGCTTCCTGCGCGAGGCTGCCGATGCGCCAGCGTGGCGGGAGGGTCACTGTGCCGTGCTCGGCCGCAAGCTCGCCGCGGATCACCTTGAACAGGGTCGACTTGCCTGTGCCGTTGCGCCCGACCAGGCCGACGCGCGACCCGGGCGTGATCTGCACGGAACTCTGGTCAATCAGAAGGCGTCCGGCAAGCCGGACGGAGAGGTCTGCGATGGCAAGCATGCGGCCTTGTCACCGCAAGGCGCCTCGAACGCAACCCGTTTTTCAGTGATAGGTCCGTGCAGCAAGTCAGTACGTGTCGCGCTCGCGGCGCCGCAATTCGTTCAGCAGCTGCTCGAGATGCGTCGGGAGCCGGGGCTCGGGGCGCAGGCTCTGCTGAAGCCGTTCGCCCACGGCGTCGCAAATCGAGCGGCTGGTGCGCCGATCGATCTGTTCGCTGTCATTGGCAGAAAGGCCAGCCATCGCGTGGTTCCGTGTTCTCAAAGTATCAACACGGTACCAAGTCTCTGGCCCGAAAATGGTTTCGCCGTCCGGCGGGGAATGCCGGCATTCTCGTCAAAATTGTATGAACCCTCCAAAGTGCGTCCAAATAAAAGGCCCCGGCGGGGAACGCCGGGGCCTGTCCTGGGAAGGGGTACCTTGGGGGGCGTAGGGTACCCCTTTTGCAGGAAGGTGCTGTGCAGAAGGTGCTGTCGGGCTCAGTAGCAACGGTTGATCAGCCGCCAGCGAGGTCCCCAGGGGGTCGGGACCAGCCGGCGCACATAGCAACCGCCATAGCCGTAAGAGACGGGGCCGCCAGCATAGAAGCGTGGTCCACCACCCCAGCCGCGGTGCCAGCCGCCGCCGTGCCAGCCTCCGCCGTGCCAACCGCCATGCCAGTGAGCGGAGGCGGAGGTCGGCGCCAGCGCGGCACCGAGCGCCAGCGCGGCAACGGCGGCGAGCGAAAGTTTCCTCAACATGGTGATCTCCTCAAAACGGCCGGCGCGAGCCTGTCGCGTCGATGGGACCGACCTTATGCCGGCGAAGCTGAACGGAGCCCTGACGGACGCTGCAGATTGGGTTCATCTGGGTGAAATTGTTGTAATCCACCCCAAGGTCCCCTGCGCCGAAGCGCCAGTGCGGCCGCTTGCCGTCCGGCAAAGGCGCCGATATAAGCCCCGCAAACCTCCGAACCACCGTATTCTTCCCAGGGACAAGACTTATGGCCATCGAACGCACCTTTTCGATCATCAAGCCCGACGCGACCGAGCGTAACCTGACCGGCGCGGTCAACGCCGTGATCGAGAAGGCGGGCCTGCGCATCGTCGCGCAGAAGCGCATCCGCATGACCAAGGACCAGGCAGAGACCTTCTATGCCGTCCACAAGGCGCGCCCGTTCTTCGGCGAGCTCGTCGACTTCATGACCTCGGGCCCGGTCGTGGTGCAGGTGCTGGAAGGCGAGGGCGCCATTGCCAAATATCGTGAGGTGATGGGCGCCACCGATCCGGCCAAGGCCGCCGAGGGTACCGTCCGCAAGCTCTACGCCAAGTCGATCGGCGAGAATTCGGTGCACGGCTCGGATGCGCCGGAGACGGCCGCGATCGAGATCGCTCAGTTCTTCTCGGGCAACGAGATCGTCGGCTGATCAATCAGCCGAGAGGTTAGAACGACGGGCGAAAGGACTTACTTGTGGACTGGCTCTGGCAGATCTTCGATCCCGCTACGATCGGGGCATTCTTCACCCAGTTCCGCAACGAGATGGCAGCGCCGACCTTCTGGCTCGCGGTCGGCAAGATCATCTGGATCAACATCCTGCTCTCCGGTGACAACGCGTTGGTGATCGCGCTTGCTTGCCGCGGTCTGTCGCCGCGGCACCGGCTCTGGGGCATGATCTTCGGTGCCGGCGCAGCCGTGATGCTGCGGATCATCTTCACCGGCATCGTCGCAACCCTGATGGAGCTGCCTTATCTCAAGCTGATCGGCGGCCTCGCGCTGATCGTGATTGCGGCAAAGCTCCTGGTGCCGGAAAACGAGGACGAGGACGACGTCGATGCCGCCTCGCATCTGTGGCAGGCCGTCCAGATCGTCGTGGTCGCCGACATCGTCATGAGTCTCGACAATGTCATCGCGGTGGCCGCCGCCGCCAATGGCAGCGTGCCGCTGTTGGTCCTCGGCCTTGCCGTCAGCGTTCCGCTGATCGTCGCCGGTGCCGCGCTGATTATGGCACTGCTCACGAAGCTGCCGGTGCTGGTCTGGGCTGGTGCGGCGCTGCTCGGCTGGATCTCGGGCGAGGTGATCGCGACCGATCCTGCCGTGGCGCCGAAGCTGCACACGCTGTTCGACGGCCCGCTCGGCGCCGCGCTGGACGGCGTGCTCGGAGTCTTCCGTATCCCGCCGCAATTTGCCCATGGCGGTGCAGGCGGCGAATATTTCTGCGCGGTCCTTGGCATCCTCACCGTGCTGATTGTCGGCAGCATCTGGCGCAGGCGCAGCCTGACCGCGGCAGCGCTCGAATCGTCCGAGCGGCACGCCAAGGCCTCGGCGGAGTGACGTTGAAGCTCCGATCGGTGTGACCTTCCTCTCCAGCGAGGGGCGGCGACCACGTCATCAAGACACTCGCCGCGTCGGCTGGATGCGAGCGATCACCTGCCACAGGTTCGGTGCAAGCGCCGAATCCCCCATCGTTGCATTCGTATAAGCGGCGCTTCGCGGGAGCGCGCGTCGCGCGGTCGTGCGCGCGGGCGTTGCGTCGAGAGTCCTGTTTCGCAACCCTCACGCGATTTAGACCTTGTCTTATTATAAACTACTGAGATTCAAGGGTGCTTTCGTTGACTCGACGGAGGCACCCACGGCACGTCGCTCCGACGTTCATGTTCATGAATTCGGAAGCTGGTGCGATGTCGTTGAAAGTGTTTTGCCGTCCTGTTGCCGTTCTTGCCGCTCGCATCAAGACGTTTCTGACGTGCGCCAGCCCGAGAGCCTTCGCGATCTCCGTGGTTTCCATTGCGTTGTGCAGCGATGGCGTCTTGCACGGCACGAGCGCGCAAAGCGCTGCGCCCCAGGCGGCGGGGGTGGGCACGTTGCCGGCGGTGACCGTCACGGCAGACGCGCCGAAGCCGCGCGTGCGCCCGCGAGCCAATCCGGTCCGAAGGGCGGGCCGCAGCGCGCCTGCGAATGAGCGGGCCAAGTTGCAGGCGGCAGCGACCCCGACGGCTGCGAGGCCTGGTGCACTGCCACCGACCTACGCAGGCGGGCAGGTGGCACGTGGAGGTCAGGTCGGCCTGCTCGGCAACAAGGATTTCATGGATACGCCGTTCAACGTCACGAGCTACACGGCGAAGAAGATCGAAGATCAACAGGCCGTCACCGTCGCCGACGTCGTCACCAACGATCCCTCGGTCCGCTTAGGGAGCCAGCCCGGCGGCATTTTCGATTCTTTCTTCATCCGCGGCTTTCCGATCGGGGAGGGCAATGTCGGAGAAATCGCCTTCAACGGCGTGTATGGCGTCGCGCCCAACTACCGCGTGCTCACCGAATACGTCGAGCGGATCGAGATCCTCAAGGGCCCGACGGCGTTGCTCTACGGCATGGCGCCGAACAGCAGCGTCGGCGGCACCATCAACATCGTGCCGAAGCGCGCCGGGGACGTCGATCTCACCCGGGTCACGACCGGCTACGCGTCAAACACCCAGCTCGGCACGCATCTTGATGTGAGCCGGCGGTTCGGCGAGAACCGCGAATTCGGCATTCGCGTCAATGGCAGCTATCACAACGGCGATACGCCGCTGGACAACCAGACCCGCGAGGCACATGTCGGCTCCGCGGCGTTCGACTATCGCGGCGAGAAGTTCAGAGCCTCGCTCGATTTCATCGAGCAGGAGGAAAAGTTCGACGCGCCCTCGCGGCCGTTCCTGGTCGCAACCGGCGTCGCCGTCCCGACCGCGCCGGTCGGACGGCGCAACGTCACGCAATCCTGGGAATTTGCCAAGGTTCACGACAACTCGCTGCTCGCACGCGCCGAATACGATGTGACTGACGCCGTGACGGTATTTGCTGACGTGGGTGGTGGCAGGACCGAGGTCGATCGTCTGTTCGGGACCCCGACGATCCTGAACGCAGCGGGTAATACTACATCGACACCAGGACGGTTCAAATTCGACATCGACAGGAACGTGGCCGACGCCGGCGTGCGGGCCCGGATCGAGACCGGCGCAATCAGTCATGCCGTGAGCTTCCAGGGCAGCTACTACATGGATGAGATTTCGCGCGGCTCGGTGAACGGCACGCCGGTGCTATCCAACATCTATGCGCCGATCGCTCGTCCGCAGCAGCTCGTTCCGGCTCCTGCGACCGTGCCAAGGCTGTCGGACACCGAGCTGAGGGGCATTGCGCTGGCCGACACCATGTCGGTTCTCCAGGAGCGGCTTCAGCTGACGGTCGGCGTCAGGCAGCAGGGCGTCAGGTCGAACAACTACAACACCACCACGGGAGCCGTGACCTCGGCCTACGACCAGACGGCGTTCACACCGATGGTCGGCGTGGTCGTCAAGCCCTTGAGCAACGTTTCGCTCTACGCCAACTACATCGAAGGGCTCAGCAAAGGCGACACCGCACCGACGACGGCGGCCAATCAAGGCGAGGTCCTTGCGCCGTATTTGAGCAAGCAGAAGGAAGCAGGCGTAAAGGTCGATTTCGGCACGCTGGCGACCACGATCAGCCTGTTCGAGATCACCAAGCCGTCGGGACAGCTGGGTGCCGGCAATGTCTTCCGGGCTGATCAGGAGCAGCGCAATCGCGGCGTGGAATTCACCGTGTTCGGAGAAGTGCAGCCGGGCATTCGCGTTATTGGCGGCGTGACGTTGATCGACGCGGAGCTGACGAAGACGAACACGCTGGCCAATCTCGGCAAGACCCCGATCGGGGTGCCCGAGGTGCAGGCCAATCTGTCCGCCGAGTGGGACACCCCGTTCGCACCCGGACTGACACTGGTCGCAAACACCATCTATACCGGGCACCAATACTTGAATGGGGCAAATACGCAGGTTGTTCCGGCCTGGACGAGGCTCGATCTGGGCGCGCGCTACAACACGCGCATCAACAACCGGCCCGTCACGGTTCGCGCACTGGTCCAGAACGTGTTCGACACCAATTACTGGGCTGGCGTCGCAAGCTTCTCCGCACTGGCGCAAGGCTCGCCGCGAACCCTGCTCTTGTCGATGTCGACCGATTTCTGAGCCATGGCCTCTTCGAGCCGGCTGCGGGGCTGGATCAGGCGCTGACGACAGGTGCTCTGAATGGACCAAACAATCAGGGCGCCAGGCCGAGACGGCTCGGCGGCTGTCCGATCCAGGATGATGCCCGGACGCGCACGGCGCGCGCTGCTGTGGGCGCACCGTTGGTTCGGATTGATCGGCGGCATAGTCCTGGTGCTGATCGGTCTGACCGGAAGCTTCATCGTCTTCTACCGTGAGATCGATGTCGCCCTGAATCCGTCGCTCTATGCTCCCGCCGGTCCGGAGCAAAGCGTGACATTATCGGAGGTGATGCGCGTCGCAGCGACAGCGGATCCCGCGCCGATTGCCACCATCCTGGCGCCGGACCGGACCTGGCCGGTCTGGATCGTGATCCATTCGCACGAGACCGCGCCAGGCAGCTACCCGAACAGGTGGACCACCATGGTCGATCCTTCGAACGGGAAGGTGCTCGGGCGGCGTGACTACGCCAACGCATTCGCGCTCAAGGTCTATCGTCTCCACTTCACGCTGTTGCTCTATGAGTTCTGGGGCAAGGAACTGGTCGGCGTCGCCGGATTCGTGCTGCTGGGTTTGGCGGTCTCAGGCCTCTTCCTGTGGTGGCCGAAGCCGCGACGATTCTGGCGATCGGTCTCGGTGCGCAAGAATGTCTCGCTGCTTCGATTTGTTCTGGACCTTCACAGTGCGGCCGGCTTTTGGGCGCTGTCCGTGCTCTTGCTGATCTCGATCACCGGCATCGGCATCGTTTTTCCCGACGTCGTGCGTCCCATCGTCGGCCTCGTGTCGCAGCCGACGCCTGATCGCTCGCCAAAGGTCGAAATGCCGCCTCCGGCCGGGACGTCGCTGCTCTCACCTGATGCGATCATGCGACGCGCGCAGGAGGCCAGGCCGGGCGGCAGCACCGTTGCGATGCTCAATCCGCCGACCGCAACGCGCAACACGTGGCGGGTGCAGTTCCGTCCTGATGGGGCTGATCCTGCCGTGCGGTCGCGTGGGGCGATCTGGCTCGATCCGTGGAGCGGTGGGGTGGTGCACGACCGCACGCCGGGTACCATGTCGATGGGGGAGCGCTATCTGGCCGAGCAGCTCTGGCTGCACAACGGCGCGACGTTCGGATTTGCAGGGCGCCTGCTGGTGTTCGCAGCCGGGTTCGCGCCGCTCGTCCTCTTCGTCAGCGGCGCGATGATGTGGCTCAAGAGACGGCCCGCGAAGTTGCGGCCCGGCTGAGGGATCACCGCCTCACGATCGAACCGGCGCGGCCAATCAGGCGGGCGAGCTGGCGGAAGCGGCTGCCGACGCGGTCGGCGACGAGATCGCCGAGGCGATGCTCGAACACCAGCATCAGCTTACGGCCCTGGCTGCGGAAATGCGTGGCCGGCAGCACGCCAGGCCGCGCCGCCGAGACCAGGTGCGCGACGCGGAACGCTGCTCCCAGGAGGCGGGCGCGCTCGAGCTGTGCAGGCGTCAGCAGGCCCTGCATGGTGGCCGGCGGCTGGTTCTCCTCGCTCAGGCCGGCATAGCGATAGAACACGGACAGGCCGACGAAGGCGCGCTCGGTGTGGGTGATCGCGCCGAAATTGCCGTTGACGACAAGGCTCAGCGTCTGCTCGCCGCGGTGGTCGGGGTGCACGCGCCAGCCGATGTCGGAGAGCAGGCATGCGGCGTGACGCAGGCGGCGGTCCTCTTCGGTTTCGCGCAGCTTCACGACGCGCGCAAGGCGATCGGTCCAGGAGATCAGCTCGCGGGCATGCTTGGCCGAGCGCGACAGCAATTGATTGAGCTCCTCCGCGGCGCAGATCAGCCCGTCCTTGTTGCGCTCGGTCTCCGACAGCTTCTCGTGTAACAGGCCCTCGCGCACGCCGAAGGTGGAGAACACGATGGTCTTCGGCTTCGCCACGCGGATGATGTGCTCGAGAACCAGGGCGGCATAGGTGAGGAGCGGGCGGCGCGCATCGGCGACGATCTCGATGTCGGCCAGCATGTCGGCGGCCGCGAGGCGGCGGAGACGGCGCGAAAAGTCCAGCGCTTCAGCCGCAGGAATGGAGTAGCCGTGCATGACCTGGAGCGGATAGCCGCTCTGGATGATGTGGATGCGCGCGAGCGCGCGCCAGGTGCCGCCGACGGCGTAGAAGATACGGCCGCGGCCCGCGGCGAGCTGCGGCACCCCGTCGATCGCCTCGCGGACGATGCGGTCGGCGCGCTTGAGCGATTTGTGCGCGAGGTCCTGGAGCGCGAGCCCGCCGAGCGGCAGCGTCACGCCGCTGCGCACGCTGTTCCTGCGTACGTCGATCAGCTCGAGCGAGCCGCCGCCGAGATCGCCGACGATGCCGTCGGGATGATGGATACCGGAGATCACGCCGAGCGCCGACAGCCGTGCCTCGCGCGGGCCCGACAGAATCTCGATCTTCACGGCGCAGATGCGCTCGGCCTTGGCGATGAAGTCAGGGCCGTTGGAGGCGTCGCGGCAGGCGGCCGTCGCAATCGCGAACACGCGCCCGACCTGCATCACGCGGCAGAGCGCGCGGAAACGCTTCAGCGAGGTGAGCGCCTTGTCGACGGCGTCAGGCGCGAGCAGGCCCGTGCTCTGCACCTCACGCCCGAGGCCGCACAGCGTCTTCTCGTTGAAGATCGGAATGAGGCTGCGCGCCAGCGCCTCGTAGACGACGAGACGGACCGAGTTGGAACCGATGTCGATGACCGCGACGCTCGCGGCGCGCTTGCGCGGTCGCTTCACGTCGCAAATCCGGAATCAGGATTGATGGCGTTCGTTACGACGCGTGAGACGGCGCGGCGAGGATTCCTTGAGCGACTTTCCACGGCCAGACAGACTCGGATTCGTCATGAAGTAGTTGTGGACGTTGAAAGGCTCGTCGCCCTTCGCGGCCTTCATACGCGTTGAGGACCCGTCCGGCAACAATTGCCAGCTCTGCTCATTGTCCTTCAGGTTCGCGACCATGATCTGTTCGAGAACCTGCTGATGCACCGTGGGATTTTGCAGCGGACACAGCACCTCGACGCGGCGGTCGAGGTTGCGCGGCATCATGTCGGCCGAGGAGATATACACAGCCGCTTTTGCGCTCGGCAGGCCCTGACCCATGCCGAAGCAATAGATTCGCCCGTGTTCCAGGAAGCGTCCGATGATCGATTTGACGCGGATGTTCTCCGACAGGCCGGGAATTCCCGGCCTGAGGCAGCAGATGCCGCGTACCACGAGCTCGACCTGAACGCCGGCCTGCGAAGCCTCGTAGAGCGCGTCGATGATGTCGGGGTCGACCAGCGCATTCATCTTCATCCAGACCGCGCCGTGCCGGCCGTGCCGCGCATGCGCGGTCTCGCCCTGGATGTGCTCGATGATGCGCTTGCGCAGGGTCAGTGGCGATACCGCCATCTTCTCCAGGTCACTCGGCGCGGCATAGCCGGTGATGAAGTTGAACACACGCGCTGCGTCGCGGCCGATGGTCGGATCCGAGGTGAAGTAGGAGAGGTCGGTGTAGATGCGCGCTGTGACCGGATGATAGTTGCCGGTGCCGGTATGGACGTAGGTCGTGAGGTTGCCGCCTTCACGGCGCACTACCATCGAGAGCTTCGCGTGCGTCTTCAATTCGAGGAAGCCGTAGACGACCTGCACGCCGGCACGTTCGAGGTCGCGCGCCCAGCGGATGTTGGCTTCTTCGTCGAAGCGCGCCTTCAGCTCAATCAGCGCGGTGACGGACTTGCCGGCTTCGGCGGCCTCCGCAAGCGTGCGCACGATCGGCGAGTTGTTGGAGGTGCGATAGAGCGTCTGCTTGATCGCGACGACGTCGGGGTCGCGTGCTGCCTGTTGCAGGAACTGCACCACCACGTCGAAGGACTCGTAGGGGTGGTGGACGACGAGGTCCTTCTGCCGGATCGCGGCAAAGATGTCGCCGCCGTGCTCGCGCACGCGCTCGGGGTGACGCGGCACGTAAGGCGTGAATTCGAGGTCCGGACGGTCGAGGCGCGTGAGCTGCGAGAGCTCGTTCATCGCCTGCACGCCGTCGACCAAGAATACCTCGTCGTCGGCGGCCGACAGCGCATGCTGGACGAAGCTGCGCAGCTCCTCCGGCATCTTGGCGTCGATCTCGAGCCGGATCACCGACCCGCGGCGCCGCCGCTTCAGTGCTGTCTCGAACAAGCGGACGAGGTCTTCCGCCTCTTCCTCGATTTCGAGCTCGGAGTCGCGGATGATGCGGAAAGCACCCTGGCCGCGCAGATTGTAGCCGGGGAACAGGCGGTTGATGAACAGGGCGGTCGCCTGCTCCAGCGAGATCAGCCGGACGGCCTTGCCCTCGGCGGGCAGGCGGATGAAGCGGTCGATCTTGCCGGGCATGCGGATCAGCGCGTTCATCTGCCTGCCATCGGCGGCACGGGTGAGCTGGAGCGCGATGGTGAAGCCGAGGCTCGGAATGAACGGGAAGGGGTGGGCCGGATCGATTGCGAGTGGCGTCAGCAGCGGGAACACGTTGTTGAGGAAATAATCCTCGATCCAGGCTCGTTCCGCCTTCGTGACCTCCTTGCCTTCGACCAGCACGATACCGACCTCGGCGAGCGTGCCGCGCAGATCGCGCCAGATCGCCTGCTGGTCGGAGGCAAGCTCGGAGACGGTGCGATTGATCAGAGCGAGTTGTTCGGAGGGCGTCAGGCCATCGGGGCTGCGTTCGGCAATGCCCTCGCGCACCTGGGCCTTGATGCCGGCGACGCGGACCATGAAGAATTCGTCGAGGTTATTCGCCGAAATCGACAGGAATCGCACGCGTTCCAGCAGGGGGTGGCTGGGATTGACCGATTCCTCCAGGACGCGGCGGTTGAAATGCAGCCAGGAGAGCTCGCGGTTGATGAATCGCTCGGGGCTGGACGCGATCGCCGGCAGGCCCTCAGGTTCCTGGGGTTTTTCTTTTGTTTCAACAGCTTGCGCGGAATCCATCAGAAGTCGGTCCATCCAGTTCGCCTCACTTTGCGACTTATGCGCAAAACCGGCCGGAGCATGTGTTAGAGCGATGACGTTTCGATGACATTGATGTTCCGCCGCTGTGCCGCGTCAAGCGGCCTTGGTGACCCAGCGCCAGCCGGTCAGGCGTCGCGAAGCAGCTCGGCGGCCAGGGCCCGGGTGACGGGGCGGCCGAGCCGCAGGGCCTCGCTGTCGAGCAGCTCCACGGCTCGCCGGGCGGCCGCCGACGATCGCTCCAGCCGGGTGGCGAGGTAGCTGACGACGCTCTCGTCCACGGTGAGCTGCCGGTCGGCGCAGAATTTGACGATCAGGCCACGGAACAGCTGGTCGTCGGGCGGCAGCAGCGCGACAACAGGCACGGCTCGCAGACGCGAGCGCAGGTCGCGCAGCTCGATCGCGAGCGAGGCCGGGACCTCGCGCCCTGTGAAGAGGACGTAGGCGCCGTCCTCGCGGGCGAGGTTCATCAGATGGAAGAGGGCGCGCTCGTCGAACGCCTTCGCCTCGAGATCCTCGACCACCAGCGCTCCGGTGGCGAGCGCACCCGGGACAGAAGCGGCAGTCAGCGCATTGGCCATGGTCGAGCGTGCGCCGGCCTCTTCGGCCCAGATCGCGGCAAGGTGGCTCTTGCCGCTTCCCTCGGGGCCGGCCAGCCACATGATCCGGTTGGGCCATTCCGGCCAGCTGTCGATCAGGCCCAGCCCGGCCGTGTTGGCCGGGCCTTCCAGGAAATTGTCCCGGCTGAGGCTTTCCGCGTGCGGCAGCGAAAACGCCAATTGTCGGGGGTGAACGCGGCCTGCCACGCTTGCTTTGCTCCATGCCGGCGCGCCGGCTTCAGCTTGAAGATTCGATCCTATTGGGCGCGAGTTGGCCTTTTGCGGGGCCGCTTCGCAGCTCATTTGGCCTCGATCGTGCTCATGTGCCGCAGCCACTCGACGAGATAGAGCGACACGGAGGAGAGCGTGAAGATCGTGACGAGACCCATCAGGATCATATCATAGGGGGCCGGCTTGAAGCCGAAAGCAAGCGCCGCCAGCACCAGGGCCGCGAACGCCACCTGGGCGACGGTGTTGAGCTTAGACACCATCGACGGCTTCATCTCGACCGGCCGGTCGAACAGCCAGGATACGATCACCGCGGCGACGATCATGATGTCGCGCGAGACCACCAGGATCACGATCCAGCGCGGGATCGCGCCCCAGATACCGAGCGCCATGTAGATCGAGACCAGCAGCGCCTTGTCCGCGAGCGGATCGAGCAGGGCGCCGAGCTCGCTCGTCATGTTGAAGCGCTTGGCCAGGAAGCCGTCGACGGCATCGCTGATGCCGGCGACCAGGAAGACGGCAAACGCCACCTCCATTTGGCTCGACACGATGGCCCAGACGATGATCGGGACCAGCATGATGCGGCCCAGGGTAATGATATTCGGAATACTCACGCAGCGCTTCCCGGCACCGGTCTGACCTCGAATCCGGCCCGTTACAGGCTGAACCGGTTGATATGTCTACATAGTATAGGGCGGGGCGCCATGCGAGCCATTGCGTGTCCCCGGAATTCGACGTAACCAGCCGCAAACCCACTGGAAATCGGGCATGACCGACCGCAAAAACGGCCTCACCTACGCCGATTCAGGCGTCGATATCGACGCGGGCAACCGCCTCGTCGACCTGATCAAGCCCATGGTGCGCGCCACCGCACGCCCCGGCGCCGATGCCGAGATCGGCGGCTTCGGCGGCCTGTTCGACCTCAAGGCGGCCGGTTTCAAGGACCCCGTCCTGGTCGCCGCGACCGACGGCGTCGGCACCAAGGTCAAGATCGCGATCGAAACCGGCCTGCATGGCGGGATCGGCATCGATCTCGTCGCCATGAGCGTCAACGACCTCGTGGTGCAGGGCGCCGAGCCACTGTTCTTCCTGGACTATTTCGCTTGCGGCAGGCTCGATCCGGAGGCCACCGCCGCGATCGTCGCAGGCGTCGCTGAAGGCTGCCGGGAATCCGGCTGTGCCCTGATCGGCGGCGAGACCGCCGAGATGCCCGGCCTCTACAAGGACGGCGATTACGACCTCGGCGGCTTTGCCGTCGGCGCCGCCGAGCGCGGTACGTTGTTGCCGCGCAAGGACATCGCGGCGGGCGACGCCGTGATCGGCCTCGCCTCGTCGGGCGTGCACTCCAACGGTTTTTCACTGGTGCGCAAGATCGTCGAACAGTCCGGTCTCAGCTTCGAGGCGCAGGCGCCGTTCGCGCCCGTGATGACGCTGGGCGGCGCGCTGCTGACGCCGACCAGGCTCTACGTCAAATCCTGCCTGCGCGCGATCCGCGAGACCGGCGCGGTGAAGGGGCTCGCCCACATCACCGGCGGCGGCTTCACCGACAACATTCCGCGCGTCTTGCCCAAGCACCTCGGCGTCGGCATCGACCTCGCGCGCCTGCCGGTCCTGCCCGTGTTCAAATGGCTGGCGGCGCAGGCGGGCATCGCCGAGCTGGAAATGCTGCGCACCTTCAATTGCGGCATCGGCATGATCGCGATCGTCGAGCCTGACAAGGTCGACGAGGTGATTGAGGTCTTCACCGACGCCGGCGAGACGGTGGCGCAGCTCGGCACCGTGATCCCGGCCGAGGGCGAGCACCGCGTCGTCTACAACGGCCACCTCGACATGGCGCTGTGATGACTGGCGCTGTGATGAAGCGCCGCGTCGCCATCCTGATCTCCGGCCGCGGCTCCAACATGGCCGCGCTGATCAAGGCAGCCAGCGCGCCCGATTTCCCGGCGGAGATATCGCTCGTCATCTCGAACAGGGCCGATGCGCTCGGGCTGGAACGGGCGAGGGCGAGCGGCGTCACCACCGAGGTGATCGAGAGCAAGCCGTTCGGCAAGGACCGCGCCGGCTTCGAGAAAGTGTTGCAGGCGATCCTTGACCGGCACGGCATCGAGCTGATCTGTCTCGGCGGCTTCATGCGCCTGTTCACCGCGGAGTTCACCAAGGCCTGGTACGGGCGGATGCTGAACATCCACCCCTCGCTGCTGCCGTCCTTCCCCGGCCTAGACCCGCACGGCCAGGCTCTGCGCGCCGGCGTCAAGCTGTCGGGCGCGACGGTGCATTTCGTGATCCCGGAGACCGATGCCGGCCCGATCGTGATGCAGGGTGCGGTTCCCGTCGGCGATCACGACACGGCCGACACGCTCTCGGAGCGCATCCTCGAAGTCGAGCACCGCATCTATCCCGAGGCACTGCGGCTGCTGGCTATGGGCAAGGTCCGGATCGAAGGCGATGTGTGCAGGACGGCGGGGAGCTCTGCGTCGGAGAATTTTTTGGTTGCACCGGTGGTAAGCTGAGCGGGGCACCTCAGGCTTACTCGATGTAACCTGCCGCCTCGCCATTGCGGACATATCCGTAGATTCTGAAACCCGCAGTCGTTTGCTCTCCAGCAAAGCGGATGCGGCGTAGGACTGCGCGGACATGTTCACGTTGATGCGCCGTCTCAACAGATAGTTCAGCCCATTCCATCCAATCCCATCCGCTGCTGCTCCAGTGATAGAACCATTCGCCGTCCCACTGGCTTAGGTTTCCCGTTTCCAAGTTCTTGCAGCGAAATCGAGGTTGGTCGGAGGAGGTAAGCATGAGCACCGCCTCCCGCAACTCGCGCCATTTTGTGTCATTGGCGACCGAATAATAGTCGGACGGCCGAGCCATATGCGCACCCCAAACAAAATCCCCCGGCAAAGCCGGGGGCAACGTCATGATCTCGCGGCTCAGCCCTGAGAGAAATCAGGAGACCTTGAGATTCTCCGCGGATGATTTGCCACGGTTCTCCACGAGGTCGTATTCAACCGCCTGGTTTTCGTTGAGGGTCGAGAGCCCGGCGCGTTCGACGGCCGAGATATGGACGAACACGTCCTTGTCGCCGCCGTTCGGCTTGATGAACCCATAACCCTTGGTCGGGTTGAACCATTTGACGGTGCCCTTTTGCGGCATCGCTAGTCTCCTCCACTAGATAGAAAAACGACGCGGCCGCTTTTTCGCGTGCCACGCCACAAACGGGCTTCCGGAAGTCTGTCGAGTCTCATCGTCGCGAAACGCACAGCCGAGCGGTCAATTCCGATTGTGACCAATATTGCAACATGAAAATCGCGCGTTAGCAAGCAGAGCGCGAATTTCAAGATCGGACCTGGCCTCTCCGTCTGCAATTTGCGACCTGTGGCAACGGAACCACAATCGGGCCAATAGGCTCGATCTTGGCGCGCCGAGCGGTTGACCCTCCGCGGCAGTTCGGCGCAAATCGGCGCAGACCGTGTTGCATTTTTGCGCCGCCATTTGCTTTGGGATTGATCGTCATGTGCTGCACGTCGCAGCTCTCCGGGACACGGCAGGTGGTTGGAGGAGCCCGGATTCGCCGGACGACGGCCAAGGTCGCGAGCATCGTCGTGTTGATCCTGGTGGCGACGCCCGCTTATGCCCAACTCGTCCCGCCGCCGCCTCCCACCCCGTCGGCCAATTCGGCCAATGACGATCAGTCGGCCGGCAACAGCGCGCTCAATCTCGGCTCGAATTTCCTGGAGCGCCTCGGCAACCAGGCATCCGGCGGCGTCAACCGGGCGTTCCGCAGCAATCCCGGCGGCGGCGGCGCGTCGGCCGCCACCGAAGATCCGCGCTACCGCACCTGGTTCGAGGGCTACGGCATCTCGGTGCGAACGGACGCGCAAGGAGACTTCGTCGGCGACAAGCGCAAGACCGTTGGTGGCGTCGCCGGTTTTGGCGCGCGCGTTGCGCCCGGTGTCAATCTCGGCTTTTCGGTCGATCAGAGCCACACCGACATCGACGTGCCGCTGGCGCTGCAATCGGCGACGCTCGACCTGACCCAAGTCGGCTTTAGCGGCTCGGTCGACAAAGGCCCCTGGACCTGGGCTTTTGCGGTGGTGCATGGCTTCGGCAAGGTCCGCTCCAGCCGCGACACTGGCCTCGGCCTTGCGACGGCAGGCTATCGCGCGGCGGTGGACGGTGCGCTGACCGAGATCAGCTATTACTGGACCAAGGACCAGATGCGCCTCGTGCCCAAGGGGGCGCTCGAATATGTGCGCGCCACCAGCGCCGCGTTCCAGGAGGCCGGCGGCCTCGATCCGCTCAACGTCGGCGCGACTGCGCTGTCCCGCGCGCGCCTCATGATCGGGGCCGAGATCGGCCGCTACTTCATCGTCGACCAAAGGATCTTGGACCTGTCTGCCTACGGCAAGTTCGTCGACAATTTCCACCAGGACCTTGGATCGATCCAGGTCAGCCTGGGAGCCCAGAGCATCGTCGTTCCCGGCATCGGTGAGAGCCGTTACGGTGCGGATGCCGGCGCCTCAGTCTCGCTCAGCTTGACCAACGTGGCGCGGCTCTATGTCAATTACGACGGCAAGTTCCGCAGAGAGCTCACCTCGCACCAGGGCATGGTCGGCTTCGAATACAAATGGTAGCTCACGCCGGCGTCGCCGCCACATACCCCGTCAGCCCAAACCCCTCGCGCGCGGCTGTCATCATGGGCACCAGCGCGTTCGGATGGATGAACTCGTCGCGGAAGCAGGGATAGGTTCTGGGATCGAAGATCTTCTTCAGCCAGTCCACGACGATCTTGTGCCGCTCCGAGCTGCGGAACTCCTTGTGATAGGTCAGCCAGAGATCGGCGTGATGGCTGACGCCGAGATCGACGGCGACGAGTGGCGCGCCGAGCGCGATCGACACCGTCGGCAGGAAGCCGATGCCGGCGCCGCGCTCGACGGCATAGAGCACGCCGACCGAAGAGTTGGTCTTGATCCCGACGATACCCTCCAGCGATGTCAGCCCGAGCACGCGGGCATAGGCGCCGTCGTCGACCTGCGGCGCGCTCTGCTTGATGATGCGATGGTTCTTCAGTTCGGCCAGCGTCGCCGGCACGCCGTAGAGGTTCTCGTATTCCTTGGAGACGAACGGATAGATGTGGAGACGGCCGAGCTTGGCGACGATCAGATCCGGATTGGTCGGCGGCTCCAACTGGATAGCGATGTCGGATTCCAGCCGCGCGACGTCGGCCTGCTCCATCGCGCAGCGCAGGTCGACCGTGATCTTGCGATAGGTCTTCTGGAAATCGATCAGGCGCGGCAGGATCCAGAAATTGCCGGGCCCCTCCGTCACCGCGACGCGTACCGTGCCGGCGGCGTCGCTGGACGAGCGCGAGGCGCGGCGGAAGACGTTGAAGGCGTGACGCTCCATATGCGCGACGTCGGCGATCATCGCGGTGCCTTCGTCGCTGAGCGTGAGCCCGCTCTGGTCGCGCAGGAACAGCTTGCAGCCGATGCTCTCCTCGAGCCGATCGATCCTGCGCATCAAGGTGGTGGAGGTGAGCCCGAGCTCTTCGGCCGCATTGCGGAAACTTTTATATTTTGCGCACGCTAAAAACAGCTTCAAATCGTCCCAGGACGCACCCAGGGCTTCTTCACGGTGCTGCATCATCGCAGCACCCCGGTGCAATAACTGCTGCATACTCTTGATCCCCAACCGCTAAGGTCGTCCTCGTAGCGGGGTACTAAAGCCGCAAACGATAGAGGGACGATATCGGTATGGAAAGGGGCTCGTTTGCCGCAAGGCATGATTTCGATGCGCTGCCGCTGAGTCCGGATGTCGATGTCCGTTGCGCGCAATTTTCCGAAATCGCCGCGCTTTCGGAGATGGCGCATCGCCTTGTGCCGGGGGTGCAGATCGGCTCGGCCGAGCTTGCAAGATATTTCACGTTCGATCCCGAGAGCATCCTGACCTTCAGCCGCAACGGCCGTCTGCTCGGCGGCATGGCCTTCCTGTTCCTCAACGAGCGCGGCCACGATGCGCTGCTGCTCGACGAGATCTGCCTCACCGCGCCCGAGACGCGCTATCTCGCTTCGGCGAAGGACGACGTTGCGGCCATCTACATCTGGGCGATCGCGGCGACGGGGCGCGGTATCGCCGGCCTCGGCAAGGCTGCGGCTCATCTGCGACAGCTAAGGTTTCGTGGCGCCGATTGCTATGCGCAGCCGTCAACCGTGGCCGGACGCGACATCATGAGGGCGACGGGCTTTGCGCCGGTCCCGAGTTTCCAGCCCGACCTCTGGTGCTACGAGCGCCCCTGGCATCGCCCGCCCATGCGCATGCCGGGTGCGATCATCCAAGCAAGGAGTTTTGCAGATGCATGGTACTAGAATTCCTCTCGCCAAGCCCGACTCCCGCGCCATCTCGATCCGCCTTGCGCGCGACCCCAGCGATCTCATGCTGGTCACCGCCATCCGGTCTGCGGTCTATCTCGCCGAGCAGGATTGTCCGTTCGAGGAGGAGTTCGACGGCAACGACATGGTCGCCGCGCATTTCATCGGCTTCGTCGGCAGCGAGCCCGCGGGCTGCTTGCGGGTCCGTTTCTTCGGCGATTTCGCCAAGGTGGAGCGGCTTGCGGTTCGTCACCAGTACCGCCGCTCGCGCGTCTCGTTCAAGCTGGTGCAGGCGAGCGTCGACTACGTCAAGCGCAAGGGCTTTCGCAAGATCTACGGCCAAGCGCAGGACCGGCTGGTCGATTTCTGGGCTCATTTCGGCGCCAAGCCGCTCGGCCACAACCGCAAGATCACCTTCTCCGATTTCTCCTATACGGAGATGCTGCTGGAGATCGAGCCGGGGCCGGACGCCATCACGCTGGACAGCGATCCCTATGTGATCATCCGGCCCGAGGGCGATTGGGACCGGCCGGGCGTGCTCGACGCCTCCGCGGGGCGGGCGGTGACCTCGCCGCTGCGGGACCTCGCGGTCGCCGAACGCTGAAACAGGTGCAGCTCAACGCAAGACGATGCCGGTCTCCATCCACGATGATCCGCCGATCCTGATCTGCGCGGATCTCCAGATCGAATATCTCACCCCAGGGCGTCGCCACGTCATCCTCGACGGCGACGCCGCCA
Organism: Bradyrhizobium daqingense; assembly: GCF_021044685.1. NCBI lineage: Bacteria > Pseudomonadati > Pseudomonadota > Alphaproteobacteria > Hyphomicrobiales > Nitrobacteraceae > Bradyrhizobium > Bradyrhizobium daqingense. Next base: position 4,815,664 of record NZ_CP088014.1, read on the forward strand.
CCGCGCGCTGTTTGGAACTGCTGACGCTGTGGCGCAGCAATCTCTGGCCGGTGATGCATCTGAAGCGCATCGCGCAGGCGGCCTGGTTCAATCCGGCATCCAAGCTGACCGATTGGATCGCCGAGGCAAAGCCGCGTCCGGGCGAAATGACGTTCGAGCATCCGCTACCGTCGGCCTACAGCTCGTCGCGGTTTGGGGACTACATGTCCAATATCCGCAATGTGCGCTGCGTCCTGGCCGGCTTTTCCCTCGACGAGACCATCCTGGCCACCGCCGTGGACGGGTTTCACCGCAGCCATCGCTATGAAGTGGTCACCGACGCCGTGGCCTGTCGTCAGCCGGGCAGTGGCGATGCCGCCGCCTACCAGCGTGCAGTAGTGAATGTCGTCGGGAATTTTGCTACGATCCGTTCCAGCGCCGAACTGATCAGAACCAGCGGCGCCGTTGCGGTGTAGGCGGCCGCGATCGGCGGGTGGGGTTGCGACATTGTCACGGGGAGAACGGCTCAAGGAGCTGGCAAGCGATCTGTCGCGGGCCGTCGAGACGGCGCGCCGCATCGGCCTGCCCACGACGGTCTATCTGCTCTCGATGGCGCTGGTCGAGGTGAGGGAGGCCGTCGCCGACAACGATGGGGATGACGATGATGCGGCCTGAGAGCCGTTCGAATGCCGGCATGCGGCTTTGTGCAACGCTGCTGAGCGCTTGCTGCCGCCGAATTGGCGTTGCAAGCTTCGTCTCACCGCAATAGCCAAGTAGCTTGGTCTTCCAAGTCACTTGATCATCAAGTGATGATGCCGGCCGTGCCGGCGACGTCACGACTGTAAGGATCCCTGCAATGTCCATGCTGCCCAATTCGCAAGAGGCCCGGGATGTGGCTTACCAGCTCCATCCCTACACCAACGCACGCACCCATCAGCAGGCCGGTCCGCTCGTGATCGAGCGCGGCGAGGGGCCGTACGTGTTCGATGCGTCGGGCAAACGCTATTTCGAGGCGATGGCCGGCCTGTGGAGCGTCGGGCTCGGCTTCAACGAGAAGCGTCTCGTCGAGGCCGCGCACAAGCAGATGCAAGCATTGCCGTTTTATCATACGTTCTCGGCCAAGTCGCACGGGCCCTCGATCGACCTCGCTGAGAAGCTGGTCGCGCTCGCGCCTGTCACAATGAGCAAGGTGTTCTTCACCAATTCCGGCTCGGAAGCGAACGATACGGTCCTGAAGCTGATTGCCTACCGCTCCAATGCGCTCGGCCAGCCGCAGCGCAAGAAGGTCATCAGCCGGATGCGCGCCTATCATGGCGTGACCATTGCCTCGGCCAGCCTCACCGGCCTGCCGAACAATCACCGCTCATTCGACCTGCCGCTGCCGAACATCCTGCACACCGGCTCGCCGCATTTCTACAAGGACGGCGCGCCCGGCGAGAGCGAGGAGGCGTTCGCGACACGGCGGGCTGAGGAGCTCGACGCGCTAATCCAGAAGGAAGGGCCGGATACGATCGCGGCCTTTTTCGGCGAGCCCGTGATGGGGGCGGGCGGGGTCATCGTGCCGCCGGCGACCTATTGGGACAAGATCCAGGCGGTCCTGAGGAAGTACGACATCCTGCTGGTCGCCGACGAGGTGATCTGCGGGTTCGGCCGCACTGGCAAGATGTTCGGTTGCGAGACCTATGGCATCAAGCCCGATGCGATCGTGGTCTCCAAGCAGATCACCTCGAGCTATTTCCCGCTGTCGGCGATCATCCTGAACGACCGCATGTTCGAGCCGATCGCGGACGAGAGCAACAAGATCGGCGTGCTCGGCCACGGCTTCACCGCGGGCGGTCATCCCGTCGGCTCGGCCATTGCGCTGGAGAATCTGAAGATCATCGAGGAGCGCGGCCTCGTCGCACATGCCGCCGAACTCGGCGGCACCATGCAGGCCAAGCTGCGCGAGCTCACCAGCCATCCGCTGGTCGGCGAGGTCCGCGGCGTCGGCATGATCGCAGCGATCGAGCTCGTGCTCGACAAGGGCCGCAAGACGGCAGCCGCAACGCCCGGCGCCGTCGGCGGCATCGCCAGCCGCATGCTTCAGGAACGCGGCGTGATCTCCCGCAACATGCTCGATGCCATCGCCATCTGCCCGCCGCTGATCTCAACCAAGGCCCAGATCGACGAGCTGGTCGCCGCGATCTCGGGCGTGCTGGAGGACATGAAGGGCGAGGTGGCGAAGCTGACGCCGGCGTAGGGCACCCGGCTGCGTCGTCGTTGCGAGCCAACGGGTCCGCGCGAAGCGCGGCCCGATGACAGGCTCCGCGAAGCAATCCAGAATCCCTCCTCGGAAACAGTCTGGATTGCTTCGTCGCAAGACCTCCTCGCAACGACGATGGAGGGGCAGCTACGCCCGCTGCACCCCGATCACGCGGCCTTTCTCGATCGCGAGCGCCAGCTCGCCGCGCTTCAGTTTCAGCGCGGCATCGCCGAACAGTTCGCGGCGCCAGCCGCGTAGCGCCGGCACATCGGCCTCGTCGTCGGCTGCGATCTCTTCGAGGTCGTCGACGGTCGCAATCACCTTGCTCGCCACGGCATGGCGTTCCGCGGTCATGCGCAGCAGCACCTTCAGCAGCTCGACGATCGCGGCGCCATTGTTGTTGTTGCGCGGCTTCTCCAGCTTGGGCAGCGTGGAGAAATCCCGCGCCAGCCCGCGCTCGACCGCGGCGACGATGTCCGCGCCCCATTTGGATTTCTCAAATCCCTTCGGCACGGAGCGCAAGTTCGCGAGCTTCTCCAGCGTGTTCGGCGCATGGGTCGCGATGTCCGTGATCGCCTCGTCCCGCAGCACGCGGCCGCGGGGCACGTCACGGCTCTGCGCCTCCTGCTCGCGCCAGGCCGCGATCTCCATCAGCACCGCGAGGTCCTTGGGCTTGCGCACCCGCGTCTTCAGCCGCTCCCAGGCGCGCTCAGGGTGGAAATCGTAGGTCCTGGGGGAGGTCAGGACTTCCATTTCGATTGAGACCCATTCGCTGCGGCGCCGTTTCTTGAGGTCGGCGTCGAGCGCTGCAAACACGTCGCGCAGATGGGTGACGTCGGACACGGCGTAGTGCATCTGCTCTTTGGTCAGCGGCCGGCGCGACCAGTCGGTGAAGCGGTGGGTCTTGTCCGGCCGGTGGCCGGTGACCTTCTCGACCAGCTGGTCGTAGGCGATGCTATCGCCATAACCCAGCACCATCGCCGCGACCTGGGTGTCGAACACCGGATGCGGGATGATGCCCGCCTGGTGCCAGATGATCTCGATGTCCTGGCGGGCAGCGTGGAAGACCTTCAGCACGCCCTCGTTGCCCATCAGCTCGAAGAACGGCTTGAGGTCGATGCCCTCGGCCAAGGTGTCGATGACCACGGCTTCCTCGGGGCTGGCCATCTGAACCACGCACAGCAGCGGGTAATAGGTGGTTTCGCGGAGAAACTCGGTATCGACGGTGATGACGGGATGCTTGGCCAGCCGGCTGCAGGCAGCCGCGAGGTCAGCGGTGGTGGTAATCAAATCCATGAACGGCCCATGACGAGACCATCAGCCGTTCTGCCGAAAGCGCAGTGATGTCAAGGGGCTCGATGCGAATTCGACCCTTGCATTTGGGCCGGAACCGGATTCTTCCGACGAAATTCCTATTCGTAGCGGATCCGCTGTGAGGATTTGCGGGCGCAGGGCAGCGCCACCACCAGCACGCACATGGCGACCAGAGCCAGTCCCAGGAACTCGATAACCAACAGATCCACGGCGAAATCTCCAGAAACATTGATAGATTTGTCGGGGCTGTGTTGAGGGTCTGTTAATTCCCGTGGTTACCGCCGGCGGGCCGAGCCGGATGGTGGACGCGGGGTTAACGGCTCCCGCGGGGCCTGCGTCACGTCATCAGCTTCGGCAGGGCTGCGGTGAGGGCGTCCACGGCGGCGCGGACTTTTGGCGGCAAGCGGGGTGAGCGGGGCCACAATGCGTGGCAGTCGTACAGGAATTCGGGCTGCTCCGCGAACAGACCGACCAGTGCGCCGGTCTTAAGGCGCTCGCGGACCAGCCAATAGGGCAGCCAGGCGAGGCCCATACCTTGCGCGGCGGCGTCCGCGATCGCCTCGAGATCATCGAGCCTCAGCCGGCCTGACGGCATGATCTCGCGTGGAGGTTGGCTTTCTTGCGGAAACAGCCACGGCCGGACACGGCCCGAGCGGCGATAGATGATTGCCTGATGCGCGGCGAGATCGTCGATCGATCTGGGCTTTCCGTTGGCGCGCAGATACGAGCGCGCGCCGCACACCACCATGCGCTGGCTCGCGATGCGCCGTGTGATCAGGCCGGACTGGTCATCGAGATCGCCGGTCCGGATCGCAAGATCATAGCCGGCCTCGACCATGTCGGCGATCGGGTCGCCGAAGGAGAGGTCAAGATCGAGATGCGGATATTTGCGAGCGAGCTTCACCAGCAAGGGCGCGATGCAGTGCCGTCCCAGCAGCGCAGGCATAGTCACGCGCAGCCTGCCGCGCGGCTCGGACAGCCCGTCGGCCACGACGGCGTCGGCGGCTTCGGCCTCGTTGAGCACCGCGCGGCAGCGCTCGTAGTAGGCTTGGCCAGCCTCGGTCAGGCCCTGGCGCCGCGTGGTGCGGTTAAGGAGGCGAACGCCGAGGCGCTCTTCGAGGAAGCGAACATGCTTGCCGACCATCGGCCCCGACATCTCCAGCGCGTCGGCCGCTGCCGCGAACGAGCCGAGATCGACGGCCCTGACGAACACGGCCATACTGGTCAGGCGGTCCATGATTGAAAACTCCTGGTTTCGACTGTTGGCCTATTCAGGCGATTTATCCGCTTGAGCGCGGCCGGCATAGCTCGATTCAGTTCAACTGTTTTGGAGTGTAATCCATGGCGCGCGCCGTTCGCTTTCACCGGCATGGTGGTCCCGACGTGCTCTGCATCGAGACCGTCGACGTATCGTCGCCGGGGAAAGACGAGGTTCAGATCCGGGTCAAGGCGCTCGGTCTCAACCGTGCGGAAGCGCTGCTGCGCAGAGGCACCTATATCGAGACCGCGGCATTTCCGTCCGGTCTGGGCCTTGAGGCGGCGGGCATTATTGAGGCTGTTGGCGAAGGCGTCGCAAGCTTTGTTCCGGGCGACGCCGTCAGTATCGTGCCGCCGCTGTCGATGGTGCGATGGCCGGCCTATGCCGAGCTCGCGACGTTTCCGGCTGAGCTCGTCGTGAAGCATCCGCCCGAGCTGGGCTTCGAGGCAGCTGCCGCGGTCTGGATGCAATATCTGACGGCCTACGGGGCGCTGGTCGACATCGCCGGACTCTTGCGAGGGGACGTCGTCGCCATCACGGCCGCATCGAGCAGTGTCGGGCTTGCCGCCATCCAGATCGCGAACCGGATCGGCGCGGTCCCGGTCGCGTTGACGCGGACCTCGGCCAAGCGGCGCGCCTTGCGCGATGCCGGTGCCGCCCACGTGATCGCCTCGGACGAGGAGGATATCGGCGCGCGGCTCGCGGAGATCGCCGGTTCAAACGGTGTCCGCGTGGTGTTCGACGCAGTCGGAGGCCCTGCATTCGAACCGCTGACCGCGGCGATGGCGCCGGGCGGCGTCCTGATTGAATACGGGGGCCTGAGCCCCGCGCCGACGCCGTTTCCGCTGCTCAACGTGCTCAGCAAGAGCCTGACGCTGCGCGGCTATCTCGTGCACGAAGTCATCCGCGATCCAGCGCGTCTTGCGGATGCGAAGGCATTTATTCTCAGCGGGCTGTCGGACGGTTCGTTGAAGCCGATCATGGCCAAGACGTTCCGCTTCGACGAGATCGTCGAAGCGCATCGTTTCCTGGAATCGAACGATCAGTTTGGCAAGATCGTCGTGACGATCTAGACGCGCGCATCCCCGAAACGCATTCGGCGCCCCGCATGCGGAGCGCCGAAGTTCGTTTGCGCGATAAGCCGCCGGCCTTACGGCAGCTTCAGCGATGTCTCGTTGTACGGCTTCAGCGTCTCGTCCGCGGCCTTCTGGGCAGCGACCAACGCTTCCTTCGGCTGCTTCTTGCCGTTGAGGACCAGCATGACCTCGTCCTCGAGGTTCTTGCGGACGGGGACGGTCTTGTAGGTCGCGAACCAGGGCTTTGCGACGTCGAGCTGCTCGACGGCCGTCTTGGCGTCCGGGTTCTTGTTCAGGAAGTCCACCATCTCGGGCGTCTTGTAGGCGGCCATGTTGGGCGCGAAATAGCCGGTGGCGCGGCTCCACCAGCCACTCTTCTCGGGCGAGGTCATCCACTTGATCAGCGTCCATGCCGCCTTCTGCTTCTCGGCCTCGAGCCCGGCCGGGACGATCAGCGAGGCGCCGCCGATCGGCACCGCGTTGCGGACGTTGCGCGGGATGAAGGCGACCTTGTAGTTGAACTTGGCGTTGTCGCGCACGTAGGTGAGCGAGCCCGTCGAGAGCATCATCATCGCGGCGTTGCCGGAGATGAAGGAGGTGCTGACGGCAGGTCCGGGCGTAGCGCCTGGCGCATGCACCTTGTGCTTGTAGACGAGGTCGTTCCACCAGGTGAGCGCCCCCAGCATCGAGGGCGTGTCGTAATAGACCTCGCCGCCGAACTCCTCGTTGTAGTAGCGTCCGCCATTGCTCATGGTGAGCGTTTCCATCATCCAGCCGCAATAGTCGTAGGCGCAGGGGATCGCGATGCCCCATTGGGTCACCTTGTCGCCGTCGCGCTTGGTCAGCTTCTTGGCCCAGTCGGTGAGCTCGGCCCAGGTCTGCGGCGGCTTGTTCGGATCGAGACCGGCTTCCTTGGCCTTGTCGGCGTTGATGTAGAGCAGCGGCGTCGAATTGTGGAACGGTACGCCGTAGACCGAGCGGTTGATCACCGCATTGCCCTGCAGCGCGGGGAAGAACTGGCCGAGGAACTGCTCCTTGGTGCTTCCATCGGACTTGATCAGGGCATCGAGATTGGTGAGCTCGTTCTCGATCTGCATGTCGAGCAGGAAATTCGCTGACATGATCACGGCGGCCGGCGGCTTGCCGGCCTTGATCGCGGCGCGCGTCTTGATCAGCGTGTCGTCGTAGGAGCCGGTGTAGACGGCCGTCGCCTTGATGGCGGGATGGGTCTCGTTGAACTCCTTGATCATGGTGCCCATGTCGCGGGCGAGCTTGCCGTCAACGGGGACGGGGAAGAACAGGTCGATCTCGGTCGGACCTTCGGCCATCGCCGGGAAGGCGAGAGTGCTTGCCATAGCAAGACCCAGCATGAGCCTGCGGGAGAACAGCATCGGAAAATCTCCTATTTGATGCCTGAGGTGACGAAAGAGCTGATGAAACGCTTCTGGAAGATCAGGAAGGTGACGAGCAGCGGTGCGATGACCATGAGCGTGCCGGCGGCGATGGTGCCCCAGGCCTGCGTGCCTTCGGCCGTCGCAGTGAAGACGGAGAGGCCGACCGTGAGCGGCCGCTTGTCCGGCGAGTTGATCACCATCAGAGGCCACAGGAAGTCGTTCCAGTGGCTGGTCACGGAGATGATGGCGAAGGCCGAGAAGCTCGGCATCGACAGCGGCACGTAGATGTGGCGGATGCGCTGGAACAGGCCGGCGCCGTCGATCAGCGCGGCATCTTCGAGCTCGGTTGGAATGGCCTCGAAGGCCTGCCGCATCAGGAAGGTGCCGAAGGCCGAGGCGAAGAACGGCATCATGACGCCGGTCAGCGTGTCGTAGAGGCCGAGCTGTGCCACCAGGGTCAGGTTGGGCACGATCAGCAGGACCGGCACCAGCATCAGCTGCATCAGGAACAGGTAGAAGATCAGCGTCTTGCCGGCGAATTCGAGGCGCGCAAAGGCAAAGCCCGCCAGCGTGATGGTGACGAACTGCACCATGAGGATTCCGGCGCAGATGATCGTGGTGTTGAGCGTGTAGCGCGGGAAATCGCCGATCTCCCAGGCGTCCCTGACGTTGTCGAGCGTCGGCTTCAGGCTCGGCATCAGCTCGGCCATGAGGTTGAAGCCGTCGGAGGGCGGGCGCAGCGTCGCCACGCCCATCCACAGGAACGGGATCAGCCAGACCAGCGCGAGCAGGACGGTCAGCACGAAGCCGAGCTTCGGCGTGATCTCGTTACGCGTGGCGAGCGGGGCGTCCTTCCACAGCCTGTCGAGCAGCGTCATGGCCCGCCCTCGCGGTTCGCCAGCGTGCGGAAGGACAGCGCGGTAAGGCCCATCAGCGCGGCCAGCGTCAGCAGCGTCGCCGCCGAAGCTTTGCCGATGTCGTAATGCTCGACCGCCTGCTGATAGATGTAGAACAGCACGAGGTTGGTCGAATTCGCGGGGCCGCCCTTGGTCATGACGAAGACGTGGTCGACCTGCGTCACCGCATTGAGCGTGGCGATCACGATGACGAACAGGAAGGTAGGCTTGAGCTCCGGCAGGATGATGTAGCGCAGGCGCTGAAACGGACCGGCGCCGTCGAGATGCGCGGCTTCCATCACGTCTTCAGGGACAGCCTGGAGGCCGGCGAGGAAGAACAGCATGTAATAGCCGGCGTTCTTCCAGATCGTGATCACCATGATCGCCGACAGCGCGATATCGGGATCGCCGAGCCAGTTCGGCAGCACCGGAAGCAGCCGGCCGATGTAATAGTCGAGCAGGCCGACATTGGGCAGGAAGATGAACAGGAACAGCGCGGAGGCCGCGACCATCGGGATCAGCACCGGCAGGAACAGTGCGGCGCGCAGCGCGCTGGTCACAACGTTGGTGCGCGCGAGCGCGAGCGCAAACAACAGCGCCAGGCCGATGCTCGGGATCGCGGTGCCGACGGCATAGATGAGATTGTTGACGACCGCGCCGGTGAAGGCGGGGTCGGCAAGCACCGCACTGATATTGTCGAGGCCGACGAAGCGGACCGGGGCCTTCGGCGTCGTGCGCTGGTAGAGCGCATCGATGAGCACGCGGCCCATCGCGCCGTAGGTGAACAGCGCGAGGAAGATCAGCGACGGCAGCAACAGCAGATAGGCTGGCAGCGAAGCCTTGAAACCGCTGGAGTAGCGCTTGAGAACGTGCAAACGCGGTGCCGCCGAGTTCGCGACCGGGAGAGCCGCGGGTTCAGCGAAGCTCATCTCACCGCGCCGCGAACTTGAGCGCATAGTCGCGGCCGTCCATTCCCGCGGGCGGGTCGAACGGGAAGCGCAGACTGGTGTCGAGGAAGTCGTGGCTGTGAACGACCAGGTTCTCGTCGTCGATCAGCACCACGCCGTAGGCCGGCGGTTCGTGGCTCGCCAGATGCGGCGCGTCGGCATTGAGCTCGAACCAGACCTGGTGATTGGTGCCGCGCAGTGTGGAGAAGGGGATCTTGCCGTAGCTGCCGAAGATCGGCCGGTGCACATGGCCAAAGAAGAGATGGCGGATGCGGGCGCGATAGGGCGCGATGATCTCGGCGAACTCCGCGCTCTGCTTCAGCGCGATCTCGTCCATCGCGAGCACACCGACCGGGAAGGGCGGATGATGCATGAACACGACGAAAGGCATGTCGGCTGGCGCGGCCGCGAGCGTGCTCGCCAGCCAGCCGAGACGTTTTGAGCACATTTCGCCGGCATGGCTGGTCTCGTCCAGCGTGTCGAGGAAGACGAACAGGCCGTGCTCGGTGGTGCGCGTGCCCTGCACGAAGCCGTTGGCATCGCGCGGCGCCGCCTTCAACGCGTCGAGGCAGGTGACGCGCTTGTCGTGATTGCCGACCATGGCGATGTAGGGAATTTTCAGCGCCGCCATCGCCCCGGCGAAGTTGGCGTAGGACTCAGGCTCGCCCCAATGGGTGAGATCGCCGGTCACGACCGCGAAGGCAGCGTCGGACTGATGCTTGTTGATGTCAGCAATCGCCGCGTCCAGCCGGGCGCGCGGGTCGAGGCCGTAGAGCGTCGAGCCGGGGTTCGCGAGATGCGTGTCGGTGAGGTGGATGAACTTGAAGGGCATGGCGCGCCTAAATCGGGACGGTGGGAGGATCGGCGCCTCCGGCAAGACGGCGCTGTCAGCCCGTTAGAGCGCGTGTGTTTCAGTTTGATGACAGCGGTTCCGACGTCCACAGCCTGCGCCGCCTGGGTTACATTACGCCTGCGAGCAATCCACCCAACGGCACAACCTTAGGCTCAGGCATTCGGTTCGTGGCGCCGCTGTCTCTGGATGTGCTGGTAGAGCCTTTGCAACTCGTCCACGGCCTCGACACTTCCTTGCTGGACCGCATGCTTGTACCAGCGAATGGCTTCTTCAAAGTTCGGCCTGACGGACAGCGTGCCCATGACATATTTGCGGGCCAGCGCCAGAACATGAATTGGTCCGGCCCCTTGCTCGACCGCTTTCAGCAGGTGATCGAAGCACCGCTCGTCCTTCTCGAGATAGGGGAGGTTGCCGAGCCTTCGGTCATACGCGCTACTCAATTCGAGATGCGTTTCGACGTCTGCGGGGGCCATGGTGGTTTCGACCTCATCGATCAGACGATCGACCTCATCACGCACGAGGCCTGCATTCTCACCCATCTTCGCGAGCATCACGCGTGCGGACATGTTGCCTTGCTCGATCGCTTGGCGAACCAGCGTGAGCGCTTCCGAATAGCGTCGGGCAACAAGTAGTTCCGCCACTTCGAGGCGCCATTCGGGATGCATATTCCGCTTGCCTACGTCCCGCAGAACGTCTGCAGCACCCGCTGGTCCGGCAGCGGCGGATCGGCGTAGCTTGCATAGTCCGGCTGGTCCTCGAACGGCTTTGCCAGCACCTTCACCAGCTCCTCGAACGGCGCAAAATCGTCGTTGTTCACCGCGGCCTGGATCACGGCCTCGACGCGGTGGTTGCGCGGAATGAACAGCGGGTTGACCGCGTGCATCGCGGCTTGCCGCTCGGCCGCGCTCTGCGGCTCCAGTGCGATGCGCTCGTGCCAGCGCTTGGCCCACTCGTCGAAGGCTGCGGGGTCCATGAACTGCGCGCGCGCGTCGCCCGCCGCCGGATCGCCCGCGGCATCGCCGAGCTTGCGGAAGGTGAGGGTGAAATCGGCCTGGTTCTTGGCCATGGCGTCGAGCAGGTCCTGGATCAGCGCCTCGTCGCCGTCACGTTCCGTGAAAAGGCCGACCTTCCTACGCAGGCCGGCCTGATAGGCGGCGCTGAACTGGTCCGAGAAGGCGCCAAGGATGTCCTGGGCTTCCGCGATTGCCTTCTCCTGGTCGTCGGAGAACAGCGGCAGCAGGCATTCGGCAAGGCGCGTCAGATTCCACAAGCCGATGCGCGGCTGGTTGGCATAGGCATAGCGGCCCATCTCGTCGATCGAGGAGAACACCTGCGCGGGATTGTAGGTGTCCATGAAGGCGCAGGGGCCGTAGTCGATGGTCTCGCCGGAGATGGAGGTGTTGTCGGTGTTCATCACGCCGTGGATGAAGCCGACCAGCAGCCAGCGCGCGATGAGCTCGGCCTGGCGCGCAACGACCGTGGCGAGCAGGTCGTGATAGGGCCGCTTTGCTTGAAGGAGATCCGGGTAGTGGCGCGTGATGACGTGGTCGGCGAGCCGGCGGATCGCATCGGTATCGCGGCGGCCGGCGAAGAACTGGAAGGTGCCGACGCGGATGTGGCTGGAGGCGACGCGGGTCAGCACCGCCCCGGGCAGCGCAGTCTCGCGGATGACGTGCTCGCCGGTGACGACCGCAGCGAGCGAGCGCGTGGTCGGGATGCCGAGCGCGAACATGGCTTCGCTGACGATGTATTCGCGCAGCACCGGCCCGAGCGCGGCGCGGCCGTCGCCGCGGCGGGAGAACGGGGTGGGGCCGCTTCCCTTGAGCTGGATGTCGCGGCGAACGCCGTTCCGGTCGATGACCTCGCCGAGCAGGATGGCGCGGCCGTCGCCGAGCTGGGGCACGAAATGCCCGAACTGGTGGCCGGCATAGGCCATGGCGATGGGATCCGCCCCGGCGGGAACCGTCTTGCCGGCCAGGATCTCGGCGCCTTCCGGGGTCTCCAACAGGTCGGGATCGAGCCCGAGCTGGAGCGCCAGCGGCCGGTTCAGCTTGATCAGCCGGGGCGCGGCCACTGGGGTCGGCGCGACGCGGGCGAAGAAGCTGTCCGGCAGCGCCGAATAGGAGTTCTGGAAGGGGAAATGGACGGTCATGGGCTCAAGATAGGGCTGGAACGCCTGATGGCAAAGGCTCGGTCTCTGATAAGCCAGAAATGGGCCTTTCGGGTCCAAATCAGGCCGTTCGCTTGGTTGCCGCCTTGGTCCTCGTCGGGTAAACCCTGCCGCAACTTCGGACCGGTCGTTTCAGGCCGTTCGATTCGCTTCCTCCGACATTGATTTTGGGACGACCATGCATCGCTACCGGTCACATACATGCGGCGCGCTCCGCGAGAGCAACATCGGCGAGACGGTCCGCCTCTCAGGCTGGGTCCATCGCGTCCGCGACCATGGCGGCGTGCTGTTCATCGACCTGCGCGACCATTACGGCCTGACCCAGTGCGTGGTCGACCCGGATTCGCCGGCGTTTTCGCTGGCCGAGAAGCTGCGTTCGGAATTTGTGGTGCGGATGGACGGCAAGGCCCGCCGCCGCCCCGAGGGCACCGACAATGACGACCTGCCGACCGGCAAGGTCGAGGTCTATGTCAGCGAGATCGAGGTGCTCGGCCCCGCGGGCGACCTGCCGCTGCCGGTGTTCGGCGACCAGGAATACCCGGAAGACATCCGCCTGAAGTACCGCTTCCTCGACCTGCGTCGCGAGAAGCTACACCAGAACATCATGACGCGCGTCGAGATCATCAAGTCGATGCGCCGGCGGATGGAGGGGCAGGGCTTCTTCGAATTCAACACCCCGATCCTGACCGCGTCCTCGCCGGAGGGCGCGCGCGACTTCCTGGTGCCCTCGCGCATCCATCCAGGAAAATTCTACGCGCTGCCGCAGGCGCCGCAGCAGTACAAGCAGCTCCTGATGATGTCGGGCTTCGACCGCTACTTCCAGATTGCGCCGTGCTTCCGCGACGAGGACCCGCGCGCCGACCGTCTGCCGGGCGAGTTCTATCAGCTCGACGTCGAGATGAGCTTCGTCACGCAGGACGACGTGTTCGCGGCGATGGAGCCTGTCATCACCGGCGTGTTCGAGGAGTTCGCCAAGGGTAAGCCGGTGACGAAAGGCTGGCGCCGGATTCCGTTCGCGGAAGCCTTGCGCAAATACGGCAGCGACAAGCCGGACCTGCGCAACCCGATCGAGATGCAGGACGTCTCCGAGCATTTCCGCGGCTCCGGCTTCAAGGTCTTCGCGCGCATGCTCGAGGATCCCAAGAACCAGGTCTGGGCGATCCCCGCTGCAGGCGGCGGCAGCCGCGCGTTCTGCGACCGCATGAATTCGTGGGCGCAGGGCGAGGGGCAGCCCGGGCTCGGCTACATCATGTGGCGCGAGGGCGGCGAGGGCGCAGGTCCGCTTGCGAACAACATCGGGCCCGAGCGCACGGCCGCGATCCGCGCGCAGCTCGGCGTCAAGGAAGGCGATGCCGCCTTCTTTGTCGCCGGCGATCCCGACAAGTTCTGGAAGTTCTCAGGGCTCGCCCGTAACAAGGTCGGCGAGGAATTGAACCTCACCGACAAGGAGCGGTTCGAGCTCGCCTGGATCGTCGACTTCCCGATGTACGAGTACAACGAGGACGACAAGAAGGTTGATTTCTCGCACAACCCGTTCTCGATGCCGCAGGGCGGCCTGGAGGCGCTGAAGGGCCAGGACCCCCTGACCATCAAGGCGTTCCAGTACGACATCACCTGCAACGGGTACGAGATCGCCTCGGGCGGGATTCGCAACCACGTGCCGGAAGCCATGGTGAAGGCGTTCGAGATCGCCGGTTACGGCGAGCAGGAAGTGGTCGACCGCTTCGGCGGCATGTACCGCGCCTTCCAGTACGGCGCTCCGCCGCATGGCGGCATGGCCGCGGGCGTCGACCGCATCGTGATGCTGCTGTGCGGTACCACGAACCTGCGCGAGATCTCCCTGTTCCCGATGAACCAGCAGGCCATGGACCTCCTGATGGGCGCGCCGTCGGAAGCCACGACGAAGCAGCTCCGCGAGCTGCACGTGCGGGTGAACCTGCCGCAGAAGTGAGGCTTTCACCGCCTCTCACCACGCTTGTCCCGCCGAAGCTTTAGCGTAGGCGGATGTAGGGAAAGGCTGCCTCCACCTCGTCATTGCGAGCGCAGCGAAGCAATCCAGAGTCTTTCCGCGGAGAGACTCTGGATTGCTTCGTCGCAAGCTCCTCGCAATGACGAGGAAGAGAGAGCGGCCTCTCTCTCCTACAGCCCCGTCGACGCCTCGATCCGGAACTGCCCCAGTGCGAGGGTCGGCTCGCTCTTCATGACGTCCATGAGCTGAGCCACCGGCACCTTGCCACGCGGGGTCAGCTTGAGGGACAGCGTTTGCCCCGAGGTCGAGACGAAGTCGGCGAGGACGTCCGCTGCGGTCTTGGCGTCGCGATTGGACGCCGCGAGCTTCTCGCCCTGCGCGCGGATCATCTCGACGAGCGCACCGCGCGCTGCGTCGCGGCTGACGTTCTGCATGCGCGAGAATTGCGCCACGACCAGATCGACGGCGCCGCTGTCGCGCAAGGAAAGCTCGATCGCGCCGGCCTCGATCCGCCCGGCATCGCTCATGGCCTGCGCCGGATCGGTCGTGAACACGCCGCGCGGCACGTTGGCGAGCGCGAAGCGGGCCTGTGCCTTGGCAAGATTGCCGAGATCGATCGTGGCGGGCGCGAGCGCAAACGCACCCGATGACTCCGTCCAGGCGGCACCGAGATCGAGGTCGATGGCGAGCTTGTCGACACCCGCCATGATCAGCGGCCGGTGTACCGGGCTGGCGGGATCGGTCGGCGCGACCATCTTCACGACCAGATTGGCCTTGCTCGGGATCGATCCGACCAGCTGCCCCCAGTTCAGGCTGAGCGTGTCGATGGTGACGAACTGGCGTGCGCTCTTGTAGGGCGCCACCACGCCCTTGATCTCGGCGCCTTCGAGCACGCGGAACAGGCCCAGCATCTGATCGGGCGAGGGCGGCTGTCCCGGCGTACTGAGGCTCGCCGCCCATCGCATCAGATTTGCTGCTCTGAAGGATTTCAGCGCGAAGCGCTCCATCTTGAGCTGCCCCTGTGGCAGCGGCATGTCGAGCCCTTCCAACGCGATCCTGTCCGGATCGTATTTGATCGCATTGAGCCGACCGGTCCCTTGCGGCGTCTCCACGGTTTGCTTGCCGATTTCGGCCTTGCCGATCTGAAAGCCTTCGAAGGACTCCGCGACTTTCGCGAGTATGTCGCGCGACTGCGCCGGCGTCGGGATCGCGCCGTCCGCCGGCATCAGCGCGATGATCTCGGCCAAGCGGAATTTCGAGGGGCGGATCGCAATGTCGTCCAAGCTGAAGCCGTCGATCTGAATGCGCGACCCCGGTCCCATCGTGACCGCGTATGAATTGGCCGAGATGCGGCGATAGATTCTGTGGAAATTGTCGTCGCTCGGCTCTTGCTGATCGAGCGCGATCCTTACGGCGGTTGCGTCGAAATCGGAGATGGCCAGGCCCGACAATTCGCCGGTCATTTTCGCGGGCTTGCCCGGCGGGGGCATGTCGAGCGTAAAGGTGACGCGCTCCGTCTTCGCCGCCTCGATCTGGCCGCGCTTGACGTTCTCTGCCGACAGGCCCGAATAGACATAGTCGCCGCTGCCGGGATTGCCGCTGCCTGCATCGACATTCACTGCGAGGGTCGGCACCGTGATCGAGGTCGCCGAAACGCTCGCGTATTGCGCCAGCATGAAGCGGTACATGTCGATGATCGAGCCAGACAGTGGCGTGGTGTCTGCACGGGTCGGGCCGGAAAAGTCGCGGGCGCTGATCTGCGGCATCTTGTAGGTCGCTTTCAGCTTCATTCGCTCGTTCGCCGCGAAGGCGACCTCGACGCCTGACGCCTCAATGGTGTCGGCCGAGAAGCGGGCCTCGTCCGGCTGGCGCACACCGACGGCCGTGACCTTCGCAACCCTCACGTTGGCGAGTTGCGGCTGCGCGGGCTCGATTGCGATGTCCTCGATCGTCAGCGTGCGGGTCGTGAATTCGAACGAGACCTTGCCGTGGCTCGCCTTGCCGCCGCCCGAGCGCATCCGCTCGAAGGCTGCCTCGACCTCGCTGGTCGCCCGGTGCTGGACGTAAAGATTGAAGCTGAACCATCCGCCCGCGCCGAGCGCGGCTGCCACGATCAGCCCGATCAGGATTCGCTTCATTCCATTGCCCCAGTTGCCCTTTTGGATCGCACAACCTGGCATATTCGCGAAACGGCGGGTGGTCCAGGGAAAGCTATCGTTATCAATTATTTGACTACGCGTCTTGTTGATGGGGTCGCAATCGGATGTTGCCACCAGGGCGGCTGGCGTGCTTCATCCCGTTTCCATGACCCGGAAATTCCGTTCATCTTGGGCGGTCGCACCGGATCAGGCATTTTGAGGCCGGTAACGCGAAGCGAGACACCGCATGTCGTCCTATTCTGATGATCTCCACAAGGCGGCGCTCGCCTATCACCGTCTGCCGCGTCCCGGAAAGCTCGAGATCCAGGCGAGCAAGCCGCTCGCCAACCAGCGCGACCTCGCGCTCGCTTACTCTCCTGGTGTTGCCGCCGCCTGCACCGAGATCGCCAAGAACCCCGCCGAGGCCGCCTCGCTCACGACCCGCGCCAATCTGGTCGCCGTGGTCTCGAACGGCACCGCCGTGCTCGGGCTCGGCAATATCGGTCCGCTGGCCTCCAAGCCGGTGATGGAAGGCAAGGCGGTTCTGTTCAAGAAATTCGCCGGCATCGACGTGTTCGATATCGAGATCGCCGCCGACACCATTGACCGCGTGGTCGAGACGGTGGCGGCGCTCGAGCCGACCTTCGGCGGCATCAATCTGGAAGACATCCGCGGACCGGAGTGCTTCGAGATCGAGGCGCGCCTGAAGGAGCGCATGAAAATCCCGGTCTTCCATGACGACCAGCACGGCACCGCGATCATCGTCGCCGCCGCCATCACCAACGGCCTCAGGTTGAACGGCAAGAAGCTGTCCGACGTCAAGATCGTGGCGTCGGGGGCAGGGGCCGCGGCCATCGCGACGCTGAACCTCCTGGTGTCGATGGGCGCGCAGCGCAAGAACATCTGGGTTTGCGACATCGACGGCCTCGTGCATGAAGGCCGCAACACCTCGATGGACCGCTGGAAGGCGGTCTACGCCCAGAAGACCGACAAGCGCACGCTGGCCGACGTCATCGGCGGCGCCGACATCTTCGTCGGCCTCTCGGCGCCCGGCGTGCTCAAGCCCGAGATGGCGAAGGCGATGGGCGACAAGCCGCTCATCATGGCGCTCGCCAACCCCGTACCGGAGATCATGCCGGAGGAGGCCCGCAAGGTGCGCCCCGACGCCATGATCTGCACCGGCCGTTCCGATTATCCGAACCAGGTAAACAACGTCCTTTGCTTTCCCTTCATTTTTCGCGGCGCGCTCGATGTCGGCGCCAGCGCCATCAACGAGGAGATGAAGCTCGCCGCCGTCGAGGCCATCGCCCAGCTCGCGCGCGAAGCGCCGTCGGACGCGGTGGCGCAAGGTTTTGACACCGGCGAGACGCAAGGCTTCGGTCCGGGATCGCTGATCCCGAGCCCGTTCGATCCGCGGCTGATCCTGCGCATCGCGCCCGCCGTCGCCAAGGCGGCCATGGAATCGGGGGTGGCCACGCGGCCCATCACCAATTTCGACGAATATACCGCGTTGCTCGAGCGCTTCGCCTTCCGATCCGGCCTCGTGATGAAGCCGATGTTCGCCAAGGCCAAGACCCAGCCGGTGCGCGTGATCTACGCCGAAGGCGAGGACGAGCGCGTGCTCCGCGCCACGCAAGTTGTGCTGGAGGAAAAGGTGGCGCGGCCGATCCTCGTCGGCCGTCCTTCGGTCGTCGAGGCGCGCATCAAGCGCTTCGGCCTGTCGATCAAGGCGGGCAAGGATTTCGATCTCGTCAATCCCGAGGACGACCCGCGCTATCGCTCCTATGTGCAGTCCTATGTCGAGGTCGCCGGCCGCCGCGGCGTGACGCCTGATGCGGCGCGTACCGTGGTGCGCACCAACAACACCGTCATCGCAGCGCTCGCAGTGACGCGCGGAGAGGCCGATGCGATGCTCTGCGGCGTCGAGGGCCGCTATATGAGCCACCTGCGCCATGTCCGCGAGATCGTCGGCTTCTCGCCCGGTGTCAGTGACTATGCCGCGCTGGCACTGCTGATCACCAGCAAGGGCGCCTTCTTCATCGCCGACACGCAGGTGCGCCCCAATCCGAGTGCCGAGGAGCTCGCCGAGATCGCCTCGCTCGCGGCCGTTCATGTGCAGCGTTTCAACATCAAGCCGAAGATCGCCTTCGTCTCTCACTCCGATTTCGGCAGCTACGATACCGACTCCTCGCGCAAGATGCGCCGGGCGACCCAGTTGCTGAAGGACAAGCATCCGGAGATCGAGGCCGACGGCGAGATGCAGGGCGACACCGCACTTTCGGCCGCCGCGCGGAGGATGGTGCTGCCGCACTCCAAGCTCGAGGGCGAGGCCAACATCCTGATCATGCCGACCCTCGATACCGCCAACGTCGGCTATCAGATGATCAAGTCGCTGGCGGACGCACTCCCCGTCGGCCCGATCCTGATCGGTCCGGCGCGCCCGGCGCACATCCTCACGCCATCGGTGACCGCGCGCGGCATCCTCAACATGACCGCGGTGGCGGTGGTCGAAGCGCAGGAGCGCGCGGCCCGGCAGCAGCCGACGTTGTTCACGTAGTAGAACGTAGTCCCTCAACTGTTCGGAGTGCTTACGCGCCGCAAACTCGTCATGCCCGGGCTTGACCCGGGCATCCACGTCTCTCTCCTGCGAAGCAAGTCGTGGATGGCCGGGACGCCGAGAGCATTGCGGCCAATCACACCGGTTCGATTCCGCTAGGGAGCGCCAATCGAATGACGCAGCGCCAACTTTGAATTCCTCGCAGGTCTCCGTTTCCCTATTTGTAAACCGGCGCACGACTCTTCATAATCCACTCACGCGTTCCCTGCTCAGCGCTTTGCCAAGAGGCCGATCATGCCAGCGTTCGTGACTTTCGGGCGAATCCTGTTCGCCGTCCTGTTCGTCTACACTGGCGCGACCAAGCTGTTCGCTATCCAAGCGACCGCAGACTTCATCGCTACCAAGGTCGTGGTGCCCGAGGTGATCGCGCCTTACGCCAAGCAGGTCGAGACCGCGACCGCAATGACCACGCCGCAACTGCTCGCGATGGCGGTCGGAGGGCTCGAGGTCATCGCCGGCCTCATGATCGCGCTGAATTTCGGTGCGCGCTTCTTCGCGATGCTGCTGATCATCTATGTCGCGGTCTCGACCGTGCTGTTCTACGATTTCTGGAACATGGCGGCGCCCGAGAACGCCAAGATGCTGGTCGACGCGCTCAAGAACCTGTCGATCATCGGCGCGCTCTGCATGATCATCGGCTACGGACGCACAACGCGTCCGGCCGAGGCGGCCTACGGCGACGTGTAGCGGTCAATCCGCCCTAGGAGCGGCTCTTTGCAGATGCGCTAGCCAGCTTCGCGCCGGCCGCCGGTGGCACCAATTTTTGGTTAGATCAATAAGCAACATACGGCGCGGTATCACCATGCCGGTACTGCGCATGGGGTTGTTTCTCCATTTTGGTTTGAGCGGCCTCGTGAGACGGCTATTTCCGCTGCCACGGGGTCACGGTCACCTTATGTGCCGCGTCGAGCAAATACGGCGCACCGGGCCTCATCCCGTGCGACGTGAGAATGTCATGCGGCGTCCGCTCGGGGACGCCGACAAAGCAGCCTTCGCCGCCGGGCAATCGTACCTGCGGGGCTTCCGACAGCCAGAACGTATCATAGCGATCCATGAACATGTCGAACACGACCGGGCCGCCGATGACGGCGACCAAGCCAGAGGCGACGTCGGCGAAGGCGCAGGCTTCCTCGAAGCTGGCACGTTCCGGATTCCACAATGTCGCGTTCGGCATTTCAGGATCGACGGTCAGCGCCTTGATTTTGCGGGTCAGGAGCAGGCGTTTGCGCTGGGGCGAATTCGGCTGCTGTTCGTGCGAATTGCGGCCGTGCACGATCAGCGCGGCGCGGTCGAGCGACTGCTCGAAGAACAGCTTGTCGCCTTCAAACTTCAGGCTATCGGGCATCACATGACCAGCGTCGGCGAGCATGCCGTCCGCGGAGACGATGACGTAGCCTTCGAACCGGAAAGACAATTGCTGTCTATTCGGAAACGGTCGTCACCACGGAATTGACCGGGCGCTGGCTCACCGTGGGCAGCTTGAGGTCCTTGACCAGCTCCTGCTCGTATTCGGGCAACGTCGAGGCCGGGAATTTCGCGCGCATCGCCACCACCTTGTAGCCGCCGGCCTTCAGGCGCTTGAGTAGTTCCGGCAGGGCCTCGGCAGTGTGCTTTTGGAAGTCGTGCATCAGGATGATGCCCTTGCCTCTGGTGTCGAGCTTCTTCATCACGGTCTCGACGATCTTCTCGGGCTTGGACGCCTTGAAGTCGAAGGAGTCGATGTCGCAGGAGAAGATCCCGACGTTGCGGTTGCCGAGATAGGTGACCATCTCCGGCGGATGCTGGAGCGCCGGGAAGCGGAAGAACGGCGCCGGCGAGACGCCGCCCAGCGCCCACTTCACCGCCGCAAAGCCCTTCTCGATCTCGTCCTTGCGCTGTGCCTCGGTGAACTTCTTGTTGTTGAGGTTGGCGTGCGACCAGGTATGGGCGCCAACCGTGTGCCCGGCCGCATAGACCTGCTTCAGGATCTCCGGCTCATAGGTCGCGTGCTTGCCGATGATGAAGAAGATGCCGGTGGTGCATTCGTCGGCGAGAGCCTTGAGCACCGCAGGCGTGTTGCGTGGCCAGGGGCCATCGTCGAAGGTCAGCACCACCTCCTTGTCGCGCAGGAAGTCGAGCTCCTTGAAGTGCTCGAAGCCGAAGCCCGGACCCCCCGTGGTGTCGATCTCGACGGTGCGGGCGACGCCGAGCGCGCCCGGCGTGTTGCAGGCCGCGCGTGCCGGCTGTGGCGCCTGTTTCGGTGGCGGCGGATTGACGAAGCCGGCTGGCGCTGCAGCCACGGCCGGGGCGGGAGCCGGCGCAGCTGCTGGCGCCGAAGTGGCCGGTGTCGCCGGCGGAGCAGCCTGCGTACTTGCCGCGGGTTTTGCGGCGGTCTGCGACCACGCCGCGCCCGTCATGGCCAGAGACATCGCGCCTGCCAATATCAGTCCTGCTGCCACGCGCATCGTGTTGTCCTCGAGATTGATCCCGTTGTTCCGCCGCGGCTTTTCGCTCGCGACAAACCGTCCTGCCCAAACCATCCTAGCCTAGATGGTGGGCCCTCGTCATTGCAACGGCTGTTTGATGCCGCGCCACAATTGTGCCCAACCGGATTGGGCGCGACCGGAGTCAGCTGTCGGCCAACGCCTTGGCGATGGCGGTTTTGACGCGCGTATCGGTCGGCGCGACGGCGGACGGAAAGACCTCGGCGATATAGCCATCTCGCCCGATCAGATATTTGTGGAAGTTCCACTTCGGAACCTCCCGCGGCCGCGCGTCAGCGGCCCATTTATAGAATGGGTGCGCCTTCGATCCGATCACGGCCGACTTGCCCGTGACCGGGAAGGTAACGCCGTATTGGTGGTGCGCGGTCTCTGAAATCTCGCTGGTGCCGCCGGGCTCTTGGGCGCCGAAATCGTTGGAGGGCACGCCGATGACGGTCAGCCCGCGCTCGCGAAACTCGCCCCAGAGCTCCTGCAAGCCCGCATATTGCGGAGTGTAGCCGCAGAGCGAAGCGGTGTTCACGACCAGCAGCGGCTTGCCGGTGAAAGCGGCAAGGCGGATGTCGTCGCCGGACAATGCGGGGAAGGAGAAGGCGTAGGCCGAGATCCGGCTCATGCCGCCATCGGCCAACGCGCGTGTCGCTGGCATCATGGCGCCGGCAAGCGCCGCGGTGAGCAAGGTTCTGCGATTCATCATGACGGCGTCCCCGAAATGATCCACGGCGGACATTACTCCGCCGCTGCGATCTCGCGCGTCAACACCGCGTTATCGGGAGCGATGCAGCTCAGTACAGGCGGACGATGAAGTCGGTGCCTTCGCCGGTCTCACCCTGGTTGATGCCCTGGTCGGACACGATGATCGAGCCACCCGTGGTCAGCATCTCGTTGATCCTAGCCACGGTGTCGGCGGGGATCATGATGCGGTCGAGAGCTTCGGCCGGACTGTCCGGCGTGACCACCGGCTTTGCAGCGACGGGGATCACGGCAGCGCCGCCCTTGCGGCGCAACACGCGTCCGTCGTCATCGCGCACGGCTGCGCGAACGGAGACCGGCAGCGACACCACCGACCAGCGCAGCGTATTGGAATCGGCTTTGTCGAGTTCGGCGGTGAAGACATGCGTGCCGAGCGGCCGGTCGCTCGGGGCAATAGTGACGGGCACCTCGAACAGCGGCGCGAAATTCTGCCGCACGTAGAGCTTGGAATCCTTGCGGCTGATGAAGACGGCGATCTGGCCGGCGCGCTTCGGCGCATCCGGCTTTGCCGCAGGCGCGGGATCGGCCATCCGGGTCTCGTCCTTCTTCACGTCAGGTGAGGCGGTGAGCGCCGGCGCGTCGGTCTTGGTGGCGTCCGGCTTGTCGGTCGTCTTCGAAGCCTTCGGCGCTTCCGCGGCGTCAACAGGCTTCGCGTCCGTGGCTGCTGGTTTGGCGGATACGTCGGACGACGACTTGACCGCATCGGAGGCCTCCGCGGTCCTGGTCTCGGTTCTGTCGGCTGGGGCAGCTGCGTCCTCGCGTGCGGGCGCATTGCCGGTCGTCACATCCGACATCACGGTGTGGCCGAGCGAAGTGCGCAACTCGAGCACGCTGTCCGCACTGGCAGTCTTCCTTTCGAGCGGCTTGGTTTCAGTGATCTTGGCTTCGGCGGACGTCGCTTGCGCACCCTTATCCGCCTTGTCGCCGGCATTGATCTGCGGCGCGAGGCTGGCAGCGGGCTGCGGCGGCACGCGCACCGAGGCGAGCAGCGGATGCGAGAAGTTTCGCGGCGACATCTGGCCGGGCGTCACGATCACGCGCGCGCCCATCCGGGTCCAGTTCCACATCTTCATCGCGAACGCCATCGGCATGCGGATACAGCCGTGCGAGGCCGGATAGCCCGGCAGCGCGCCGGCATGCATGGCGACGCCGGACCAGGTGATCCGCTGCATGTAGGGCATCGGCGCGCCGCTATAGATGTTGGAGTGGTGGAATTTGTGCTTCTGGATGATGCTGAACACACCCATCGGCGTCGAATGGCCCTTCATGCCGGTCGACACCGGAGATTCCGCGAACAGGCCGTTGCTGTCGTAGACCGCGACCTTCTGCCGCTCGATCGAGACGACGATGACCAGCGGTCCCTGCGGCTTGGTGCCCGCTTCCTTCTGGACGACGGTATCCTTCTTGGCCGCGTTGGTACGCTTCTGAGGCTTCTGCGGCTGTATCTCGGGGCGCCGATCCTGCCGGGCGTAGTAGGAGCCGTCGGAATAATCCGTCCAATAATAATACGCTGCGTCCGCCTGACTTGCCGTACCGATCGCGCCTGCCGCCGTCAAAAAGGCGATCTGCCACAGCCGCGCCGGCTTGCTGGAAGAAGCGGCCCCGTTCACGCTATTCATCCTCGAATCCATCATCCAAATCAGACGTTAGTCTCACAAAGGGGATACGCGTTCACCAGCAGCGCGGTTCTGCCATCAGCTACATTTGTCCAAGGCGTAGCAAAAAAGCCTCACAGAGCGGTAAACGGCGGTCACCTCCGGGGGCATGTCATCTTCCTGTCGGGCTGTCGCATTCCTACATTGCGGGGACTTGTTACCGGAGAACTTCATGTCATCTCGTTTCCCTGGTCTTGCCGGCATCCGCTTGAAAGGCCTCGCCTTATTGCTTCTGGCTCTGGCTGCGCCGGCGGCGTCCGCCCAAGCTGCCGACGAGCCGGATCTGATCTTCCGCCGCTCGACCGTGTTCAAATGGATGAGCCCGAACGACAAGCTCGCGACCTATGGTCTCGACGATCCCGAGGTCGAGGGTGTGGCCTGTCATTTCACGGTCCCGGAGAAGGGCGGCTTCAAGGGCTGGCTGGGCCTTGCCGAGGAGGTCTCGGACATCTCGCTCGCCTGTCGTCAGGTCGGCCCGATCAAGTTCAAGAACAAGATGGAGCAGGGCGACGACATGTTCCGCCAGCGCCGCTCACTGTTCTTCAAGAAGATGCAGATCGTGCGTGGCTGCGACACCAAGCGCAACGTGCTGGTCTACATGGTCTATTCGGACAGGCTGATCGAGGGATCGCCGAAGAACTCGACCTCGACGGTGCCGATCATGCCGTGGGGACCTTCGGACGCCAACGTGCAGAAGTGCGGGGAGTTCTTCACTCACTGACGACGGCGCGGCTGGCACGCGGCTTTGCCAGATGCGAACCGGTCAGCCGCACGAATGTCTGCGGCGCGGCTTCAAAGCCACGGTTTGATTGCAGCGCCATTTCGCCAGTGGATTTGGCGCTGCCGCGAACGGATCCTTGATCTCCACGGCCGGTCCGTTGGTCCGCCTCGCGCGTCGTTGCGCGATCTGTCGCCATCATGATGGCCATCCCTCAAATACACGCGCCCGGTGAGCCCGGGCGTCTCGGTTTCGATGGCTTGGGTCGCAGCCGAAGCGCCCCCGGTTCGACAGGCCCAGCCTTCGTTCGGCTTCTCTTCAGCAGAAAAACGTAAAATGCATGTGAAGCGCGTAAGGCGCGAGCATGACGACGCCTGTCTTGGAGTCTGGCCTCGAGCTCGGATGGAACTTGCCAGGCCGATTTGGGCCCTGGCGCGACCTAACTGAAATGATTGGGGTTTCCCGCCCAATGTTTCGTCGCACCGAATGTGTCGAAACAATTCGCGCGAAAGACGAAACCATTTTCCGCTTTTCGCGCATCACGGCCGAAACCGCCCATGGTTATCAGCTTCACAACGACGACGGCGCACTGCCGGCCACGAATTCGGAGACGAGACTATGCGCGCACTCAGCTTCATCCTTGCCTTCGGTTTCGTCCTCGCCGGCTCCTCCTTCGCAGGCACGCCCGATGGCAGTCTGCCCGGTGTCGGCACGTTCCAGTACAGTGGCTCGCCGCTGACGACCACCGCAGCGCAGCCGATCGTGCTCGCCGCGCGCCTCTGACTGCCAACCCGAAAATCAGCCGGCAATGGCCATCATGCTCGTTCGTTTCTGCGCCGCAGCGTTCATCTCCGTCCTGACGATCAGTGCCGCTCAGGCGCAGGTCCGCGCTCCCTCGAGGCTGCCGGATCCGCGTGGCGAATTCGTGCGTCAGTGTGCGCCACGGATGCTGGGGCGCTGGGAGCATCCCGAAGCGATTTGCACCTGTCTCCACGACCATGCGGCTGCCATGGTCGAGGATCGCGATTTGCGCGAGGCCCTGCTGCGCGGCATCAGCGAAACGGGCGTGCCGACGATCGAGACCGATTGGGTACCGACGTCCAAGCAGGGCGAAATCGGCCCGACCTTCACCAGGATCGCCAAGCCGACCCTGCAGTGCATGTTCGACCCGGCGAAGTAGCTCTCAGGTCTTCATTTGGTTTTCGGACCGTAGCGCGGCACGCAGGCGCTGGTCCGCGACACGCCCTTGTCGGTCATCTTCGCGCCGCGCACTTCCTTGACCTGACCTGCGGGGCAGGTTCCGTCATCTACGAGCACGCGCTGGCCAAGCTTGAGGTCGACGATGTCCTGCTCGCGGCCGACCGTTGCTGCGTGCGCCGTCGAGGCGAGCGCGAGGGAGATCAGGAGAGACAGGCAAGTCGCGCGGCGCAGCTGCATGGTGTGAGATCCGGTATCGATAGTCGCAATCTAGGAAGCGGCAGGCGATTCTCATAGTGAAGCTTCGTCACGCCCGCCGGGACGATTTGCTTCCGGCACTTTGGGCTGAGCGCGATTCCCGCGCCAGCCGTTCAGCCGAGGCGATCAATTGCGGAACCGCGTGGCCCGAAAATCCCAGCACGAAGCCGGGCAGGGGGCGTGCGCGTGAATAGGTGTCGGCCAGGAGCCAGCCCTCTGCACCAGCCGCCTGCTTCACCTCTGCCGCCACCCGCGGATCGACTGCGCGATCGAACCGGGCGACGAGGTGCAACCCTTGCGACGGCACCGGCACCGATAGTGCGCCGTCGGATCTGGTCTCCAGCGTCGCGGCCAGGGCATCACGCGCCTCGCGATAGAGCTTGCGCGTGCGCTTGAGGTTCGCCGCGAAGGCGCCGGAATTGAGCATGTCGGCCACGGCACCTTCCATCAGCGTGCCGGGAAAGCGGTCGAGCGCGGCGCGCGCGGCGGTGACGTTCCCGATCAGGCGCTCGGGCAGGGCGCAATAGCCGATGCGCAGGCCCGGAAACAGGGTCTTGGCGAAGGTGCCCATGTAGATCACGCGCTGCAGGTGATCGATGCCGGCCAGCGACATCAGCGGCGCGCCGTCGTAGCGGAACTCGCTGTCGTAATCATCCTCCAGCACGAAGGCGCCGGCCTGCTTGGCCCAGTCCAGCAGCTCGAGCCGCCGTGGCATCGACATCTGGACTCCCAGCGGAAACTGGTGCGACGGCGTGACATAGGCTGCGCGCGCAGACGACGCCATAGCGCGGCCCTTGGCCACGTGCAGGCCTTGCGCGTCGACGGGGATGGGCACGATGCGATATCCGCATTGGGCGATCGTCCGGCGCACGATGGGATAACCTGGGTCTTCGCACCAGACCCGGTCGCCGGCCTTCAGGATCGCGCTCAGCACGATGCGCAGCGCGTGCAGCGTGCCTGACGTGAGCATGATCTGCTCGGGGTCGCAGCGCAGGCCTCGCGCCGACAGCAGGTGATCGGCAATCGCCGCGCGCAGCTCGCGGCTGCCGCGGGGATCGCCATAGTGCAGATGCTCGGACCCGAATGCGCGCATGCGGCGGCCGACGAAAGCGCGGAACCGCTGCACGGCGCGCTCGTCGATATGGGTGCAGCCGAGCGCGAATGCGCCCTGCCGCGGTGCTTCGATCACGGCCTTGGGCGCCTTCGCCTCGGCCGCGCGCGCCGGAATCCGCGCTGCGACGAAGGTGCCGGAGCCGACTCTTGCCTCGGCAAAACCGTCGGCAATCAGCCGTTCATAGGCAGTGACGACGGCGTTGCGGCGGAAGCCCGTTTGCTTGGCCAATGTCCGCGTCGGCGGGAGCGGCTCACCGGGCCGGACGAGACCGGACACGATCATCTCGCATAGGGCCTGATAAAGCCGGTGCCCGGCGGAGGCGTCCGCCGTGATGTGCGGACCGGTCAGGTCGAGCGGCAGCTCGGGCTTCGACAGAGAAGCGGCCTTGGCCGGCGGCAGAGAATTGGTCGGAATTTTTTGCATGGAATTGGCACTATCGCAGACCAAATCCGCGGCTACAACTCTGT
The DNA here is from genome assembly GCF_021044685.1 of Bradyrhizobium daqingense. NCBI lineage: Bacteria > Pseudomonadati > Pseudomonadota > Alphaproteobacteria > Hyphomicrobiales > Nitrobacteraceae > Bradyrhizobium > Bradyrhizobium daqingense. The sequence continues at coordinate 4,843,159 of NZ_CP088014.1, forward strand.
TGGATTGTTTCACTCCCGAGGAGCGGCCGTGAGCCAGGTTGAGATTTCGAATTCCTATCCGACGTCAGCCCGTAACCAAGTGAAGCGGCGTCACGACCGTGGCTTCTACGATCACGCGACCGTTCACCGCATCCTGGATTCCTCGATGCTGTGCCACGTCTCCTACGTGATCGACGGCCAGCCCTATTGCACGCCGACCTTCTTTTGGCGCGAAGGCACGAAGCTGTACTGGCACGGGAGCAGCGCCAGCCGCATGCTGCGCAGCCAGACCAGAGGCGAGCGCGTCTGTTTGACGGTCGCCCATCTCGACAGTCTCGTGCTGGCGCGCTGCGGCTTCAACCATTCCGCCGACTACCGCGCGGTGATGGCATTCGGCACCGCCTATCTCGTCACCGATCCCGAAGAGAAGGAGCGTGCGGTGATCGCGATGGTCGACCGCTTTTTCCCGGGCCGCACCGCGGGCCTGCGCCAGAGCACTGCGCAGGAGATCAAGGCGACCTCCTTCATCGCGATGGAGATCGAGGAGGCCTCGGCCAAGATCCGCGCCAAGGGCGTGGCAGACGACGACGAGGACTACGAATTGCCTGTTTATGCCGAGCGCATCCCGGTGCGCACCGTGCTCGGCGCGCCCGAGCCGTGTCCGCGCCTGCTCGACGGCGTCAGCCGTCCTGCGACGCTGGATGGCTATTCGGAAGGCCGACTGCTCGAAGATGCATTGCGGGATGCGTATTTTGTGGAGTACCCGAACGGCTGAAATCGGCTAGCTTGCGCTCCATCGATGATCTGAAGCCCCGATTGGAGTTGCCTGATGAATGCCGAAATGCAGCAGAGGATTCTCGACGCCGTCGACGCCGGCTTCGAAGCCCAGCTGGCGACCACGCGAGATTTCGTCGCGATCCCCTCGACCCGCGGGGCCGAGGGACCGTGCCAGGACATGATCGGCGACCTCCTGCGCGAGCGCGGCTACGAGGTCGACGACTGGCACATCAATGTCGACGACCTCAAGGATCTGCGCGGCTTCGGCCCGATCGAGCACGATTTCTCCAAGGCGCGTTCCGTGGTGGGGACCTACCGTCCGCAAACCAGCGCTGGCAAATCGCTGATCCTCCAGGGCCACTCCGACGTGGTGCCGGCAGGTCCGCTGGATTTGTGGGAGACGCCACCGTTCTCGCCCGTCATCAAGGACGGCAAGATGTTCGGTCGCGGCGCCTGCGATATGAAGTCGGGCACGATCGGCGCGCTCTATGCGCTGGATGCGATCAAGGCGGCGGGCTTGAAGCCGACGGCGCGGATCCACTTCCAATCCGTGATCGAGGAGGAGAGCACCGGCGTCGGCGCACTCTCGACGCTGCAGCGCGGTTATCGCGCCGACGCCTGCTTCATTCCCGAGCCGACCGGCGGCAAGATGGTGCGCTCGCAGGTCGGTGTGATCTGGTTCCGCCTGCGTGTGAAAGGGCACCCGACCCACGTGGCTTTCGCCGGCTCAGGTGCGAATGCGATCATGGCCGCCTATCATCTGATTCAGGCCCTGCAAAAGCTCGAGATCGAATGGAACGAGCGCGCGAAAGCCGATCGGCACTTCAAGACGCTCAACCATCCCATCAACTTCAACCCCGGCATCATCAAGGGCGGCGACTGGGCCTCCAGCGTCCCGGCCTGGTGCGACGTCGATTGCCGGATTGCCGTGTTGCCGGGCTGGTCGATCGCCGATCACCAGAAGGAGATCATGGCTTGCGTCGCGGCCGCTGCGCGCAACCACCGCTTCCTGGCCAACAACCCGCCTGAGATCGAATGGTCGGGCTTCCTGTCGGAAGGGTATGAACTAACCGACGCTGCCGCACCGGAGGCTGCGTTCGGCAAGGCCTTCAACAAAGTCTATGGCGGCGCAGTCGAAGACCTCGTGTTCACCGCGCTCACCGATACCCGGTTCTACGGCCTCAATCACGGCATCCCGAGCCTGTGCTTCGGTGCGAGCGGCGGCGAGATGCACGGCTTCAACGAATATGTCGACCTGGACTCGCTGAAGAAGACGACCAAGGCGATGGCGCTGTTCGTCGCGGAATGGTGCGGCGTGGAGAAGGCGTAGAGGCGAGCCCCGCCGTCTCCGCCGTCATTGCGAGGAGCCCTTGCGACGAAGCGATCCAGACTGTCGCCGCGGAGACAGACTGGATTGCTTCGCTGCGCTCGCAATGACGGAGTTGGCTGCCAGATCCTCATTTGTGCGGAAATATCTTGCCGCTCCACTGCCCAAATCCTTTAAGCTTAAAATAAAGACTAGGATGCCGCACTAACCGGTGGCAGACTGGTGCCCGTTCGCCGGACGAGTCCAGGGAGACACCATGCGCGATTGGGATGACGCTTATGCCAATTCGGCCCATATCCCGGGCTCGGACAAGATGCCGGCGCTGTGGGCGGAGCGAGCAGCGGCCTATCGTGCCGGGCTGAAAGATTTTCGTGCGGACATCGCCTATGGCGCCACCGAGCGCCAGCGCCTCGACCTGGTCCTGCCGGACGGTGACAGCAAGGGCCTCGTCGTCTTTGTGCATGGCGGCTATTGGATGCGCTTCGACAAATCGACCTGGACAGATCTGGCCGAAGGCGCGCGCCACCATGGCTGGACGGTTTGCTTGCCGAGCTACACGTTGACGCCGGCCGCGCGTATCTCCGACATCACGGCCGAGATCACAACTGCGATTGCCAAGGCGGCTTCGCTGGTCGCGGGGCCGATCCGGCTCGCCGGCCATTCCGCCGGCGGGCATCTTGTCACGCGCATGCTGTGCAACGACGGCCGGCTCGAGCCCGCCGTCTACGATCGCATCGCCGGCACGCTCTCGATCAGCGGCCTGCATGATCTGCGTCCGCTGCTCAAGACGAAAATGAACGAGACGCTGCGCATGACCATGGAGGAGGCGACGCTGGAAAGCGCGGTGCTGCATCTGCCGCGCGGAGCTTCGCCTGTGACCGCCTGGGTCGGCGGCAGCGAACGCCCGGAGTTCATCCGCCAGTCCGACCTGATTGCCAATGTCTGGACCGGTTTCGACGTGCCGACGCGCCTCGTCGTCGATCCCGGGCTCAACCATTTTACGGTGATCGATGGGCTCAAGGACCCATCGTCGCCGATCACTGCGCGCCTGATCGGCCTCGATTGACGCGGCAGGGATGATTGATCGAAAGGACCCGTCATGACGTCCAGCGATTACGATCCTGCAAGAGAAGGCGCCGAGACCGATTTCGCCCGGCGCATGTCCTATGGCGATTATCTGGCGCTTGATGCGATCCTCGGAGCGCAGCATCCGCTCTCGGAAGCGCATGACGAGATGCTGTTCATCATCCAGCATCAGACCACGGAGCTGTGGATGCGCCTTGCCATCCACGAGCTCAGCGCCGCGCGCCGCGCCATCGCGCGGGACGAAGTGCAGCCCGCGATGAAGATGCTGGCGCGGGTGTCGCGCATTTTCGAGCAGCTCAACGGCGCCTGGGACGTGCTGCGGACCATGACGCCGAGCGAATATACCCGCTTCCGTTCGCAGCTCGGTCAGTCCTCGGGGTTTCAGTCGCGCCAGTATCGGCTGATCGAATTTCTGCTCGGCAACCGCAACCATGCCATGCTCAAGCCGCACGCCCACGATGTGGAGACGACAAAATTGCTCGAAGCCGAGCTCGCGACGCCCAGCCTCTACGACGAGGTGCTGCGGCTGGCGGACCGCCACGGGCTCAAGATGCCTGCGGCCGTGCTGTCGCGCGACGTCCGCGAGACCCATGGCTTCAATGAGGGTGTGCTGCAGGCTTGGCGTATCGTCTACGAGGCGCCGGAGACGCATTGGATGCTCTATGAGCTTGCCGAGAAGCTGGTCGATTTCGAGGACTATTTCCGGCGCTGGCGCTTCAACCATGTGACGACGGTCGAGCGCGTGATCGGCTTCAAGCGCGGCACCGGCGGCACCGGCGGCGTCAGCTATCTCAAACGGATGCTGGAGATCGAGCTGTTTCCCGAGCTCTGGCGCGTGCGTACCATTCTCTAAGAGACCTTCATGACCCAGCTTCGCGTCTATGACGACACCAGGGCGTTGTTCCATCTGCCTGACGGCGTGATCTATCTCGACGGCAATTCGCTCGGTGCGCTGCCATCAGGCGTTGCCGAGCGCGTCAACCGCGTCATCACCGATGAATGGGGCAATGAGCTGATCCGCGCCTGGAACACCGCGGGCTGGTATGCCCAGCCGCGCCATGTCGGCGATCGCATCGCGCGGCTGATCGGCGCTAAAGCCGGCTCCGTGATGGTCGGCGACACGCTGTCGCTCAAGGTCTATCAGGCGCTCGCGGCCGCGCTCGACATGAATGCCTCTCGCAAGGTGGTCCTATCGGATACCGGCAATTTTCCGACGGACCTCTACATGGCCGAAGGCCTGATCCAAACGCTGGGGCGGGGCCATCAATTGCGCCTGGTAGCGCCGGAGGAGATCGAGGCCATGCTCTCGGAGGAGATCGCCGTCCTCTACATCACCGAGGTCGACTATCGCACCGGCCGCCGCCACGACATGGCGAAGCTCACCGCCAAAGCGCACGCACTCGGCATCGTCACGGTCTGGGATCTCGCGCACTCCGCCGGCGCGCTGCCGGTCGATCTCTCTGGCTGCGGCGCCGATTTCGCCGCCGGCTGCACCTACAAATATCTCAACGCCGGTCCCGGCGCGCCCGCTTTCCTCTACGTCGCGCCACGCCATGCCGACGGCGCGCGTGCCGCTCTGTCCGGATGGATGGGGCACGCAAAGCCGTTCGCATTCGAGCTCGCTTATGCCGCGGCCGGTGGCGTCGAGCGCATGCGCGTCGGCACACCTCCGGTGCTGGCGATGGCGGCGCTGGAGGCCTCGCTCGACATCTGGGACGGGGTCGATATTGCCGAGGTCCGTGCGCGTTCGCTGGCGCTCGGCGATCTCCTGATCGCCGAGGTCGAGCGCCGTTGTCCATCCTTGAGGCTGGTCACACCACGCGCGCATGAATGTCGCGGCTCGCAAGTCTCCTTCAGCTTCGACGGCGGCTACGCCGCCATGCAGGCGCTGATCGCCCGCGGCGTCATCGGCGATTTCCGGGCGCCAGACATCATGCGCTTCGGCATCACGCCACTGTATGTCGGAGAGGATGAGATCGTGCGCGCCGCCGAGATCATCGAGGAGGTGATCACGGGCGAGATGTGGCGTCGCCCAGAATACCAGGTCGTGAACGCGGTGACGTGAGGAGGATCTCGTGCCCCGGACGCAGCGCGGCGCGGCGCCCTTGCGGCGTGATGCGCTGCAGAGCCGGGGTCCATGCTGCACCGAAACTAGCGTGAGATGGGTCCCGGCTCTGCGCAACAACGCTGACGCGTTGCAGCGCGTCCGGGACACGAGCGGTGGCGCCGCGCTATCCGTGCTCACCCCACAGCGCCGTCACGATCGCATCGAGCCCGTCGGTCAGCGCCGCCGGTCCTGGCTGCAGGATGATCGGCGACTTGATCTCGACGATACGATCGTCGCGCACGGCCGGAATGTCGCTCCACCCGTCACGCTGCTTGATGCGGGCAGGAACGACCTTCTTGCCGCACCATGACGCGAGGATCACATCGGGCGCGGCCTCGCGCACGGCGTTCTCCGAGACGATGCGGTCTTTCGCGGCCTGTCGTGATCGCAGCTCCGGAAACACATCCGTGCCGCCCGCGATCTCGATCAGCTCGGACACCCAGCCGATGCCCGAGATCAACGGATCGTCCCATTCCTCGAAATAGACTCTTGGGCGGGAGGGGCGAGGCGTTGCCGCGATCGCGGCGAGGCGCTGTTCGAGACTCCGAGCGAGGTCCTCCGCGCGCTCGGCCGCGCCGACCAGCGCACCGAGCGTGCGGATCATGGCCATGATTCCGGCGAGGTCGCGCTGATTGAAGACGTGAACATCAATGCCGGCGCGGACGAGGTCGGCGACGATGCCGGCTTGGAGATCGGAAAAGGCCAGCACCAGCTCGGGTTCCAGCGCCAGGATCTTCGGGATGTCCGCCGAGACGAAGGCCGACACCCGCGGCTTCTCCCGCCGCACCTGGGGCGGACGGACGGCATAGCCGGAGACGCCGACGATACGGTCCTGCTCGCCGAGCAGATAGAGCGTTTCGACCGTCTCTTCAGTCAGGCAGACGATGCGGCGGGGTGGGAAGTGGCGCATGGGGGAGCAGCATATGCGCCATGGGAGTGCCGATGTCAGCCCGTCCATGACCTTGGACGTCATTGCTTTGCCGCGCGAAGCAATTCACGTTGAGACAACAACGAATTGGGAGGAGATCCGATGACGCCGCTCGAAAAACTTCAAGCGATGAAGATGCCGTTTGCCGAGCTCAAGGGCGTCGAGTTCATCGAGGCCGAGAAGGACCGTGTGGTGGCGCGAATGACGGTCCGGCCCGACCTCTGCACGCTTCATCACACCATCCATGGCGGCGCGGTGATGGCGCTGGCCGATTCCGTTGGAGCGGCTGCGACCGTGCTCAATCTGCCTGAGGACGCCAAGGGCACCACGACGCTGGAGAGCAAGACCAACTTCCTCGGCGGGGCCAAGGAAGGAACCATCATCATTGCCACTGCGACCCCGGTCCACCGGGGCCGTCGGACCCAGGTCTGGACCACCCGGCTGGAAACGGAGGACGGCAAGCTGGTCGCCGTGGTGACCCAGACCCAACTGGTCTTGTAAGACTAAGTGAGCTTGAAATTATTAACGAATTAGTCGTTCACGATGCCGCCAAGTTAGGCAGGTTCCCGTCTTGAAAACGATGGTGCGATGCACAATATTGGGTGCCTAGGGATTCGAACGCCTCCTCGAGGGACACCAAGAGGAGTTTTGACGTGGTACTTGAAGAGACCGTCCGCACCGCCCCCGGCTACGTGCGGACCCTGAGCCAGCAGGAAGAATTGCCGCTTCTGCGCGATCACCTGCTGAGGCTCGATGCCGGCAGCCGGCACGACCGTTTCAACGGTTTTCTCGACGACAGCTTCATCGAGCGTTACGCCGCCCGTTGCGCCGAAGATGGTACCGTGATCGTCGCCTACATCGTCGATGGCATGGTCCGCGGTGCGGCCGAGCTGCATCCGCCGGAGGGCGATTCGCTGCCCGAGGTCGCCTTCAGTGTGGAGGCCTCAGCGCGCCGCCAAGGCGTCGGCACCGTACTGTTCCGCCGCCTGATCGCGGAAGCGCGCTGGAAGGGCTACAAGGCCCTGCGCATCACCACCGGCGCGGAGAACCACGCGATGCGGGCGCTCGCCAGGAAGTTCGGCGCGCATCTGCAATTCCGGCACGGAGAATCGACCGGCACGATCGATCTCGCCAAGACGCCCGAAGCCGAGCTCGCCGATCTCGCGGCCTCGCCGTTCACGGCGGGCCGGGCCTTGCTCAGCCTCAATTCGACCTGCTGGAAGATCATCTCCAGCATGTACGGCAATCGCGCCGCGTGAATCAAAAAGCGGACCGGCATGGCCGGTCCGCTTTCGTATTTTGGATCGAAAGGAAAGGGCGCTCAGGTCCCTGTGCGCTTGTCGTTGCCGAAACGGCGGACGACACGGCGCTCGACCACCACGGAGCGCTGCGCGCCCTGTTCGCCAGCGATCACACGGGTTGCGGTGATGCGGCTGTTGGTGCGCGCCTGCTTCTTGACCTCGGCCTGCACGACATCGAGCGGCATCCCCATCAAGGCGGCGGCGATCTCGGCCTGCTGCGCCTGGTCGTCGGTGATGCCGACGGCGGCGAAGATCGCCTCGTCCAGGGTGGGCGGATCGTGGCGCACGCGACGCGTGCCATATTTGGTATTCCAGTCTGCGTTCATAGACGGCCTCGTTTCGATGCCGGGATACCTAGTGCCGCGAATGGTGCATTGCAATATGAAATCGGTGCGGCATCTCAGCTATGCACGGGTCAAGTGTCATGGCGGTGACGCGACACCTGCACCGGCCTCAACCCGTTGCTGCGGCCAGCGTTTTAAGGCCGCCTGTCCCGCCTCGGTCAGGCCGTAGATTCCCCGTTCGGCCCGCGCGAACCAGCCATACACATTATTAAGCAAGATCTTGCCTGCATCGGGGCAGCGCTCGCGCAGCTCGCTCACGCGCCTCGGACCGTCGGCGAGTGCCGAGGCACAGGCCAGCGCCTGCTGCCGATAGGCCGTCATGATCGGTGACCGGGTGCTGCCGCCGAGCACGGGATCGCCCTGACGCCTTTGGTGTTCGGCGACGAGGCGGGAGCGCACCTTCGGCTCGCGGCGCGGCGCCGCCGTCGGCGGTTTCACCAGCACCTCGACCTGGCCGCGATCGGTGACCCCGAGCATGCCGAAGCCGAGGCGGCGGCAGAGATTGCGGTAGCGTGCATCGCTCTCGCGTCCCTTGCCGCGGGCCGACATCTTCGCGGCAATCCAGACCTCGTCGCCGGCCGGCGCGCGGTCGACGGCTTGGAGGATCAGCTCCAGATTGAAGGCGAGCTTGAGCTCGCCGATCACCACGACAGGCGGGTCGCCAGCGCTGAGGCCGACGAGATCGCAGCCGCCGATCTCGCCCTTGACCGTGAAACCGAGCTCTTCGAGGAAGCGTTTGACGGGCAGATAAAGCGCGGTTTCCAAGGGAATGTCCGATCGGAGAATCAGTCGGGAGCAGTCTAGAGCCTTCTCGGCTCAGATTGAATCACAGCCGAAGCCTGGATGCTGCTGCCCAAGCTACGACTCACACCCGTCCGCCCACCGGAATCAGCGCGCCGGTGACGCCGCTTGCGGCGTCGCTGGCGAGGAACAGGATGACTTCGACGAGTTCCTGCGGCGTCACCCATTTGGAGAAATCGGCCTTCGGCATGTCGGCGCGATTGGCCTTGGTGTCGATGATCGAGGGCAGCACCGCATTCACAGTCACCTTGCCCTTCCACTCATTGGCGAGGGCCTCGGTGAGGCGATGCACGCCGGCCTTCGAGGCGGCGTAGGGGCCCATGCCGCTCCCAGCCTGCAGCGCGCCCATCGCGCCGATGTTGACGATGCGGCCGGCGCTGGACGCGGCGAGGTGCGGCAGCGCGGCGCGGCAGGTGTTGAGTGCGGTCAGGACGTTCAGCGCATGCATGCGCTGCCACGTCGCAACATCCCCGTCGCCGACGGTCTCGAAGGAAAAGCCGCCGGCAATGTTGATCAGCGCATCGAGCTTGCCGAAGTGCTTTACCGCCGCCTCGACCGCCGTCTTCGCCTGCGCCGCCTCGGAGAGATCGACACCGCCGATCTCGACGTTTTCAGGCGTTGCGGGCTCTTGCGACGGCGCGTGATCGATGCCGGCAACGCGCGCGCCGCGCGACTTCGCGATCTCCACGACGACCTTGCCGAGCGCGCCGCGCGCGCCTGTCACGACCAGAACCTTGCCTTGCATCATCGTTCTCCCGGCACGGCGGCCTATGATTGCAGATAGCGCGCCTTCAGCGCCTCGCGCTCCGCCGCGCCGAGCTTGAGGGCGTCACGCAAATAGGTTTCGACATCGCCATAGTCCTGGCCGACGGCTTCGAACGCAGCTGCGAGGTAAGAGGCCTCGACGGCGCCGATGGCATTGCGGACATCCTCAGGCAGGTCGATGGCCGCCGTGGCGTCGCGCTTGTAGTGTTGATTGGTGAGCAGATAATCCTCGGCAATGATATCGTCGGGCACGCCGAGCGCATGCAGGATCAGCGCGCTGGCAAAGCCGGTGCGGTCCTTGCCGGCCGTGCAATGGATCACGAGCGGAGCGTGGTCCTCCAGGAGGTGGCCGAACAGGCTGCGAAAGCTGTGCGTGTTGTGGCGAACATAGTTGCGATAGGATTCGCGCATCAGCTCCAACGCGACCGGTGCCGTCAGCCTGCCCCTCGCGAGCTCGGCGCGTAGCGCAGCGACCACCGTCGGCTCGATCGGCAGCGAGTGAACCGTGATCTCGTTGACGACGCAGACGCCGGCGGCGCGCTCCTCGCGCCCACGAAAATCGAATGCGCTTCGCACCCCCAGCGCCCGGATGATCTCGACGTCGGCTGGTGTGAGCTGGCCGAGGTGGTTGGAGCGGAAGATGTGCCGCCAGCGCGTGGTGCGGCCGTCGGTGGTCGGATAGCCGCCGAGATCGCGAAAATTGCTGGCGCCTTGCAGGGCGAGATGGCGGGCAAAGGAGTCTGACATGAGATCGGCTTGGGGTTATGGTTCCATCGGATGCGCTGCGGCGTCCTGAGAGTCCATTACAGGGGGTGATCATGGAGCGACACAAGGCCATTGTTTTTGGCCGTCACCATGCTGTTGGCCGGAATTTTCGGGATGCGGCCGACCAATGCCCAGACGTTCCAGACCTATCACTGCGCCGATGGTACGCAGTTCATCGTCGGGTTTTATGACGGCGACAAGCGCGCCTTCCTTCAGATCGACGGCGAGCCGGTGACGCTGGCCAGGCGGCTGGCGGTTTCGGGGGCACGCTATTCGGGAGCGGGAGTTACACTGAAGATTCCCAAGACCGGGCCCACCATGGTGAAGCATTTGAAGCGGCCGGTCACGGCCTGCGCGGTGATCGAAAAACCCGCGATCTAGCCGCGAGGACCCCTGGAATCAAAAAGGGCCGAAACATCGTTGTTTCGACCCTTTTTCCGAGCTGCCGCCAGCGGTGAGGCGCGGCGGTATCAAACCGGCCATAGGCATCAGCGATCCCATTTCGGCTTGGCTTCGTCGACCGCTTCCTGGTGGTACCAGCTTTCGCTGCAGATCGAGACGTTCGCGGGAAGCGACGCGTGATCGGCAGGAAGGCGGGTCTCGCCATAGCGGCGTCCGGCGAGAGCCGCGCGGCCCCCGACGGGGAATTGGTAGATCTTCGCAGATCCGTGACTCAGACCATTGTTCATCATTGCGATCTCCTTGGTCGAAGCGCCTTGGCCTCCATGGTGCGCCCGACTCGTTCGATTGTGGTTACTGGAATCCCCATATCGGCCGCGCCCCTCGAATTGGAAAGTGCTGAAAAGGAAATCAGTTGCCGCCTAATTTGTGGGCAGATCGCCTGCTGCATCTCCCAAGGCACCATGTCGAGGACCAACGCCTGGGCTATTCCAAAGGTTGCTGGGCAGGGGCGCCAGACTTTGCGAAAGTTGCCCTGGCTTGATGCGCGTTTCATCGGCAACTTCAGGCGTGGCGCCGTGTGCTTTAGAATCGGGCGGATTTCGCGGGATTTTTGCGGTGCAGCTTCACACGAAGGTGCGCGGCTATGACGCACGCCGGTTCAAGCGAACCCCCGCCAGCGCGAGCGATCGGTTGCCGTGGAAAACCGCCCCCACTGCGGCCTTTTGGCACGACAAATGCTTGTAGAGCGCCGGCCGATGATGGCCGGGTACAAAACGTTCGGGGGCTCCCAAGCCTCCAACCTTTCGCATCATCTACAGAGAGGCTCAATGACCAAGTATAAGCTCGAGTACATCTGGCTCGACGGATATACGCCGACTCCGAATTTGCGCGGCAAAACTCAGATCAAGGAATTCGCGTCGTTTCCGACGCTCGAGCAGCTTCCGCTCTGGGGCTTCGATGGCTCCTCCACCCAGCAGGCCGAAGGTCACAGCTCCGATTGCGTGCTGAAGCCGGTCGCCGTCTTCCCGGACGCCGCGCGCACCAACGGCGTGCTGGTGATGTGCGAAGTCATGATGCCCGATGGCAAGACCCCGCATCCGTCCAACAAGCGCGCCACCATCCTCGACGATTCCGGCGCCTGGTTCGGCTTCGAGCAGGAGTACTTCTTCTACAAGGACGGCCGTCCGCTCGGCTTCCCGACCTCGGGCTATCCGGCTCCGCAGGGTCCGTACTACACCGGCGTCGGCTATTCGAACGTCGGCGACGTCGCCCGCAAGATCGTCGAAGAGCATCTGGACCTCTGCCTCGCGGCCGGCATCAACCATGAAGGCATCAACGCGGAAGTCGCCAAGGGCCAGTGGGAATTCCAAATCTTCGGCAAGGGCTCCAAGACCGCTGCCGACCAGATGTGGATGGCGCGCTACCTGATGCTGCGCCTCACCGAGAAGTACGGCATCGACATCGAGTTCCACTGCAAGCCGCTCGGCGACACCGACTGGAACGGCTCCGGCATGCACGCCAACTTCTCGACCGCCTATATGCGCGAAGTCGGCGGCAAGGAGTATTTCGAGGCGCTGATGGGTGCCTTCGAGAAGAACCTGATGGACCACATCGCCGTCTACGGCCCGGACAACGACAAGCGTCTGACCGGCAAGCACGAGACCGCGCCCTGGAACAAGTTCAGCTACGGCGTTGCCGACCGCGGCGCTTCGATCCGCGTTCCGCACTCCTTCGTCAACAACGGCTACAAGGGCTATCTGGAAGACCGTCGTCCGAACTCGCAAGGCGACCCCTACCAGATCGCTTCGCAGATCCTGAAGACGATCTCGTCCGTGCCGACCGACAAGAAGGCCGCGGCCTAAGATCCTCCCGGCCCGGGCTGGGGCTGGCCCGGGTTGTCTCAATCCGCCGGAGCCGCAACGCTCCGGCGGATTTTTTGCATTCTGATGACGGCTGCACCTGCGGCCTGTCGGCGGGGCGCGCGAAACTTGTCCATTGCCGCCGAATGCGGGATAGACTGTAGCCGGATGCGCGCGGGCCGGGGACACGGCTGGTGATTGAAGGCTTCTACAAGGTCAGGTTTCAGCTCGGCGACACTGTCGGCCGGGCCGTGATGCATGCCGGCAACGGCAAGCTGCTCGGCGGCAATTCGGCCTTTGCCCATATCGGCACCTACGAGAAGACCGACAGCGGCGTCGACGTCGTGATCAAGACCGTCCGCCACAACCCCGATCCGAACTACCGTGCCATGGCCGGCACCGACGATGCGACCTTGATCGCGAAGGGCTGGCCCGATGGCGATCTCTATCGCTTCAAGGGTGAGCTCAAGGAGCTGCCCGGGGTGCCGTTTCAATCGCTGATGACCCGGATCACGGAGGATGAAGTGCCGATCGCCGGCGGCGTCGGCGAAGCCGGCATCGTCGACGGTCTCTACTCGATCCATCTACGTATGCTCGATGGCCTCGACGGCGGGCTCACCGGCGTGATGCTGCTCAATCAAGGCCGCATCCTCGGCGGCGATGCCGCGTTCTATTATCTCGGCAGCTACACCGCCGCGAAGGGACGCTGGAAAGGACAGATCCTCAATCTGGAGCACACACCGGCGAAGGACGATCCGATCTTCGGCGGCCACGAGGTCGGCATCGGCTTCTCCGGCAGCTACGACAGCGAACAGGCGGTGCTGGAGGCGGCGGCGTTCACCGGCAAGCGCAGCCTGCGCCTGACCGCCGCGCTCAAGCTGATGCACCGCGCCTGATCGCGACAGGGATCGGAAATGGAAAGCGTGCGCATGCTCTCGACGCTCGGCCTGATGGGTGCGATGCGCAGCCTGTCCTCGGCCTTCGAGGCCAGGAGCGGCATCCATGTCGATGCCGATTTCGCGCCGACCCTGGCGCTGCTCAAGCGGCTGCGCGACGGCGAGGCCGCCGATCTCGTGATCCTCACGCGCGAGGGGCTCGACGAGATGCTTGGCGAGGGCCGCGTTGTCGCCGACGGTGCGGCTGATCTGGCGCGCTCCTTCGTTGGCGTCGCAGTGCGGGCAGGGCAGGCGCACCCCGATATCGCCAGCGAAGCCGCGCTGCGCAAGACGCTGCTCGCGGCGCGGTCGGTCGCCTATTCGCGGCTCGGCGCCAGCGGCGTCTACTTCGCCCAGTTGATCGTGCGGATGGAAATTGCGGCCGAGGTCAATGCCAGGGCCACCATCGTGGAGCAGGGCTTCACGGCGGAGCGGCTCGTGAGCGGCCAGGCCGATCTCGCCGTGCAGCAGATCAGCGAGCTGAAGCAGGTCGGCGGCATCGAGGTGGTCGGCCCGATCCCGCATGATCTGCAGACGCCGGCGGTGTTCTCCGCCGGCCGCATGGCGAATGCGAAACACCCCGAAGCCGCCGAGCGGCTGCTGCGCTATCTGGCATCGCCTGATGTCGTGCCCGTGCTGCGTCAATCGGGACTCAAGCCTTGAATTTGCCGGGGCGACGACGCAACGTGATGCCCATGCGGACTTATCTCCTTGCCATCGCCTTCGCGCTCGCCGTACCCGCGGCTGCACAGGCGCAATCGGCCGATCTCGTCCTCTGCGACCGGGTGGCGGCCGATCCCAGCGATCCCGACAAGCCGGCGGACGTGAAGGGGGTGACCGACATCGCTTCCTCCGACGTCGCGACGGCGATCAAATTCTGCAAGCAGGCCGCAGCATCCTCGCGGCGAGCGATGTTCGCGGTCGGCCGCGCCTATGCGGCCAACCGGCAAACGGCGGAGGCGATGGCGGCTTGGCGCAAGGCGGCCGACAAGGGATCGAGCGCGGCCATGGTCGAGCTCGGCGTTGCCTACGCCACCGGCTCCGGTGTTGCCAAGGACGAAGCGCAGGCGCGAAAGCTGTTCGAGAAGGCGGCGCAGGGCGGCAATCCCCGCGGCGTCAGTAATCTCGCGGCGCTCGGCGGCGCAGGCGGCAGCGCGCCCGCCGATCCCGCGCAGGCGCGTGCGCTGCTCGGCAAAGCCGCCGAGACCAACGCGGAGGCGCAGTACCAGCTTGGCCTGATGCTCTCCGAGGGCACGGGCGGTACGAAGGACGACGCGGCGGCGCGCGCGCTGTTCGAGAAGGCGGCCACGCAAAACCATCCCGGCGCGCTGGAGCGGATGGGCGCCTTCGCGCAGGAAGGCCGCGGCGGGCCGAAGGACAGGGACGCGGCAAAGGCCTATTACGAGCGCGCTGCGGCGCTCGGCGATGAGGACGCCAAGAAGGCGCTGGAGCGCATTCGCTGTCCCTATGCGATCAAGGACAAGCAGGGCAAGCTCGTCACCACGCTGTGCTTCTAACTCACTTCATGTAGTAGGCGAGATCGCTGCGGGCGTCGCGATAGGTGGTCTCGAGATAGTGCGGATATTTTCGCGCGGCCTGCGCGACCGCACGCACCACACAATCCCAGAAATCGGCGTTCAAGTCGAAGTGCTTGTTGTAGGCGTCCTCGAACTTGACGGCAGTGATGATGGCTTGCCGGATCGCCTGATCGTCGGCACGCGGGTGGGCGCGCTTCACATAGCCGAACATCGGCCCTTCATGGGCGTGGTCACGTTCGTAGCGATACTGGACGCCGAACTGCTCCATGGTGAGGCTGCGATTGACGCGGACCTCTTCGGCGGTGGGGCGGCCCGCGATCGTCTCCAGGCGGTAGCGCTGGCGCCAGAGCTCGTAAGCGGCATCGAGCAGCGGCTGCTTGGCGGCCTTTGCGATGATCGCGCTGAGCTCGTCTTCGGCTGATGGTTGCGGCTCGTCCATGCTGCTTGGTCGCGCCCCCGCGCCGGCGGGTTCGAGCAGGCGGATCGGGTCACGCCTCTTGTGCGAGCTGGACGCGAAGGTCGAAAACAACCCCATGCACAGTAGCCAAGTGCTTGAAGCTCCTAGGGTGCCGAGCGTGAGTTTCTTCCCGCTCGCAAACCTTCCCATGAAATGCTGATTTTGCGAAATTCGCTTGATCCATCGAGCAATCAGGGGTAGAGTGGCATCATCGCGGCAAGCGTCCGACGAGCCGTCCTGCGCTGAAAAGCCGGTGGTGTCCATGCGGCGGCGATGCTAGGTAGCCCGCGATAGTTTTTCGGTTTTGCGGGTTCATGGCGTTGCTTGACGGGCTCTACAAGGTTGAATACGGCGTCAACGATGCGGTCGGTCGCAGCATCATGTGCCTGCATGACGGCAAGATGCTGGGCGGGAATTCGGGCTTTGCCCACCTTGGCACCTATGTCGAGCGTGACGGCGAGGTCGTCGCCGAGGTGATCACTGAGCGGCACAATCTCGACCCCAACTACAAGCCGCTGATGGGGGCGGATGTCGCCACGATCGGGGCGCGCGGCCGGCTGGTGGGAAACGAGATACGTCTCCAGGGCGGCGCGAACACGATGCCGGGCGCGCCTTTCTGGGCCAATTTCACGCGGCTCGATGACGGAGCCCTGCCGCCACGCGGCACGATCGGGCAGGGCGGCATCGCCAACGGGCTCTACGGGATGGGCCTGCGCGCGCTCGATGGTGTCGAGGCAGGCCTCTCCGGCGTCATGCTGCTGATCGACGGCCGTATTCTCGGCGGCGATGCGTTCTTCTACTATCTCGGCTCGTACTCATCCGCGGACGGCCGCTGGAAGGGCGAGATGCTCAACCAGGAGCACACGCCTGCGAAAGGCGAGAACCCAGTCTTCGGCGGCTTCGAGGTCGGGATCGGCTTCTCCGGCACCTGCACGGCCGACAGCGGCGAGCTCGAAGGCATCGCGCTGGCCGGGAAGCGGAGCTTACGGCTTGCGGCGTCGCTCAAGCTGATGCGACGGGCGTAGTTACTGACATTCCGTCACGTCTACTCTCAGAAGGCGGCATTCAAGGGAAAGCGCGGTAAATGCTCGTACGCTGCAGCCGGTTTCTTTCGCAATTCTGAAATGTTGAAATCGGCGAGCGCCTTTCCAGTTTTCTCGGCAGATTGTGTGAGGTTCAGCCGAGTCGAATGCTTTATTTAGCTCGTCGGCGAGTTGCGAAGGAATGATGGGCCGGTAAATCTCGGTCACCTGAGCCTCTCAAAGCATAAGGCCGGCTCAAAGAGCCGGCCTTTGTTCGTTGGTGGAAGCTAATCAGTACCTTGCGGCGATCGGAGCGCCAAAACCACCAAAGCGGTAGTTCACGCGAACCAGAGCCAGATCAACATCCTGTCCCACACGAGCAGTCCCGAAGACGGGACCAGCCGGTGTGGTGAAAACCGTGTCATGGTCGTCCAGGAATATATGATTATACTCGAAGCCGACCGACCAGTTCGGAGCAAAGCCGAACTCGATGCCAGCGCCCACGGTGGCACCCCAGCGCGTGTCGCGTGCTGAGGCCAGGAGCGTGCCGGCACCAACGAAGCCAGGCGGAATGTAGCTGTCGTAACGATTGCCAACTACCGCTGCACCGCCCTTAACGTAGAGCAGGACGTTGTTCCAGGCGTAGCCCAATTGGCCGGTAATCAACCCAAACGAATCGATGCGGGTGTGATTGTCGGCGCCCGTGAAAAGGCCAATGTTGCTGCCTTCGAAGTCGGCCCAGTTGCCCTGGCCTTCGACACCGAAGACCCAGTTGGCTGATTGCCAGCGGTACCCGATCTGGCCACCGACCGTTCCGCCGCTGGCGTCATGGCAACCCTCGGCCGCAGCCGGCACGACCGGAACAACGCCAACCGCCACGATATCCGCGCAAGTACGCGAAGAGCCCCAACCGCCGTTGGCGCCAATGTAGAAACCGCTCCAGTCGTAGATAGTGGCTACCATTGGCGGAGCCTTGGTCATTGGACGAGCGGCCAAGTCCGCCGCACTGGCGGGAGCCGCCAGACTTAGAACCAGAGCACCGGCCGTAGCTGCAAAGAGCATTTTCATTCGAGTGTCTCCCCAGACTAACGAGTTCAAAAAAGGCACGATTCGCCCACCTGCCGGGGAGAGAGTACTGGCTCGCCTTAGAATTGCTGTAGCCGCACTACAACACCTGCCGCCAAAGCGGCGGGAAAGTCCCGTTAAATTAATCAGTTACATGGAACTCAATGCACGCTACCGTGCATCTAGGGCGGCCGACAGCGAGCTCGAAGGCATCGCGCTCGCCGGCAAGCGGAGCTTACGGCTCGCGGCGTCGCTCAAGCTGATGCGACGGGCGTAGTTACTGACAATTCGAAGTTCGTATTCCCTTGAACGTGGACCTCCGATTGCATCTTGGCCCTTCATAAGGGCAATCCTTGGAGTCCCTCACGCGCAACGCCCGCCGCGAACGACCAGCTCGCGATACTGGCTTTCATACTCCGTTGCCATCCGGCTCGCGAGGAAGCGCTCCTCGAAACGGGCGCGCACCTTTCTTCTATCCAGCCGGACGACTTCCTTGACGGCTTCGATCGCCTGCTCCTCGCCATCCACGATGAAGCCCGTGACGTCGTCCTCGACGACTTCCGGCACTGATCCGGAGCGGTAGGCGATCACAGGGGTCCCGCACGCCATCGCCTCGATCATGACGAGACCAAAGGGCTCGGGCCAATCGATCGGAAACAGCAGGGCGGCGGCACCGTCGAGGAAAGGCTGCTTCTGGACCTCGTCTACCTCGCCGACGAGCTGGATATTGTGGCCGTCGATCTCCGGCTCGAGCTTCTTCTTGAAGTACGCTGTCTCCCCACGAGGTATCTTGGCCGCGATTCGCAACGGCATCCGGACTGCGCGCGCGATGCGTATCGCAGCTTCCGGCCCTTTCTCAGCGGTGAGCCGGCCGAGGAACGCCAAGTACGAACCGTTTTCGTACGAGGGGCGAAACAGGTCCCTTGGCAGCCCGTGCGGAATGGTCGCGATCCAGTTCGCATCGGGAAGCGGACGGCGCTGGTTGGCGGAGATGGAGACGAAAGGGGCCTGGGGGAAAGTCCCGATCACGTTGGACAAGCCTTGAAGGTCGAGACGGCCGTGCATGGTCGTTAGAAACGGCACGCCGGTCCGGCTCAGCACCGGCAGTGGCAACCAGTCGACATGGGAATGAATGACGTCGAAGTCGCGCGCGCGCCGGGCAATGGCCTCGATCATCATTGCGCTGGCGGCGTTCGGATCGACGCCTCTCCGTCCCAACCGCAGTGCGCGCGGCCACACCGCGTGAAGCTTGGCCCTCGTGCTTGAGTCGCCGCTTGCAAACAGGGTTACGTCGTGTCCGAGGTCGACCAGCTCGTCGACCAGCCAGGCAATCACCCGCTCCGTTCCGCCGTAGAGCTTTGGCGGAACGCATTCGGCCAACGGGGCAAGCTGGGCTATTCGCATCGAACTAGGCCCCGAATGCGATGCGCAAGCTGATCACGATGACGGCGGAGATGAGAGAAGAAATTGCGAGCAGCGTCCAACTCGGCCTTGTGCTCTGGCTGGCCACGCGTGCGACGAGCAATTTCATGCTCGTCAGCATTCGTCGCGGGGAAGCCGCTTCAGGTAAGCAATCCCGAAGCTGGCGAGCTCTTCGGTATCGCTCTCGCGCTCTTCGCACCTCCTCTGCAGATGCCACTCCAGCAGGCCGCGCCGGCCGTCATGAGCGTCGACATCGGGGTGGCATGCCCGATACACCGTCCACGCGGTCTCCGTGGCGTTCTTCAAGACGGCTTCATCGACCATGCTTACTCTCCGGGGACCAACTCGGTTGCTGCCAACTCATGGCACCCCCCGAAAGTTTCCAGTTTTTCCCGAGATTAGACGAAGAGAGGAGATCTGTCGCAACGTTCGCAGGGCCGCGTGACGCGGGCGATTGTGAAATCTCCTAAAGGTGGGTGAAAATGATGACGTCGGCAAATTGACGTCTGCTCATTCAAATTCAGGTGTGTGCGTTCATGTGTTGCCGGGTCAGGGCCCGCTCCCAATCGCTGAAGTCGTAGTCGCCAATCCAACGGAGCACAACGTCGTCGCACAGGCGGCAACGAAATGATTTTGCCTGTTTGACGAAAGCTCGAGATTGAAGGGCTACGTAGGCTTCACCGCACTTCGTGCAGGCATAAATGACCTTTTTCGCAATCGTCTCTGTCATGGCTGATCTCTAGGCAAGTCAGCGGCTGCAGCAAAAAGGCCCCAACTTCACGTGGCGGCGAAGCTGGGGCCCGTTCAAGCTGCCTTGGGGGGAAGGCAACTATTGGCCCAGGAGACAGGGCAACGGAGAAACTGGGAGATCCGGCTAGCGTTCCACGCTTTTCGCGCTACAGCGCTCAGCGGCCTATATCTGTCTTCCCATTGGGGCTGCCGTCGCCGCCGCCATTACCCTTGCCATTGTTGCCGGCTGCTCCGCCGCCCGACTTCGCAATCGCATCTGACGTGAGGGACGTCGATAGCAGGAGCGTCATCGCTGGAGGCGTCACGGCGGCGAACCGTCCGCAAGTCTTCAAGAACTCGCGGCGATCATCATCTGTCGATCTCTTCATCGCATTTACTCCCGGTTTCTGGGAATTTAACCGCTGGCCCTGGGCATTTAACTCCGCGTTCGGAATCAAATCAATTAATATTATTCGGTTCCATATCGCCGATCATCATTAAATTAGTGCGGCGCAACGTGCTGAATGTAAGTGCGTACCCCTGCCGAATTTGCCAAAATATCCCGGTAGCCCAGAGCCGGGTCATCTCTAAAAATAAAAAGGGGGCCGACGATGTATGCCTTCCGCTGCGCACATGACGTTGCACTCCTCCATGAACGATTCGAAGTGCTCACCTCCCAACTGGCTGAGCTGGAAGAATTGAGGATGCGAGTGCTTATGGCTGAGCAGTTGATGAAGAGCACCAGAGCAGACCGTATGGCGAAGCGGCTAAGGTCCGCTGGCCGCGAATGGCACGGGGCGGCAACCGGCGCTATCCGACGCTGCAATTGAGCGGGCTTGGTCGCTCTCGGCGTCGGCCCGCGAGATGGCGCTTCCCACATGCTGCGAGGGCCTTGTAGGAGCCACGATCCTCTAGTCGGCGGGCGACCTGTTTCCGTTTTCGTCGTTGGCCGCAGCAGATTCCATGTTGCCATGCGCGGACACGGACGGCTGCTTCGCTACGCCTGAGCGTAGGAGCGATCTCTTCGGGGGCGGCTGCCGGGCTCGGCCGTCGCCTTGCGTGCGCGCCCTGAGAGCGCAGCAATGCTACGTGCTTGCTGTTGGAAGCAAGCCTCGGCCGACACGGCGTGGCGGCCACTTACGATTGAGGCGTCTGCGTTCGGCGTTTCGCCGCCTTCAGCTCAAAGAGAGAAATCACTGCTCCGATTAACGCGCAACCAATGACTGCCATCAACAAGATCATCTCAAGCACGCGTTTCGGTTCGATTCGCAATCGCCTTTTCAACTTCCCCCGCGAGAGTGTTGAGGTGTTCGGCCAATCGGTCGAATAGTTCGCGCTTGTGAGGCGCGGTAGCAAGATCCCGAATGAGCGCACACTCAGCGGCCTCCGCCCTCAGCTTTTCCGCCTGCGCTTGCATGTCCTTCATGACGTTTCCCGGTGTCGCGTCGTCAGCGAGGTTTGAAGGTTTGCATGTTTTTCCCTGCCGCGCTACGGCGTCGAGTTGGCTCAGGCGTAAGGAGCAGAACAGCCGAGCCTGTCGGGGAGTACAAATAGATTAGCCCTGCTGGTTCCGGGGTAGGGCAGGGTCACAAACCCGGCCGGAAGTAGCACCGTATGACTTTCGACATATGGCCGTAGCCGAGCCAGAACATCAAAATTCAAGAATCGATTGCGAAGAGACTTAGCTGGTAACCCCGGCCAATCTCGGTTTCTTGGCGGCGTGGAGGTGCTTGTATGTCCTTTGATCCGATGGCCGTTGCCGTCGACTGGCTCGACGCCTACCGTGCTCGCGATATCGAAGCGATACTCGCAATGTACGCCGAAGATGCAGTGGTTCACTGCGGTTGTGACGAACGGACCATCACCGGCAGGGAAGGCCTACGAGCCTACTGGGCTGATCGTCTGCGAAGAAAACCCGCTACCGAGCTGGATGATCTTCAGCCTTCGCAAGGCGGGACAATGATCTCGTACATCACCGGGGACAGTGTCGTGAACGCGGTCTTGGCGTTCGACGCTGCCGGAAAAATCAAGTCCCTGAGCTGCGGTCCGCCGCAGCGGGTCTCGTCAAGCTCCTGCTAGTTCAAATTGGGTTCTGCCAACTGAATCCAGAACCCTGTATCGGTGCATCGAACAGTGTCCGCGCGTCTCCGAAGATGCCGAGAATGTTTGGAACGTTTGCGCGATTGCCACGTTGTCCCGATACCCTTCCCCAAAGGGTACCCCCAAGTGAGGCCCCAGCTCACCGCCCCCCTGAGAGCTGGGGCCATTTTTGACGCACGAAGACCTCAGCTCGTTCCCATTGCCCCGAGAGCTGAGGTCTTTTCGTTCGCATCAGCAGAAGGGACACCGGCGCTGGGGCATCGCCGATATTGAGAAGGCCGCGGGCGCGCCCGGCAGTCAGCGAGGCGCCCCGTTCGTGCGCAGCGATCGCACGAAATCGATCACGGCCAGCATCATCACGCTCACGACAATGATGATGAGCGGGATGGCCTTGATCCAAACCACCAGGATCCCGAGAAATGTCAGCACGAGCGCGAGGCCGATGAGTCCAGTGATCATATTGGTCATCGCACGTTCCCTTTCTCGGCATCGGCAGCCGATTTTGCCCCGGCGCTCGGGACTTTGCGCCGCGTGCCACGACCGGTGCGTCCAATCGTCCTGACAAGCCAGTGCGCCGTGCGCAAGAGGCGGGCATCGTTGCCGCGGCGGCCGACGAGCTGAACGCCGAGCGGAAGGCCGGTTTCGGAGCTCATCAAGGGCAGGCTGATGGCGGGCACGCCGAGATAGGTCCAAAGCGTGCAGAAAACCGGGTTACCGGTCGTCTCGATTCCGGGCGCCTCGCCGGGCGCTGCGGGGGTCAGGATGGCGTCGTACTCGTCGAAGACATGGTCCAGCGCCTGGTTGAGCGGCTCAATCCCGGACAGTGCGTTGCGATAATCCAGCGCGAGATGCGTTCGGCCGCGCTCGATCGCCTGGCGTAGACGCGTGCTGAGCTTGTCGCCGCCCCGCTGGTAGTCGCGCCGCAGATTGTGCGCCATATCAACTTCCATGATGATGCGGTGCATGTCGACGGCCCCGTCGAAGCTCGGGCCAAGCTCGACCTCGCTGCAAGCGGCGCCCAAAGCCTCGACAAGCTCAGGGAACGCCTCACGCGTCACCGGCTCGGCCTGATCCCAGACCGGAGAGCGCACGAAGGCAAATCGCGGCGGCAACGGCGGCTCGCTCGCCGCGACAGTGGACAAGGGCGGACACGCGACAGGCCTTGTGTCCGGATCCTCCTCGTCGAAGCCGACCAGGACCTCGGCGAGCAGGGCCGCGTCCTCGACGCTGCGCCCGAACACGCCGACATGATCGAGCGTGCGCGACAATTCGAGCGCGCCGCTGCGGGAAATGAGACCATGCGAGGGCTTGAAGCCGACCACGCCGCAGAAGGCGGCAGGACGGATCACCGAGCCGTTGGTCTGCGAGCCGATGGCACCCGGCACCATCAGCGCCGCAACGGCCGCGGCGGAGCCCGAGGAGGATCCGCCCGGCGTATGAGCCGTGTCGTGCGGATTCCGGGTCTTGCCAGGATTGTAGTAGGCGTACTCGGTAGTCACCGTCTTGCCGAGGATCACGGCGCCTGCCGCCCGCAGACGCGCCACGGCCGCCGCATCGCGCCGCGGCGTGCGTCCGGCCCACAGATCCGATCCGAATTCGGTCGGCATGTCGCCGGTGTCGAAGATATCCTTGATGCCCACGGGCACGCCATGCAGCGGGCCCACGGCCTTGCCGTGCTTGCGATGATCGTCAGCGGCCTTGGCCTGGCGCATCGCGTGGTCACGATTGAGGAACACCCACGCCTGGATATTGGAATCGACCTCATCGATGCGATTGAGGCAGTCGCCGACAAGCTCCACCGAGCTGAACCGGCCGTCGCGGATGCCGGCTGCAGCTTCGGTAAGTCCGAGCGTGTTCAGACTCATGCGCAGTCTTTCTGCGGTTTACCGCGGCCGCTCAGCGCGATCCATAGAGAACAGTGGGCAGCCACAATGCGATCCCAGGGAAGATGTAGACCAGTGCCATGGTGAGGAAGACCAGGCCGACAAAAGGAAGCGCGCCCGAGAAGATATCGGTCAGCTTCACCTGAGGCGGGGCCACGCCCTTCAGATAGAAGGCGGCCATCGCCACCGGCGGCGTATTGAACGCTGTTTGCGTGTTCAGCGCCACTAGGATGCCGAAAAAGATCGGATCGATGCCGTACTGGGGAAGCAGCGGCAGGAAGATCGGCACGAATATGATGATGATCTCTGTCCATTCCAGCGGCCAGCCGAGCAGGAAGATGATCAACTGGGTCAGCAGCAGGAACTGGATCGGCGACAAATTCATTGCCGCAAAAAACTGCTCGACCACCGACTGTCCGCCAAGGACCGCAAACACCGCGGAGAACGTCCACGATCCGATGAACAGGTAACAGACCATCGCGGTGGCACGCACGGTCAGATAGACCGATTCACGCATCATCGTGAAATTGAGCGAACGATAGGCGGCGGCCAGAACGATGCTCATGAGTGCGCCCACCGCGGCCGCTTCGGATGGCGTCGCCAGCCCGAGTAGGATCGCGCCGAGCACCGAAACGATCAGCACCGCCAGCGGCAGGAACGATGTGGCGAGCGCCCAGATCACCGTCCTGAGCGGCACATTGGTCTGCTCGGGCGGCAGCTTCGGCGCGAGCGCTGGATTGATCATCGCGCGCACCATCGCATAGACGACGTAGAGCCCGGCTAGCAGGAACCCCGGAAAGAAAGCGGCCGCATAAAGCTTGACCGCCGAAACGCCGGCGGTCGCCGCATAGACGATCAGCAGGATACTCGGTGGAATCAAGATGCCGAGGCAGCCGCCGGCGCAGACCACGCCTGCCGACAGCTTGGTGTCGTAGCCGGCGCGCAGCATCGCCGGCAGGGCCAGCAGGCCCATCAGTGTGACGACCGCGCCGACG
The DNA here is from genome assembly GCF_021044685.1 of Bradyrhizobium daqingense. Classification (NCBI taxonomy): domain Bacteria; kingdom Pseudomonadati; phylum Pseudomonadota; class Alphaproteobacteria; order Hyphomicrobiales; family Nitrobacteraceae; genus Bradyrhizobium; species Bradyrhizobium daqingense. The sequence continues at coordinate 4,867,746 of NZ_CP088014.1, forward strand.
ATGCCGGTGGCGGTCGCGAACATCGCGCAGGTGATCAGGGTGGCCACCGCCAGTGCGCCCGGCACGTTCTTCATCGACAATTGCAGCGAATAGAACAGCCGGTCGAGTATGTTTGCGCGCTCGATTAAATAGCCCATGAACAGGAACAGCGGGACCGCAACCAGCACGTCGCTGGTTGTGACCTCGAACGTCTTCTGCACCAGAAGCGTGAAGATGCGGTTCTGGAAGAAGTCCTGACCCGGGGTGTAGTAGGCGTAGTAGCCGAATGAGACGCCCATCGCCATCAGCGTGAACGCAATCGGGAAGCCGAGCATGATGATGAAGATGAAGAGACCCAGCATCAGCATGCCGAGTTGAGGATCGGTCATGCGCCTGGTCCCTTATCGCTCTGCGGCTCAGCCGCGTGCTGCTGATGTTCGCGAATGACGAGGCTCTCGGTCTCTTCCACGTCGTGCAGGCGCTGCGGCCATTGGCCGGTGCGGATGCACAGTACACAGCGAATGATTTCAGCGAACCCTTGCAGAAACAGAAGGAAACCGGTGAGGGGGATCAGTGCCTTCAGCGGAAATACCGGCACGCCGGCCGGGCTGAAGATGCTGACTTCGCGGAAGCGCACCGACATCTGGGCGTAGTTCCAGCCCGAATACATCAGCGCGGCGATCGCCGGCAGGAAGAACAGGATGTACAGGACGAGGTCCATCGTCGCCTGGGTGCGCGGCGACCAGAGGCGGTAGACCACGTCGGCACGCACATGGCCGTTGCGCGAGAGCGTATAAGCGCCGGCCATCAGGAACATCGCGCCATAGGTGATGTAGCTGATGTCGAAAGCCCAGGTGGTCGGCGCACGCAGCACGTAGCGTACGAACACCTCGTAGCTGATAGCCAGTGTAAGGACGAGAATCAGCCAGGCGAACGCCTTGCCAACCCATGTGCTGAGCTCGTCGATGAAGAACAGAAATTTGGTCATGCGAGCCGAGCTCGCTGCGAGCGACACATCCGGACGTACCCCCTCCAAGTTCGTGGGCGGCGCTTCGATTGCGCCGCCCGTCCATACGGCCTCACGCGAAAGTCGCGACAGGCTCAGACCTTCAGTACTCCCGGGAAGTGATGCTCGAAGGCGCCGCGGTAGTCCGTCGCGTTGTTCATGTTGTAATAGACAACGCGGCGCACCCATTCCTTCTGGGAGTCCATGACCTTCTTCATGAACGGATCCGAGCCGAGCTGGGTGATCAGACCGTCCCAGGCCTTGATCTGCGCGTCGAAGACCGACTTCGGCGTCCGCACGACGTTGACCTTGTCCTTGTTGATCAGCTCCTGCAAATCCTTGGAATAATAATCCATGGCTTTCCATTCGTTGGCGGAGGACACGGCTTCGGCGGCGTATTGCAGGATCGCCTGCTGCTCCTTCGGCAGCGCGTTGAACTTGGTCCGGTTGAACATGATCTCGAAATATTCCGTCGCCTGATGATGGCTGCCCATCATGTAGTTCTTGGCGACATCCTGCGCGCCGAAGCGCCGGTCCGAGGTCGGATTGTTGAACTCGAACCCGTCGATCACGCCGCGCTCCATCGCGGGCACGATCTCGCCGCCGGGCAGCTGCGCGACGGATGCACCCATCGCCTGGAAGAGATCGGCGGCAAGGCCCACGGTGCGATACTTCAGGCCCTTGAGATCATCCGCGCTGGCGATGGGCTTCTTGAACCAGCCGAGCGGCTGGGTCGGCATCGGCATGGCGAAGAAGCTCTTGATGTTGACGTTCATGATCTTGGTCTGGAGCTCCTCGAACAGCTCCTTGCCGCCGCCGTTGTGGATCCAGCCGAGACCTTCGTTGGCGTTGAAGCCGAACACCGGCCCGGTACCGAACAGCGAGGCGGCCTTATGCTTGCCGTACCAGTAGACGGTGACAGTGTGCGCAGCGTCGAGCTGGCCGCCATGAACGCCGTCGAAGACCTGGAACGGATGCACGACGGAGCCGCCGACCAGATAGTCGATGCGCAACCGGCCGCCGGCCATCTCGTTGACGCGCTTCACATAATCTTCGGCCATCTCGTTGAAGACATCGGCCTTGCCCCACGAGCCCTGCATCTTCAGGGTCGCCGTTTGCGCCCGGCTGACTTGCGGCATGGCGATCGTGGCAGCGCCGGCCGCGCCGGCGGTCAGCAAGAACTTGCGACGCGTGGTTCTGGTCTTTTCAGACTTTGCAGTCATGGACGTCCTCCCTGGCGGCTTTGTTGTTCGAACGCATTTCGCTGCGCTTTTCGTCGATAACCGCTGGAGGTAGGCCGCATTCCAGCGACTTTGATCGCAGTTTGGACACATTGCCGCCATCTGGGCAAGCGGCCCCGGTGTCGCATTGTTGGAATTTGGCGGTCCGTTCGGACTCTACGCAGTCGGAAATTCACGCGCCTGTCGCGGCGCAGTATGACCGGACGCAGACATCTGCCGAGGCCGATTCCGTACCCCGCCGGGCTTCCCCTTGGGGCCGGCATGGCCTATGACGCTGCAACGCAAAAATTCCCCAAAATGACCTCATGATCCGCCTCGACAACGTCAGCAAGCAAGCCGGCCACCAGATCCTGTTCATCGAAGCCTCCGCGGCCCTCAACAAGGGCGAGAAGATCGGCCTCGTCGGCCCGAACGGCGCCGGCAAGACCACTTTGTTCCGGATGATTGCCGGAGAGGAGCTGCCCGACGAAGGGCAGGTCTCGACCGATCGCGGCATCACCATCGGCTATTTCAACCAGGACGTCGGCGAGATGTCCGGCCACAGCGCCGTGGCCGAAGTGATGAATGGCGCGGGGCCCGTCAGCGAGGTCGCGGCGGAGCTGCGCGAGCTCGAGGCCGCCATGGCCGATCCTGACAAGGCGGACGAGATGGAGGAGATCATCGCCCGCTACGGCGAGGTGCAGCACCGTTTCGAGGAGCTCGACGGCTACGCGCTCGACGGCCGGGCGCGCGAGGCACTCTCCGGCCTCGGCTTCAGCCAGGAGATGATGGAGGGCGATGTCGGAAAACTCTCCGGCGGCTGGAAGATGCGCGTGGCGCTCGCGCGTATTCTTTTGATGCGCCCCGACGTGATGCTGCTCGACGAGCCGAGCAACCATCTCGATCTTGAAAGCCTGATCTGGCTGGAGAAGTTCCTGCACGATTACGAAGGCACGCTCCTGATGACCTCGCACGACCGCGAGTTCATCAACCGCGTGATCTCCAAGGTGATCGAGATCGATTCAGGCTCGCTCACCACCTATACCGGCGATTACGAGTTCTACGAGCAGCAGCGGGCGCAGAACGAGAAGCAGCAGCAGGCCCAGTTCGAGCGCCAGCAGGCCATGCTCGCGAAGGAGATCAAGTTCATCGAGCGCTTCAAGGCGCGCGCCTCGCATGCCGCGCAGGTTCAGAGCCGGGTCAAGAAGCTCGACAAGATCGAGCGGGTCGAGCCGCCGCGCCGCCGCCAGAGTGTCGCCTTCGATTTCCTGCCGGCGCCGCGCTCGGGCGAAGACGTCGTGGCGCTCAAGAACGTACACAAGGGTTACGGCTCAAAGCGCATCTATGACGGGCTCGACTTCATGATCCGCCGGCGGGAGCGCTGGTGCGTGATGGGCGTCAACGGCGCCGGCAAGTCGACGCTGCTCAAGCTGGTCGCCGGCGCGAGCGAGCCGGACGAGGGCACCGTGGCGCTCGGGGGCAGCGTCAAGATGGGTTATTTCGCCCAGCACGCGATGGACCTGCTCGACGGCGAACGCACCGTGTTCCAGTCGCTGGAGGACGCGTTTCCGACCGCGGGGCAGGGCAGCTTGCGCGCGCTCGCCGGCTGCTTCGGCTTCTCCGGCGACGACGTCGAGAAGCGCTGCCGCGTGCTCTCGGGCGGCGAGAAGGCGCGGCTGGTGATGGCCAAGATGCTGTTCGACCCGCCGAACTTCCTGGTGCTGGACGAGCCGACCAACCATCTCGACCTCGCCACCAAGGAGATGCTGATCACCGCGCTGTCCGATTTCGAGGGCACCATGCTGTTCGTCTCGCACGATCGGCATTTCCTCAGCGTCCTGTCGAACCGCGTGCTGGAGCTGACGCCGGAAGGCATTCATCAATATGGCGGCGGCTACACGGAGTACGTCGCGCGGACCGGGCAGGAAGCGCCGGGGTTGCGGAGCTAGCGTTCCAGTTCCTCTGCCCTGACGCGTTGATGCCTCGCGCTACGCTCCCTCCAAAAACGGGAGCGAACACCCATGAAGCAACTGCGGATCGGCGACATCACCATCGATGCGGTGATCGAGCGGGAGGGGCCGTGGCGACGGCCTCAGGATTTCTTCCCGGCTTATGACGAGGGCGTGTTCAAACGCCATCTGCCGACGATGGAGCCGGAGGTGTTCGACGCCGCGCGCGGCATGATGGTGATCACCTACCAGACCTTCGTAGTGCGGACGCCGCGCTACACCATTCTGGTCGACACCTGCACCGGCGAGGACAAGGGGCATCCGCCGCCGTTCGATTTCCCCGGCAAGGAGCGCTGGCGCAAGGAGCTGTTCGCGCTCGGCATCTCTTTCGAGCAGATCGACTACGTGTTCTGCACGCATTTGCATATCGACCACACCGGCTGGAATACGACGCTGCGCGACGGCCGCTGGGTGCCGACATTCCCGAACGCGAAGTATGTTTTTCACAAGGGCGAGTATGCGGCCTGGGAGGCCGAGCATGCCAAGGGCAACAATCCGCCGGGGACTGTTTTTCGCGACAATTGCCTGCCGATCGTCGAAGCGGGCCAGGCGCTATTAGTGGGTGACGACTATGCGCTCGATGACACCGTGACGCTGACGCCGACGCCGGGGCATTCGCCCTGCCATTGCTGCGTGAACATCGTCTCCAAAGGCCAGCGCGCAGTGGTGGCCGGCGATCTCATGCATCACCAGATCCAGTGCCGGGAGCCGGACTGGTCGGCGAAGCCGGATTGGGACCCGAAGCAGTCGGCGGCGTCGCGACGAAAATTCTTCGCGTCGGTTGCGGATATGGACACGCTGATCCTGCCGGTGCATTTCCCGGCGCCGACGGTGGGGCTGATCAAGCCGTTGGGCGATGCGTTCGATTACAGATTCAAACGGGAGTAAGGGGCGCCTCATCGTCATGCCCGGGCTTGTCCCGGGCATCCACGCTCTGCTTCTGAGTGCGCAGAACGTGGATGGCCGGGACAAGCCCGGCCATGACGGAGTTCGTTGGGCGATCGGCCGCCAAAGACGCGGCGCCCTACGCGCCGACTTCGCACTTCTTCATGAAGCTGTTCTTGGCGGCGCCGGCGAGCGGCTTGCCGTCGGCGCTGACCGCCTTGGGCGCGCAAGCATCCGCCTTGCACTTCTTCAGGAACGAGGTCTTGGCAGCGCCGGCCAGCGGTTTGCCGTCCTTGCCGACGGCCTTGCTCTCGCAGGTTTCTTGCGCGAAGGCCGAGCCTGCCGCGAAGGTGGCAACGATCGCAGCGAGGAAAATCCGCTTCATCATGGGTGTCTCCCTAAACCAGAAATAGCGCGGCAGATTGGAGCCGGGAATCATGGCGCAATCAAGCAGGATTCGGCGTCGTGCCGTGCGGGTGCCGGCCGATTTTTCGCCCATGATCGGCAAGTCTTCCCCCTCTGTTGCACCGCTCGCTGACCCGGCTGCGCGATCCTGCTAGCGTCATGCCATCGACATGGAGGGAGTATCGTGATGGACGCCGCGACCCCGAAGGACCAGGAATTCGCCGATCGGCATTCTCACCTGGTTCAGTCCCAAGGCATGGAATGGCAGAAGACGCGCTTTCCGGGCTGCGAGGCCAAGACGCTGCTGTTCGATCGGCGCACGGGCCTGATGACCGCTCTCATGCGCTTTGCGCCGGGATCCGTGCTGCCCGACCACGAGCATGTCGGCATCGAGCAGAGCTACGTCATCGAAGGTGCGCTCGTTGACAAGGAGGGGCCGGCCAAGGGGATCGCCTGCAAGGCCGGCGAATTCATCTGGCGCGAGGCCGGTAGCCGGCACGCGGCCTGGTGCCCGGACGGCGCCCTGATCCTGGCGATCTTCCAGGTGCCGAACAAGTTCTTCGAGGCCGACGGCCGCGTGGTCGATGCCGCCGGCCAGGACTGGGATGAGACCTGGGGGCACACGGACGCGCAGCGGGCGCCGAGCAGCTGACCGGCGTCAAACGCCGCGCATCAGCAGGGCCTTGAAGTCGGCGCGTGCGCGCTGCGCTTCGGCACGGGCGGCGTCCGAGGCATCGCCCATGCCGAAATAGCCGTGGATCAGGCCGGGGCCCTCGTGGTGCTTGACCCGGACACCGGCAGCTTCCAGCGCCCGCGCATAGGCGGCGCCTTCATCGCGCAGCGGATCGAACCAGGCGGTGGTGACGACCGCGGGCGCGACCCCGGCGAGCGATGTCGCCCGCAGTGGTGAGACGCGCCAGTCGGAAGCATGGCCGGGATCGGCGAGGTAATGGCCGCAGAACCATTCCATCGTGGCCCGCGTCAGGAAGTAGCCGTCGGCATTCTCGGCGCGTGAGGGATAGCGCCCGTTCTCGCGCGCATCGGCATAGCCGCCAAGAACGTCGGTCACGGGATAGACCAGCAATTGCCCGGCGAGCTTGATGCCGGCATCGCGGCAGGCGATCGCGGTTGCCGCTGCGAGATTGCCGCCGGCGCTGTCGCCGGCAACGCCAATGCGTTTTGCGTCGCCGCCAAATTCCGCGACGCGATTGACGACGTCGCTCACCGCGGCGAAAGCGTCCTCGAACGCGCCGGGAAAGGGCGTCTCGGGTGGGCGGCGATAATCGACGGAGATGACGACCGCGCCGGTCTCGATCGCAAGGTTGCGCGCCTGCCGGTCGTGGGTTTCGAGATCGCCCGCAACCCAGCCGCCGCCATGGAAGAATACCACGGTCGGCGCCGGCGCGGGGCCGACCCGGTAAACGCGCGCATCAAGCGGGCCGGCGCCGCCTTTCACCTTGATATCCTGCACGCTGTCAACGCGCGGAGGTGGAATGGCGGCGCGCGAGGCAGCCAGTGCGCGCAAGGAATCGCGGGCGCTCTGTGGCGTCATGACCGTGGGATCGCGCATCGGCATCAGCGGAATGATCTGGGCGATGACGGGATCGAGCGGCGCGGCCATGGCGTGTCTCCTCGCGAGGTTCTTGGTCTTGCTTGCGGGGCAGCATAGATTTTGCGCGGCGCATCGGCAACCGCGTCGTCATGCGCTCCACATCGTACGCGAGGTCGCCACGATTCCGGCGGACGAGGTCATGATGACTTGTGCCGCGAAGGACTATCCGGACGATGGCTTGCCGCCAATACGGTGCGCTCGGGCCGCGAGCACAATCAGGAGTTTGTAGGCTACGTCGGCTTTGCCGATGAGCAGGACGAAGGAGATTATTCTCTGCGGAATTTTTTTTGGTGCCGAGTCGTCAGTGGCCTCTTGCAATCTCGAACATGCGGGAGGAACAATATGCAGACTGAGAGGTTTGTTGCTGGCGCGAGGGAATTGACATGCGGCGGCTGGCTAGCCTGGTTCGGCGGTTCTTCGGCCCGCGGATGCGGCGCCCGGTCGATGATGATCCAAGTCTTCCATTCACACCCGAGGAGTTCGGTCGGCTGATCCGCAGCGGCAGGCGCGAGGACATGAAGCTGCTGGCCGAAGGGCTGGCCTGCCGCTCCATTCCGCGCCGCGCCAGATTTCGCGCGACGCATTAGGGATGATCGAATAGGTCTGCGACGCTCACCGCGTGAGCGCGACCTGCTTGAACGAGCGAACCAGCGCCTTTTCCAGCTTCCCGTCCATCCCGCATAGTATTTCGTAGGCTCCGGCGCGCGGCATGGTCGGCTTGTAGTGCCGGTGCTCGATCAGCGCTGCGAAAATGTCCGAGATCGTCAGGATCCGTACGATATCGCCAATGCTCTCGGCGCAAAGCGCATCGGGATAGCCGCTGCCGTCGAGATACTCGTGATGATGACGAACCGCATCGAGGATCTCGGGTGATACCCCGTCCTGTCCCTTGAGAAAGTCGTAGCCGGCTGTGGGATGCGTTTCGATCAAAGCGCGTTCCGCCGCATCAAGGCGGCCCGGCTTGTCGAGGATGGCGAGTGGAATCTGCGCCTTGCCGATATCGTGGAACATGGCGGCCGAGTAGAGACGTTCCAGGTCGGCCCTACCGACCCCGAGGCTCAGTCCGAAGTCGATGGCGACCCCGGTCACGAGCAGACAGTGCTGATAGGTTCCCTCATGATGGCGCCGAACCGTCGTGAGCCACTCGGTCAGGCCGTGCCGGGTAATACGATCGGCAATCAGGCGACCGGCTTTCTTGGTCCCGTCGACGTCAAGAGGTTGGCCCAGGGTCACGGCCGTGAACATCGATGCAATGGCGGTCGCCGCAGTCTCCACGGCATTGTCCGCTTGCCGCGCGTCGCTTGATGAAGCGGGTGCCTCGTCGGCCCGATCGATTAACGCCGCCAGCAGTTTGGCCCGGCCGACCGTGCCGGGAAGCACCAGCGTCGCCCCGAGCGCATAGGCTTGCGAAATGCAGACGTGCGAGGTGTGGTCGAGCAGGAAGATGCGCTTGCTGGCCTTCGCCAGCTTGCTCGCCCGTTTCTTGATGGCGGCGATATTGTCGACGTCGCGCAGCTCCGCGCGGATGACGATGGCGACTGGCGCTTGCGACAGCCTGGAATCTGCATCCAATCGCTCGCCTGCAATGGTGAATTTCTCTTGGAGGATCGAACAGATACCCGCGAGCTTGTCGGATCTGTCAGCCAGCACATGCAGGAAGGGACGATCCGCCGCGATCTCTGTGATGCCGCCGTCACCATCGATGGGAGCGCATTTGCTTCGCGCGTGCTGCACGGTTTGATCCAACGTTACGACTCAAGGGATATCAGACAGAGGTTGGAATCTACTTGCTCTGGACTGCGTTCTGCGTCGGCGCCGGAGCGCTTGCGGATTTCTTCTTGCCTTCCGCGGTGATGAAATGAACGCCGGCCATGGTGCCGTCGATCCAGACCAGTTCGCAGCGCCGATAGGCGAGGCCAGTCGACGATAACAGCATGAAGAACTCCTTGGCCTGGAGCACATCCAGCGTGCCCTCGACCTCGATTTTGGCACCGCTTTGCGACACGTCCAGCAGGACGCAACTGCGTCGCCAGGTACCGTCAGAACCCATGAGGTTGACCGGCTGCCTGTGGTCCATTTTCACGCGAGACGCTTTGCGACCGTCGAACTTCATCGGTTGACCCCCATCGTTGCGCCGCGACTTCCCCGACTGCTCTCCTTGTTCGCGGCAATTTCTCCCCAACGCACCGTCCACTGGCTGGTCGACAGAAGCAGCGTCTCGAAAATGTGCTGCGCGCGTTCCCGCTCGGCGAAGGAAAGCCTCGCGCCGCTGCGGTTGCTCAAGATGGCAAACGTGGTCTGCCAGTTCAGCCGCGAGGCACGGCATGCCATGACGAGACCTTCGCAATCGTCGTCGCTCATGATGCGCTCGACGACTTCGATGGGGGCTCCCGAAAGCACCGATAGCGCAGTGAGGAGATTGGCGGTCTCGCCGCGGATGGCAAAGCGGTTCATCGTGGAATCGTTGAGCTTGCCGGTGCGGTTGAACGCAACGATCTCCGGCCGCGCGCTCGCATAGGCCGCCGCGCAGGGAAGCTTGGGGGCCATTGGAGCGGCCGTTGCAGCTTGATGCGCGCTAGTGGGCTTCGACGCCACGCCGGATCTCGGCGCCGGCGCGGCCGACAGCAATTTGCGCATGACGACGTCGGGGGTGTCCTGCCTGAGCGCCAGCGCCTTCGTGAGCTCATCATCGGTGAGGCACTTTTCAGCGAGCGCAAAGTAAGCGGCATCAGAGAAGTGTGCCTCTGTATTCCCGATCAGCACGAGACAAGCGCTACGGCCGCCGTCCTTGATCAGCGCCTCGACGACCGGTGGATCGATAGGCGCGCGGGCGGCGATCGCATCTTGCTGCCGTTCACCGCGCGAAGCCACGATCCGCTGGAGGTCGTGGGTCGAGAGTGACCGTGATCGCAGCAAGACGGGGCACGCCACAGCCGGATCGCGGTGTGTGGCGAGGCGTCGCACAGTCTTGGGAGGAGCAATTGCGAGATCGGCCAGCGCCGTGCTGAGTTGAATCAGCGCGCCGGCCTCGACGCGCTCCATCAGGCGGAGCAGAACGCCGTCGGTCACATGGGCAAGCAAGTCCTGAGGCCGGTCCTGATTGCTTGTGAGCAGTTGCAAAATGCCGGAGAGGATGCGAGTGCAGCGATCCAGCGGGCACGTCGCAACCGCGTCTTCCAATTCGACCAGAATATCAGCAGGCGAATGTGCCTTCATGGCAGGAGCCTGAAAATAAAATAAATCTGACGATTAAACGTCGCTATTCCGCCTTAAGGACGTTAATTTCGCTTTTAGGTTTTGGCATTTCGGGTATTCTCGCACCGCCGACCGCATAAGAAACGTTATCGAAATTCGGCGGGGCAGAGCGTCCAGGCTTGTTCTTTCGACGGGACGCTCGCCAATTGATCGGGACACGCGAGGATTGATTCTATCGGTGCGAGACAACGCCGAGGGGGGAAGCGAACGGCACTGAGGCCGGACGCAGGTTCAACGCTACGCTGCGTTCTATATTTTCATGAACAGCATTGATGATGTGCCGAGGTCGGCACTCAACACATTTCGTTTTTCGGACGTCGACGAGTTTCGAAGCGCCATACGCGGGCTGAATTTCGAATTTACGCCTTTCGTACGGAAGATTTCGGCTGAACAGACGATCCTGTCGTTGCCTGGCTGCGACGTGAATTTGACGCGCGCATTTCCTCGGATCGTTGATGCACAACTCGTCGGGGATTGCACCGCGATCGGCATCACGACGGACGACCTCAATGTTCCTGTTCGCTTCAATGGCTCGCAACGCGCGCGACCGGTGGTGGTCATTGGCAGCGGGGGTGCGGCCTATACCACAATTGAGGAAGTGCAGCGGCAATTCGCCTCAGTGATCTTCCGGCCGGAGGTGAGGGATCGCGGCTGGCCTCCCACGCACACAAGCTTCAAGATTTTCGAGATATCAGCGGCTGGCTTGCACCGGCTGCGCAGCGTGGTTCGTGAGGTGCTGTCCGAGGCGGCCAACCCCATCGCCGCCTCGGAGCTTCCGTTAAGGGGGGCGGCCATGAAGGAGTCGCTGCTCGGAGCCGTTGACGACGCCTTCGAAAGCGTCGTTTCGTCCCGCTGGACCCTGCATCCCAATGATGGACGGAGTTTCAGGGTATTTCGAGATATCAATGCGCTACTCACCGACGACCTGTCACAGCCGATCTACAGCGAAGAGATCGCGCGCAAGCTCGGGCTGTCCGTGCGCACCATGCACGACGTCGTCCGCCGCTATCGCGGCATGAGCCTGCACCGCTATTTGCGCCTGCGCCGGCTGTGGCTGGTGCGGCGGCAGCTCCTTGCCGGGGCTGACAGAGTCAAGGCGGTCGCGCTGGCCTATGGCTTTTGGCATCTCAGCGATTTCTCCAGAAGCTACCGCGACCAATTCGGCGAGACGCCTTCGCAGACGCTGGAGCGGGGTCGCGGACGACAGTGACATATCGAGTAGGGCCTCTCGCCGGTTTTGTGCTACCGTCCGGCCATGAGCAACCGCATTCTCGTCCTCTACGGTTCGTACCGTTCCGATCGCATGGGCATCCGTCTTGCGAATTTCGTCATCAATGGTCTGCGCAGCCGCGGCGAGGACGTCGAGTTCATCGACGCCAAGGCCATCGGCCTGCCGATGCTCGACCGCATGTACAAGGAGTACCCCAAGGGCTCGGCGCCGGAGGCGCTGGAGAAGCTGGCCGGACAGATCCGCGGCGCCGACGGCTTCGTCTTCGTCACCGGCGAATACAATTGGGGCATGCAGCCCGGCCTGAAGAATCTCACCGACCATTTCCTCGAAGAATGGTTCTGGCGCCCGGCCGCGATCGTCAGCTACTCGGCCGGCCGGCTCTCGGGCGCGCGCGCGGCGACCGCCTGGCACGGGACGCTGTCGGAGATGGGCATGGTGGTGGTGTCGAGCACCATCGGCGTCGGCCCGATCGCGCAGACGCTGTCGGAAGCCGGCGAGCCGATCGGCGACGGCGGCAAGGCGCTGGAACGCGCATTCCCGCGCTTTGCCGATGACCTCAATTGGTGGATTGAGGCGGCCAAGGCCCAGCGCGCCCGCAAGGCGCCGCCTTATTGAGCCTCGTTACGCGGCCCTGACCTCGCCGAGGAAGCGGTCGACCTGTCCGGCGAGATCGCGCGACTGGGTGGAGAGCTGCTGGGCGGCGCCCAGCACTTCCCTCGCGGCGGCGCCGGTGTCGTCGGCGGCGCGCTGCACGCCGGAGATGTTGCTGTTGACCTCCTGGGTGCCGCGCGCGGCCTCCTGGACGCTGCGGGCGATCTCCTTGGTCGCCGAGCCCTGCTCCTCGATCGCGGCGGCGATCGCGGTGCCGATCTGGTCGATCTCGCCGATGACCTCGGCGACGTTGCGGATCGCGGCCACGGTCTCGTCGCTCGCGGTTTGAATCGCGGTGATCTGCTCGGAGATTTCGGTGGTGGCCTTGGCGGTTTGGCCGGCCAACGACTTCACTTCGGAAGCAACCACGGCAAAGCCGCGGCCGGCTTCGCCGGCGCGGGCGGCCTCGATGGTGGCGTTCAGCGCGAGCAGGTTGGTCTGCTCGGCGATGCTCTGGATCAGTGTCACGACGTCACCGATCTTCTGGGCACCCTCGGCGAGCGTGCGGGCGGTATCGCCGGTGCGGCGGGCATTGTCGACGGCGCGGGCCGCGATCTCGGTCGATTGCGCGACCTGACGGCCGATCTCGGCGATCGATGAGGTCAGTTCCTCGGTGGCGCTGGCGACGGTCTGCACGTTGGTCGAGGTCTGTTCGGAGGCCGCGGCGACGACTGCCGCCTGGCTGTTGGTCTGGGCCGCGGTCGACGTCATCGACTGCGCCGTGCTTTCCATCGTGGAGGAGGCGCGGGAGAGGCCGCCGACGAGCTCGGTGACCTTGGCCTCGAAGGCGCGGGTGAGGTCGTCGAGCGCCTGGGCGCGGCGCATCTTGCCGTCGTTCTCGGCCTGCTTCTCGGCGGCGAGCCGGTCGGCCCGGATCATATTGTCCTTGAACACCTGAACCGCCGCGGCCATCGCGCCGATCTCGTCGGAGCGGTCGGCGCCGGGGATGCCGTCCGCAACCTCGCCCTCGGCGAGCCGCGACATCCGCGTCGTCAGGCCGACGATCGGCGCGCAGACGCGGCGGCGGACGGCCACGACGAGGCCGACGCTCGCGATCAGAACGGCGGCAAGGCCGGCAAGCGCGATGATGAAGCTGGTGCGCGCGGCCGAGGAAGCGCCGCCGAGGATCTGCTCGGCGTTGTCGTAGAAGGCGTCGCGGACGCCGATGATGGTGCCGAGGCCGCGCTGCGTGGCGGCGTAATAGGTGTCCATGTCGTGTTCGTATTTGCCGCTGACCGCGCCGTCCTTGACGAGCTTGAGCTCGCGGCCGAACTCTTCGACATAGATCGCGTTGAACTTCTCCAGGGCTTCGGCGACGTTCGCCGGCGTCGTCGGATTGCCGCGCAATTCCTGTAGCGACATCACGATCTGGTCGTTGCGGCCCTGCGAGCGGGCGATGTCGGCCTTCTCGGCGTCGGTCGCCGATTTCTTGCCGCCGACAAGATTCTTGTGCAGGCTGGAATTGAAGCCGCCGACGTCGCGCAGCGTCATTGCGATGTTGGCGTAGCTGGCCTGACGGTAGGCGTCGCCGTTGAGGATCGCCATGCGGCGGACCTGCTCGTTGAGCAGCGCGGTCACGCCGGCGTTGAGCAAGGCATTGTCGGCGACGATCTTCTTGGCCGCGTCCTTGCGGGCCTCCGCGGGCCCGGTGAGCGCCTTGTCGATGGCCTCGCGCAGGGCGGTGAATTTCGCATTGATGCCGTCGATGTTGCTGCCGATGGTGCCACCGTCGTCGAACGCGCCGGGCAGCTCCTTGCGTAGGGCATTCATCCTGTCGCGAGCGGCGTCGGTCTGCTTGCGCAGCTTGTCGTGCTCGGAAAGCTGCGCAGGATCGACGGTGGCAGGCCCGTAGAGGATGTTGGTGGCGAAGCCGCGCTCGGGGTTGAGGTAGCGCGGGATGTCGCTGGCAGCGCGGACGATCGCCAGGCGGCCTTGCGCCTCGCTGATCCGTTCCATCGTCTGGTATTTCGTCACGGCGACATAGACGGCGAGGCCGCCGCCCACGGTCGACAGCGAGACGATGGCGGCGGTCAGGAGCGTACCGATTTTCATGATCTATCCGGCAATTGGCGCGGGAGAATTATTTTGCTCGGAAGATAGGCAGGCGATGTTAATCCGGGGTTTACGCTGGTGGCCGCGGGACGGCACCGATCACCGTCTTTCAGTCGAGGGTGGCGAGGATATCGAGCGTGGCCCGGTCGGGCTCACCGGCGAAATAGCGGGCGAGCGCTTCCTCGAAAATGGGCTCATCGGACGCCGCGCCGAAGAGCGTCATCGACGAGCGGAATTTGGCGTCGTCGGGTGCGCCGAGGATGGCGTTGATGGTCCGCCCCTGGACGGCAAGGACGAGCCCGGTGCATTCGGTCAGGCGCCTCCCGAGGACGGGGTGGGCGAGATAGGCCCGGGCCTTGGCGCGGGAGCCGATGGCATAACGTTGCGACATGGCGCTGAAGCCGAGGCCTGCGACCTGCGGGAAGATGAACCACATCCAGTGAGTCTGCTTCCGGCCCCGGGCAAGCTCGCCCTGAACGTCCCGATAGACCGGGTCCTGGGCCCGGACAAAGCGATCTAGATCGAAAGGATCGGTCATTGGATACCTTAAGAGGCCCTGCCAAGCCCTTGCCGGCCGCGATTATGCCTAACTTTTGGCTCCCAATGTGGTAGCTGGTATAGAGTCTCCGGGTGGGGTTGGGTGCCCCCGGGGGTCGATTTGGGGATCTGATGGTTTCCGACGCAGCACATGCCGAGAGGCTGTTGTCGCGCCGCCGTGTCGGGCGAGCCGAAAAGATTTTGCTGTCCCTGGCAGCGATCGCGCTGGCGCTTGGCGCTGCCGCGTGGGTTATGGATATGGGCGATTCGACCCCGCTGGTCTCCGCCGCGCTGCCGCCGCCCAACGTGCCGTCATTCGAGGATCGTTTCGCTTCCGCCTCCGGCAATCCGCCTGCCCGCGAACTCGGCCTGCGGACGTTGGAGCGCTCAGCCCTGAATGCGGTCCAGCTCAAGCTTCGCGATGCCAAGGCGATGCTCGCAGAGAAGCTTCAGGGCGACGACTGGCGCTCGATGCTGACCGAAGACGATCGGGCCGCGGTCGACGAGAGGAGGCCCTCGCACCGCACGGACGCCGTGCCGATGCCGCGCTCGCGTCCGGTCCAGGCGGACTTGGCTGCCCAGATCGCCTCCAGCCAAGCCTACGCCGATACCGGTCCCAGGGTCGACAACCGCAACTTCTTCGAGAAATTCACCGACAAGATCAAGCTGGCCTCGCTGACGCCCGGTGACGGCCTGTTGAGCAGGGGGCCAGATCTCGCCGCGCTGGGCTACGATTCGCGCACCGCGGTCTATGACATCTCGGCCAAGGCGGTCTATCTGCCGAGCGGCGTGGCGCTGGAAGCCCATTCCGGACTTGGCGCGCTGATGGACGACCCCGCCCATGTTGACCGGCGGATGGTCGGCGCGACGCCGCCGGCGACCTATGATCTGAAGCCGCGCGAAAAGCCATTCCATGGCGTCCGGGCGCTGCGTTTGACGCCGGTCGAAGGCACCAGCGCACTTGGTCGCGTCGGTCTGCTGACACACAGCTACCTGCTCGGGCCGCGCGGCGATTCCAACGGCTGCGTCTCGATCAAGGACTATGACCGCTTCCTCAAGGCCTACGACAATGGCGAGTTCAATCGTCTGGTCGTCGTGCCGAGCCTGCGCGGATCGGCAACCGCCTCGCAGCGCGCCAGTACCGATTCCTGATATTTGCCTGCCGCGGCAGGGCTGCCCTTTCCCCTTCGTTAAGTCGTCCTCGTCCAGAAGCAGCCCATGAGTGATCCATCAAGCTCCGAGACCCCGCTGCGCACGACGTTCAAGATCAAGCTGAACGGTGACACGTTGGCGATTGCGACCGTCGGCCAGGCCTATCAGTTCCTGACCAATTTCAAGTCGGTGGAATGGATGGAATTCCGCTCCCTGCATGAGGACGCGGTCGTCGCGCTGGAAGGCGCCGCCGAGAACGCCATGCTCGCAGTGCAGGCGACCAACGCCGTGCGCGCGCTGTTCGTCAGCGCAAAGCTGCTCTGAGAGAAACTCTCCCTCTGGCCTGAGCCTTCGCCCTCGAACCCGCTGCAAGGCGGGTGCGACGAAGGCTTGCGCGTGTCCGCGCCAGGGAGAGGTGTATGGAATTAGCCAGATTCATCGCAGGCGTCGACGTTGGCGCGGAGCAGCCGACGGAGGCGGCGCTGACAGCCTTCGAGACCTCCATCGGCTGCCGATTGCCGGATGATTATCGTCGCTTCCTGCTGGCCTGCGCCGGCGGCTATCATCAGGGGGGCGCCGACTTCAACTGGCCGCATGGGGATTGGGCGGGTTCGGTGCAGGAGGTGTTGGGATTGCGGTCCGACGAGTGCTCGCTGGTGCAGACGCGCCAGACGCCGCAATGGCCGACCGTCGATGAGCTGTTGTGGATCATGAGCGACCACGGCGGCAATCCGATCTGCATGACGATCGACAAGGCCCATTTCGGCAAGATCTGGTTCATGGACCACGAGATGGCCGAATACGAAAAGCCCTGGACACTGGCGCAGGCGATGTCCGATCAATGGGGCTATGTCCTGCCGCTAGCACCGACGTTCAGCGATTTCATCGCCGGACTGTACGAGGAAGCAGCGGCCGCGTGAGGTGAGGACCGGGCGGCGGGGCCGCCGCGGCTGGTCCAGCTGGCTCGCGGTATCCGGTGCAAGCCGGACCTGTCTTTTCCGTCGCTTGAACTCCGCTCCAGGAACGGGCAAACGGTTCGCCAAGAAACCGTGGCCCAGGCCATCCATTCGACGCTGAGTTCAAGGGAGACACCTCATGAAACGTCGTACATTCCTGAAGGGTGGCGCGGTCGCCGGCGCGACGACGCTGGTTGCCGCTCCCGCGATTGCGCAGAGCGCGCCCGAGATCAAATGGCGCCTGACATCGAGCTTCCCGAAATCGCTCGACACCATCTACGGCACGGCGCAGACCTTTGCGAAATACGTCGCCGAGGCCACCGACAACAAATTCCAGATCCAGACCTTCGCCGCCGGCGAACTCGTTCCCGGCCTCCAGGCGCTCGATGCGGTCAGCGCCGCCACGGTCGAGATGGCGCAGACGCCGCTTTATTTCTACATCGGCAAGGAGCCCGCGCTGGCCTATGCCACCGGCGCGCCCTTCGGCATGAACCATCGCCATCAGGAATCGTGGTGGCACTTCGGCGGCGGCGCCGACCTCACCAACGAAGCGCTGAAGCCGTTCAAGACGCACGCCATCCTCTGCGGCAATTCCGGCACCCAGATGGGCGGCTGGTTCCGCAAGGAGATCAAGACGGTCGATGATCTCAAGGGCCTTAAATTCCGCATCGCCGGCATGGGCGGCCACGTGCTGGCGCGGCTCGGCGTCGTGCCGCAGCAGCTCGCCGGCGGTGACGTGTATCCGGCGCTCGAGAAGGGGACGATCGATGCTGCGGAATTCGTCGGTCCCTATGACGACGAGAAGCTCGGCTTCCAGAAGGTCGCCAAGTACTATTACTTCCCCGGCTGGTGGGAAGGCGGCGCCATGCTGCACATGATCGTCAACGACGAGAAATGGGCATCGCTGCCCAAGCACTACCAGGCCATCGTCACCCAGGCCGGCTCGGCGGCTGGCGCCTGGATGCTCGAGAAATACGACAGCGTGAATCCGGCGGCACTGAAGCGGCTGATCGCCAACGGCGCGGAGCTGAAGGCATTCCCGCAGCCGGTGCTGGAGGCCTGCTACAACGCGACCCAGGAGCATCTGAACGAGCTCGCCGCCAAGAGCGATCTGTTCAAGCGGACCAAGGAAAGCCACGACGCCTATATGAAGGAGCTGCTGTTCTACACGCAAATCGCGGAGAATTTTTACGACAACTATCTGCTCAGCAAGACGCGCAACAGGAGCTGATTGTGAGGGGCGCGGGTGTTCACGCCGCGCCCGGTTCTCGTAGGGTGGGCAAAGGCGCACTTGCGCCGTGCCCACGTTCTCTCGCTTCATCGGCAATGGTGGGCACGCTTGCGCTTTGCCCACCCTACGAGCCCCGGCCAAGCGGCTTACGCCGTTGCCAGTCCCAGCTTCGCATAGATCCTTCGCGCATAGGCACCAAACGCATCCGTGGTCTTCAGCGGAAGGTCGCGCGGGAAGGGCAGGTCGATCGGGAAATAGTCGGCCATCTTCGCAGGTCCCGCGGTCAGCACGGCGCAATGCGATGACAGGAACACGGCTTCCTGGATCGAGTGCGTGACGAAGATGATGGTCTTGCCGCTCTCTCGCCAGATCCGCAGCATCTCCAGATTCATTTGCTCGCGCGTCAGCGCATCGAGTGCGCCGAAGGGCTCGTCCATCAGGATCAGCTTGGGATCATGGACGAAGGCGCGCGCGATCGCGGTGCGCTGCTGCATGCCGCCGGAAAGCTGCTGCGGATATTTCTGCTCATAGCCGGCAAGTCCGACCAGATTGAGCAGATCGCGTGCCCGCTCGCGCGCGGCCTTCATGGGCAGGCCGACGATCTCGGCCGGCAGGAGCACGTTGTCCAGGATGGTACGCCACTTCAGGAGCAGCGCCTGCTGAAACACCATGCCGATGTCGCGGGTCGGATCGAACGGGCTCCTGGCGTTGCCGATCTTGACGGTGCCGCCGTCGGCGCCGTGCAGGCCGGCCAGGATTTTCATCACCGTGGTCTTGCCGCAGCCGGAGGGGCCGACCAGCGAGACCAGCTCACCTTCCTGCACGTCCATGGTGACGTCGGACACCGCGAGAAATTCGGCTCCGCCGCTGCGATAGACCTTGCGGACGCCCTGCAGGCTGATGAAGGGGGCCGAGCTCATGCCAGCCATTTGTCCAGGTTCTCGGCGACGAAGGCATCGTCGCTGAGGTCGGCATGCTCGCGCGTGACGCGGTCGATCTCTTCCTTCTGGCCGGGGCTGAGGCCCTCGTTCGGATCCAGGCACCACAGGCCCTGCAGCAGGCCCTGGCGCCGCAGCACCTCGTGACAGCCGGCGATGCAGCCGTGAAAATTGTTCGCGACGTCGAAGAAGGCGCTGTTGCAGTCCGTGATGCGGGCATCGAGCGCGAGCAGGTCGGCGGGCACGCTGTCCTTGTGCCGCGCGGCCTTGCAGCGCTCGAACTGCTTGATGGCGCTCGCGGTCCACACCGACCAATGGCCGAGCAGGCCACCTTTGAAGTAGGTCCGCGTCGTGACGCCCTTGTCGCGCAGGTCGAACGGCAGCACCAGATCGAGCAGGATGTGGTCGTCATTGCCGGTGTAGAGCGCCACGCGGTCGAGCGCGCCGGCGGCTGCCACGCCGCGGAGCACGTCGAGCGTACGGTAGCGGTTGAACGGCGCGATCTTGATGGCGATGACATTGTCGATCGAGGCGAAGCGCTGCCAGAACCGGCTCGACAGGATGACGCCGCCGACGGCCGGCTGGAGATAGAAGCCGACCAGCGGAATCTCGGCGGCGACGGACGTGCAATGCGCGATGATCTCGTCCTCGGAGGCGTTCTTCATCGCCGCGAGGCTGAGCAGGCCGGCGTGATAGCCGATATCGCGCGCGGTGCGGGCCTCAGCGACGGCCTGGCTGGTCGGGCCGGCAAGGCCCGCGACCATCGCCAGCGGACGCTGGGTCCAGCTTGCGGCGGTCTCAGCAGCGAGCTCGAGCACGGGACGGTAGAGGCCGACGTCGCGGATCGCGAACTGGGTCGTATGGACGCCGACGGCGAGGCCGCCTGAGCCGGCGTCGATGTAATAGCGCGTCAGCGCCCGTTGATGCTTTTTGTCGAGCTGACGCTCGGCGGTGAGGGCGAGGGGATGCGCCGGCAGCACGGTGCCGTCGGCAATCAGCTTGCGGATGTCGGCATTGATCTGGCTGTGGTGCATGGTGTCCTATCCGAATTCAGGGCCGGCGACGGCGAAGGGCGTTTCTTCGGCGGCGGTGGTGGCGGGACCAAACCGCATGCGCTGGAACGGCCGCTCGACGGTCCAGCCAGCCTCAAGCAATCCATCCAGGAACGTGCGTTGCGATGCGACGGCGTCGAGCAGGAGCGGGCGGGTCTCGGACCGCGCGATCGCATCAACCAAAGCCACGGCATCGGCGGCATCATCGGCGAACAAGGGGCCGATATGACGCGCAGTTCTGCCGCCGCGGACCAGGGCAATGGCACCATTGGCTGTAACAATGCGAGATCCGGAGCGCTGCGCGAAGGCGGCGAGCAGGGCGGTTCGGTCGAGGCCGGTAGCCCGAAGATCGCGGGCACGAAGCGCCTCGAGCGTTGCGGTTGCCGGTGCCGGACCGGGGGACGGCTCGGCACTCGTCAGTTTCAGCCGGCGCAATTCCAGGATCGGCGTGAAGCCGAGCGGCCCGTAGACGGCAGCACCGTCGGGCGTGGCGTCGAGCCAGCTCGTCAGGCCATTCTTGCGCGCGGTCTCCAGGCACGCATCGACAAGGCGGGTCGCTAGACCGCGGCGGCGGTGTGTGCCTGATACCAGCACCATGCTGATCCAGGCGTTGTTGCCGGAATAGGGCAGCAGCGCCGCGGTCGCGACCAGTCGCGCGCCGTCGCGGATGCCGAACACGATGCCGTCGCGCAGGAAGATGCGCCAGTCTTCCTCGGTCTGATTCCAGTGCGCTTCCGTCGAAAGCGCCAGCCCCGCGATCGCGTCCTGCACGCCGAGCTTGAGGACGAGCGGAGCCTCAGTAGCGTCCATCGCGCACCTCGTATTTGGTAGGCTTGCCGAGGCTCGGCATGGCGCGGGAGACCCAGTCCGCGGTCCAGGCGATCAGCTGCTCGGTGTCGACCACGGGGAGGCCGAACAGTCCGACCGCCTTCGACGTGTCGGTGAGCCACGCGGTCGGCTGCTCCTGGCCCGTCAGCACGGGCGCGCGGCCAAACCTTGCGCCGAATTTCTGGGCGAGATCGCGCACGGCCAAGATCTCGTGGCCGCTGACATTGATCGGCGAAGTCGGCGTCGTGCAATGCGCGAGGCAGCGTAGCGCCTGCGCGGACGCATCGCCCTGCCAGATGAAGTTGACATGGCCGAGGCTGACGTCGATCGGCGTGCCCATCAGCACTTTGGTTGCGATGTCGTGCAGCACACCGTAACGCATGTCGATCGCGTAGTTTAGACGGAACAGCCGGCCGGGCGTGCCGAACTTGCGCGAGAAATATTCGAACATGCGCTCGCGGCCGACGCAGGACTGGGCGTACTCGCCGGGCGGGTTCGGCGCCATATCCTCGGTCGAGCCTTTGCCGTCGACCGGCACGAACGGATAGATGCAGCCGGTCGAGAAAGCCACGATGCGTGAGGAGGGGAAGGCCTGCGCGACGAGCGCCGGCACATGGGCGTTCATCGCCCAGGTGAGCGACAGATCGCCCTCCGCGCCGAACTTTCGGCCGGCCATGAAGACGATGTTCGGCGCTTTGGGCAACGCTTGAATGGCGCGCTCGTCCATCAGGTCGCAATTGATGGTCTCGACGCCGCGTGCCTGCAGCCACTCCTTCACGCCGGGTTCGCTGAAGCGCGCGACGCCGATGACGCGACGGTCCGGCGCCGCAGCTTTCGCGAGTCCCGCCAGCGTCGGGCCCATCTTGCCGGCGACGCCGAGGATCATGATGTCGCCCTCGACCTTCGCGAGATCGTCGATCAGGGACTGCGTCGGCCGGCACAGGAGCTCGTCGAGCGCCGCGATGTCGGGGATGGTCTTTGGCAGCGTCTGGCGGGTGAGCAGCATGGATTTGTCCCTGGTCCTAGTTCTGCCTGGCATCGCCGACCACGAACATGCGTTCGAGGGCGAGCACCAGGCCGTAGAGAGCGACCCCGAGCAGCGTCAGCAGCACGACCGCCATCACCATCGCGGGCGTGTCGAGCGAGGACTGCACCTGGATCATGAGGTAGCCGAGCCCGCGCTCGGAGGCGATGAACTCGCCGACGATGGCGCCGGCGACCGCGAGGATGGCGCCGACCTTCATGCCGGAGAAGATGTAAGGCAGCGATCCCGGCAGTTGGATCTTGCGAAACAACGTCCAGCGCGAGCCGCGCAGCGATTTGACGAGATCGAGCAGATCAGGCTCGACCTCGCGCAGGCCCCGTGCAGTGGTGAGCAGGATCGGGAAGAAGCAGATGCTGAAGGCGATCAGGATGTTCGGTACGATGCCGTAGGAGAACCAGACGATGAAGAGCGGGCCGAGTGCGACCTTCGGGATCATGTTCAGCGTCACGAACAGCGGCAGCAGCACGAGGCTCAGCAGCGGCGCCCAGCTGAAGATCACTGCCAGCGCGACGCCGACGAAGGCGCCGAGCGCAAAGCCGCCGAGGATCTCGATCGCCGTGACCAGCGTGTTGGCGCCCCAGGCATAGCTCGCGGTTCCCAGCGTCTGAACGGTGGCGAGGGGTGAGGGCAGAATGAATTTCGGCACATGGAAGGCGTCGACCGCGACCTGCCAGAGCACGAGCACGGCAAGGTGCACGATCAGGATGATCGCAAAGCTGCGTGCCGTGCGCGCCCGGTCGGCTGCCAAGTGTCGCTCCCTGTTGTCCGCGGCCTCGCTGCCGCGATGTCAGCCTAACCCTCCTCGGGACAGGTTTCAACCAGTTGGTTGATTATGGCCGGAGCGAATGGAGCACGAGATCGGCGACGTGCCTGCGCCGGGCGCGGCGCTGGGCGCGGCTCGACAGGTCCTTGCCGAAGATGGCCGACAGGGTCGGCGTGTTGGAGAAGAAGAAATAGCTGAGGCCTGCGATGGAGATGTAGAGCTGGACGGGATCGATCCCCTTGCGGAACACGCCCGCGCGCACCCCCTCGTTGAGGATATGGGAGACGCTTTTGACCAGGGGAGAATGCATGGCCTCGAGCCGCGTCGAGCCGCGGACGTGGCGGGCGCCGCCACGATTCTCGTCGTTCAGAAGCACGATGAAATCAGGGTTTGCCGCGAGGTGGTCGAACGAGGCTTCGATCAGCCTGCGGATCGCCTTTTCCGGCGGCAGGCCTTCGAGATTGAGCCTGCGCTCCTGCTCGCGAATGTCCTCATAAACCCATTCGAGCACGGCGAGGTAGAGCGCATCCTTGTCGCCGAAGTAGTGATAGACGAGCTGCTTGTTGACGCCGGCGCGCTCGGCGATCTCGTCGACCCGGGCCCCCGCAAGGCCGTGCCGGGCGAACTCCAGGCGGGCCGCGGTCAGCAGCTTATTGCGGGTCGCGACGGGGTCGCGGCGCTGCGGCACGGTGTCGCCAGATCGTTTTGCGGGCATTTTCAACCAAACAGTTGACAAGTTGAGGGCGGGCTTGTTGCATTGGTAGCCTCGCAAGGGGAGAGCGACAAGCCGGGTCGCGGCAACGAGGAGAGATGCGATGAAGCATTTGCAGGCGGCTATTGTGGCTCTGGCGCTGGGCTTGTCAGCGGTGCCCGCGAGCGCGGGTGAGGCGGTGAACCTGATCCTGAACTGGACGCCGACGGCCGACCACTCGCCGTATTATTACGCCAAGGCGCAGGGCTGGTATGAGAAGGCCGGCATCGACCTCACGATCGAGACCGGCAAGGGCTCCGGCGTCTCCGCCGCCAAGGTCGGCTCCGGGGGCTCGCCGTTCGGCGTCGCCGATCTCGCCACGATGCTGGTCGCCAAGAGCAAGGGCGCGGACACGGTTGCGGTGATGAGCGTCTATGCCAATACCGGCCAGACCTTCTACTGGCTCAAAAGCTACGGCGTGAACGGCGTGAAGGACTTTCCGAACCACAAGATCGGCAATCCCCCGGGGGATGCCTCGCGCGTGATGTGGCCGGCCTTTGCCAAGGCTGCCGGCATCGCGCCCGACTCCGTCGGCTTCGTCAATGTCGGACCGACCGCGAAGATCGCGGCGCTGAAGAGCCACACCGTGGACATCATCAGCGACTTCTACAACGAGCACGACCTCAAGGTGATCGAGTTCGGAGGCGATCTCGGCTACGTCAACTGGAAGGATATCGGGCTCAACCCCTACGGCAACTCGCTGATCGTCAACGGCGCCTACATGCAGAAGAATCCGAAGGTCGTTGAAGACTTCGTACGCGTCACGCAGAAGGCCTTTGCGGCCTGCGTCGCCGACGTCACGCCATGCCTGAAGGCGCTGCTCGACCAGGTCTCCGGTCTCGACAAGGCAAACCAGGAGCGCCAGTGGGAGCGCATCAAGTTCCTGATGACCGACGAATTCACGACGACCAAATCGCTCGGCTGGATCGACGGCGAGCGGATGAAGAAGGACTACGAGCTGGTCCATACCTATCTCGGCATGGAGAAACCGTTCGACGTGACAACCGCGTTCACGACGAAGATGCTGGATACGAGCATCAAGATGGACGCGAGCAAGGTGAAGAAGTAGGGGCTCGCTCCGTCCTCGCAATGACTGTATGGAGAGAGTGTGCTTCTCCCGCTCGTGCCCTGGACGCAGCGTAACGTCCCTTGACGGTGCGCTGCAGAGCCGGGGCCCATCTCGCCGAGAGCATGATCCGGGCGGTCTGGGTCCCGGCTCTGCGCAGCAGCGTTGCACGCTGCAGCGCGTCCGGAACACCAGAGCGGCGCCAACCGGCCTCCGGCTAGCATCCCACGTACCCCACGGAGAAATTAACCGGCCGTTAACCATATCCGCCGCATCGTTAACCATTCAATAACTGGGAACGAGTCGGCCGCCATGGAGGCTGTAGCCAAACCTCAACGACAGATGGTGCGCCTGCGCGGGCGCTCCTACGTGGCCTTCGTCTTCGTGCCGACGGTCCCGATCCAGGACTGGCTCCAGGAGATCGACGCGACGATCGCGCGTTCGCCGGGGTTCTTTGCGGGCCGGCCCGTGGTGATCGACCTGTCCTCGGTCGATCTCAGCCAGGCCGGCATCGGTCATCTGCTCACCAGCCTTCAGGACCGCAACATCCGCGTGCTCGGCATCGACGGAGTGGAGGAGGCGAGGCTGACCCCGATGATGCCGCCGCTGTTGTCGGGCGGGCGCAGCTGTGTGGTTGAGCCGAACGCACCCAAGAAGGCCGAGACGAAGGCGGAGAGCAAGCCGACCTCCCTGCTGCTCGATAGCCCGGTGCGCTCGGGCCAGACCGTGATCTTTCCGGAGGGCGACGTCACCATTCTCGGTTCGGTCGGCTCCGGCGCAGAGGTCGTTGCCGGCGGCTCCATCCACGTCTATGGCGCGCTGCGCGGCCGCGCCATGGCCGGGGTCAACGGACACACGAGCGCGCGCATCTACTGCCAGAAGATCGAGGCCGAACTGCTTGCAATCGATGGGTTTTACCAGACTGCGGACGACATAGACGCCGCCTTGCGCGGCAAGCCGGCGCAGGCCTGGCTGCAGGGGAATACCATGCGAATTACAGCACTGAACTGACCAGCAAAGGAGACATTTCAGATGAGTAAGGTACTGGTCGTGACATCAGGCAAGGGCGGGGTCGGCAAGACCACGACGACCGCCGCGCTCGGAGCCGCGCTCGCGCAACGCGGCGACAAGGTCGTCGTCGTCGATTTCGACGTCGGCCTGCGCAACCTCGACCTCGTCATGGGGGCCGAACGCCGCGTCGTGTTCGATCTCATCAACGTGGTGCAGGGCGTGGCAAAGCTCCCGCAGGCGCTGATCAAGGACAAGCGGCTGGAGAATCTCTGGCTGCTGCCGGCCTCGCAGACCCGCGACAAGGACGCGTTGACGGAGGAGGGCGTCGGCAAGGTCATCGCCGATCTGCGCAGCCGCTTCGACTGGGTGATCTGTGACAGCCCGGCCGGCATCGAGCGCGGCGCCTCCATGGCGATGCGCTTTGCCGACGAGGCCGTGATCGTCACCAATCCGGAAGTGTCGTCGGTGCGCGATTCAGACCGCATCATCGGCATGCTGGATTCCAAGACCGTACGGGCCGAGAAGGGCGAACGCGTCGAGAAGCACATCCTCATCACCCGCTACGATGCATCGCGCGCGGCGCGCGGCGAGATGCTGACCATCGACGACATCCTCGAGATCCTCGCAACGCCCTTGCTCGGCATCATTCCCGAGAGCCAGGACGTGTTGAAGGCCTCCAACGTCGGCACGCCGGTGACGCTGTCGAACGCAGACGGAGCGCCGGCGCGGGCCTATATGGACGCGGCCAAGCGCCTCTGCGGCGAGAACGTGACGATGCATGTTCCTGCCGAGCGCAGAGGTTTCATGGACCGCCTGCTGCGACGGAGGGCTGCATGAGCATGGGTCTGCTTCGACTTCTCCGCGGCAAGAAGGCTTCGGCACCTGTCGCACGCGAACGGCTGCAGATACTGCTTGCCCATGAACGCGGACAGCGCGGCCAACCCGATCTGCTCGCCGTGCTGCGCGAGGAAATCCTCGCCGTCGTGTCCAAGCACGTCACGCTGGACCCGACCAAGGTGATCGTGCGGCTCGAGCGGGGTGACGATGTATCGACCCTCGAGGTCGACATCGAGGTGCCCAACGATTTCGAGCGCAAGCGCGTGGCGGTCGCGTAGGGGACGCGACTGACGACGGCCCATTTGGGGTGGGTGAGAAGGCGGTCCGTCGGGCATGGCGGGCCGCCTTCGTCGTTTCGGACGTTCGAGTTCCAGATCTGCTGATGTGATCGGCCTCGGCAGGAACGGGGGTCGCTGCGAGATCGTTGTCTCGGACCCGCGGAGCGCCGAGCCGGGCGCCGCGGTTTCCTCATGACGGGAGAGCGCCCATGATGTCCGAGGTCCAGGTCCACACCGTCGCGCGGCAGATGCTGGAGCAGCATGGTTTTGCGGCGATCGCGAAGGCCGCCGAACAGGCGCAGGCATGCGAGGGACGTGGCGAGGCCGAGGAGGCCAAGGAATGGCGCCACATCGCCGACGCCATGAAGATCATGCGCGGCCCGCACCAGAGCTGACGGTCGCAAATCCGAGGGACTTCAACGTCCCCCGCGCTCCGAACCCTGCTGCGAGGTGCGGTTCTGCGTCTGCGGCTGGCCGCGCTCGCCCGTCTCCTTGCAGGGGAGCGGCTCCCACGATCCATCCGGCGCCTGCTGATAGGCGCTACAGGTTGACGACGCCGCGGATTTGTCCTCGCCCTTCTGGGCATCGGAATTCCTCGCCAAGGCTGGGGCGGCAAGCGTTACGCTCGTCGCCAGCGCAGCGGCCAAAATGAAATGAACAATGCGCATGGGCTTCTCCTGCTCGAAGACGCCGCATGCTTGCGAAAAATGTGACGAATATTTGCCGCGACGGCCGTTCCGTCGCGGCGTGCTTAACGCGGCTGGCGCTGCTCGTCAGCCGCCCTTGGCACGGATCAATCCGGCGAGGTTGGTCTTCTGCGCCTCGCACCAGCCGGACATACCGAGGCGGCGCTGGTCCATGTCGGTCGCCTGGGTCGCGATGGCGACCTCGGCCATCAGATCGTCGTCCTGCTTCTCGCCCATCTTGCCGCCGGTGTGAAGCCAGGCGATGGCCTTGCGCACCTTCTCAGTGGTGCCGTCGGGCAGATGCATCTGCTGCGCCCTCTGCACGAGGTCCTGATAGGCCAAATCCGTGTTGGGGCACTCGACCTTGGCGGCGAAGGCCTGCAAGACCATGGTCACATAGGTCGACCGCGGCGGCGCGTCGCCTGCCAGGGCCGGCGCGGTCAGCAGCAGCAGGCCCGCCATCAGAAAACCGGTGCGCATCCTTGGTATCTCCTCGTTTTTTTTGGAGGCTAGCCTCCGGCGCGCCGCGGTGCAATGGGACCGGAGCGCAATTGTCGCCGCTCCATACGGTGCGCTAACCTGGGGCCTTTCCCGGCCCCGGAGCGCGACATGAGCCTGTTCAGCACGCCTTTCGATACCGCACGCGACACCGCGCTCGTCACCGGCGCGGGCAACGGCATCGGCCGCGCGATCGCGCAGGCCCTGGTGGGCGAGGGTGTGCGGACCGTGTTCGCCGATGTCAGTGCCGCACGGGTGGAGGCCGCGATCGCCGCAAGCAAGAGGCCCGAGCTGGCGGTGCCATGGATCGGCGATCTCTCCAAGTCGGATGCCTGCGACGAGCTGCTGGCTGCCGCACAGGCGGGGCTCGGCGACATCACGCATTTCGTCCACAGCGCATCGCCGCCGCGGCGAGAGGCCGATCATGCGCTCGGGGTCGATCGCAGGACCTGGCAGGAGATGCACGCCGTCAATCTCGATGCCGGTTTTCACCTGGCGCGCGCGATCGCCACGGATCTGATCGCGGCGAAGCGGCCAGGCTCGTTCCTGTTTCTTACCTCGCTACATGCGGGCACGCCGCGCAATCTGCCGCATTATTCGACGGCAAAGGCGGCCATGGCGATGCTGGTGAAGGAGCTCGCCAAGACGTTCGGCCGTCACGGCATCCGGGTCAACGCGCTGGTGCCCGGCGCGATCGCGGCCGGCGGGTTCGTCGCGGATCCCGCGCTGGCGCGGCACATTCCGCTCGGGCGCCTCGGCGAGGCCAATGACCTCGCGCCGATGGCGCTCACGGTCTTGTCGAACAAGCTCTCCGCTTACGTCACGGGCGCAGCCTTCGTCGTCGACGGCGGATTGTCGCTGACGAACTGGTTCGAACCGCCGGTGCTCGACGGGTAGCTAGCGCTGCCAGGCCGGCACGGGATCGAGCGGCGTGCGATAGACCTCGTTGTGATCGAGATCGGTGACACGCACCGCGCAACCCCTGTGCTGGAGCTCCGGCTTCACCTGCGACAGCTCGCATGCCAATTGATCGGCGCGATCGGAAGCGACCTCGATGTCTTCGAGGATGATTCCGCCCTGGTTCTTGAACTCTTCACCAACCACGAGATCGAAGGAGTAGTAAGGCATTCGAATTCCCCGGTGTGACGACCCAGATATGAAAACAAGCCTTCAATGGAAAGTCTCGATACGTCCGGGATGATACCACTGAGTCGACATCTATCGAATGAACAGGCGGCGCAATCTCTGTGCTTATGGCGCAGAAATCATGTGCAGCATCCGGGGTCATTAAGAATTTATTAAATACGCGGCGCGATCATCAATGCATGGAATTGCAACAGAACCGGGCTCCGGGAACCGGCAGTTGCAAGAGAAGGCCGCCGGCATAGATCCCGACGGCCTTTTCTCTTGAGCGGAAGATGAGCTTCAATAGCGTTTCCCGTAATTGTCCGGACTCAACGCATAACTTCGACTCGGACAGCGTAGGCGACGTCGCTGTCGCCTGGCGTTGCGTTATCGCAGCGGCATCGGCGGACGCACGATCGGTCCATCGTCATCGGCAACGGCTTGCGTGGTCGTGACCGGCGCAGGCGATGGCGGCATGGCGGCCGTCTGCGAAGGCGGCGGCGGAGGTGCAAGCGGCGCAGGCGAAGAGGCCGGCATGTAGGTCCGCGTCACGGGCGGCTTCGGCTTGCGAACTGGCGCTGCCGCAGGCGGTGCCGGGAGCGCAGCAGCACGCGCGCGTGGATCAAGCGGGCGCGTCTCGGCAGCCACCGGCCTCGGCGCAGTCGCCTTCGCCATCTCGCGCGCCATCTGCTCCTGTCCGGCCTTCAGCTCGGCGATGTTGGCCTTGAGCTGCTCGATCTGCTGCGCCATCGCGGCGAGATCGTTCGTCATCGCCTGCACCGATTGCGCCGGATCCGGTTGCATTGCAGCCGGCGCGACGGCGGCTTGGGCCGGTGGCGGCGGCGCCGATGGCGCGGCGGCTTGATCGGCTGTTGCCGCTTGCGCCGGAGGCGGAGCGGCTTGCGCGGCGGGGACGGGCGTCGTCTGCGACGCCGAAGGCATGAATGAATTCATCAACGACGCCGCCACGGGTGTCCATTCGGCGAGCATGTTCTTTGCGGTGTCGCCATGCTGCTCCCAGGCAATCGAGGCCGCGACGCTGGCGCCGGCGAACAGGAACGCGAGGAACGCACCGCGCAGCCACTTGCCGACCGCGGATCGCTTCGGCTGATTGGGGCCATCGCTGGCCGTGATGCGAACGGCCGTGTCGACCTGCGGCGCTGCCGCAGCGGGTTTTCCATAGACCACGTTGATCGTAGGCTCCGGCGCACGCGGCGCAGCCGGCGCGAACCTCGGCTCTGGACGGGGCGCGATGTCCGGCGCCAGCGCCGGCGCTGCGCTCCCCGGGCGCGAGGCCAGCACGATGTCGGGAGAAATCTGAACCGCGTCGTGCGGATCGTTGTCCCTGACCGTGTCCTTCACGATCTCATCGACGATTTGCTTGGCGTTCAGCGTCGCGAGCATCGCAACTCCTTTGAAGCCTGGTGTTTGACGTAAGTGGTTGTTCGCATTGGCGCGAGCCGAGAGGGGGCGGCCCATCCCGAAGCCTTGGGCCCACGAGTCCAGCCCGGTTTGACCAAAGCAAGGCGAGGGGATGGAGATGCTGCGACGCTCCTCCGCCGTTTGTGGAGTGGAACCCGCGAACACGCGCACGTGTTCCGGGCTGCCTTGTTTTCAGCACGATTTTGACAGTATGTGGCGACGCGGGGGCGTTGCTGTCCGCTAACGGGGGTCGGCGGTGCCAAGATCTTTATTTGCTTTGTTCGTTGTTGCCTTGCTGCCGCTCGGCGGCTGCATGCAGACGACGCTTTCGCCGTCTACAGATGCGAGCATGACGCCGCGCGACCGGCAGTTGCTCGCGCATGCGCCTTATGCAAAGGCGAATGTGCCTGAGCAGTATCTGCGCCACATCGTCGATTACCACCGCAAGGAACAGCCGGGCACGATCCTGGTCGATACCGACGCGCGGTACCTTTATTTCGTGCTGCCCGACGGCAAGGCGATGCGCTACGGCGTCGCAGTCGGCGAGGAAGCCATGGCGTTCTCGGGCGTCGCGCGCGTCGGCCGGCTGGCGGAATGGCCGGACTGGGTTCCGACCGCGGACATCCAGGCGCGGCTTGGACCCTATCCCCCGCGCGTGGCCGGCGGCCCCGCCAATCCACTGGGGGCGCGTGGCATCTATCTCTATGTCGGAAACAAGGACACGCTCTACCGCATCCACGGCACCAACCAGCCAGAATATATCGGGCAGGCGATCTCGTCGGGCTGCATCCGGATGCGCAACGAGGACATCATCGACCTCTACGACCGCGTGAAGCTCAACTCGATGGTGGTGGTGCTGCCACCCGGGCAGAACGCGCAGGCCGAGACGGGCACGCGTCCGCGCTGGCGCGGCTGAGGGCCCGCGCTTTCGGTCAATCGGAATCAGGCAGCCGGCACTGGGCCTTGTACACTTGGCCTAGTTTTCCGGCCGCGCGACGCGCCATTGCAGCGTCATGGCGTTGCCGTTGGCATCGCCCGGCGCCTTGTCGGCGGGCGATGTGTAGAGCGGGCGATAGCGGTAGGCCCACATCTTGGTGCCGTCGTTGCGGCTGATCACGGTGAAGTCACCGACGGCTCTGGCGTCGGCCGTGGCGGCGAGCGGAACCCATAGCTCGGTGCACTTGTCGTTGCAGTTCGACGTCTTGCCGGTGGTGTCGCGCTCGTAGGTGTAGAGCGTCATGCCGTTGAGATCGACCAACTTGGAGCCCTGCTTGGTCAGGATGACCTTTGCTGGAGCCGTCGGCGCCTCGACCTTTGGCGGAGGAGGGTCGCCTCCGCCATGGCCGCCCGCGAGCGCATGACTGGCCGAGAGCGTCATGGCTGAGGCCACAACGAGGAACCTGAACATTCCGAAACTCCATCCCGCAAAGTTAATCGCGCGTTAAACGCCCAATGCGGTCGACGTTAGCAGCCGAAGGTTAGTTCCTGGTTTCGCAGTCCTGCGTCAATTGCGGACAAGCCGTCCCAATCTATGCCTGCACCTCGCGCAGCGGTGCGCGGCTGAGCTCATTGCCGGCGGCGATCGCCTTGCGCAGCAACCGCATCAATTCCTCGCCTTCCCTCGCGCTCAGTCCGCGCAAGAGGACGCGCTGCGCCGATTCGACCGCCGGCGTGATCCTTCGCAGCGTGTGCCGTCCTTCGTCGGTGATCTCGAGCTCCCGTGCGCGGCGGTCGCGGCTGGAGGCGCGACGCTCGATGAGGCCCTTCTGCACCAGGCGATCGATCACGCCTGTGATGGTGGTGCGGTCATAGGCGATCAACCCTGCCAGCGTCACCTGGTCGAGCCCCGGATTGGCTTTGATGGTCGCGAGCGCGGCGTATTGCACGGGCGTCAGATCGAAGCCCGCATCTCCGACCTCAGCCAGGAATACCGCGACCGCGATCTGCTGGAACCGGCGCGCCAGATGTCCAGGCATGTCGTTGTTGTCTTTCACCGAATTCTCCGTTGGGCAGGGACGGCGGGGATCGTTGACAAGTATACTGATCGTCAGCATACTGAGCAATATCCAAACGGAGATTTGGCGGGGAGGTGCTCATGCAATTCCATCTGAATGGATTTCAGCCGGGCGATCCCGAGATCGCGGATCCTGCCGCACGCGTTCAGGCCCCGGATGCGGCGGGCGGCGTGCCCGAGGAGGTCGACGTCCTCATCGTCGGCTGCGGGCCGGCCGGCTTGACGCTCGCCGCCCAGCTCTCGCAATTCCCCGACATCAAGACGTGCATCGTCGAGCAGAAGCCCGGCCGCCTGCTGGTCGGGCAGGCCGACGGCATCGCCTGCCGCACCCTGGAGATGTTTCACGCTTTCGGCTTCAGCGAGCGCGTGCAAAAGGAGGCATGCTGGATCAATGAGACGACGTTCTGGAAGCCGGACGCGCGGCGGCCTGAGGCCATCGTGCGCAGTGGACGGGTGCAGGATGTCGAGGACGGGCTGTCGGAATTCCCGCATGTCATTCTCAACCAGGCACGCATCCACGACGCATTTCTCGATGTCATGCGCAAATCGTCGGCCAAGCTCGCGCCGTATTACAACCGGCGCGTGCTCGATCTCCAGGTCGAACCCGCCGTTGATGCCGCCGCTCACGCGGTGACGGTGCGTCTCGAATGCGTCGATGCCGCTGAGGGGAACAAGGTCGAGACAATCCGGGCGCGCTATGTCGTCGGCTGCGACGGCGCGCGCAGCACGGTGCGCAAGTCGATCGGCCGCGAGCTGCACGGCGATTCCGCCAACCATGCCTGGGGCGTGATGGACGTGCTGGCGGTGACCGACTTCCCGGACATCCGCTTCAAGTCGCTGATCCAGTCGGCGAACGACGGCAGCCTGCTGATCATTCCGCGCGAGGGCGGTTACATGGTCCGCATCTATGTCGAGCTCGCCAAGCTCGACATCGGTGAGCGCGTCGCCAATCGCAACATCACCGCCGACGACGTGATCGCGAAGGCGCAGCGGATCCTGAAGCCGCATACGCTGGACGTGAAGGAGATCGCATGGTGGTCGGTCTACGAGATCGGCCAGCGCCTCACCGACAAGTTCGACGACGTGCCGGAGGCCGAGGTCGCTGGGCGACTGCCGCGCATCTTCATCGCCGGCGATGCCTGCCATACCCATAGCCCGAAGGCGGGACAGGGTATGAACGTCTCGATGCAGGATGCCTTCAATCTCGGCTGGAAGCTCGCCGCCGTCCTTCGCAAGCAGTGCGCACCGGCTCTGCTGCATTCCTATTCGGCCGAACGCCAGGCGGTTGCCAAGGAGCTGATCGACTTCGATCGGGAATGGGCCGGGATTCTCGCCTCGGCTGCCAAGATGGGCGGTGCCGATTCGGCGAAGACACAGGACTATTTCGTCCGGCATGGGCGTTACACGGCAGGGACCGCCACGCATTACCGTCCGTCGCTGCTCACGGGTGCGGCCTCGCATCAGCATCTCGCAGCAGGCCTCGTCATCGGCACCCGCTTCCATTCCGCGCCGGTGATCCGGCTGGCAGATGCGAAGCCGGTGCATCTCGGCCACGCGGCGCAGGCTGATGGTCGCTTCCGCATCTACGCGTTCTCGCCTGCGGAAAATCCTGCCGCGGCCGGCTCGGCCATACGCGCTCTCTGCAATTTCCTCGGCGAATCCAGGGAGTCGCCGATCAGACGCCACACGCCTTCAGGGGCCGACATCGACAGCGTGATCGACCTGCGCGCGGTCTTCCAGCAGGATCATCGCCAGCTTGCCGTGGAAGCGATGCCGCCTCTGCTGCTCCCGCGCAAGGGGCGCTATGGTCTGATCGATTACGAGAAGATGTTCTGCCCGGATCTCAAGAGCGGCAACGACGTGTTTGCAATGCGCGGCATCGACCGCAAGGCCGGCTGCCTGGTCGTGGTGCGGCCGGACCAGTATGTCGCGAACGTGCTGCCGCTCGATGATTTTGCTGGGCTTGCGTCGTACTTCGACGCCTTCATGTTGCGAGCAAACTGACGGCCCGGCGCTTTTGCGCGCTGTGCCGATGAATGGCGAATGAATATTGAACCGCATGCGGCCTAAGTTCTCACTCTTTCGACGCATGCGATGACCTCAGGCGGAACGCCCGTTTCGCCAGCGCGTTCCGACTGGCAGAGGAGGAACACGCCATGAGACTCAAGAGCGTTTTACTTGCCGCATTGCTGCTTGCCCCGACGGCCGCGCTGGCCGCACCGGGCATCGTCACCGTCTCGACCGGCCTGCGCGCCGGACCGGGCACGGGCTTTCCGCTGGTCGATCGCATCCCCGGCGGCGCCCGCGTCAACATCCATGGCTGCCTGCGCGGCAATGCCTGGTGCGATGTGAGCTTTTCCGACGATCGCGGCTGGGTATCGTCGCAATATCTGCAATACCTCTATCGCAATCATTACGTCTATCTCCCCGACTATGTCGGCGTGATTGACGTTCCTGTCGTTCCCTTCGTGCTGACATCGTATTGGTCGAGCCACTATGGCGGACGTCCCTGGTATCGCCGCCACGCTCATTGGAATAATTACTGGAGCTCGCATCAACGCTCTGCAACGCGGATGACCGTTGATCCGCGGGCGGCTCGCATCGGTCGCGCTGCGACGCGTGACGGAGCGATCGCACTCGAACGCAGCGGCGTGCGCGGCAAAGGAGAGGCTGCAATCTCTCGGCGTGATGCCGCCACGACGGCCCGGCCCGCTGCCGCCATCACCAAGCGTGATGCGGTTACGGCTGATCGGATCCGCGCCGGACGCAGCGAGCGCATCCTCAATGAGCGCACTGCCGTGCAGAACCGTGACCCGCGCGATGCGCAGTCGCGCGTAATGCGCGACAATGCTGCAAGCCGCGCCGCCGTGCGTGCGCAGCCGATGACGCGTGCGCATGAAGCGCCGCGTGTGTCGACCGCACCGGTTGCACGGCCCGCAACGCCGCAGGTCGCCCGGCCGAACGTCAGCCACGGCTCGCCGATGAATGCCCGTGCGCAGATGCCGGCGTCGCGCGCGGCCGCGCCTGCGCCGCATGCGGGCGGTGGCGGCGCTCCGCACATCAGCGCCGGCCCACGTGGCGGCGGCGCGCCGGCCGGTGGTCCCGGCGGCGGCCATCAAAAGCACTAGAGCATTATCGGCTCTGATTGAATCGGAGCCGAAGCTCCAGAGTCATGCTCTGAGACAAAGCCCGGCCATTGCGCCGGGCTTTTTCTTACGAGAGGCCTTTACAATTTAAGTCAGTTCTTCGCGGGCAGATTTCATCGATCGTAATATGTGTACTCAAAGCTGTAAGCATTCCACTCGGGGCAGCGGGGCACGGGAGGATGATGATGAGACAGAGCCAGGCGGAGGCGCGCCGCCATAACGTTGCGAAGCGGTCGATGACCAAGGAGGCCAAGCAGCTGTCCGGCCTGATTGCCGGGCTGCGCAAATCTCTCGAAGAAATCCACAAGGAGCGGTCGGGCACGAAGCTCACGGGCGCCGAGATGGGCATGCTCGACGAGCGCCGTAACAATCTGCTGCTCACCATCGCGGCCCTCGACGACCGCCTCTCGGCAGTGCAGGGATTGATTGATCTCGGCCGCCCGCACGTGATCCGCGTCCACTAGCGGCGCCGGGCAGGCCAGATCTCAGTCGAGCACCGACGGCAATCAGAAGCGCGTCCCTGGTTCGGCGCGCTCACCCCGGGTCACCCGGCTGTGAGCGGGCCAGCGCCGTGCGGCCTGCGGAGGGCACCAAATTGCCACGCTCCCGGCGAATTGCCGCCAAAGCCGGCTGCCACGAGAGGGGCGGGAGCAGGGCAACGCAAGGGGATGCGCATTGGCCTACAAAATGGTCGCAGAACGCGACAATGAGAAATACAGTTTCGCCCGCGAGAGCCGGTTGCTCATCGTGGCCAAGGCGAAGGTGTGGGCGAGCGAGGGGTGGCGGGTCGTCATCACCGATCAGGACGGCAAGGCCTACGCGCCGTCCGAATTCGAGCAGCTGTCGGCGGCGTGACCGCTGAGGAGCAATCTGATTTTTCTCTTTTGAATAGGGGCTCGGCTTGATCGCGGCCTCGATGATTCTTCGGCCGGCGTAAACTAGCCGACGTCCCGGGTCCCACTAACCGCGCCGATAGGTCTGCGCGATCAGCCGGTCGTGCACGGCACGCAGGTTCGCGCTCATGCGCGTCTGTCCCGTCGTGACATAGGACAGCCAGGCGCCGTCGGCGGCGAGGCGGACGACGTGAAGATCGGCCGCCGCGTCAGTGGCGCGATGGCGCTTGAGCCGGTCCTTGATCCAGTCGTTCCAGAGCCGGCGCAGCGAGGGATCGGTGACCACGACCATGCACAGCGCCGCCCAGGGCGAGGCAAAGCCGAAGGCCTTGCCGGTGAACACCGCATTCACATAGGCCCGCGTGAAGCTGCCGCGCGGCTTGGGATCGGCTTCGACGGCCGCGTCGATCTCGGCATCGACGCGGGCGAGGAGATCGGCGAACAGGCCCTCGATCAGCGCCTGCTTGCTCCCGAAATGATGAAACAGCCCGCCCTTGGTAACACCGGCCGCCGCCGCGACCGCCTGCACCGTGACGCCGGAAACGCCATGGTCCAGCGCGATGGCAGCCGCGTGGTCGAGCAAAGCGCGCCGCACCTGCTCAGGCTGCTTGGCGCGGGTGTAGCGGCTGTCCGGCATCAATGCACCGTGGTCTCCGAGAACAGGTTGATGATCACGACCCCCGACACGATCAGCGCGATGCCGACGAACGCGGCGGCATCGAGCATCTGATGGAACAGCACGAACGAGACCGTGGCGGTCAGGATGATGCCGACCCCGCCCCAGATCGCATAGGCGATGCTGAGGGGAATGACGCGTATAGCGACCGACAGCGCATAGAACGAGGCGACGTAGAACAGAACCATCGCCAGCGTCGGCCATGGCCGCGTGAACTGCGCCGACTGCTGCAGAAACGCGGAGGCGGTGACCTCGAAGACGATGGCGACAGCAAGTGCCGCATAAGCATTGAAGGCGGATGTCATGGCGAGCTCGGGCATGGCGCGGCTCGAAAGATACCGCGCGGTAGGTTTGTTTAGCACGCGGAACATGGCTTTAATCAGGAGCAGGTATCACGACTGAGTGACGGGCCTGCGACAGGCGCGAGGTTCCGCGGACGGCCGCCAATGGCGGAGAAGCCGCCACGCGATGAATGGTGCTGCGCTCTTTAAGGTGCGACGGTGGAGCAGCACGACACCGATCCTGGCCAGGCAGATCGGATGTGAGCATCTTCAGCGCATCGAGGACCGATTGTTCTTCAGATTTCGCGGGATCATGGGGTAGCCTCGCCTCATTCATCGTCCAATCGTCGAGCGCCGCGCCATGCATGTCCTCCGTCCCCAGTTCCGCATCGAGGAGCAGCGCGCGCTGGAATTTGCCGCATCTCGCGGCTTCGGCGTGATCGTGGCGGCGGACGAACGCGGGCCGCGGGCCTCGCACGTGCCGTTCGTACTGACCGAGCGCGGCGGCTGCACCATCGCGCAGATTCACTTCACCGCCAAAAATCCGCTTGTGCCGCTGGCCGATGGCAGCAGGCGATTCCTGCTGATCGTCGCCGGCGACGACGCCTACGTCTCCAACGACTGGTATGCCTCGCGCGACAACGTCTCGACCTGGCTCTATGAAGCGGTGCACCTGTCGGGCGTGGCGCACCTGCGCGGGCTCGACGAGAACCGCGGACACGGCGATGCGCTGCTTGCAGTCTCAGAAGCGCGGTTGCCGAAACAGCCCTGGGATCTCGCGCAGATGGAGCCGGGCAAGCGCGAGAGCATGCTGGCTGCGATCCGCGTCGTCGATCTCGTGGTGGATCAAGTCGAAGGGCAGGCCAAGCTCAATCAGCACAAGAGCGATGCGGACCATGTCGCGGTCGCGGATCGATTGGCGCAATCGGAGGAGACCGGGCACCGGCGGCTGGCGCGCAAGATGCAGGCGCTGCGGCCGGGGCTTGAATACAAGACGCCGTAACGCTTGCCTCCTCTGAGAATTGACCTTACGGACCTCCTTCATGCTCGTCATTTCCATTCAAAGCCAGGTGGTCCACGGCCATGTCGGCAACAGCGCGGCTGCCTATGCCGTGCAGGCCGAAGGCGTGAACGTCGCGGCGGTGCCGACGACGCTGCTCTCGAACCATCCGCGCTACCCGAGCCTGCGCGGGCGGGTGCTCGAGACCGAGCTGGTCGCCGATCTCCTGAGGGGTGTCGAGGAGCGCGGCCTTGTCGACGAAGCTGCCGTGCTCGTCACCGGCTATCTCGGCTCGCCCGGCAATGCCGCCGTCGTCGCCGACTTCGTCGAGCGAGCGTTGGTGCACAATCCGAAGCTCGTCTATCTCTGCGATCCCGTGATCGGGGACGACGGCCGCGTCTATGTCGCCGACGGAATTCTGGATGTGGTCCGGCATCGGCTGCTGCCGGCTGCGAACCTGACCACACCGAACCGGTTCGAGCTCGAGCTGCTTGCGGGCCTCTCGATCGCCGATGCGCAGGATCTGCGCGCGGCCTGCGCGGCGCTTGCGAGAGGGCGCCACAGCGACGTCGTCGCCACCGGCTGCACGCTCGCGGACACGGCGGAAGGGCAGCTGGAAACGATCCTCTGCGCCGACGGCCATCTGTCGCGCTTCGCGACGTCGCGTCTGCCGATCCGACCCTATGGCACCGGCGACCTTCTCACCGGTCTGATCGCAGCGCATCTGGCCAAGGGCGAGGCGACGGACGTGGCGGTGCAGCTCGCGGTGAAGACGATCTTTGCCGTGCTGGTGCGCACGCAGGAGGCCGGCACCGCCGAGATGCGCCTCGTGCCGCTGCCAGCCAGCAAGCCGTAACCGGTCAGGTCGCGCGCTTGCCGGCCGATTGTGCCGCCTTCTGCGGCTTTGCCGGACTCTTCTGCTCGCCGCGCGCGGCCTGCGTTTTGGGCGGCTTGGCATGGGCTACAGCATGCGTCTTCTTCGGCTTGACGCTGGCTTCCTTGCGGTCGGCCGTGCCCCGGCGCGAGACGTATTCCTGACCGTCGATCGGGCCGACATGCGGCGGATCGCGCCCGAGATAGGGCCGGCCGATGCCATAGGCCTTGCCGTTGGCGTCGACCCACTTCCACAGTATCTCGGTCGAGACCCAACGTTGCGCCCGGTTGTTGCCCTGGGTGCTGACGATGTCGGCGGCCATGCCGTGGCCGTAGCCGCCGCGCGTGCTGCCGCCGTGATACGAGCGGTTGGAGGCAGCCTTCAGGCCGCTCGCGATCGACTGACGATAGTCGTCCCGGAACGCGCTGGTGATGCCGGGTGAAAGGCCGGCGGCCTCGGCGGCGAGCAGCGTGCGAAACAGCTTTCGCTTGAAACTCTTGTCCATGCCGCCGATGACGTAGTCCATCATCGACATGCCGGCGCGCTCGGCCGCCTTCGGATCCTTCCAGGTGAAATCCTGGTCGACGAGCTTGGTGAAGCTGCGCATCACGGTCACCGTCTTGCCCTTGCGCTTGACGGTGACGGGGCGGCGCTCCACCACCTTCATCGAGTCTTCCTTGGCGGTGCGCTCATACAGCGCCCAGAGATAACGGTCGATGCAGGCGTCCATCACGAAGCATTCGTCGAGCACGGCAACGGTGTCGGCAGGCGGCGATGGCTTGCTTGCTGCAACCGGGGCGGATCCGCTCGCGATCGTCGCAGGCGACAATGCGTCCGTGGTCACGATCTCGGTGGGATCGGCCGATGCGAGCTTGACGGGCTCTGGCGCCGGCGCTGGCGGGGCCTCGGCGACGACGGGCGCCGGCTCAGGTGAAATTTGAGGCGCCGGCGGCGGCTCCGCCGGCAGGATCACCGCGGTATCGGCCGACGCCAGCTTGACGGCGGGGCCGGGCACCTCCGGTGCGGCCGCTTCAACCGTTGCCGGGATCGCTGCGGCGGCAGCGATGTCGGCCGTCAGGGTAATGCCGTCCTCGATGGTCGCGGCGCGGGGCACGTCGGCAAGCTCGAGCCGGCTGAGATCCTTCGCGGGCGTGACAGCGGCCGCATTGGCACCGCTGTTTTCGATCAGGGCAGGCGCGTAAGCCGACAATGAGAGCAACAGCCAGCCGGCGAGAATGGCCAAGGGGCACGAGACAGCCACCAGAAGAGACCGCCGATCATTCATGATCCCTGCCTCCAAACAGTACCGTCCGAACCAGTCCGGTTCGAACAGCGATGATGCAAACAACCAAGACTTGCACGGAAAGGCACGCAGCACGTCAATTGTTCGGAGAACGGTATGGCAGCGCAATGGCGTATTCTCCGGAAATAGGTTTTTCGGAAAGGGTGTTGCGAAGTTGCAACGCGAGTTCCCAAACGGTTCCAAAGATGTAAACCCTTGGAAAATATCTGCAGATGCAACGCCTCAATTCAGATCAAATTGAACGACACGTGTTTACTCAATCTTGGATTGAGACGTGCCTTGCTCCGACGCCGGCAATTTCCGGTAGAATTGAGAAGGACGCGTCCGTGACGTTGAAATGCAAATGGGCTGAATTCCTTGCCGATGAATCCGGCGCTACCGCAATCGAATATGGTCTGATCGCGGCGGGCATCGCGCTCGCGATCATCGAAATCCTCTATGCGCTCGGCACCAATCTCGTTGAGAAATTGCAATCGCTCGCGACCGCATTGAAGTAGCGGACAAAGAGGCTTCTGCGATCGAGGTTGACGAAGGCGTCATGGAAGATGCCTCGGCAACTTTGTGCGGGGCCAAGCGTTGATCGGCCTATGAGCACGCATTCCTCGCTTCGGCCCATGGACGCCTTCGACCCCACCGAGCCCGCTATTCTGCATGATCGCGTGTCCGACGCGATCATCACCTGGACCGCCGATCAGGCCGACGACTACCGGCGGGCCAGCCGGCCGCGCGCGGATGGAACCGTGGCTTGGAAGACTTATCTATTCGATGGCTGGGGCAATGTGCTTGGCGGCTGACCACCGCCCATAAAAGCGCCATGTCGCGGCCGGCGCGATTCGGTCAAGGCTTTGTTCGCGTTAAACATATCGCCATGCGCCACGCGCGTTATTGCAATGCAGCAAAGCATGTCGCAACGCAGCAAATCGGGCTTAGATCTGCTCCGCATCTTCCATCAGGAGCATCCCCAATGAACAAGAAGACTTTGACGATCGCCGCAACCATCCTGACTATCGCGGGCGCTACTTCGGCTTTTGCCGCGGAGCTGCCGACCTATGAGGCCAATGGATTTCCGGTCTCTCCGTTGCAGGTTCGTGTGCTCGGCGCGGGCCATGTCGAGCAGCAGGTCACCGCACCCACGACGGTTGCGACCGCGCACCAGCTGAAGGTGCTGGGGTCCCGCAACCTCAAGACTGCCGACGTCACGACGGGCGCCGCCCGCTGAGCTGATATCGCAACACGGGTGGCGGGTCTCGCAACGCGCGATCCGCCGCCTACGTAGTCACTGACATCGAAGTTCGATCTTCTCGCGCGCGCAGACCGGATGAAGTGCGCCGTGCGCGCAGGCTCGAGGGCGAGCGGCCGTAGAGTTCGGCGAATGCGGCGTTGAAGCGGCGCAGGCTGCCGAAGCCGGCTTGGAATGCGATCTCTGTCATGGTGCGGTCGCCGGCATCGAGCAGGCGCTTCGCGCGCTGCACGCGCACCGTCTTGGCGAGCTGCTGAGGCGTCGCGCCGACATGCCGCTCGAACAACCGCGCCAGATGACGTGAGGAGATGCCGAGCCGCAGCGCCAGCGTCACCACAGAATCCTGGTCGAGCGCGCCGTCATTGATCAGCTTCACCGCACGCGCGACCGTGGATCGTGTGCCGTTCCAAGCCGGGCAGAACGGTGCCGTCTCGGGACGGCAGCGCAGGCAAGGCCGGAAGCCTGCGGCTTCCGCCGCGGCCGCCGTCGGATAATAGCTGACGTTGCGCGTCAACGGCTGCTTGGCCGGGCACACTGGGCGGCAATAGATTCCCGTGGTCTTCACCGCCGTGAAGAAGCGTCCGTCATAGCGGGGATCGCGGCGCAGGCGCGCGGCGTTGCAGGTCGCAAAGCTCAGCATGTTCGCATGATAGCGCGGAGGCGTCCGGAGGGAAGGGCTGCGGAATGACCGAGTCCGATTGTGGCGAGCGGCACGGCGCCCCACGGCCTAGAAGGCGGCTCTCGATTCAATCAAGCCGCGGAGCCGCCTCGTGACCAGCCCCAAAGAGATCGTCCTCAATGCCTGGAAGACTTTTGCCTCGCGCGATGCTGCATGCATCGCCGCCGTGTTCACCGATGATGCCGAATGGATCGCACCGAAGGGCAACGCGACTGCCGTCGCGCTCGATCACACCGACCACATGATCGGCGCGCCGCAGATTGCGCGTTTCATCGCGCAGGAGATGCACAAGCTGTTCTCGAACATCGACATCGCGTTTGTTGGCGTCCATGCCGACGGCGACAGGGTGATCGTGGAGGAGCGGATGCGCGCCACGCTTCCCGGCGGAGCGCCTTACGAGAACGACTATTGCTTCGTGTTCACTGTTGCCGGCGACAGGATCCGCGAGGTGCGCGAATACATGGACACGCGCAAGGGATGGCGCATGGTGTTCGGGGAGGAGGCGTGACGCAACAGGAGCTCGCCTTTGCCGCTGCGTGCCAGCCTTGCAGCCGTGTGGGTTGAGGCATCTCGCCCGCTGACATAATGCTTCTCCCATGGATCAGCGGACGAGCGGCGCTGACGCTCTCATCGAGAAGAACGACGCAAGCCCGGCGGTGCTCGGCGTCGTCTGCGGGCTGGCGGCGGCGCTGTTCTGGGCGCTCGGCTTTGCGGCCACGCGGCACGGGCTGAAGCTCGGCTTCACGCCGGTCGACCTGCTCGTGCATCGCTATGTCTGGTCGGGAGTCGCCTTCCTGCCGCTGGTCTTTCGCGCCGGCATCTCCGATCTCTGCGGCATCGGCTGGGGCAGGGGCCTTGCGCTGATGGTGCTGGGCGGCCCGGTGATGGCGTTGATCTCCTACACCGGCTTCCTGTTCGTGCCGCTCGGTCATGGCAGCGTGATCCAGCCTTCCAGCGCGACGCTCGGCGGCCTGCTGCTCGCAGCCCTGTTCCTGAAGGAAAAGATCTCCGCCTCGCGCCTTGCCGGTGCGCTCGTCATCGTCGGCGGTCTCGGCGTGATCGGCGCGGAATCGATCGGCCATATCGGCGCCGACGGCGTGCTGGGCGACCTGATCTTCGTGCTCACCGGCTTCATGTTCGCCGGCTTCGGCACATTGCTGCGCCATTGGCGTGTCTCCGCCGTGTCGGCCGCGCTCGTCATCAACGTGCTGTCGCTGCTGCTGCTGCCGATCTATCTCGCAACCGAGGGGCTAGCTCGCATCGCGGCGATCGGCCTCAGCGAGAACGCGATTCAGGCGCTGGCGCAGGGCGTGCTCGCAGGGCCCGCCGCGCTGTATCTGTTCGCCGTCTCGGTGCAGCGCCTTGGCGTCGCCCGCGCCGCGGTGTTTCCCGCGATCGTGCCGGCGCTGACGCTGCTGGTCGGCTGGATCCTGCTCGGCGAGCCGCCGACGACGCTGCAGACGGCGGGCCTCGTGACGGTGCTGTGCGGGTTCTATTTGGCGCAGCGGCAGCGATAGACGCCGATGCGTCGCGGCGCGCTGAAATAAGAGGGCCGCCCCGTGGGCGGCCGCTGAAGTCTCAAAGCTGTGATGCAATCGAACAGGTAACCCTGCAAGCCAGCCCCGGGACGAGAAAATCGATGCGCACTGAAAACGCCTGCCCGGCAGCCCTCACCTTACATAGATTTGCGACAGCGATAAGAAAATAGTTTGTTCCGAAAACGGAACGGGCGTTAGCGTTACCGCGCAGCCTCGACCGCC
This sequence comes from Bradyrhizobium daqingense, assembly GCF_021044685.1. Taxonomy (NCBI): domain Bacteria; kingdom Pseudomonadati; phylum Pseudomonadota; class Alphaproteobacteria; order Hyphomicrobiales; family Nitrobacteraceae; genus Bradyrhizobium; species Bradyrhizobium daqingense. Next base: position 4,912,093 of record NZ_CP088014.1, read on the forward strand.
AGGTGCGGCACCATCCCGGATTGCGCTGTGCTCCATCCGGGCTAGGCTGTGCCCATGTCCTTCCTGCTCAACATCGACGTCCCTGACGTGACTGCTGCCACGACGTTCTACACGGAAGCGTTCGGCCTCACCGTCGGTCGTCGCTTCGGCACCGATTTCGTCGAGCTGAAGGGATGGCCGGCGCCGGTTTATCTCCTGGCCAAACAGGCCGGCACGGTGGGCGCCGGTGGCGATCGCCGCCGCTATGAGCGGCACTGGACGCCGGTGCATATCGACATCGTCGTCGATGACGTCGATGCCGCCGTCGAGCGCGCGCTGCGCGCCGGCGCGATCCTCGAGGTCGCCGCAAGCGATGCGCCTTATGGGCGGATCGCCATGCTCGCCGATCCGTTCGGCCACGGATTTTGTCTGTTGGCGTTCAGCGAGCGCGGTTATGACGCGCTGCTCGAGCCGGACGATGCTTGAGCTTTGCGGGCCAAAAATATGCTGGGGTTAAAAACAACCCCATGCACAGTAGGGAACCCGTTGATATTCCTCGATTCTTAAATTCAGAAATGGAGGAGTGGGTTTTACGGCCCCAATCGACTTCGGCGATCCCGAATCGCGTTTGACTCGTCGGGCAAACATGGGGCATATTGGCATGGTGGCGCCGGTGCGACAGCGGGCTTGTGCGTCGAAGGGCGCCGGAGCGACATGCCGAAAGCACTCAAGCGAAAACTGAAGACCTACCAGACCTCGCTCGGCTTCTACGATCAGGCGATCGCCGCGCCCTCGATGAAGGCGGCGCTCGAGGCCTGGGGCGCCAGCTCCAATCTGTTCCATCAGGGCGTTGCGAAGGAGACCGACGACCCCGACATCGTCGCTGCGACCATGGAGAAGCCCGGCGTGGTGCTGAGGCGCCCGGTCGGTTCGAATGGCGCGTTCACCGAAAGCGCGGAGCTGCCGACCGACCTCGCCGAGGATGGCGCGGGACCCAAGCGCAAGCCGAAGAAGCATGCTGCGAAGGCGCCGAAGAAATCGCCCGCAAAGGCGCCGCCGCGCAAGAGCGACGATCAGGCCGCACGCAAGGCCGCCGCGGCGTTCGCGAAGGAAGAGCGGCGGCGCGAAGCCGAGCGCAGGAAAGAGGAGGCCGCCCGCGCCACGGAGCGCGCACGCCGGGAGAAGGCCGTTGCGAGCGCGCAAGCCGCGCTGGACAAAGCGAGGCGGGAGCACGAGGCGCGGACGGAGGCGATCGAGGCCGAGCGCGCTGCGCTGGATGAGCGTGCGGAGGCCGAGCAGAACCGCTGGGACACGCAGCGAATGAAGCTGGAGGAGGCGGTGCGCCGCGCGCGGGCGTAGGCGGGGGATGTCGCTCGCATCATCAGCGGCGAGATCACGGCTCTGTCTCCACATGAACTGACGTTCCGTCGAAAACTCCGGCCGTGCAGCTTGCTGGGTCCCGGCTCGGCGCCGCACCGCTGCGCGCTGCGGCGCGTCTGGGACACGAGAAAGTGCCGCGGCCGCAGGCGCCATCATTGGAAGCATCGGCGTTCAATTCGGGCGAAGTCGAAAACAAATCCGCTTGCCTTGGCTTGCATCGTTTTGCACTCTGGCGGCAAGGAGACCGATGCAATGAAGAAAATGACCATCGCCTATGCGCTCGGGACGGCTCTGGTAGCGGGGAGCCTTGCGACATCGGCTGTCGAGGCAAAGCCTCGGAAGCAAGTGGTTCGCGCGCCACAGGAGAGGCTGATCGTCACGGCGCCCGTCCTGCGGCCGACGCCGTGGGATTACAACATCGTTCCGCGCTATCGTTATCGCCCGGAAGACGACAAGGTCGATCCCTATGGCCCGCCGCTGGTGCCGTCTTATGTTCGCTATGAGGGATGGCGTTGGCCGTATTGGTGGTGAATAGCATCACGCTCCGCGGCAAATGGTGATGGGCCGGCGACGGACGCCGCGTTGAGCTCGCGGCGTCAACCCCCGACCGGTTGGCTCGATCTGGGCCCGATCACGCCGATCGACCGGGCTCGTTCGTCGCTTACCCCTGTGAATTTCTTGCCAAAAAGCGCCAGTCTTCGCCCAGGTTGAAGCCCGCGATTCAACCATCTTTGCGTGCGCCGCCAGCGGCGGGAGAAAATGGCAAACCTAAGACTGTCAAGGATAGATCGGAGTAGAACGTCGGTTGTCCCCGTAATAAACAAAATATTGTTAGGGGTCCGGGGCGCGTATTGAGAGGATCAATCCATGGCAAGTGTTGAAGTATTGCACAGACGCGAAGGCGTGAACCTCCTTCAACTCGAGGCGGATATTGCTTCGGGAGTCACGGACAGCCCGATCGCTTCCCTTTCTCTGCCCGATTATGTCGAACATACCGAGGGAGTGTCTCGCGTCGGCGCGCTCAGTGCAGAGGCAGTCATTCGCGACTATGAGTTTGCGGCGAAAGAGATCGAGGCCATGGGCGCGGAGTTGATCGACGCCGCGCGGAAGTGCGAGGCGCTGACGGCCCAGGTTCACGACGCAATCGCCTTCATGCGCGAAACGGCGGCGGGCTATCGTGAAGAGGGACGCAAGATCTTCAAGCGCATCGAAGAATGCGCGATGTTTACTGAAGACGTCCGCAAGACCTGCGAACAGGTCAAGCGCAGAATGACTGAAGGCTCGGTAGGCCCGTTTTCAGATGATGAGCCAGCGCCCCAAGAATCCAAGTTGAGCGGGATCGCAGCCCACGTGTCGTTGAACGAAATACGGTGAAGTGGGCGTAGGGGGAGTTCGTAGGATGGGTAGAGTGCCTGCGAAACCCGTCGTCGCGCGTAGCGTCGATGGGTATCGCTTCCGCCTTTGCTCCGTGAGCCAGGGCGGACAGGTCGCTCCACCCATCCTACGCCCTGCGACAGTCTAATCGCTCTCATCCGCAGCAAGCCGTCGAAACTGCCGCTTCATTGCGTTGACGCGCGCGATGTAGCCGGCAACCAGATGATCGCCGCAACGCTCGCCTGATATCATCTGGAACTTGCGGCGGGCATATGATGTGGCGGGGCGGGCGCCGCAGAGATGGATGAAGGCGGCCAGGTCCTGCTTCTGCTGCGCACCTGGCTTGGCATCGCCGGCGAGGGCGAGAACCATCGCCACTTGCCGGTCGAGATACACCGATGCCAGCTCGATGGCATGGCTCGGGATCGTGCGAATGTAGAAACCCGTGAAGCCGCATCCGGTGGCCGCGACGGCGTTGTCGCGGACACAGAACCGTGCGGCTTCGGCGAAGGCCGGATTGGTCATCTGGAAGAGGCCGACGGCGCTCGAGGCGGGGCGGTAGATCGCGAGCGGATTGAGCCTCCAGCGCCAGCGCCAATAGGTGCGCGCCACCGGATTGCCCGAACTCTCGACCTGCGCCAGCGCGGCCAGCAATTCCGGCGTGATCGCAGCGGTCGAATGTTTGCGGAACAGCGGCCCGTAACTCGCCCAGGTCTCTTCCGGCTCCTTGTCGAGCGCGTGGCCGACGAGGGCGAACAGCTCGGTCGGCTTGCGGATGATCTGAGTGACGATGTTCACGAGCATGACGGCCGCGAGCAGCATGGCGACGCCGCCCGCGATCCGGACCATCCGCGGTGATCGCTTGACGATCTTGCGCATCCACCGGGCGCCACTCCGGAGCTTGCGAAGGCGAGAGCGGAGGCGTCTGCTTGTCTTTGCCATGCCGTTTCGAAAGTGCGATCCACGCAGAGTTGGCCTTGGTTAACGCGATCGGCGACGCCTGGAAATCAGGCGCTTTTCGCGTTGACTGCACGCAGCTCCGCACTTCTACGGTCGATCGCGTCCTTGCGAGAGACAACCCGTGGCTGTACGGTGCGCTGCAGAAGCGTTAATTTTGCGTCAATGGACCGACTGGAATGACCGTCATCGAAAGCGTCGCGCCGGAGCAGGCTGAGGCGGCGAAACTGCCACCGGGCGTGGTCGTCGAGGGACCGCTGGTCGATGCCAAATTTCTCGATTCCTATATCGGGTTCGGCTTCCTGGTCGGGGGCTCGATCGCGGCGCTGATCTGGGTGTTCACGCAAGGCATCGGCTGGGTGGAGATTTCGGTCTTCGCCGGCATGTTCGCGCTGACCACGGTCGGCATCGGCTTCATGCATCGCTATTTCGTGCACCGCAGCTTTCGCTGCGGGCCGGTGATGCGGACGATCCTCGCCGCCATCGCCACGATGACGGTGCAGGGCTCGATCCTGAAATGGGTGAGCAACCACCGCCGCCACCACCTGCATTCCGACAAGCCCGGCGACGTCCACAGTCCTTACTATGACGGCAGCGGCAACAGCCATGTCAGCTTCCGCAAGGGCATGATGCATGCCCATGGCGGCTGGGTGTGGGACCGCGAGACCACCGACGGCGCCTATTACGCAAGGGACATCCTGGCCGACCCGATCGCGATGTTCTTCACCAGGACGCGCTGGTACTGGGTCGCACTGTCGGCCGTGATCATTCCCGGCGCCATCGGCTATGTGTTCGGCGGCGTGCACACGATGATCGGCTGCGTGTTGTTCTCCGGCCTGTTCCGCAGCTACCTCATGACCATGGCGACCTCGCTGGTGAACTCGGTCTGCCACAGCGACGGCCGCTGGGGCTACCGCCGCTTCGAGACCCATGACGGCACCACCAACGAGCTGGTGACCTCGCTCCTCACCTTCGGCGAAGGCCTGCACAACAATCATCACCGCTTTCCGCGCGACGCCTATCTCTCGCATGCCTGGTACGAGATCGACATCAACGGGCTGATCATCCTCGGGCTGGGGAAACTCGGGCTGGTGCACGATATCGTCGGTGTCGGCAAACGCCAGCTGGCTGCGGATGGGGAGCAGGGCGGGGCCGCCGAGAGTCAGAACGCATTCGACGGCGCTGCAGAGGACCTTCACTCGGCCGGACGGTAGACTTGCGCGATTAACGCAGGCGAGCCGTAGCCGCAGCCGCCTCGGACTTCGATCAATCGTGCGTTGGGAAAACTAGCCGGCGCCTTGTCGGCTCACCAATCCGGATCTCCGTAATAGGGATCGGCCATATAGGGCGGCATCCAAGGGCCTCGCGGCGGCGGTCTGGGCCGTCGGGGTTCGGCCGCCGGTACGCGTGGGCGGGGATGCGCGGCCGCATCATTGTTCACCGCGCTGCGCACGACCGGCTTGGGGGCTGCAGGGGCGGATGCCGCCGATGACACGCCCAGTTGCGATTGCAGCGCCTGGACCTGCGCGGCGAGGCGCGCATTGTCCGCCGCATCCTTCTCCTGCGCCGCCTTGAGCTGTTGGATGGTGGCGGCCTGCTCGCGCAGGGTCTGCTCGTTGCTGCTCTTCAGCTGCTCGAGCTTGCCGCTGATGCTCGCAAGCTCGCTCGTGATGGCCTTGAGCGATTGCGCGAGCTCCGGCGATGGCGGCTCAGGCGCCGCAGCGGCAGGTTTTGGCGGGCTTTCGATGTCCTTGGCATCAGGCGGCGGGGCGGGCACCGGGCTCGAGTCGCCTGCAGCAGCCAGCAGCACGACCGGCGGCTGCGCCGGATTGTCCGGCGCTGACGCCTGCGGGGGCACGCTCGCGGCCGGCGGAGCCCATAGCGCCATGATCGACTTGCCGATCGATGTGGCCTCATCGCCATACTGCGAAGCGACGGCGGCACCGAGCAGGCCGATGGCCAGCACGAGAATGATCAAAGCGCGCATCATGGCCCGGTCTCCCTTCAGGCCTTGCTCGCGAGGCTTGGTGTTTAGAACCTTGGCGTCCGGCGGCGGCGTCTTGTCTCCGGAAGTGGCAGCTGCCGTCGCGGCGGCGCTGGCGTGCGAGGTCCGCGGAGCTTCGCTGTTGCGTTCCATTCCGGAAACCAGCCGGTCCAGCCGCGCAAGGTCTTCCTCTGCGCTCTTGATCCGGTCATAGGCCCGCGTCAGCCCGCTATCGGCGCGCGCCTCGTCCGGCTTGCCGGTATCAGGTTTGGGATCGTTCGTGTCAGGCACCGATGCGCTCTCCATCCGGTCGGGCGTCAATGGGAGGCAGTCCGATCTCCGGGAAGGATAGGTCTCGCTGCTGTCAGACACAACGCGTATGGCGAGGAAAAATTATGGCGGGCGGGGGAGTGGGGCGGGGCGTTAGTGGCGCGACTGGACGAGGCGCAATCTCTCGCCGCGCCGTTGCCGCAGCCGAAATCGATCCAGCGCAACCCGTGTGCAGGCGAGAGCCATTCGAGGAAGACTTCGCCGAGCGAACGGATTCAGACTCGCTCACTTGTTTAGGAGTGGCACCCTTATCGAAGCGAAGCTTGGGCATGGAACGGCTCTCGCCGTTCATCGGCGGGCAACACGCGGCTTGCGAGGTTAAGACATTGGTCATTTCTTTGCGGTCATTTTCGCGACCTCAGTCAGCAAAGAGGCACCATGTCCGACATCACCATTCCCGGCGGCAAGATCCGTTCCTTCGTCGAGCGGATCGAGAACCTCGACAGCGAAATGCAGGAGTTGAGCGAACAGAAGAAGGAAGTCTTCGCGGAAGCCAAGGGCGAGGGCTTCGACGTCAAGATCCTCAAGGAGATCATCAAGCTGCGCAAGGAAGACAAGAACGAGCGCGACGAGCGCGAAAGCCTGCTCGACCTCTACATGCGCGCGATGGAGACGTCCTCGCCGGAGCAGGCGAAGGCGGCGTGAGAGGATTGCGGTCGCTTTCGCGGGAATAGCCGCAATCGGCGAATTTCGGCTACTTCGTAGGGTGGGTTAGCCGCAGGCGTAACCCACCACTGCGTAGCCGATGAAGGAGAGAAGGTGGATTACGCTTCGCTAATCCACCCTACGCACTGTTACTGTAACGACCGTGATTCCGGGGCGCGCGAAGCGCGAACCCGGAATCCATTGCGCCACGCGTCGTGCCGTCCGATGGATTCCGGGCTCGCGCCCAAGCGGGCGCGCCCCGGAATGACGGCGCCCAAAATCAATAACGGCCGCCGCTGCCCTTCTGCTGCGTGATCCAGTCCGACAATGTTTTCGGCTTCGATTTCGCAATCCGGCCCGCTGATGCCTTCGCATTGTCGCGGACGCCTTTCGCCGGACGGATGCGCGACACTTCCGTTGCGCCAGCGCTCTTCAAGCCAGCAGTCGATGCCTCTGCGGCTTCCTTCTCCAGGCGCAACTGTTTCAATCGCGCCATCTTGATGCGCTCGGCCTCGACTTCGGGTCGCTCGGCGAGCTGCGGCCTGTACTGAGCAACCTCGGCCGGGACCAGGACGCCGAGAATGGTCGTCTCGCCGAGCGCCTTGCAGGCCTCGAGCCGATGCAGTCCCTCGACCAGGACGAGGCGGTCTCCGTCGCGCCTGATGGAAATGGGCTCCTGTTGTCCGATCTCCAGCATGCTTTCCGCGATCTCCGCGACGGTCTCGGGCCTGAGTGTTTTCTTCTGCTTCGTGGGAACGAAGATCTTCTCCATCGGGAAGCTTTCCGGTTTGGGCATGAGTCTACTCCGCTGCTGCCGGGCCCGTCGGAACCGTTGCCGGTGGGGTCTGGAGTTTAGGGGGGAAGGGCTCGACCGCAAAGGCAATTCGGAGGAATGCGGTGTGCACTTAATCAGGGGCACATGCAAAAGTTAGTCGAAATAGCCGATCCGGCATAGCGAAGAAATTTAGTGCACTGTCACCGTAACAAGCGAGCGGCTTCCGTCGCCACAGCGGTACGATCTGCCGTACCATTGCCGTTCATTTCGTCATATAGAAGCGTAGCAAATTAGAGCGCCTCATCGTTTGTCGAATGATGCGCTGTCAGGGGCCAACGAGCTACCTTTCAGCTAGCTGAAACGGATGGCAATGAATGCCGAATGGCCGCCGTGACGTCAGGAGCTGAGTTGTTGCGCAGCGCCCGCAAGACCCACTGCTCGAACTGAATCTTCGTTGTGCCCTTCGCCTTTGAGGCGAGTGCGAGAACGCCTTTGTTGTCGTACCACTTTAGCAGTTCGACTGCATTTCTATCGGCAATGGCTGTCTGGATGCTCTTGGTAGCTAATGCTGCCAATCTAGAGATGTCTAGGCTGCTGGTGCTGCTTGAGTATTCAGATATGAGTGTCGAAATATCTTTGGCCGAGTTCAGATCTAGCTTCTTGAGCGTTCGGTCGATTCTACGACGACAATAGCGCATGACGGCGGGCAGCTGATTTTCGGGACGCTTCGCGTGTTCGAAAAGCTCATTCAAAACGTCGGCGACTTTTGTGGAGAGCGCGGCGTCATCAAAGCCCTCAACTCTTGCGATCGCTTCTATGACTGTCGGCAACAGGAACAGGTTTTCAACCTCCGATACCGGTAGCACCGCAATTCCCTTGCTCCTGAGGAATTCGATCTCGCTCGGCTCGTAGGCATCAGCATCAACGATACCGGCGCACGTAATGCCGGTGAGAGTCCCGTTGGCCCTCATTGTGACAACGGCGTGCACTACTTCTTCGCACGAGCCCCGAGGGATGATGGTCCAATTGGGATAGCATGCTCGGTAGATTGCGCGATCAAGACTTTCACCACTCCCTTCAACAAATAGAATTGGCTTTGGACTGCCGAGGATCAGAGTCGTTATGTCTTCCGGGAAGCCCACCTGTTCTGGGACGGCCTCGATCGTCCACATTTTGCGCGGATCATAGCTGCGAATTACGTACTTGCTGCCCTCTCTAGCGGCAATGAACTCAAGGTCGTGCGAGATTATTACGATGGCGCAATCGGGTCGTGCTGCTTCTAATTCATCCCACAGTCGTGACATTATTGAGCGGTGTATGTGAAGCTCGGGTTCATCGAAAATAATGAGGCTGTTAGTGGCGGCCATCAGCGTCTGGCCTATTAGATAGAAGATAGCCCGTTCGCCGTCGCTCATTTCAGCCGCGGGATAGCTGCCATATTGAGTAATGACCTCTATGCTGTCGCTGCCAATGTCGAGCGTTCGATTGGAAACGACCCGATCCCATATGTCCCTCAGTTGGTCGAATTTTGTGGGCCTCACGGATTGGTAGTTTCCGTCGCGTGCGTTTTTGTAGGCAGTCAGCGAGATGCTTATCTGATCGGCGAAAAGTGCCTGCAGCAGATAGTCATAGTCGTCGAGCAGGATCGTGGCGGCCTTGCTGTCCCACCGCGCGATAGTTCGATTGTCGACCCGGAATCGCTCGCCAGTGGTCCCTATTCGGAGAGCGTCAAGGGCGCGCTGTTCTGTAACCTTGGCGACCGATGGATTGAGCGATAGAGCGCGATGCGCGGAGATTCGATGTGCCTGCTTCCCCAGCTCTTCTTCAATCAAGACTGCAAGTCGCGTTTTGCCGCCGCCGTTTGCCCCGACAAATAAAAGAGATGTCCCGGTATCGATCCGGAATGTCATTTTCCCGTTTGGAGTGGGGACCTGGAATTCAAATGTCATTGGTTTGGACGCTTAAGAAAAAGGCCGCTCTTCCGAGCGGCCTTCATGGCTAGTGGTTTTCCTCACGAACACCCCGTCGTGCTCCCGCAAGTATCGCACTTCATGCAGGTCCCATTCCGCACCAGCGTGAAGTTGCCGCACTCCGAGCACATCTCGCCTTCGTAGCCCTTGGCCTTGGCTTCCGCGCGGCGCTCGGCCTTGGTGGGCGCTGCAACCGCAGCGCTGCCGGCCTTGCTCCACTGCAGCGCTTCGAGCTTCTCCGTCGGAGACAGATCGTGCTGGGCTTCCTGCTTCAGGGCGACGGCGCCTTCGATGGCATCGCCGGCGCGGGCACTCGTGCCGTGCGCGGCGAGGGCCGTGACGCGGCTGCCGCCTGATGGCGCGCCATCGTTGCCTTGCGAGACCGCGGTCGAGCCGCCGCGCATCACAACGAGGTTGTCCGTGCGCGAGCGGGTGAGGCCGCGCGAGACCAGCTTGGTGGCGTGGTGGCCGCCGTCCTCGTCCGGCTCCTTGCCTTCCTCGACGCCCTTGCCGAGCGCGTCAAAACCCGTCTCGTTGGGATCGACATGGGCGAGGTCGAAGCGGGAGAGGTAGCTCACCGCGAGCTCGCGGAAGACGTAGTCGAGGATCGAGGTCGCGTACTTGATGCTGTCGTTGCCCTGCACGGGGCCCGCCGGCTCGAAGCGGGTGAAGGTGAAGGCGTCGACATATTCGTCCAGCGGCACGCCGTATTGCAGGCCGAGCGACACCGCGATGGCGAAGTTGTTGATGAAGGAGCGGAGCGCCGCGCCTTCCTTGTGCATGTCGATGAAGATCTCGCCGAGACGGCCGTCGTCATACTCGCCGGTGCGCAGATAGACCTTGTGGCCGCCGACGACCGCCTTCTGGGTATAGCCCTTGCGGCGATCCGGCATCTTCTCGCGCTCGCGCATCACGATGATGCGCTCGACGAGCTTCTCGACGATCTTCTCCGAGACCTGGGCGGCGCGCGCCGCCATCGGCTTCTCGTAGAGGGTCTCGACCGCATCGTCCTCGTCCTCATCATCGCTGATGAGCTGCGAGTTGAGCGGCTGGCTGAGCTTCGAGCCGTCGCGATAGAGTGCGTTGGCCTTCAGGGCGAGCTTCCACGACAGCATGTAGGCGGACTTGCAGTCCTCCACCGTGGCGTCGTTCGGCATGTTGATGGTCTTGGAGATCGCGCCCGAGATGAAGGGCTGCGCCGCCGCCATCATGCGGATGTGGCTCTCGACCGACAGATAGCGCTTGCCGATCTTGCCGCAGGGATTGGCGCAGTCGAACACCGGATAGTGCTCGGCCTTGAGGTGCGGGGCACCTTCCACCGTCATCGCGCCGCAGATGTGGACGTTGGCCGCCTCGATCTCGCGTCGGGTGAAGCCGACGGCCTGGAGCAGGTCGAAGCCGGGGGCTGCGATCGCCTCGGCACCGATGCCGAGCTGGTCGCGGATGAAGTCCTCGCCAAAGGTCCACTTGTTGAAGGCGAACTTGATGTCGAAGGCGGTCGGCAGCGCCTTTTCGACCTTGGCAATGGCCTCATCGGTGAAGCCCTTGGCCTTCAGGGTCGAGGCGTTGATGCCGGGCGCGTTGGAAAGCGAGCCGTGGCCGACGGCGTAGGCCTCGATCTCCGCGATCTCGCTCTCGCGATAGCCGAGCGCGCGCAGCGCTGCGGGGACCGCGCGGTTGATGATCTTGAAGTAGCCGCCGCCGGCGAGCTTCTTGAACTTCACCAGCGCGAAGTCCGGTTCGATGCCGGTGGTGTCGCAATCCATGACGAGGCCGATCGTGCCGGTCGGCGCGATGACGGTGGTCTGGGCGTTGCGATAGCCGTGCTTCTCGCCGAGCTCGAGCGCCGCATCCCAGGCCGCCTGGGCGTGGCTGACGATGTCGGCTTGCGGGCAGGAGACGAGGTCGAGCGGCACAGGGTTGACGCTGAGCGCCTCATAGCCGTTCGATTGGCCGTGCGCGGCGCGGCGGTGGTTACGGATGACGCGCAGCATGTGCGCGGCGTTCTTCTTGTAGCCGGGGAAGGTGCCGAGCTCGGAAGCGATCTCTGCCGAGGTCTTGTAGGTGATGCCGGTCATGACCGCGGTGAGGGCGCCGCAGAGCGCGCGGCCTTCCTTGCTGTCATAGGGCAGGCCCATGGTCATCAGCAGGCCGCCGATATTGGCGTAGCCGAGACCGAGCGTGCGGAACTCGTAGGAGAGCTCGGCGATCGCCTTGGACGGGAACTGCGCCATCATCACGGAGATTTCGAGCACGAGGGTCCACAAGCGGCAGAGATGCTCATAGCCCTCGACGTCGAAATGCTTGGTCGTGGTGTTGTAGAACGTCAGCAGATTGGCGGAGGCGAGGTTGCACGCCGTGTCGTCCAGGAACATGTATTCCGAGCACGGATTGGACGCGCGGATGTCGCCGGACGCCTTGCAGGTATGCCAGTCGTTCATGGTGGTGTTGAAGTGCAGGCCGGGATCGGCCGAGGCCCAGGCGGCGTAGCCGATCTTTTCCCAGAGGTCGCGCGCCTTCAGCGTCTTCGTCACCTTCTTGGAGGTGCGGGCGTTCAGATTCCAGTCGCCGTCGGTCTCCACGGCGCGCAGGAAGTCGTCCTTCAGCGAGACCGAGTTGTTGGAGTTCTGCCCGGAGACCGTGAGATAGGCTTCAGAGTCCCAGTCGGTGTCGTAGGTGTCGAACGCGATGTCCTTGTAGCCCTGCTTGGCGAACTGGATGACGCGCTTGATGTAATTGTCGGGCACGAGCGAGCGGCGCGCGAGCTTGATCTCGCGGCGCAGCGCCGGGTTCTTCTCGGGGTCGAAGCAATCGTCGCCCGAGCCTTCGCAGTTCACGCAGGCCTTCAGCACCGCCTTGAGGTGCTTCTGGTTGATCTTGGAGCCCGTGACGAGGGCGGCGACCTTCTGCTCCTCCTTCACCTTCCAGTCGATATAGGTCTCGATGTCGGGGTGATCGACGTCGACCACGACCATCTTGGCCGCGCGGCGCGTGGTGCCGCCGCTCTTGATCGCGCCCGCCGCGCGGTCGCCGATCTTGAGGAAGCTCATCAGGCCGGACGAGCGGCCGCCGCCCGAGAGCTTCTCGCCTTCGCCGCGCAGGCGCGAGAAGTTGGAGCCGGTGCCGGAGCCGTATTTGAACAGGCGCGCTTCGCGGACCCAGAGATCCATGATGCCGCCCTCGTTGACGAGATCGTCGCCGACGCCCTGGATGAAGCAGGCATGCGGCTGCGGATGCTCATAGGCCGATTTGGACTTGGTCAGCTTGCCGGTGAAGGGGTCGACGTAATAGTGGCCTTGGCCGGGGCCGTCGATGCCATAGGCCCAGTGCAGGCCGGTGTTGAACCATTGCGGCGAGTTCGGCGCGACCATCTGCATGGCGAGCATGTAGCGGAGCTCGTCATAGAAGGCCTGCGCGTCCTCGTCGGTGGAGAAATAGCCGCCCTTCCAGCCCCAATAGGTCCAGCAGCCGGCGAGGCGGTCGAACACCTGCTTGGCCGAGAGCTCGCTGACATAGCGCTCCTTCTCGGGCAGGGCGGCGAGCGCCTCGGTGTCGGGGACGGAGCGCCACAGGAAGGAGGGGACGGATTCCTCCTCGACCTTCTTCAGGCGCGCGGCAACGCCGGCCTTGCGGAAGTATTTCTGGGCGAGCACGTCGGAGGCGACCTGCGACCACTCGGTCGGCACCTCGACGCCGTCCAGCTTGAACACGACCGAGCCGTCGGGATTGCGAATCTCCGACGTGGTCAGGCGGAAATCGATTCCCGCGTAAGGTGACTGTCCTGAAGTGGTGTGGCGCCGCTCAATCCGCATGGTCTTGCCCCGTCCTTTAATCTCTTGACCGAACCGCCTCCGTTCAGGCGTCCGGTCGACATTTCGTTTGGCGAGCCCTTGAAGGGCTTCGTGGCCCCCAGAGGGTTTCGCAGTTCTGGCCGGTGGATCCGGCTCACTTTCTCCCGGCGAAGGCCCGGTGCGAGCACCTTGCATCCGCCGGCATGTCCAGACCCGTCCGCCCCCAAGGGGATGGGTCCGACATGCGTTCAACGCCCCACAACGTCACAACTTCTACCGATGCCATGCGAGCCTGTTGCCGGCCCGTTTGGCGCCCGAAAAGTCCGCATTCCGAGGGCAGACAAGCCCTCATCCGCTGCCTTTGGCTGGCTGGGCGGAGTGTCGATTTGCGAGACCCTTTGGGGGAGTGCCGGCGGGACGCAAACTCACTCGCGCCGAACGGACCGAAAGCTAGGACTCTCCAAAGCGCCCGTCAAGAACTAGTGCGAGTTCCTGAATCAAATACTAAATATGGTGGATTGTGGGGGATAACAGGGGACTCGGCCGCGCCTGTTGTGGAGGCAAGTATCAGTGAGTCCTCAGAGATTCCCAACCGAAAAAATTTGCGTCCCGTGATGATGCGGAGCCTTCATCCCGCTGTTCACAGGGCAGGTATATTTTTGAGCCATGGGATTGCGTCAGCAGGACTCACGTAGCCCTACGGAAGGTGAGGGCAGGCATGCCCGCGGGGGCGGTGGTTTGCGCGGCGAATCCGCGCCAAGCTGACCGCAAGTTTTTGCCGGACTGCCCCAATGCTTGATTCGACCCGCCGGGATGCGCGCGCGCGCATCGCCCCGGCCGGCCTGATGTTCCTCGCGATCACCTCGATCGGCTGGGGCTTCAATTGGCCGGTGACCAAGTTCCTGCTCGCCGAGCTGCCGCCGCTGACCCTGCGCGGGGTCACCGGCGTGCTCGGAGCCGTGCTGCTGGCGCTGCTTGCGGTCATGCGCCGGCAGAGCCTGAAGGTCGAGCGGGCGATCTGGCCGCGCCTCCTCACCGCCGCCGTGCTCAACGTCACCGGCTGGATGGTGCTGATGGGGCTGGCGCTGCTGTGGCTGCCGGCCAGCGAGGCGGCGTTGATCGCCTACACCATGCCGGTCTGGGCCTCGATCATCGCCTGGCCGGTGCTGGGGGAGCGGCCGACGGTGCTGCGCACGCTGGGGCTGGTGATGGCCTTTGCCGGCCTTGCCTCGATCATGGGCGGCAATGGCATCGCCGCCAGCGTCGAGAAGGCGCCTGGGATCATCATGGCGCTGTGCGGCGCGTTCGGCTTCGCGGTCGGCACGGTGTTCTCGAAGAAGTACCCGATCCATCTGCCGCCGCTCACGGCTGCGGCCTGGCAGATCGGGATCGGCTGCCTGCCGATCTCGATCGTCGGCCTCCTGGTCGAGACCACGCATTTGTCGAACGTGACGCCGCTCGGCTGGTGGCTCCTGGTCTATTCCACCGTGGTGCAGTTCTGCATCGCCTATGTCAGCTGGTTCGCAGCGCTGGCGCGCCTGCCGGCCTCGGTCGCAGCGATCGGCACCATGGCAGTGCCTGTCATCGGCGTGGTGGCGTCGGCGATCGCGCTCGGTGAGCCGCTCGGGCCGGGGCAGATCGCGGCGCTGATCTTCACGCTGGCCGCGGTGGTGCTGGCGACGCGGGGTTAGTCGCAGACCTCGATGCTCGGCACCGCTCCACCGGAATTGAGCGCCGCGTGCTTGCCGTTGTTGTTGGTTGCCAGAAGTCGGCACCCCGATCTGACCGGTCTGCACCCTGCCTGATTGCACAGGATTTGACCCGAGGCCTGCGGCTGGCTGGGCGCGGATTCGACCTGCTTGCGCTGCTCGTCGCGTGGCTTCGAATCCTCACGCGCGGTCGCGGGCTTCCTATCCGGGATCTTCTCGCATTCGTTGTCGTCATTGATGCGGAATCCGGTCCGGCAGGTGATCTTAGTGCATTGATCGCCGTCGGTCTTGAAGCCGCGTTCGCAGACCAGCGGACAGACACGGCCCGGCTTGGCCTTGATGGCATCGAGCGCCTCGAGGCTGGCCATCTTGGCGTCGAGCTTCGTGCCGGCATATTTGTTGAACGTCGAAAGTGAGCGCTGTGCGGTCGCATTCCAATCGCCGGTCGCGGCGGCGGACTGGCAGCCAACCCGGCGCAGCTCCAGTTGCGTCAGCTTGGTGATATCCTGAGGCGAGAGTGCGGGCTGCGTCGGCGCGGGCGCGAGTGCAGCGACGGTCTGGTTCGTAGCCGCCGGCTTGTCTGCGCCTTGCGTTTCGGCGGCTTGTCTCTCGGCGGCCTGCTTTTCAGCGATCACCTTCGCCGCTGCGGCTTCGGCATCCTTGCGCCGCTGCTCGGTCGCAGCCGCCTTGGCGTCCTCGACCTGTTTTGCCTTCTCCGCGGCGAGCCGTGCATCCTCCGCGGCCTTTACCGCCGCAGCCGCTTTCTGCTGCTCGGCTGCCTTGGCCTGTTCTGCGGCAAGACGCGCTTTCTCATGCTCGGCTTGGCGCGCCTTTTCGGCCGCGGCGAGGCGCGTTTCCTCGGCGGCGATCCGTTTCAATTGTCCTTGGGCGAGGCTGGCGTAGAAGCCATCGGTATATTTGGCGAGAAAAGCGGTCCAGACCTCTCGCGTGCCGATCTGCAGCGCCAGTTCATAGTCGCGGCGGATAGATTCATCCGGGCTCGCCTGCGGTCCAGCCGCGGCCGGTTTTGCCGGGATCAGTGGCACGTCGTTGCCACCGAGCGAGCCGTAGACGTAGGGCTCCTGCCTGTGGCCGGTATTCTTCAACACGTCGTCGCGGACGAATCCGAACGCCTTGCGCAGGTCGAGGCCGGGCGTCGGCAGGCGGTCGACGAGCGATGCCGCGAACGGGCTGTTCCTGGAATCACCATCGGAGGCTGTCGAGCCCGCCTTCGCGGCAAAGGCGATCATCGTATTCGGGCTAGTCGGTTCGACCTTGGCAAGGCCCCTGCCGATCGCGCGCGCTGCAACGGTCCGCTTCATGGTCTTGGCGAACGGGTTGTCGCGGCAGGCGTCGAGGATGACGAGGCGAAGCTGCTTGGCGGGTTCGACGGATGCCAGCACCCGGTCGAGCGCAAATGCCTCGTCGTAGACATCCGTATCGACCTCGAGAACCGCATCGACCGGAATCAGATAGTTGTTGCCGTCGATCTCGATCCCATGGCCGGCGTAGTAGACCACGGCCATCTCGGCATCGCGTGTCCTCATGCCGAACTCGCGCAACGCTTTGCGCATCTCGGGGGCGCTGAGGTCGGCCCTGACTTCCACGCTGTCGAACCCGGCCTTCTTGAACATGCCGCCGACCAGCGCGGCGTCGTTCACGGGATTGGCCAACTTCGGCACGTTCTTGTAGGAGGAGTTGCCGATCACCAGCGCAACACGGCGCTCGGCTCGGGCCGAACCGCAGGTCAACGAGATCAAAAGGAATAACAAAAGCCAGCGAAACGCGCCCATCTCAGCCTCGCGTAATATGTGCGCAGCGTCTCCATAAACTGATCCGAGGCAAGGCGCGCCTCTGTGATCTCGGTCACCGTCGGGGGCCGGCGGGAAGAAGCTGCGCGGGTACGCGCGTCTCGTCAGATCATCACGGGGCGTGCACTAGCCGGTCATCCCGGTGCCCAGCGCCTTCCGGATCATCTCGGCGAGCTGGTTGCGCCGGTAGGGTTTCGTCAAGAGCATCACGCCGTCATCGAGTTTGCCGTGATGGACGATGGCGTTGTCGGTGTAGCCGGAGGTGTAGAGCACCTTCAGCCCCGGCCGGCGCCTGGCCACCTCGTCGGCGAGGTCGCGTCCGCTCATGCCGCCGGGGATGACGACGTCGGTGAAGAGCAGGTCGAACTTCTGACCGGCGTCGATCAACTCCAGCGCGCTTCGGCCGTCGGATGCGGCCACCGTCCTGTAACCGAGACTCTGGAGCTGTGCGGTGACGAAGTTGCGCACCAGGCTATCGTCTTCGACTACGAAGATGGTCTCGGCGCCGCCTTCGGCCTGCGGCGCGACAGGAGCGGCCACGTCCGCCGTGGCTTCGCCCGGCGGCAGATAGAGCTTGATCGTGGTGCCGTGGTCTTCCTCGCTGTAGATCTTGATGTGGCCGCCGGATTGCTTGACGAAGCCATAGACCATGGACAGGCCGAGGCCCGACCCCTTGCCGACCTCCTTGGTGGTGAAGAACGGCTCGAACGCCTTCTGCTGGGTTTCCGTCGACATGCCGGTACCGGTGTCGCTGACTGCGAGCATCACGTAGGGACCCGGCGTCACGTCCGCATTGGCCTGCGCATAGGCTTCGTCCAGCACGACGCGGTGGGTCTCCAGCAGCAGCTTGCCGCCGTTCGGCATGGCGTCGCGGGCGTTGATGGCCATGTTGAGCACGGCATTGGTGAGCCGGGACGGATCGATGTGGCTGGTCATCCGACCCTGTTCGAGCACGGTCTCGATCTGGATCTGCTCGCCGAGGGTGGGGCGCAGGAGTTTTGCGATGTCGGCGACCGCGGCGTTGATCTCGACGTTGCGCGGCTGGAGCGGCTGCCGGCGTGCAAAGGCGAGCAAATGCTGGATCAGCTCGGCGCAGCGCTCGGCGGCATCGTCGATCAGGCGTGCGGTGCGCTGGAGCTCGGGCTGGCTCTTCAGGCTCTCCACCAGCGTCTCGGTGTTGCCGGAGATGACCGTCAGCATGTTGTTGAAGTCGTGCGCGACGCCGCCGGTCAGCTTGCCGATCGCATCGAGCTTCTGCGACTGATACAGCTGTCGCTCCGTCTCCCGCGAGGTCGTTGCGTCGTGATAGACCAGCACGGCGCCGGAGACATTGCCTTGCCCGTCCAGCATCGGCCGGCCGCTGATCATGAGATGCCGCGGAGGATTGCCGCTGTGCGGGCGGACGATCATCTCGAGCTCTTCGAACTGCTCGCCGCGCAGCACGCGCGTCGACGGTAGCTCCTCGGCCCTCAGCGGCGTGACGCCGTCGCCATGGAAGACGTCGGACAGCGCACGCAGATTCTTCAAGTTCATGCCGGCGCGGTGCAGCAGCATGCGCTCGGCGGCCGGATTGGACAGGAGGACGGTGCCCTCGGCATCGATGACCAGCACGGCCTCCGCCATGCTGTGGAACGTGCTTTGCAGCACGTTGACGGAGAGGCGCAGCTCGTCATGCGCGGTGACCAGATGCTCGGTGCGCTCGGCCACCGCCTCGGCGAGTGCCTCCTTGGCGGCCGTGGTCTCCATCAGCGTGCTCTTGAGCGCGAATTCGGTGCGCCGGCTTTCGCGCATCACCATCACGACCAGCAGCAGGATCACCAGCGCGCCAGCCACGTCGATGCCCAGCAGAACAATGCCGGTGCGGCGCGAATCCTGAGAGCGCTCGCTGAGCAGGCGTTCCTCAGCGGCGCTCAATTTATCCAGATTGCCCATCACCGTATCCATCAAGCCGCGGCCCTCGGCCCTGCCTTGGAGCGCGGCGATGCCGGCGAGGTCGTTCGCGGCGCGCATGCGCATGGCTTCTGCGGCGATCTCGATCCGGCGCAGCGCCAGCGGCTCGGTGCCCTCCATCAGCGCGACCTGATCGGGAATGTCGCGCACGCTCCGCTTGAGATCGGCGAGCGCCGGCGCGATCTGGGCACGCACCGCCTGGAACTCATCGTTGAAGCCTGCGCTGCGATAGAGCTCATAGCCGCGCGCGGCGCTCTCGGCGCGGCGCATCAGCACCCGCAGGTCGGAAATCTTCTTCTGCACCTGCACGGTGTGATTGACCCATGCCGCGTCGGACCGCGACTTGACGTCGAGGGCGATCGAGGCTGCGGTGATGATCAGGAGGATGGCAAGTCCAGCACCGAGAATGACGCGCTGCGTTGGGATCAAGGGGCTTCTTTCTTGTCCTTCGGCTGTGCGCTCTCGCCCATACCGGTGAGGCATTCCCGGATCGTGGTCAGCAGCGCGTCCGGCGTGAACGGCTTGCGCAAGCATCGGGTCGCGCCGAGCTCCAGCGCCATGCGGAGAAAGTCGGGAGAGGGCGATGCCGACGAGGCGAAGGCGTAGCCGGACATCGCGATCAGCGGCGTGGCCGGCGCGCGCTCGTGAAAGATGCGGATGGATTCGAAGCCGCGCATATGCGGCATGAAGATGTCGACCAGCATCACGTCGAAAACCTGTGTTTCGAGCGCAGCCAATCCCGTTTCTCCGCCGTCGGTCAACGTGACGTCGAAGCCCTGACGTTGGAGGAGGACCTCGATGGTCGCGCCGACCATCGGATCGTCATCAACCACGAGGATACGCGGCATGACTCTTCCCAGCAAATCGAAGTCCCCATAAGGGTGATATCCGCGAATCGTATGCCCGGTCAATTTTGGATTGGATCAATGAGGATATGCACGGCGCGGTGCATAGGAGGCTCCGTGCGGGTCCCTCAGAATGCTACGGATCCCCATCAATCGCGACATTTCGATGAAAAATCGAGGCAGACCGAGCGATCCGACAGGACGTCTCTTCCCCATTGCGATGTCGCCGGCCGGGGTGCAGCCCCTGCGGTCCGGCGCCCAGCAAAAACTCACGGACTGTCGCTCGGCGCGCGTCCAGAACGCGCTCAGGCGTGAGGCGTGAGTCCGTGATCAATGCGCACGGTCTCACCGGACTGGATGATGACGCGCGATCGGCATCCCTGGTCGGGGCGTGCCGGAGATTTCGTTCGCGAATGGATGCATGCCCGCATCCGTCGTGCGGGACGATCTACGATGACCAGACTTGCGATGCGGATGCGCACGTCTCCGCACGCGTGCCAGAACCAGCGCAGCGAGACAGCCAATCCAACGGCGCTGGGCGCGCATTCGATTTCATCATTTTCGCCGCGCTGATCAGGTCGTCGCTCAAAGGTTGTATTTCAGATGGCCGACGACGTGTATTATGGGAGATTGAAAACGGATATTGACTGAGATCGGGCGTGGTCACCCGATCGGGTGAGGCGGCTTGCCGCTAGTCGTCGTATCATCATGTTACCTCCTTAGGTTGCCGCCCGGCCGGCTGCCGACGGCCTTGAGCGGAGGAACAGGATGAATTTGTCCGACGACAAGATCGAAAAGGTCCTCGACCTGATCTACGACGCCGCGGCAGAAAACGCCTTATGGCGGCAGGCGCTGACGGCGATCGCGGATCTCACCCAGAGCGAAGGGGGTATCCTGTTCGGCCAGTCTCTCACCGCGAAGCGGGTCTATTTTGATTTCAACGGCCGCTTGGACGAGGCATGCAACCGCACTTATCAGGAGCGGCATATGCAGAACCCGTGGTCGCAATACATGGAGACGCAGCCGGTCGGACGACTGGTGCCGTCTGACGAAGCAGTTCCGTTGGCCAGCCTTCGGAAGTCCCTGTTCTACGAAGAGGTGCTGCAGCCGCAGCAGATTGCTCACAACGGAATGATAGCGCTCGCGGCGCGCCGCGATTTTCGCGCGGCCTTCAACATGTGCCGCAGCGCGCAGCGGGGGCCGTTCGCTCCCGATCAGCAACGAATTCTGGAATGGCTGTCGCCGCACCTGTGCCGGTCGGTGACGCTCGGGTTTCGGATCGACGGCTACCTCGCCATGCAGCAAGCGGCATTCGACGTCCTGGACCGGCTCGCGGACGGCGTCGTCGTCCTCGATCGCAAGGCGCGGGTTCTGTTCGCCAATGCAGCGGTGCGGCAGATGGCGGACGAGGGATCGTTGGGGCTGCATCAGTCGGTCACGACTCATTCGCCAGCGCATTCGCAGCGACTCATCGAGTTGATCCGCGGCGCGCTGCAGGGAGGTGCCGGCGGTACGATGAGCCTGCCGCGTCATCTTGACGGCCGGCTTCTGACCATCCTGGTCTCCTCGATCCGAAGCAAGGATCTGGGGCGGCTCTCAGATGCCGGCGTTAAGGATGCGGCGGTGCTGCTGTTCGTCGTCGATCCCGCCAACCGGCGATCGATCCCGCTCGAGCAGATCATGGATGCCTACGGTCTGACCCACGCCGAGGCGCGAGTCGCGCTCGCCTCGTCGGCCGGCAACACGACCATTGAGACCGCGCAGTCGCTCGGATGCTCGCCTAACACCATCAAGACTCATCTGCGCCGCGTCTTCGCGAAGACGGCGACCGGACGCCAAGCCGAACTCGCTGGGCTCATCGCCGCCCTCGGCAGCGTTCGGATCGGAGACATGAATCCGCGAGACTAATGCATCACAAGGCCGGGACCATGCGTCGATGGTCTTTTTTGGCACCCGGATTGCAGGACCTCGAACGAACTCGTGGGGTTCGAAATGCACGCGGTTCGCCAAAACGCGTGAGCGGCGCCGGGAGTCACCGGCGCCGCTCACGAATTGTTTGTGTCGATCCTTTAGACCGCGTTACGGGCAAGGGTGACGCTTGCCGTCGTAGCCAAGATAGGTGCCCGAGGCCGGGTCGTAGGACTTGTAGCGCTGCGCGCAATAGGCGGAGTCACCGCCGCCGTCCTGCACCACCGCCACCGACGGCTCATCATAGTAGCTGCCGTAGTAGTAGGGATCGTCATAATAGCCGCCATAGCCGTAGCCGCCGCCGTAATAGGCGTACGAGCCGAGGCCGCCGAACGCCACACCCGTTGCGAAACCGGGCCAGAAGCCGCCGCGACGATGGTGATGCCAATGGCGGCCGCTCCAGTTGCGTCCGCCCTGCCAGCTGCCCGCGGTTGCGACATCGCGAGGACCGCCGACGGACGGCGAAAGGGCGGGACGAGCCGCCGCTGCTCCGGCTACGAAACTGCCACCGGTCGGGCGTGCTGCGAAACTGCCGCCGCCCGGACGGACCGCGGCGGCTGCGAATCCGCCGCCGCTCGGACGGACCGCGGCGCCGGCTGCGAAACCACCGCCGCTCGGACGGACCGCGGCACCGGCTGCAAAACCACCGCCGCTCGGACGAACCGCTGCGCCGCCTCCGAAATTGCCACCGCCTCCACGGAATGCGGCGCCGCCGCCCATTCCTGCTCCGCCACCGAAGCCGCCGCCGCCCATGCGGGCGCCGCCTCCGCCGAAGCTAGCACCGCCACCGCCACCACCTGCATGGGCGCCTCCGCCCAGCGCAGGACGATTCTGAGCAAAGCTCGGGCTCGCCAGCGGAAGAACCAGCGCCACGGCCGCGGCGGCACTCAAAACTTTTAGATTGTTCATGATCAAACTCCTTTTCCCGCAAGCCAACCCTGAGAAAAGGCGGTGGTTCCTGGATCACGCCGGTTTGCGTGCGGACAGGAAAAATCCCCATCCGACCGCTGGACCCCGCATGAACGGATCGCGTCCGATTTGCGGCAGCGCCCGTCCCGGGCACCGCATTTGCGGAGGGGACGGTCGCCCCCGCCGAACTGGACATTTCGGCCTCCGGATGGCATCAGGACCCCACGAAGCAGGGCCCGTGCCGCATGAAACAATTCTTCCTCAAGTTCTTCACCTGGTGGAATGGCCAGACGTTTGGCACCCAACTCTGGACCAGGCGGTACGGGGAGCTGGTTGGTCAGGACGAGCAGGGCAATCTCTATTATCGCACCCGCGGCGGGGCGATCGATCCGACGCTCGGCTTCGAGCGGCGCTGGGTTGTCTATAACGGCTATGCCGAGGCGAGCCGCATTCCGCCGTCCTGGCACGGCTGGATCCACCACGTCGTCGATGTGCCGCCGACCGAGGCCAACTACCAGCCGCGCGAGTGGGAAAAGCCGCACCAGCCGAATCTCACCGGCACGGCAAAGGCCTACCGTCCCTCCGGCTCGACGCTCGCCAGTGGCCGGCGGCCGAAGGCGACCGGCGACTATCAGCCCTGGACGCCCGCCAGCTAAGCGCTGCCCGGACGCGAATCGTCGTCGCGGCACTGGATGCGCGCGCATGCGTCTCGTAGCGCTGTGGAGAACGGGAACAGCGGGGATGCCGCCTGCGCAGCCGTTGCGCTTACAGGAGCGATCGGGCTCAATCATCCCATCTTACGGAGATGGGAGACCATCGCGTTCGGTTCGGGCAACAGTTCGCGACTGTCCCGAAATGCAGCGGCTGCCGAGGAAGGACTCGATCGGGAGATAGGCCCCCGGTCTGGAAGCTCCGAAATCGCCCGATGGAATGTGCAGCTGCCGTAAGACAGGAAAGGCCGCTTGGGAAACCGGGCGGCCTTTTTCTTTGGCAAGGTCGCGTGCCCCGGGCGCGGCGCAGCGTCTCTTCGACGGTGCGCTGCAGAGCCGGGGCCCAAAAATTCGCAGCGACCCGTTTGGCTTCCTGGGTCCCGGCTCTGCGCGGCAGCGCTACGCGCTGCGGCGCGTCCGGGACACGAGAGGAGTGGCGCGCTACATCACCCTTTCGGCCGCGCGCTTCACCGCCTCGAGCCGGCGGGCGTGGTTCTGCGCGCCGCGCTCCTTCAGCAGGGCCAACACCTCCCCTGGCGCCGTGTCGGGCGAGCCCGAATTGAACGGCGGGGCGGGATTGTACTCTATCTGGAGCTGGATCGCTTCCGCCGTGGTGCGATCGACCAAGATCGACACCAGCGTCAGCGCGAAGTCGATGCCGGCGGTGACGCCGCCGCCAGTGATGCGGTTGCGGTCGACGCAGACGCGCGTCTTGGTCGGCGTCGCGCCGAACTGGGCGAGCATCTCCATCGCGCTCCAGTGGGTGGCAGCGCGGTAGCCCTTGAGCAGGCCCGCGGCGCCGAGCGCCAGCGATCCCGTGCAGACCGACGTGACATATCTGGCGCCTTCGGCTTGCCTGCGCAGGAAGTCGAGCACCTCCGCGTCGTTGAGCAGATCGTTGGTGCCTTGGCCGCCGGGCACGCAGATCACGTCGAGCTCAGGGCAATCCGCAAAGGTCGTGGTCGGCGTCAGCGTCATCACGGAATCGCTCGGCACCGGCTCGATCCGCTTCCAGATCAGGTGCAGCTTCGCGCCCGGAAGCATGGCGAACACTTGCAGGGGGCCCGTGAAGTCGAGCTGGGTGACGCGCGGAAACACCAGGATTCCGATCTGAAGCGGTGACGACATGGAGGCCTCCGAGATTGATCTTGACGGGAGCAGGATGGCATGGTGGCCTCCTGTCCGAAATGGCGCAATTCCCTCATTTTCGGACATCACTCACTTTCGGACTCGGTCAATGATCGGCATCCTGATCTTCCCGGACTTCCAATTGCTCGACGCGGCGGGGCCGATCTCGGCGTTCGAGGTCGCCGCGCGCTGCCTCGGCAAACCGCCCAACATCCGCGTGCTTGCGGCGAAGGCGGGACTGGTACGCAGCTCGTCCGGGGTCGAGATGATGGCGCGCGATTTCAAGTCGGCGAACGCGATCACGACGCTGGTCGTGGCCGGCGGTGCGGGGGTCGTGGATGCGGCGCGCTGCGAAGTCACGCGCGCCTTGGTGCAGCGGCTGGCAAAGCGGGGCGTGCGGGTCGCGAGCGTCTGCTCGGGCGCCTATGTGCTGGCTGAAGCCGGCCTGCTCGACGGTCGCCGCGCCACCACGCATTGGGGCCGCACGCGCGATTTCGTCGCGCGCTATCCGAAGGTCAAGTTCGAGCCGGACCAGATCTTCACCCGCGACGGCAATGTCTGGACCTCGGCGGGCATCACGGCTGGCATCGATCTCGCGCTCGCGATGGTCACCGAGGACCATGGCGAGGAGATCGCGCGGGCAGCCGCGCGCCATCTCGTGCTCTATCACCGCCGCAGCGGCGGCCAGTCGCAATTCTCATCGCTGCTGGAGTTGAAGACGCCGAACGGGCGGTTCGGCGCGCTGTTGTCCTGGGCGCGCGAAAACCTCGATGCGCCTCTGACGGTCGAGGACCTCGCCGATCGCGCCGGCATGAGCGCCCGGCACTTTGCCCGCGCCTTCGCCGCCGAGACCGGCACGACGCCGTCGAAGGCCATCGAGCGCCTGCGGATCGAAGTCGCGCGCGAGCGTGTGCAGTCCTCGCGCGAGGCAATCGAGCGCGTTGCGGAAGTGACGGGCTTCGGCGATCCCGAGCGAATGCGGCGCGCCTTCATCCGCGCCTTTGGCCAGCCACCGCAGGCGCTACGGCGCGCGGCGCGGGCGGGGGCGGGGTAGGGCGTGTGCTCGTCAATCCGCAGCGCGAGAGCGAGAGCAAGCCGCGTTGCCACTGGAAGAGACATGGCTCTGGCACATTGGGCGCAGCAGACAAATCGGCGCAGCAGGCAAAGGGAGCGCGCGGCAGATAACGGGCAACGCCCGAGACATGCGTTTCAGTCAGATGGCAGCTCCGGCCAGCAAGAAAGCGCCCCCGAGCGCGACCATCACAAGTCCAGGCCAGTTCGATTTGATGTCGAAGCCGCTAGCTGGCCTTTCAGGCTCCAGAGTGTCACGCCCGGAGCGAAGCCACCTTCCACCGCTGAATCGGCTTCGCCAGATGGGCTGGAACGCCAATTGGAGTACGCCGACAAAAACAAGGAGCACACCTAGCCATATGAGAGCCATGCTCACCTCCTCTAGCCGCGAACGCCGATAGGTTGCTGCGCCGAGAACTGTGGTCTATTCGGCGGCTGCCCGCTGCTCTCGGATCCAGACCGACCTTGAAGCGGCCGGACGCACCAGCGCACCGATGGCAGCTTCGAGATCGCACTCACGAAGCTCAGGATCTCAGAGCGGCATCGCCTCGGTCATGATTACGAGGATATGCTGGTTGATCTTAGCGGCAACCAGTTCGGGGAGGCGCGTCATGTTGTTGCACCTCGGATGCGCCCTGGGGCACTCTTCCCTCTTTAGGCGGGGCAGACACGAAATTGGCGGTCAGCGCCGTCAGTCGCCGCGCGATCGGCATCAGCAGATATGGCGCGAGGTGAATCGGGAACTGCGTCAGCGCGAAATAGGACCAGGTTGCCTGCGGCAACGCGCCGGCGGTTGCCGCCAGCATCAGGCCCAGATTGCGCTGTGACACCATCAGGCCGAGCGCGAGGGCGCGCTCGGTGCCGACGCGGAGGAAGATCAGCGTCGTGACCGCGAGCAGGGTGAAGTAGACCGCAAAGGCGAGCAAGGCGACTACGATCATGAACAGCGGATTGGCGATGAAGTCGGTTGCGACGTCGCCCATCACCGCGGAGGCGAACACCAGAAGGATGATGATGTTGAGGCCGTCGATCGGCTGCTTGTGGCGTTGAATCGCCTCAGTGCCGAACATGCGGCGGATGATGGTCGCGGTCAGCAGCGACGCGGCGAGGATGCCGAGTAGCTTGAGGCCGAGCGTGGCCGGCGAGATGCTGAGCATGCCGCCGAGAAACAGGCTCGCGAACAGCGAGGCCGTGAATGGTACGAGCGCGGTCGAGGTCACCAGCGTGACCAGCACGAGCGTTGCATCGAGGCCCATCAACGCGGCAAGGGCCGGTGCGGCCATCATCGGCGAGGCCACGCCCTGGAGCATCAGCGCAAGCGCAAGGCCCGGTGAGCTCGTGGTCAGCCCCGTCGCGTAGGCGGCGAGGGCGACGATCAGCGGCACGCCGATCGTGGTCCAGGCCGTGGCGGCCGCGATCAGCCCCGGCCGGCGCAGGTGCCCGTAAAGCGCCACGAGATCGACGCGCATGAAGGAGATGCAGAGCAGAAGGAAGATCGCCTCGGTGACATAGGGGCGCAGCAGCGCGCCGAGCGGCGGCATCGCGACCGCGACGAAGGCGATGGCCGCCACCGCGCGGGTGCCCTGACCGCCGAGCCATGTCAGTCCGCGCAGGGGGAGGGCGACGATTTGAAGTGCGGAAGGCATGCGCCGCGGCGTCTCAGCCCAGCCCCTTCAACCACGCGCCGATTTCGCCCACCGCGACATTGGCCTGTTGCAACAGCTTGCCCATCGTGAAGAAGCCATGGAATTGGCCGGGATAGTGCCTGGTCGTCACGGGCACGCCGGCCTGCTTCAAGCGCGCGGCATATTCGTTGCCTTCGTCGCGCAGCGGATCGGCGCCGGCCGTCAGGACATAAGCGGGCGGCAATCCGAGAAGGCTGGTCGCGCGTGCTGGCGAGGCGCGCCAGTCGTGGATGGCGTCAGCGCCATTGAGATAATGGTCGCGGAACCAGCGGATCACGGAATGGGTCAAGAGCACGCTGGTCTCAGGCTCGCGATGCGAGCCGTGCGTCATGGCGAAATCGGTGGCGGGATAGATCAACAGCTGGCCCGCGATGGCGGGGCCGCCGGCGTCGCGCGCGGCAAGGGCTACGACCGCGGCGAGATTGCCGCCGGCACTGTCGCCGCCGATCGCAAGACGCGCGGCGTCGATGCCGAGCTCGCGCGCGTTCGCAGCGATCCATTTGGTCGCGGCGATGGCGTCCTCGGTCGCGGCGGGAAATTTGTGCTCGGGCGCGAGACGGTAGTCGACCGAGATCACGATCAGCGCGCCTTCGACCGCGAGCTGGCGGCAGACGACGTCGTGGGTGTCGAGATCGCCGATCACCCAGCCGCCGCCATGGAAGAACACCAGCGCCGGCGACAGGCCGTCGTGCCGGCGCGGCTGCCTGGGAATGTAGAGGCGGGCGGGGATTTTCCCGTGCGGCGCCGGGATGGCGAGCTCTTCGACGCGGGCGAGTTCCGGCGCATCAGGATTGGTGGCGAAGCGCGCCTGCGAATAATAGGCGCGCGCCTCCGGTGCGGTCAGGGTCTCGTAGGCGGGGCGGCCGGCCTCCTGGAAAGCCTTGTAGACGGCAGCGGCATCGGGATCGAGCACAACGGGCATGGGGGGCGGCCTCTGGGTTTCCAGGCTGGTTCGGAACGTCGTTTGCGGGCGGGCCCGTCTCGGTGCCGGGAGGGGCTTTGCGACTATCCCATCCGGGCGCCGGTATGGCCAGCCGGGGCCGGGCGGGGCAGGGATGCCGCCCTTCCCCCGCCGTATTCGGCGTGTTAACCGGAGGGCCTGCGAGCGGCGGTATCCTCTATAGAATGTCCAACGAGCCCGATTCGCTGTTGAAGCCGCGCGAGATGCTCAAAACCTTTTCCCTGACAGGCCTTGCGGCATTGCTGGCCGCCACCGCGCTGACGGTTGCGACGCCGGCCCGGGCGCAGATCGGCACGATCTTCTCCGATCCGCCGCCGCTGCGGCCGCCCGGAAACATTCCGCGTGGTCAGCCGCAGCCGCAGCAGATGCCCGAGGACGACGAAGAGGTGCCGGAGCTGCCGCCGCAGGGCCGTGTGCTGCCGTCGCGTCCGATGCCGCCGCCTCAGGGCCGCCAGGGTAACGTGATGCCGGGGCCGGTCGAGAGCCAGCCGTTGGCGCCGCCGCCGGGGTCGAGCGTCGCGCCGCCGAACCAGCCGCCCTCGGCCGCAATCCCGCCGCCTCCGCAAGGCGCGCCGGGTCAGCGCCAGCCCCAGCAGAAAGGCGCGGTGCCGCAGGCGCCCGCGAGCCTGCAGCCGGGCGACGAGGTCGTGACCGAGCCGCCGGCCCAGAAGATCGTGAACAAGAAGGCGACCTTCTCAGGCCTCGACAAGATCACCGGGCGCATCATCAATTTCGACGAGGAGATCGGCGAGACCGTCCAGTTCGGCGCGCTCAGGGTCAAGACCAACGCCTGCTATACGCGGCCGGCCACGGAGGCCGCCAATACCGACGCTTTCGTCGAGGTCGACGAGATTACCTTGCAGGGCGAGGTGAAGCGCATCTTCTCGGGCTGGATGTATGCCGCGAGCCCCGGCCTGCACGGCGTCGAGCATCCGATCTACGACATCTGGCTCACCGACTGCAAAGAGCCGCAGCAGACCGTTGCGACCGCAGCGCCGGATCCCGCGGCCAAGCCGGCCCCGCCGCCGCCCGCGCAGAAAAAGGCCGCGCCCAAGCAGGCCACGCAGCAGCGCCCGCCGCAACCCTTGCCGCCACCGCCGCAGCAGCAACCGGCTCCTCCACCGCCGCCGCCACAGCAGCAGCCGGGCCTGTTCAATTTCCCCGGCTTCAGCCGGTGAAGCCAGCGATCATTGCCGCGAAGCGATGATCTCGAGCGCGCGCGCCCCCGGGATCGCTTCGCCAGCGGAGAGCCTCAGGAAATCGCCGGGCTCGCCGGCGAGGGCCTTGTCGAGCAGCGCCGTGTAGCGCCGCCGGGAAATCTCGACCGCGCCAAAACTCTTCAGATGCTCGGTGACATATTGCGTGTCGAGCAGCTCGAAGCCGCCCTCAATGAGCCGCGCGACCAGATGCACCAGCGCGACCTTCGAGGCATCGCGCGCGGTGTGGAACATGCTCTCGCCGAAGAAGGCGCGCCCGAGGCTCACGCCGTAGAGCCCGCCGACGAGATCGTCACCCTGCCAGGCCTCGACGCTGTGGCAATGGCCGAGCTCGAACAGGCCGCCATAGAGGTCGCGGATGCGCTTGTTGATCCAGGTGTCCTCGCGGCCTTCCTGCGGCATGGCGCAGCCAGCGATCGTCGCCTTGAACGCTTGGTTGACGGTGACGCGGAAGGTATCCGAGCGCACCGTGCGCGCGAGCCGCGAGGCGACGCGAAAGCCGTCGAGCGGGATGACGCCGCGCAGCTCCGGCTCGACCCAGAACAGGGTCGGATCGTCGGCGCTCTCCGCCATCGGAAAGATGCCGCAGGCATAGGCGCGCAGTAGCACGGCCGGCGTGATTTCAGACGAGGCAGAGTCGCGCGAATTCATGACATGCGACCATAGCAGGATCGCGAGGCCGTTGCGATGGGTGGTGCGGCGGAGACGGCGTTAGCCCGCGGCCGCGTGGTTGCTCTTGCCGGGCGCCGGCGGCTCGCGCTGGAACTTCAGCACGATGCGGGTTCCGCTATGGGCGGGATCGCGCTCGACGGAGGCGTCGAGCTTGGAAGCCATGGCCGCGACGATACGCTGGCCCATGCCGGTGGAGCGCGGATCGGCCTTGACGTTATCGCCGACGCCATCGTCGCTGATCGACAGCAGGAGATCGTCGCCCCGCGAGATCAGCTCGACATGGATCGGGCCGGCGCCGTCGGGATAGGCGTATTTCACCGCGTTCATCACCAGCTCGTTGACGATGATGCCGACGGCAACGGCGCGGTCCGGATCGATCTCGATCGGCTCCGCCTTCAGCGTCAGGCGCGACATCCGGTTGCCTTCGGCCGAGCGGCGGAGATCCTCGAGCAAAGAGTCCAGATATTGGTTCAGGACCACGCTCTTCAGGTCCTGCGAGGTATAGAGCCGGCGGTGCACCTGCGCGACCGCAGCGACGCGGCCCATCGCATTGGTCAGCGCTGCCTTAACCTCGTCCTGCGCGGCCGAGCTCGCCTGAAGGTGCAGCAGCGAGGCGATGATCTGGAGCGAATTGCCGACGCGATGGTTGACCTCGCGCAGCAGGAGCTCGCGCTCGGCGGCAAGCGCCGCGTAGCGGTCGCGCGAGGCGTGGATCTCGGCTTCGGCTTCCTCGCGCGCCCGCTGCAACTCGGCCTGACGCAGCGCGCCTTCGGCGGCGACGTGGAGCAGCGGGATGAAATCGCCCTGGACGTCCTTGACCAGATAATCGGCCGCGCCGGCCTTCAGCGCGGTGACCGCGATGCTGGAATCCTGCGACGCCGTGACGAACACGACCGGCGGCGCCTCCGGGATCGCCATGATCTGCTCGAGCGTCTCCAGCCCGTCGAGGCCCGGCATGTACTGGTCGAGCGCCACGACATCGATGCCGCCCTCGGCGCCGGCGCGGCGGATGCGCTCGAGACCTTCCTCGCCGCTCGCGGCATGAACGACCCGGTAGCCGCGCCGCGTCAGGCCGCGATCGACCAGGCGCGCGAGCGCGTTGTCGTCGTCGATGTAGAGCAGTGTCGGGATGTGCTGGTTCATGGGGCGGCGGGCGGGACCTGGATGACGGAGAAGAACAGGCCGAGCTGCCGGATGGCATTGGCGAAATTCTCGTAATTGACCGGCTTGGTGATGTAGACGTTGCAGCCGAGCTCGTAGCAGCGCTTGATTTCCTGGGAATCGTCGGTGGTGGTCAGAACCACCACGGGCGAGGCCTTCAGATATTTATTCTCCTTGATCTGCTTCAGGATGTCGATCCCGGTCATGTCGGGGAGGTTGAGGTCGAGCAGGATCAGGAGCGCATTGCCCTTCTGTACGAGCCCCGAGCCGTCGGTCCCGAACAGGTGCGTCATCGCATCGGTGCCGTTCTTGAAGGAGACGATCTCGTTGTTGACGCCGGACCGCCGGATGTTGCGCTCGATCAGGCGGGCGTGGCCCTCGTCGTCCTCGATCATGATGATGGTGACAGGCTGGGTCATCGCTCTCTATTCCGGTTACTCGCGTTCCAGGCGATCGGCAGCGTGATGGTGAAGGTGCTGCCTGCGTTCAGTTCCGATGATACCGACATGGTGCCGCCGAGGCGACGCACAAGTGCACGAACATGCGCAAGACCGATGCCCTGGCCGGGCTTGTCCTGGGTTCCCGCGCGGCGGAACAGGTCGAATATCCGCTGGTGGTCCTTCGGGTCGATGCCGCGGCCATTGTCGCTGATCTCGAAGATGGCATAACCAAGCTTGGTGCGCCCGCGGATTCTGATCTCGCCGGGCACGCCGCTCTTCAAATACTTGATCGCGTTGTCGATCAGGTTGGAGAAGATTTGCTCGAGGGCGAGGCGGTCGCTCACGAGGTTCGGCAGGGGTTCGAGGTGGATCTCGGCCTGCGCCTCGGCGGCCTGGTGCGCCACCGTCGACACGATCGCCTCGATCAGCTCGGTCGTGTCGATCTTCACCGGCTGGAATTCGCGGCGGCCCTCGCGGGTGAGGTTGAGGATGGCCGAGATCAACCGATCCATCTTGGCGATGGATGATTTGATGAAGCCAAGCGCTTCGGAGAAGTCCTCCGAGAGCTGCTTGTCCGGGCCTTCGAGCGCAATCTCGCCGGGCCCTGCGGGCGCGAGCGGCGCACCGTCTGCAGGCACATGGGCGAGGCCGCCGATGCGGCGAAAGATATCGCTGCCGAGCTCATCGAGCTCGCTGGTGAAACCCATGATGTTGACGAGCGGCGAGCGCAGATCGTGGCTGACGATATAGGCAAAGCGCTGGATCTCGTCATTGGCCTCGCGCAGGTCCGCCGTGCGCTCATCGACGACGGACTCGAGGTTGGCATAGGCTTCGCGCAGGCGAGTTTCGGCCTCGTCGCGGGCGCGGGCCGAGCGCCGCACCAGCCAGATCGAGATCAGCGCCAACACCACGACGAGGCCGGAGCCGATGCCCGTCATCGAGGCGGCGAAGGTCTGGCTGCGGTCGGCATTGGCCGTGCGTAGGCGGAATAGGCGCTCCTCCTCCTGGAGCATTTCGGTCGCGACTTTGGCGATCGCGGCGGTAGCGTCAGTGGAGGCGATCTCGCGGACAAGCGCTGCGGCCCTTTGCGGCTCACCCTTGCTGATGAAATCCATTTCCTGCGCAAACTGACCGAGCCGGGTCTCGATCGAGGCGCTCAGCTTTTCGATCTTTGCACGCTGCCCCGGATTGTCGCCGGAAAGACGCGTCAGCCGATCAAGTGCCGGGATGATGGCTGTCACGGCCTTCTCATGATCGGTCTTGAAATCCGCTCCCTGCGTCAGGAGATAACCGCGCGCGGAGCTTTCCGCGCGGCGAACTTCGAGGAGCAGGGCGTGGATCTGGTTCTCCACCTCGATGGTGTGAACCACCCATTTGTTGTCCTCCCGCGCTTTGTTGACGAGGTAGACGGAGCCGGCGCTGATCACCGTCAGCACCAAGAGGCCCGCTGAAAGCAGCAGGATTTGCCAGAATTTGCGCCGCCGATGGCCTTCAGCCGTCACGACGAACCTGTCTACGTTCAGCGGAATTCAACGCCCCCTTGGAACTGGCCCCAACCGTCCAGAACGCGATCGAAGCCGAAGGGTTCCACGGGAAGCAGATTATCTCGGGGCGGGTTCCGCCTTGCCGGCCAGATACTGTTCCAGCCAGTGGATGTGATAGTCGCCGTTGATGATGTCGTCCTGCCGGACTAGGTCGCGGAACAGCGGCAGCGTGGTCTCGATGCCGTCTACCACCATCTCGTCCAGCGCCCGGCGCAGCCGCATCAGGCACTCGGCCCGGGTCTTGCCGTGGACGATCAGCTTACCGACCAGCGAGTCGTAATAGGGCGGGATCGTGTAGCCCTGATAGACCGCGGAATCGATGCGGACGCCGAGGCCGCCGGGCGGATGATATTGCGTGATGCGACCCGGCGAGGGCCGGAAGGTTTGCGGATTCTCGGCGTTGATACGGCACTCGATGGCGTGGCCGATGATCTGAACTTCTTCCTGTTTCGCCGGCAGATCGCCGCCGGCGGCGATGCGGATCTGCTCCAGCACGAGGTCGATGTCGGTGATGCTCTCGGTGACGGGATGCTCGACCTGGATGCGCGTGTTCATCTCGATGAAGTAGAACTCGCCGTCCTCGAACAGGAACTCGATGGTGCCGACGCCGAGATATTTCATCTCGCGCATCGCCTTGGCGCAGGTCTCGCCGATCCTCGCGCGCGCGGCGGCGGCAAGCACGGGCGAGGGGCCTTCTTCCCAGACCTTCTGGTGGCGGCGTTGCAGCGAGCAGTCGCGCTCGCCGAGATGGATGGCGCCGCCGCGGCCGTCGCCGAGGATCTGGATCTCGATGTGGCGCGGCTTCTGCAGGTATTTTTCGAGGTAGACCGAGGCATCGCCGAAGGCGGATTTGGCTTCGTTGGCCGCCGTCGACAGCGCCACCTGCAGGTCGGCCTCGCTGCGGGCGACCTTCATGCCACGGCCACCGCCGCCGGCCGCAGCCTTGACCAGCACGGGGAAGCCGATCTTCCTCGCGATCGTCATCGCGTCGTCATCGGGGCCGACGGCGCCGTCGGAGCCGGGCACGACGGGGATACCAAGGCGCTTGGCGGTCTTCTTGGCCTCGATCTTGTCGCCCATCAGGCGGATGTGCTCGGCCTTGGGGCCGATGAAATGCAGATTGTGCTCCCCGAGAATCTCCGCAAAGCGGGCGTTTTCGGACAGGAAGCCGTAGCCGGGATGGACCGCATCCGCGCCCGTGATCTCGCAGGCCGCGAGCAGCGCGGGCACGTTGAGATAGCTGTCCTTCGAGGGCGGCGGCCCGATGCAGACGCTCTCGTCCGACAGACGCACATGCATGGCATCGGCGTCGGCGGTGGAGTGCACGGCGACGGTCGCGATCCCGAGCTCCTTGCAGGCCCGGAGGATGCGAAGGGCGATCTCGCCGCGATTGGCTATGAGGATCTTGTCGAACATGGTGTCCTGTCGCGCATGGCGAGTGGCGAATGGCGAGTAGGGAAGGGGTGGACCATTCGCTATTCGCTATTCCCCATTCGCTTACTCAATAATCACCAGCGGCTCGCCGTACTCGACCGGCTGGCCGTCCTCGACCAGGATCTGCGTCACCGTGCCGGCGCGGGGCGACGGGATCTGGTTCATCGTCTTCATCGCCTCGATGATCAGCAGGGTCTGGCCGACCGAGACCTTGGCTCCGACGTCGATGAACGGTTTTGCGCCCGGCTCCGGCGCCCAATAGGCGGTGCCGACCATCGGCGAGGTCACGGCGCCGGGATGCTTCGACAGATCGGCCGCAGCCGCTGCGGGCGCGGTGGGGCTTGCTGCTACGGGCAAGGCGGCGGGAGCGGCCGCCATCGGCATCGGCATGGTCGCGGCAACGCTGATGTTGCGGGCGACGCGCAGGCGCAGGCCCGCCCGTTCGATCTCGATCTCGGTGAGGCTGGTCTCGTCGAGCAGAAGTGCGAGCTCGCGGACGAGCGCGGAATCCTCGCTGGAGAACTTTGCGGCTGCTTTGTCGTCTGGCTGGCGCGCCATATTGTTTGATCCGAATGTTCTGTTGGAGGGGAGCGTCAGGCTTTGGGCTTGATGCCGAGCTTGGCGGCAAGGCCCTGGATGGCGAGGCGGTAGCCCTCGATGCCGAAGCCGCACAGCGAGGCGAAGGCCGCGCGCGCGGTGTAGGAGTGATGACGGAAGCTCTCGCGGGCGTGGATGTTGGTCACGTGCACTTCGACGGTGGGAATCTGCACCGCGAGCAGCGCGTCATGGAGTGCGATCGAGGTGTGGGAATAGCCGCCGGCATTGATGATGATGCCTTTCATCTTGCGCGCATGCGCCTCATGGATGAAATCGATCAGCTCGCCTTCGCGGTTGGACTGCCGGCAGTCGGCCTTGAGGCCGAAGGTCGCCGCGCTCTCGCGGCATAGCGCCTCGACGTCGGCCAGCGTCGCATGGCCGTATTTCTCGGGCTCGCGCGTCCCCAGCATGTTGAGGTTCGGCCCGTTCAGGACGAGGATCGTGTCGGTTGCAGGTTCGGCCATTCCAATCCCGGAAGAGGTGCTTCGGCGTGGCGGCGGTTATAGGTAACAAACCGCGTGAGGGGAAGCCTTGAAGGACCTCCCCAGGGGCTTCAAGTGCCTCATCCAGTGCGCAAAAACCTGTGCGGAAGCTACGGAAATTGCTTGTTAACCAGCCCAAAGCATGGCTGCCGGCCGAACGCAAATGGGGCGGGCATCGCTGCCCGCCCCCAAGAGGTCAACCGTAACCGGCCTTAGACGTTCAGGACCGCCACGATCTCGTAGGTGTCAGGATTGATGATAACGATCTCTTCCCTGACCAGGATGTACTTGTAGCTCCGCCACTCCGGATAGATCGTCACGACGCGGGACGGCAACGGATGGAAGGTGACGCCCTCGCGCGGCACGCGGGTGCCGACCGAGATCGAGAAGTTGACGTTGGTCACGGGCTGCACGCGCTCTTCGCGGATCACGGACGTGATCTGCGTGCGCTGCTCGGTCGAGAGCTTCGCAGCTGCGCCAGCCTGGCCGACCGTGGTCGAGGTCGAGCTCTGGCCCTGCGCGTT
Source organism: Bradyrhizobium daqingense (assembly GCF_021044685.1). Taxonomy (NCBI): domain Bacteria; kingdom Pseudomonadati; phylum Pseudomonadota; class Alphaproteobacteria; order Hyphomicrobiales; family Nitrobacteraceae; genus Bradyrhizobium; species Bradyrhizobium daqingense. The sequence continues at coordinate 4,948,096 of NZ_CP088014.1, forward strand.
CTGGTTGGTGCTCGTGCCGGTCTGGCCCTGAGCATTCTGGTTGGTGCTCGTGCCGGTACCCTTCTGGGTCTCGGCATTGTTGGTCGAGGTGCCGCTCTTGCTGCCCTCAGCCTTCATGTCCTTCTGGTCCTTGCCGGACTTCGTCGAGTCCTTGCTGGTGTCCTGGCTCATGCTCTTGGACTTGTCCTGCTGGGATTTGTCCATCTGGCCCTGCGCGCGGTCGTCAGTACGCTGACCCTTGGTAGCGCCGGCCTTGTCCTCGGCCGCGTTCTTGTTCATCGCGCCGCCCGAAGGCCGCTCGTCCTTCATCGCGCCGGACTTGTCTTCGGAGGCGCGGTTGGCGCCGCCGGACTGGCCGACCGTGCCCTTATCCTGGCTCATCGAATCGCGGCCCATCGAGCCGCGTTCAGCGCCGCCGCCGGAGGGCTGCGAGTTCTGCATCTGTGCGCCACCGGCGCCGCCGCTGTCGCGGCCCGTGCCCTGTGCGTTCGCCAGACCGGTGCCTGCGACCAGTGCGATTGCGGCGACCGAGATCATAAAGCGGTTCAACATCGAAATTCTCCTCACGTGTTTCGCGTCATTGCCCGCGCCAACAACGAAAGGAGATTTCAGTTGTTCCGGAACTTCGCCTGTTCCGCGGCTTTTGTTTGTTGAACGCCAGATGAACGACTTTGCACGAAGACGCCAAATGTTCGTGGCAAGATAAAAGGCCGGCTTTTCAGCCGGCCTTTTTGCACTCTCCGTGTCGTAAACGTGGTCAGCAGGTAGCTTTGCCGCAGCGGGCGATGCTGATCTTTTCCTTGAGGGCTTCGACGCCGACGGCGCCGATCACGATCTGCTTGCCGATCACGTAGCTCGGCGTGCCGTTCATGCCCATCGCTTCGGCGAGCTTGAAGTTCTCCTCGATGGTGGCGCGCACCTCCGGGCTGGCGATGTCCTTCTCGATCCTGGCGGTGTCGAGGCCGGCCTCCTTGGCCGCCTGAAGCGCGCGCGCCTTGTCCGCAGCGCCGCGACCGTTGAGCAGCTTCTGGTGGAAGTCGAGATATTTCTTGCCGGACGGATCCTGCATGCGTACGGCGACCCCGACCTGGGCCGCTTCGACCGAGCCCTGGCTCAGCACCGGAAATTCCTTCAGCACGACCTTCAGCTTCGGATCGCTCTTCATGATGTCGAGCATGTCGCCCATGGCGCGTTTGCAGTAGCCGCAATTGTAGTCGAAGAACTCGACGAAAGTGACGTCGCCGTCTCGGTTGCCGAGCACGACCTGACGCGGCGAGTTGAAGATCGCATCGGCATTCTGCGCGACGCTCGCCTCATGTTTCTGTGCTTCCGCCGCCGCCTGGCGCTTGCTGAGCTCGGCCATCGCTTCCTCGAGCACCTCGGGATGGCTGACGATATAGTTCTTGATGATCTTCTCGATATCGGTGCGCTGCGCATCGGAGAAGCTGTCAGCCGACGCAGGCGCGGACGCGCCGAACATGGCGAGCGCGAACAGCACGGGAGCAAGCAGGCGCAGCGAAGGCATGGGCAAATCCTCTATCCAAAGCAGGTTTCGATGAAACGTCCCGGACTCAAGCTCGATGTCGTGACGTCATGGTGTCGGGTGTCGGGTGTCGTATGCGTTGCGTCAGTTGCGTGGCGGCTTGGATGCCACGATGTCGTCGGCCTTGACCCATCCGGGCGTGCCGACGGCGAAACGGGTTTTCGCGCGCGTGGCGAGCTCGCGGGCGGTCTTGTTGTCGCCGCGCAGATAGGCGGCCTGCGCCGACGCGAGATCCGCCTCGGCATAATCTCCCTTCCGGCCATAGGCCATCGCGAGCTGGGTATAGCCGAGCACGGCCTCGGGCTCTCGTGCCACCGCGGCGCGCAGAATCCGAACGGCGTCGTCGGTGTAGGCCTTATTATCGGTTCCAACCAGAGCCTGCCCAAGTAACATCTCGATGAGGGGGGCATTGTTCGACAGCTGCGCCGCCTTGCGCAGGGGCGCTATGGCCTCGGCGGCCTTGCCGCTCTCCAGCAAGGCCTGCCCGCGCACCTCGTAGAAGTACGGGTTGTTCGGCTGCACCTGGATCAGCGCGTCGATCTGGGCGAGGGCGCTGCGCAAATCTCCATGCAGATAGGTGCTGATGGCGCGAGCATAGCGTGCCGGCATGCTGTCGTTGGTCTGGGGATAGCGGCGATACACCGTCTGCGGCCGCTCCATGAAGGCGGAGATCTTGGCGCGCACCATGTCGTGGCGGAGCTGCAGCGCGGGATCGTCCTTCTTGTCCCAATAGGGACTGGAGCTCGCGAATTCCTGGAGCGCGGCGACGCGCTCGGCCGGCATCGGGTGGGACTGGAGGTAGGGATCGGCGCCGCGCGCAGCGAACAGGCTCTCGCTGGTGAAGCGCTTGAAGGTCTCGTACATGCCCTTGGGCGACTGTGCCGTCGCGGTCAGGAATTTCACGCCGGCACGGTCGGCGTTCTCCTCCTGTTGGCGCTGATAGGACAGCAGGGTACGGCGGATCACTTCCTGCGGAGCCGAGAGCGCGGCCGCGCCGGCATTGGCAAGGCCGTTGTTGCCGGCGCTGCTGCGCTGGGTGCTGCCGGCTGCGATCGCGCCCGCGCCGAGCAGCATCGCGATGATCATCTGGGTCTGGGCGGTGGCGAGCTGCTCGCGCAGCTTGGACAGATGGCCGCCCGCCAGATGCCCGGTCTCGTGCGCGAGCACGCCAATGATCTGGTTCGGCGTCTCAGACTGCAGGAGCGCGCCCCAATTGACGAAGATGCGGCGGCCATCCGCGACGAACGCGTTGAACGAGCCGTCGTTGATGATCACCATCTGGATATTCTGTTTTTCCAGTCCGGCGACCCGCAGGATGGGGCGGGTATAGTCGCGCAGCAGCTGCTCGGTTTCGGTGTCGCGCAGGACCGGCGGCCCCTTGGCTTGCGCGCGCACGGCAGAGAACGGCGTCAGCGCGATCGCCGCAGCCGTGACGAGGGCGGTGAGGGCAGAGGCCTTCCTGCGCAATGCGGTCTGGAGCAACATCAAACGGTCTGGGTCAAACGGTCTTGGTCGAGCAGTTTTCGTGATTGGTTTTGGCGATTGGCGGCGGACCGGTTACGCGATATGCCCTTGTGAGCCCCTCTGCGCCGTCCCCCTTATGAGCCGTACAATGCGGCTAGTCTGGGGCGCAAGAGCCCCGTTTTCCGGACCGGACGGACCGGTTCGCCAGCGAAATAGCAGAAATCGATGCACGATGCGACATTGAGGAACCGGTTGTGGAAGTGGCTCGAGCCTTCCCGCCGCAGCGATGTTCCCCCGTTCATGGTGATGGACGTGATGGCCGCGGCGGCCCGAATCGAGGCCGCCGGCGGCCATGTCATCCACATGGAGGTCGGCCAGCCCGCGGCCGGCGCGCCCAGGACCGCGATCGCGGCCGCCCATGCGGCGCTCGAGGCGGGGCGGATCGATTATACCTCGGCGCTAGGCATCCCCTCGCTGCGCCAGCGCATCGGCCGGCATTATCGCGAGGTCCATGGCTGCGAGGTCAATCCCGAGCGGATCGTGGTGACCACCGGGTCCTCCGGCGGATTCATCCTGGCCTTCCTGTCGATGTTCGAGCCAGGCGATCGCGTCGCCGTAACCGTGCCGGGCTACCCGCCATACCGCCATATCCTCACCGCGCTCGGCTGCGAGCCGGTGCTGATCGAGACCACGAACGAGACTCGCCATGCGCTCACCGGCGAGGCGCTGCTCGCAGCCCATCGCAAGGCGCCGCTGAAGGGCGTGCTGGTCGGCAGCCCCGCCAATCCCACGGGGACCATGATGTCCCGCGAGGCGCTCGCGGGACTCATCACCGCGGCGGAGGACGCCGGCATCCGCTTCATCTCCGACGAGATCTATCACGGGCTCGACTACGCGTTTCCCGCGGTGACAGCGGCGTCGCTGTCGGACCACGCACTCGTGATCAACTCGTTCTCGAAATATTTTTGCATGACGGGCTGGCGCGTCGGCTGGATGGTCGTGCCTGAGATCCTGGTGCGGCCGATCGAGCGGCTGCAGCAGAACCTCTCGATCTCGGTGCCGTCACTGTCGCAGATCGCGGCAGAGGCGGCCTTCGACGGCGCTGCCGAGATGGAGGAGATCAAGCACGGCTATCAGGAAAACCGGCGCATTTTGATCGAGGGATTGCCGAAAGCGGGGCTCAGCAAGTTCCTGCCGGCCGATGGTGCATTCTATCTCTATGCCGACGTCTCGGACTTCACCTCCGACAGTTTCGAATTCGCCAAGCAGATGCTGGAAGAGGCCCATGTTGCGGCGACGCCCGGCCTCGATTTCGACCCGATCCATGGACGTTCGTTCGTCCGATTTTCCTACGCACGTTCGCCTGAAGAGATGCGGGAGGCAGTTGACCGGATCGCTCACTGGCTTAAATAGCCGGCAGTTTTCGACAGCCTTCCGGAGTTCAACTTGTCCGACCGATCTGCCCCGTCTGCCGCCGCTTCGCATTCATCTCTTGTTGCCTTGATGTGGCCGACCCGACCGGGCGAAACCGTTGGTGCGTTGCGCGCGATCGTGCTGATCGCACTCGGCACGGCTCTGATGACGCTATCGGCCAAGGTGAATCTGCCCCTGCCTTACGTGCCCATGACGTTGCAAACGCTCGTCGTGCTGATGATCGGCGCCGCTTATGGCTGGCGCCTTGGCGGCGCAACCATGATCGCTTACCTCGTCGAGGGTGCGCTCGGGCTTCCGGTGTTTGCCGGCCCGGTGGGTGGGATCGCACCGCTGGTCGGGCCGACCGCGGGCTATCTGTTCGGCTTCGTTGCGGCAGCCTTCGTGACCGGTTGGCTCGCCGAGCGCGGCTGGGATCGCAGCGTGGTGCTGCTGTTTGCAGCGATGGCCGCCGGCCATGTCGTCATTCTCGCTGCCGGCTTCGGCTGGTTGGCCTTTGGCGTTGGTTTCGGTGCCGCGAAGGCCTGGCAGGTCGGCATTGTGCCGTTCATCGCGGGCTCGCTGGTCAAGAACGCGCTTGGCGCGGCGTTGATGCCGGCTGCGCGGCGGATCGTCGATCGCCGCGGATAGAGGCGACACAACCAGCAGCTTGAATTGACAGGGCCGGCCAAGTTGATCTTGGCGAGATCCTGCAGGTGCTGCTGTTCTCGGTGCTGTTCGGCTTCGCGCTGATGAGCCTCGGCGAGCGCGCGGCCAAACCATCCGCAGCTTCATCGACGACGCCGCCCATGCCGTGTTCGGCGTCATCTCGAGCAATAGCGCAGGCCGAGAGCTAAAACCGCTCCGGCCTGTACGGTGCCGGATCGATCGCCGGCAGCTCGCCGCTCATGATCTCGGCGAGCAGGCGTCCGGTCGCGGGTCCCAGGGTAAAGCCCTGGTGGCCGTGGCCGAAATTCATCCAAAGGCCCTGATGTCGCGGAGCCTGGCCGAGCACCGGCAGCATGTCGGGCGTGCAGGGGCGGGTGCCGAACCACGGGTCGGGCTCGACCCGCTTGCCGAGATCGATCAGTTCGCGCGCGGAGGCTTCGGCGCTGGCGAGCTGCACCGGCGTCGCCAGCGCGTCCATGCCGGTCAATTCCGCGCCGGTGGTGATGCGGATGCCCTTGGCCATCGGACCCATGGCGTAGCCGCCGCCCTTGTCGACGAGAGGCAGGTCGAGCGAGGCGCCGCCGCTGTAATGCATGTGGTAGCCGCGCTTGCGCACCAGCGGAATGCGGTAGCCGAACCTGTGCAGCAGATCGGGCGACCACGGCCCGAGCGTCACGACGGCGTGGGGCGCATCGAGGCGCCCCTGGTCCGTATCGACCGACCAGCCGGTCGCGGTCTGCCGCAGGCTCTGCGCATCGCCGAGGACGATGGTGCCGCCGAGGCGCTCGAACAGCTCGGCATAAGCCGTGACCAGCGCGCCGGGATCGGACACGGTCCAGGTGTCGAGCCAATGGATCGCCCCGGGAAGGTCGTCGCGCAGGATCGGCTCGGCCTTGGCGAGCTCGGCCCCCGTGAGCGCGCGAAACTTCACGCCGAACTCACGCTGGTCTTGTTCCGCCGCCTTGATGGCGAGTTCGAGAGAGGCAGCGTCGCGATGCAGGTGCCGGTATCCGGCGCGGCGGATCAGATTGTCGGCATGGGCTTCGCGAATGAGGACGTCGTGCTCCGCCGTCGCGTAGGCGATCAGCCGCGCCCACGCCTCGCTCGCCTCGCGATGCCGCCTCGGCGCCGAATGCCACCAATAGCGCAGCAAGGGCTCGATGTGGCGATGAAGCGACGACAGGCTGTAGCGCACGTCGTTGGTGCGACCGGTCGCGATCTTCAGGAGCGTGGCGAGGTCGCGCGGCATCGGATAGGGACGGACCGCTTCCGCCTGGATCATGCCGGCATTGCCGTAGCTGGTCTCGCGGCCGGGCTCCCTGCGGTCGACGAGCGTGACGGACCAGCCGCGCTTGCGCAGGTGCAGCGCCGCGCTGACGCCGATCATGCCGCCGCCGAGAACGATCACGCTTTGCATTGGCAGAATCTCCTGTCGGACCGGGTCATTCCCAAACGAGGAAGCCGGGAGCGGACGATAGAGGCGGCGCTGCGGCGAGCCGCGCCAGGTCGGGCACGGGCCGGCACAGCTGTGCATCGCTTGTGAACGCCGCCTCGATGCTGGCGGCCACCGAGAGCACGATCGCGTCGCCGCCGCGCGGGCCGACGATCTGGAGGCCGAAGGGCAGGCCGGCTTCGTCGAGGCCGAGCGGAATGCTGATGGCGGGATGGCCGGGCAGGGTGACCGCATAAGCGAGCGCGAGCCAGTGGAAGTACGACTTTGTCGGCACGCCGTCGATCTCGGCGGGATAGAGCTCCGACCAGGGGCGCGGGCTCAGCGTGATGGTCGGGCTGATCAGCACCTCGCAGGTGTCGAAGAAGCCCTGCCAGGCGCGATAGATCCGCGTCTGTATCGTTGCGGCGCGGGCATGGTCCTCGAGCGTGTAGCCGAGCCCTTCCTCGACATTGGCGCGGACATTGGGACCGAGCAGCTCGGGACGTTCTTTATAGTTCTTGCCGTGCGTCGCGAGGAACATGCCCGCACGCAGCACGGCGAACGCATCGTCGGCGCCGGAGCAGTCCGGCGTCGCCTCGCGGGATGCGGCGAACAGCGGCGCAAGCCGCGCGACGCGATCGCGGAACACGCGGCGAATGGCCTGCTCGGTCGGCGCGAAGCCGAAATCCTCGGTGAAGGCGAGGCGCAGCTTGCCGAGCTCGGCGGGTCGCGGCGCGGCCCAGCGCTCGGCGCGGCCGCGCAAGGCCTCACCCGGCAACGTATAGGCGAGCGGATCGCGCGTATCGTCGCTCGCCATCACCGACAGCATCAGCGCGGTGTCGGCGACGTTGCGCGCCATCGGTCCGTCGGTCGACAGGTTCGACCAGCCGAAGATGCGCTTTTCGCTCGGTACCAGGCCATAGGACGGGCGCATGCCGACGATACCGGCGAAGCCTGCCGGATTGCGCAGGGAGCCGCCGGTGTCCGAGCCGGAGGCGAGCGGAGCCATGCCGCAGGCGAGCGCCACGGCCGAACCACCGGAGGAGCCGGCCGCCGAGCGCATGGGATCGAAGGGATTGCCGGTCGCGCCGAACACGGGGTTGCGGGTGTTGCCGCCCGCCGCCCATTCCGGCGTGTTGGTCTTGCCGAAGATGATGGCGCCGGCCGCCCGGAGCCGCGCCACCGAGCCCTGGTCGGCGGCCGGCACGTTATCCTTGAGCAGCGGGCTGCCATAGGTGGAGCGCATCCCCGCGGTGTCCTGGGTGTCCTTGATGAGAACCGGGAGCCCATGCAGGGCGCCGCGATCCTCGCCGCGCAGGATCGCCGCCTCGGCTTCCTTGGCGGCGGCGTGCGCGCCCGGCTCGTCCAGCGTCACGACGGCGTTGACGGCGGGATTGATGGTGGCGATGCGGGACAGGCAGGCGTCGAGCAGCTCGACAGGCGAGATCGCCCGGCTGGCGAGCAGGCGGCGCAATTCAACGGCGCTGGAATCGCAAAGCTCTGACACTGCCGGTCCCCTTTCAAATCGTGAAAACGACTTAGCACATCGACGGCATCTGTCTCGACAGCGCACTGATGCAGCCGTCGTGCGAGCAGGGATCGCGCCGAATCAAAAACGCCCGGCTGTGCCGGGCGTTCTGCGTTGGATGTTCGGCGTTATTCGCCGCCGCCGAAGCGGCGCGACCACCAACCGGCACGGCGCGGGGCGGGCGGCGTTTCGTCGGCCGCTTCCGGTGCGGGTTCAGCTGCCGGCACGGGAGCCGCAACCGGTTCGGTCGCCTGCGCAACCGGCGTCACGGGCTCGGGCTGGCTGTTGAGCAGGAAGCTCACCTTTTCGCGGACCGTGGAGCGGCGGCGTGCGGCCTTGTCGTCGGCGGGCTCCTCTTCCGGCGCCACGGTCGTAGCGACAGGAGCCGGCTCCGGCTGGGCCAGCACCTCGGCCGGCGAATCGGCGCGCGGTTCAGGCTGTGCGGCCTGCGGCTCGGGGGTGCGCTCGGCCTGCGCAATCGAGGGCGCTGCCTCGTTGCCGGGGCTGTCGAAATCGGCAACCGCCTCGGCAGCTTCCGAGGGCTGATTGACGCCGAGCTCGTCGCCGATGGAGCCGGCAAGACCTTCCTCGGCGCCACCGCGCCGACGGCGTCCGCCGCGGCGACCACGCCGGCGGCGGCGGTCACCGCTGCCCTGCTGCTCGCCACGGGCGGCCTGGTCCTCGCCTTCCTCGCCGTCCTGCTCGGCCTCTGCTTCCTCGTCGCTTTCGCTGGCGGCGACGGCGACCTCGGGCAGCGTCGGCGAACTGTCCTCGCGCAACTCGCCGTCGCGTTGGCCACCGCGGCCGCGCCGGCGGCGGCGACGCTTGCGGCGCTGACCGTCCTGCTCGGCACCGGCATCGCCAGCGGCCTGATCTTCGGCGAGACCTTCGGTCTCCTCCGTCTCGACCTCCGATTCGAGCTCGGAATCGAATTCCTCGTCCTCGTAAGCTTCTTCGACGATCGGCGGCGGGCTCGCGGCCGCCTGCGCCACGAGCAACGCCTTGGCAGCTTCCAGCGTATGCACCTGCTCGCCGCGGTCGATCACATAGGCCTGCGGGCCGCTGACGCTGGCATCGGCGATGACCGACAGCGTGACCTTGAAGCTGTTCTCGAGGTCGCGCAGATGACCGCGCTTGTGGTTCAGCACGTACAGAGCGACGTCGGTGCGGGTGCGGACCACGAGATTATGGGTCGCGCCCTTCATCAGGATCTCTTCGAGGCCGCGCAGCAGCTGGAGTGCAACCGAGGAGACCGAACGGACGTGGCCGGTGCCCCCGCAATGCGGGCAGGGATCGGTCGAGGACTCCAGCACGCTGGCGCGGATGCGCTGGCGCGACATCTCGAGCAGGCCGAAATGCGAGATGCGGCCGACCTGGATGCGCGCGCGATCCTGCCTCAGGCAATCGGACAGCTTGCGCTCGACCGCGCGGTTGTTGCGCTTCTCGTCCATGTCGATGAAGTCGATGACGATCAGGCCGGCGAGGTCGCGCAAGCGAAGCTGGCGGGCGACCTCTTCGGCCGCTTCCAGATTGGTCTTGAGCGCGGTGTCCTCGATGTGGTGCTCGCGGGTCGATCGTCCCGAGTTGACGTCGATCGAGACCAGCGCCTCGGTCTGGTTGATCACGACATAGCCGCCTGAGCGCAGCTGCACCGTCGGCGAGAACATCGCGTCCAGCTGGCTCTCGACGCCCATGCGTGAGAACAGCGGCTGGCCGTCGCGATATTGCTTCACCGCGCTGACATTGGCGGGCATCAGCATCTTCATGAAGTCACGCGCTTCGCGGTAGCCGGCTTCGCCGGCCACCTGGATCTCGTCGATCTCCTTGTTGTAGAGGTCGCGCAGCGAGCGCTTGATCAGCGAGCCTTCCTCGTAGACGAGGGTCGGAGCCTGCGACTTCAGTGTGAGGTCGCGCACCGTCTCCCACATCCGGATCAGATATTCGAAGTCGCGCTTGATCTCGGGCTTGGTGCGGGAGGCGCCGGCGGTGCGCAGGATGATGCCCATGCCCTCGGGCACGTCGAGATCCTGCACCACTTCCTTCAGGCGCGAACGATCCTGGGCGCTGGTGATCTTGCGGCTGATGCCGCCGCCGCGGGCGGTGTTGGGCATCAGGACGGCGTAGCGGCCGGCGAGCGACAGATAGGTCGTCAGCGCGGCGCCCTTGTTGCCGCGCTCTTCCTTGACGACCTGCACCAGCATCACCTGGCGGCGCTTGATGACTTCCTGGATCTTGTACTGGCGGCGGGGGCGGAAGGTGCGCTCGGGCACTTCCTCCAGCACGTCGTCGCCACCGACGGATTCGACGAGCTCCTCTTCGGCGTCCTCGCCGTCCTCGTCATCCTCTTCCTCGTCTTCGCCCGCCGCTTCCGCGGTTTCGGCGAGCGGCGCTTCGGCGCCGTACACGGCCTCTGCGTAAACGGCATCGGCCGGCTCGGCCGCGGAGGTCACGGCTTCGGCCAAAGGCTCCGCATGCTCTTCGGAGGCGACAGCCTGCTGCGGCTCTGAAGCGGACTCGGTCGCGACCACGGGCTCGGCGCCGACGGCCGCGACAGGCGCGGGCGTCTCATCGGCACGATCATGGTCGTGATGATCGTGCTCGCCATGGTGATCGTGATCATCATGGTGATCGTGGGCGTGATCGTGAACCTCATCATGGGGCTGACGATCGCCGTGATCATGATCACCATGGTCGTGGTGATCGTGGCCCTCATGCTCGCCGTGATGCTCGGCATCGGCGTGCAAGTGCTCGCCTTCGTGCAAAGCGCCCTCGGCCTGTGCCGCCAGGGCCCCGCCCTCGACCGGCTGAGCCGCGGGATCGGCACCCGCGTCGAGGCCCTCGACGATGTCGCTGCGCACGCGCTCGCCATGGCCGCGGCGGCGGGCGTTGCGGTGGCGCGAACGGCGGCGGCCGTGGGAGCGGTTCTCGCTCTCTTCCTCGGCCTCGCGATGGGCCTGTTCCTCGGCCTCGATCAGCGCCTGCCGGTCGGCGACGGGGATCTGGTAGTAGTCGGGATGGATTTCGCTGAAGGCGAGGAAGCCGTGGCGGTTGCCGCCATATTCGACGAAGGCGGCCTGGAGCGAGGGTTCGACCCTCGTGACCTTGGCGAGGTAGATATTCCCGCGCAGTTGCTTGCGTTGCGCGGTCTCGAAATCAAACTCTTCGACGCGATTGCCACGGACCACGACGACCCGGGTCTCTTCCGGGTGGGTGGCATCGATCAACATCTTGTTGGGCATGTCTTAACTCTTGGCGGCGGCGGGCGCGATTCACCGTGGGCGCGTATCGCGCCGCCGGGTGACGCGACGGTCCACCTGATTCGGGGGTGAGGGGAAGGCCGAAACGCCATCTCTCGCGCCTTGCCGAACCGGAAGCTTCAGGACCATGGCGGCGCGCGGGATTTTCACTCCGCAGCGTCGCGAATGGTCCTTCAGAATTCGTCGGCACAGTCTGGCGCATCAAGCGTCGGCCCGTATGAAACATTGGGCGGCGAGGCCGCCCCTCAATCAGTTGCTGCTGGCCAGGCATGGCGCGAGCGCGCTCGCCTTGGGGGTCACGAACCGCCCCCTTGGGATCAAGGGGCCGGGTATTGGGTTACGTCGCTGTCAGAACCGCCCGGGTGACGTGATTGGTAACCCAGGACCGTCCGCCGCCGGAGCTTGACCCGCTCCATCTCGTTGCCGCGCACCGCGCTGGTCTTGGAGAGGAACGGAAAACGCTGGAATTCCCAAACCTTGGGAGCTCCGGCGATGCACCGGAAGGCTGAATGCGACACAACCGGGAATATCGGCCGTCAGCAATCCGTACATACGAGGAATGAGCCAACCGTGCAAGGGAGCGTCGCACGGCGGTCACAGTCAGCGAGTTTCGCGCATCTGCCATTAAGGATCGTTTAACCCTGTAGTTCTATTGCGTTAAAAAGGGCCGCTCGGAGGCACGGAATCGGTGGCGAGCCGCACAAATCAAAGGGTCTTGCTGGGATGCGTGCTGCTGTGCGCTGCAGCATTGGCATGCGCCGACTCGTCCCGCCTGAGTGCGGCGGAAAGCCAGCCGCAACCCACTGTTGCGGCAGCGAATTTTCCAATCGCCTCGGCAGCCCGGCTGGCCGGCGACGGCAAGCAGACCCGCTTCATCCTCGACATCGATCAGGCCGTCACCTTCCGCGCGATCACGCTCGCCGACCCTTATCGCGTGGTCGTGGACGTGCCGCAGGTCAATTTTCAGCTGCCCACCGGGACGGGGAGCGCGGGGCGGGGCCTGGTCAAGGCCTTCCGCTACGGTCTGGTCATGCCCGGCGGCTCGCGAATCGTGTTTGACCTGACCGGGCCGGCCAAGATCGCCAAGTCCTACGTGGTCGAGGCTGCCAATGGCCAGCCGGCCCGGCTCGTGCTCGAGCTGGAAGAGGTCGACCGCACCGCCTTCGCGCCATCGCTCGCCGCCGAGAACCGTCCCGAGTTGCGGCCCGCGATCGCCGAGGCGCCTGCCACGGTTCCCTCTACCGCACCCCCTGACACCCCGCAGCAGAAGGCCGATGGCCGCCCGGTGGTTGTGATCGATCCCGGCCATGGCGGTATCGACAACGGCACGCAGTCGAGCGGCGAGAGCGAGAAGAACCTCGTGCTGGCCTTTGGCCTGGCGCTCCGCGACAGGCTGGAGAAGGGCGGCAAGTTCCGGGTGGTCATGACGCGGGATGACGACACCTTCATCCCTCTCAACGACCGCACCAAGATCGCGCGCAATCTCAAGGCCGCCTTGCTCGTCTCGATTCATGCCGATGCGCTGCCGCGGGCCGAGGGCGACGCGCAGGGCGCCACCATCTATACGCTCTCCGACAAGGCGTCGGATGCCGAGGCCCAGCGGCTGGCGGACGCCGAAAACCGGGCGGACGCGATCGCGGGCTTCAACCTCGCGGAGGAGCCGACCGACGTCGCCGACATCCTGATCGACCTCACGCAGCGGGAAACCCGCACCTTTTCAAACCGTTTCGCCCGCCTTTTGATGGGGGAAATGAAGGCGACGGTGCGGATGCACAAGCATCCCCTGAAATCGGCCGGCTTCCGGGTGCTGAAGGCGCCCGACGTGCCTTCGGTCCTGGTCGAGATCGGCTACGTCTCCAACAAGGCGGATCTCGAGCATCTGGTTTCCGAGGGGTGGCGGTCCCGCGCCGTCGGCTCGATGGCCCAGGCCATCGACGCGTTTCTGACCAAGCGGATGGCCACGGCTGGATCGTCAAATTGACGACCCGGGGATCGTCGATTTGACGATCCGGGACCGTCTAATTGGGCGTGGGCGCCCCGGGGATCTTCGAACTAAAAGGGTTTTTCCGTGCTGCCGCAAAAGCCCTAGTTTGGCCACAGCGGGCGCTCTATAAAAATGTCGCAGGGGCTTCCGGAATCGATCGAGAATCCCGCGCGGCAAACGTCTAAACTCCGGCCCTGATGTGATTGCGTAGGCTTGGGCGTTCACGACGAAGGTTGGCTCCCTTTGGGTGCCAAGGAGCCGATACTGGGCTGATACTGGGCTGATCCAGAGTTTGAACGGATAAACACATAATGCGCTTGCTGGTGCGGTTCATGGGCTTCCTGTTCGCCGCGGGAACAGTGGTGTTCCTTGTCGGTGTCGGGGCCGTGGCAGGCCTGATCTGGCATTTCTCCAAGGACTTGCCGGACTACTCTCAGCTTCAGGATTACGAGCCGCCGGTGATGACGCGCGTCCATGCGGTGGACGGATCGCTAGTCGGCGAATACGCCAAGGAGCGGCGGCTGTATCTGCCGATCCAGGCCGTGCCCAAGCTCGTGATCAACGCGTTTCTCGCGGCCGAGGACAAGAATTTCTACGAGCATGGCGGCATCGACTACACCGGCATGGCGCGCGCAGGTCTGGTCTACATCCAGAACTACGGCTCGAACCGGCGTCCGCAGGGCGCCTCGACCATTACCCAGCAGGTCGCCAAGAACTTCCTTCTGACCAACGAGGTCTCCTTCGCGCGCAAGATCAAGGAAGCCTTGCTGGCGATGCGCATCGAGAAGACCTACTCGAAGGACAAGATCCTCGAGCTGTATCTGAACGAGATCTATCTCGGCCTCGGCGCCTACGGCATTGCGGCGGCGTCGCTGGTCTATTTCGACAAGTCGGTGAACGAGCTGACGGTGGCGGAAGCGTCCTATCTGGCCGCCCTGCCGAAGATGCCCGCGACCCTGCATCCGGTGCGCAACCGCGACCGCGCCATCGAGCGCCGCAATTACGTGATCGATCGTCTGGTGGAGAACGGCTGGGTCAAGCAGGCCGATGCCGACAAGGCGCGCAAGGAGCCGCTCGCCGTCACCAGCCGGTCCAACGGCGCCCACACCTTCGCCGGCGAATATTTCGCCGAGGAAGTCCGCCGCGACATCTTCGAACGCTATGGCGAGAAGAAGCTGTATGAAGGCGGCCTGTCCGTCCGCACCACACTCGATCCGAAGATCCAGGTCATGGCGCGAAAGGCGATGGTGGCCGGCCTCGTGAATTATGACGAGCAGCAGGGCTATCGCGGCGCCATGAGCAAGCTCGACATTTCGGGCGATTGGGGCGTGAAGCTCGCCGAGATCAAGTCGCTCTCCGACATCTCGCCATGGCGCATGGCCGTGGTGCTGGAAACCAGTGATCAGTCGGCGCGCATCGGCTTCCAGCCGGGCCGCGAGCTCGGCGGCGCGGTGAGCAAGCAGCGCGAGACCGGCATCGTCACGGTCGACGGCGTGCGTTGGGCGCGGGCCCTGCAGGGCGGCACAAGGGGCAAGACGCCGACGGCGGTGTCGCAGGTGCTTCAGCCCGGCGATGTCATCTATGCCGACCCACTCTACAAGGACGGTCATCCCGTCGAAGGCCAGTACCGCCTCCGCCAGATCCCGGAAGTCTCCGGAGCGATGGTGGCGATGGATCCCTGGACCGGCCGCGTGCTCGCGATGGTCGGCGGTTTCTCCTTCGACCAGAGCCAGTTCAATCGCGCCACGCAGGCCTATCGGCAGCCGGGTTCGTCGTTCAAGCCGATCGTCTATTCGGCCGCGCTCGACAACGGCTATACGCCGTCGACCGTCGTGCTCGACGCGCCGATCGAAATCGACCAGGGCCAGGGCGCCGGCGTGTGGCGGCCTGAAAACTTCTCCTCGGGCAAGTTCCAGGGACCGGTGACACTGCGCAACGCGCTGCGGCAATCGCTGAATACCGTGACGGTGCGCCTGGCGCAGGACATCGGCATGCCGCTGATCGGCGAATATTCACGCCGGTTCGGCGTCTATGATGAGCTGCCGAATTATCTCTCCTACGCGCTCGGCGCCGGCGAGACGACGGCGATGCGCATGGTCACGGCCTATTCGATGCTCGCCAATGGCGGCCGCCGGGTGAAGCCGACCTTGATCGACCGCATCCAGGACCGCTACGGCCACACCATCTTCAAGCACGACCAGCGCGAATGCCGCGGCTGCGACGCCCCGGGCGGCTGGAAGAACCAGCCCGAGCCGCAGCTGATCGACCGCCGCGAGCAGGTGCTCGATCCCATGACTGCCTATCAGATCACCGAGCTGATGGAAGGCGTGGTGCAGTCCGGTACGGCCACGGTGATCAAGGAGGTCGGCAAGCCGGTCGCCGGCAAGACCGGCACCACTAACGAGGCCAAGGACGCCTGGTTCGTCGGCTTCTCCCCTGATATCGCGGTCGCGGTCTACATGGGCTATGACAAGCCGCGCCCGCTCGGAAAGGGCAATGCTGCGACCGGCGGCCATCTCGCTGCGCCGATCGTGCGTGACTTCCTCAAGCTCGCGCTCGCCGACAAGCCGGCGGTTCCGTTCAAAGTGCCGGCCGGCATCAAGCTCGTGCGCGTCGCCGCCAAGACCGGCATGCGTGCCGGCCCCGGCGAGACCGGCGGAACCATCCTCGAAGCCTTCAAGCCGGGCACGGCGCCGCCGGATAATTATTCGGTGATCGGCGTTGCCGACGCCGACGCACGCGGCGGAATGTCGGCGCAGCAGCAGCCGGATTCCGGCTTCCTCATGCGGCCGGGCACCGGCGGGCTGTGGTAATGGATAACGCCTGATACGGGGAGGGGGGGCCGGTTGCGCTTTCGAGCCGTCGCCGCTACATCCCATCTCGAATTGCACGCGGGATTCCGCGAGATCAGAGAACGACATGCGCGCCGAAATCGAACGGTTGGTAGAAGAGATCAAGCAGTCAGTCGGGCTGCTGAGGAGGCATCTTTGACGTCGAGAAATCGACGGCGCGCCTCGCTGAGCTGAACAAGCTCGCAGAAGATCCCAACCTCTGGAACGATCCCCAGAAAGCCCAGAAGCTGATGCAGGAGCGCACCTCGCTCGAGGATTCGCTGTCGGGCATCGGCAAGGTCGAGCAGGAGCTCGAAGACGACATTGGCATGATCGAGCTCGGCGAGGCCGAGGGCGATGAAGGTGTCGTCGCCGAGGCCGAAGTCGCGCTGAAGAACCTCAAGAAAGAGGTGGCGCGGCGCGAGCTCGAGGCGCTGCTGTCGGGCGAGGCCGATCGCTTCGATTCCTATCTCGAAGTCCATGCCGGCGCCGGCGGCACCGAGAGCCAGGACTGGGCGCAGATGCTGCTGCGCATGTACACGCGCTGGGCCGAGACGCATGGTTTCAAGGTCGAGTACCTCGAAGAGTCCGAGGGCGAAGAAGCCGGCATCAAGTCGGCGACGATCCAGGTCTCCGGCCATAACGCCTATGGCTGGCTGAAGACCGAAGCCGGCGTGCATCGCCTCGTGCGCATCTCGCCGTTCGATTCCAACGCGCGGCGGCACACCTCGTTCTCGAGCGTGCAGGTGTTCCCCGTCATCGACGACAGCATCAAGATCGATATCAAGGAATCCGACGTCCGCGTCGACACCATGCGCTCGGGCGGCGCCGGCGGTCAGCACGTCAACAAGACCGAATCCGCTGTGCGCCTGACGCACATTCCGACCGGCGTTGCCGTGGTCTGCCAGGCCGGCCGCTCCCAGCACAAGAACCGGGCGCAGGCCTGGGACATGTTGCGTGCGCGGCTCTACGAGATCGAGCTGAAGAAGCGCGAGGAGAAGGCGGCCGCCGACCAGGCCGCCAAGACCGATATCGGCTGGGGTCACCAAATCCGCTCCTACGTTCTCCAACCCTATCAGATGGTGAAGGATCTGCGCACTGGCGTGCAGACCTCCGACACCTCGGGCGTGCTCGGCGGCGATCTCGACGAGTTCATGGCCGCGACGCTGGCGCAGCGCGCCTTCGGCACCACGACCGGCGATATCGAGGACGTGGACTGATCATGCCGCGCATCGCCTTCATCGGGCTTGGGCGGATGGGCCACGGGATGGCCGGCCGCTACCTCGATGCCGGCTTCACGGTGACGGTCTGGAATCGTAGCAAGGCCAAGGCGGAAGATCTGATCGCACGCGGCGCGCTTTGGACGACCTCGCCGGAGGATGCCGCGATCGATGCCGACGCGGTCGTGACCATGGTTGCCGACGACGAGGCCTCGCGCGCGGTATGGCTCGGGCCGACCGGCGCGGCCAAGACCGCCAAGGCTGGCACCATCGCGATCGAATGCTCCACCGTCTCCTATGACCACGCCCGCGAGATGGGCCGCGAGCTCAATGCGCGCGGGCTGATCTACATCGACTGCCCCGTGACCGGATTGCCTGACGCGGCAGCGGCCGGGAAGTTGACGCTGCTTGCCGGCGCCGATGCCGCTGATCTCGAACGCGCGCGGCCTTTTCTCGAACCGATCGGCTCGACCATCCGCCATTTCGGCCCGGTCGGCGCCGGCACCGTCTACAAGCTCATCAACAATCTCCTGGGTGCGATCCAGATCGCGGGCCTTGCCGAGGGCCTCGCGATCGCCGAGCAGGCCGGGCTCGATATGAAGCTGGTGCTGGAGTCGATCCAGGCGGGCGTGGCCGCGAGTCCGCAAGTAGCGCGCCACTCCAAGCGCATGGTCGCGCGCGATTTCAGCGGCGCGACCTTCACGGCGGCGCTCCGGCACAAGGATGCCGCCTATGCGGTGAGGCTTGCCGAGAGCCTGCTCGCCGACAAGCCGCTGGTCGCGCGCGCAGCGGTCGAGGCCTACGCTCAGGCGAAGGCGGCGATGCCTGACGAGGACGAGGGCAGGATGATCGAGCTGGTGTCGCAGCCGAAGAAGCCGTCCTTGTAGGCGCATTGACATGGGGCAGCCTCGTTCGGAACGCGGTCTCGGCATTGCCCTCGTCGTCGCTGCCGCGATTGCCTGGAGCACCGCGCCGTTCTTCACCCGGCTACTGCCGTTCGATCCCTGGACCATCCTGTTCTGGCGCGGACTGTTCGCCGGCAGCCTGATCACCCTCATTCTTGTCGTGATGCAGGGCCGTGCCGCATTGTGGCAAGTGGTCATGCCGAGCCGCGACGGCTTACTGGTCGCATCCTTGTCCGCGGTGGGAATGGTTACGTTCATTCCGGCGCTGCAGATGACGAGCGTGATGAACGTGGCGGTGCTGATTGCGGCGCAGCCCTTCGTCGCGGCCGCCCTGGTGGCTGTGGCTCGGCGAGGCTGCGACGTGGCGCACGCTGGTTGCGAGCCTCATCGCCTTTGCCGGTGTGGTCATCACCGTTGGCGGTGTGGCCGCCGGTGCCGATCTCGGCGGTGTGGCGCTGAGCTGCGTGATGGTGCTCGCCATCTCCTCCATGACGGTCGTGGTCCGGCGCCACCGGCAGACCTCGATGGTCGCGGCGGCGGCATTGTCAAATTTCATAGGAAGCCTCGTCAGTCTTCCGTTCGCTCACGACATCGCTCAAGTCGGTGGCAACGGCCTTGTGATCCTTGCCATGTTCGGCTGCCTCCAAGTTGCGCTCGGCCTGACGTTCTACATGCTCGGCTCGCGTCTGCTGCCGTCGGGGCAGGCGTCCCTGATCGCGACGCTGGAAACGCCGTTGATGCCGTTCTGGGTCTGGGTTGCGTTTCGGGAGGTGCCCGCCGTCCACGCGCTCATCGGCGGCGCATTGGTGATCGGGGCTGTTGTTGCCGATATCATCGGCGACGCGCGAAAACGCGAGGGGACCGAGCCCGCGTCGTCCTGACATGCCGCGCTCTCGGAAATCGGGTGGCAGGGTGCTCAGCACCATCCTAAACGATGGGTCGAGGTGAGACGCCATGGCCCCGAACGACAACCGGATCGATGCGCGCGACTGGTCGCTGCTCGCGGTGCTCTCGATCCTCTGGGGCGGCTCGTTCTTTTTCAATGGTGCAGCTCTGCGGGAATTGCCGCCGCTGACGCTGGTGTTCCTGCGCGTCGCGCTGGGCGCGGCCATTCTCGTGCCGTTGCTTCGCTTGCAGAGGATCGGCTTTCCCAAGGGCATGGCAGGTTGGACGCCGTTCGTCGCGATCGGTCTGCTTAACAACGTCATCCCGTTCTCGCTCATCGCGATCGGCCAGACGTTCATTCCGAGCGGGCTGGCGTCGATCCTGAACGCGACCACGCCAATGTTCACGGTGGTGGTGATGATCGCAGCGGGTGAGGAGCCCGTACAGGTCCGCCGCATGGCCGGGGTGGCGCTGGGCCTTGCCGGCGTGATCCTTCTGCGCGGATGGGGTTTCGAGACGAGGCCCGGGCAGGGGCTCGGCATCCTGCTCTGCCTTGGCGGCGCATTGAGCTATGGCTTTGCTGCGTTGGCGGCGCGGCGGTTGAAGGACGCCGCGCCGCTGGGCACGGCGACGTTTCAATTGATGGTGTCGTCCGTGGTCATGGTGGCCGTCGCCGGCGTGGTGGAGCAGCCATGGCGGCTATCGATGCCAGGCCCTGAGACCTGGCTCGCCGTGCTTGGCCTCGCCGCGCTCTCGACCGCGCTCGCCTACATCGTTTTCTTTCAGATCGTGCGGCGCTCGGGCGCGAGCAATGTCATGCTGGTGACGCTGCTCATTCCCGTCACTGCCATCCTTCTGGGATGGCTGGTGTTGGGCGAACCGATCTCCATGCGTGAGATCGTGGGCGCGATCGTCATCGGCAGCGCGCTATTGGTGATCGATGGGCGCCTTCTGAATCCGCTGCGACGCGGCACGTAAATTCGAGCCCGCGCGTTTTTCGCTGGCGGAGTTGCGCTGGCGCTAGCCCGCGCTGAGCCGCACGCCGGCGCGCAGGAATTTCTGCGGATCGACGGCTTCGCCCTCGATGCGGGTCTCGTAGTGCAGATGCGGGCCCGTGGAGCGGCCGGTCGAACCGACAAGACCGATCACCTGGCCGATCTTCACGACCTCGCCGACTTTGACGTTGATCTCGGAGAGATGGCCATAGCGGGTCGAAAGCCCGTTGCCGTGATCGACCTCGACCAAGCGGCCGTAGCCGCCGGACCAGCCGGCCGAGACCACCTTGCCGTAGGCCGTGACGCGGACGGGATCGCCGGTGGCGGCGCGGAAGTCGAGCCCGGTATGCATCGCGGGCCTGCCGAGGAAGGGATCGCTGCGCACGCCGAAGCCGGAGGTGAACTCGACCTCGCCGATGACGGGCTTGCGATAGGGCACCAGCGCCAGCGTGCGATTGAGACGGTCGAGCTCGGCGCGGGTGACGTTGATGCGGTTGAGCTGCTTCTCGAAGGGGCCGGCATTGGCCGTCAGCTTGACGGGAACGAACGGCCCGCCCATCGCGCTGCGCGGGACGGCGGATTCGAGATGGGCGAGGTTGAGGCCGAGATCGCTGACGACGCCGCGCATCCGGCGCATGCGCGAATCCATGCCTTCCTCGACCGCGTTGAGCGTCGCCATCTGGCGCCGCTCGACCTGGTCGAGCGAGGTCGTGAGCCGCACCAGGACATTGTCGAAGCCCTGGTTCTTGGCGAATTGGCTGGTCGGAGGCGCTGCGACGGTCGGCGCGCGCGATTCGAGCCGCGCTTCGCGGTCGGGGGGCGCCACGAAGATCACGGTGTCGCTGATGGGTGACGGCTTCGGCGTGCCCTGCGTCTGGTTGGCGTCGCTGCGCTGCTGTGCCGGGCGCGGGATCGAGCCGGTCACGTCAGGCATGGCGCCGAGCGCCGTCGCCCGGGACTCCAGCGCCGTCTGGCGCTTCATGATCTGATCGAGCTTCTGGTCGAACTGTTCCTGGTCGAGCAGCTGCCGGCTGGTGGCGCGGTCGACCCTGGCGCGCAGCTCGGCGATGCGGTCTTCATAGGCGTATTGCATCTCGGCCTGACGGGCGACCAG
This sequence comes from Bradyrhizobium daqingense, assembly GCF_021044685.1. Classification (NCBI taxonomy): domain Bacteria; kingdom Pseudomonadati; phylum Pseudomonadota; class Alphaproteobacteria; order Hyphomicrobiales; family Nitrobacteraceae; genus Bradyrhizobium; species Bradyrhizobium daqingense. The sequence goes on from NZ_CP088014.1 coordinate 4,969,333, forward strand.
GCGGGTCAGGACGTCGTCGCGGAAGGCGAAATAGGTGGCGGTCGCGATCGACCACAGGCCGAGCAGCACGACCGTGCCGACCACGATCCAGAACACCACGGGCCCGAAGCGGACCTGCTTGCCGGCATGGACGATGGTGTAGGCGTCGTCCGTCGCAGGAAGGGGTATAGCGACTGCCGCCGCCGGAGCAGCTGCGCGGCGCTGGAAGGCCCGTCCGTGGTCGTGAGGATGATGTTGGGGGTACTGCGAATATTGGGCAGAACTTTTCGACATCGGCACTCCCGCGCCGGTCGGATGAGTCCGGACGGCCTAATTGCCGCGGCAATCTGGGCCGGTCATGGTTAATTTTCCGGAAACGGGAGCAGCCGAATTCGAGGGACTGGTTAAAGACTTCTTGCCGCTTCCAGCACCTCGTCGGCGTGACCATCGACCTTCACGTTGCGCCAGATCCTGGCAATCTTGCCATCGCCTCCAACCAGCACCGTGGTGCGAAGAATCCCGAGGAAGGTCTTGCCGTACATGGACTTTTCGCCCCAGGCGCCATAGGCTTCCAGCATCGCGTGGGTCTCGTCCGAGGCGAGGGGAATGCCGAGCTTGTGCTTGTCGCGGAATTTCTCCTGGGCCTTTAACGGATCGGCGGAGATGCCGAGCACGGCGGTGCCGGCGGAGGCGAAGGCGTCCGCCAGGCGGGTGAAGTCGATGGCTTCCCGGGTGCAGCCGGGCGTGTCGGCGCGGGGATAGAAGAACAGGACCAGCTTTCGTCCGGCATGGTCGGCCAGCGTGACCAATTCGCCGCCGTCACGGGACAGGCGGAAGGCGGGAGCCTTCTGGCCCTCCGTCAGGGTCGGCGCCGCCGCCGCAGGCGATTTGGAAGGATTTAACTGTTTCGATGCGGCCTTATGTGATGCTGCTTTTGCTATGGTCGCGGTTGATTTGCTTGCCGGCGTCCGCTGTGTTTTCGCGGACCGTGTTTGAGTCGCTGCCCGGGTTTTCCCGGCCTTCTTCTTAGCCGTCGGACTGCCGGAGGGCGTTTTGGACGATTTCTTTCGGGATTTCTTGGACATACGCCTTCCTTTCGTCGCTTTCGGCAGGTCAACCAAAGCGGTATTGCAGCTCTCGTCCGGTGTGACGGACTCGCGCCCTCGGCTGGGCAAGTCTGACGACGCCGGAGTATGGTTACAAGGAATTCCACGCACCACCCAACTGCTCGTTGAACGCGCTCCCGGGGCGAAATGACGAACAGCAGGAATATTCGAGGTATGGCGGCAATGCCGGCGCAGGGGGCTTCGCTCCCCATCGTCGGCTGCGGTCCCGGCGGCGCTCAATCCCACGATGGGCGCCTGTATCGAGAGGCAATGGCAAGGAATAAGTCGCCCCAGGATTACACGCGGGACTTCGATCGGCGCGGCGGTCAACCAGAGCCGCAGGAATGGGACAACGCCGATTGGGATCCGGATCAGGAGGAGGCGGCGGGCTATCGCGCGCGCCGGCTGCTGTCGCGTTCCAATTCGGGCTTCCATCGCTTCGGTGACGGGTTTCGGGCGCTGCACCGCTGGCTGGCCGCCGATCGCTGGCTGAAGCGCTTCACCATGGTGGTCGGGGCCGTGGTCGTCATCTTCGTCGGTTGTTTCGCTGCGCTGTGGTGGCGGCTCGGCGCCGGTCCCATCAATCTCGACATCGCAACGCCATGGCTGGCGGCCGCCATCGAGGACAATATTGGCCATGGTAACACCGTGGAGATCGGCGGCACCCAGATCGAGCGGGCCGGGCGGATCCGTATCGCGGTCCGTATCCGCGACATCATCGTCCGCGACCGCGATCACGCCGTCGTCGCCAGTGCGCCGAAGGCTGAAGTGAAGCTGTCGGGCGCGGGTCTGCTGATGGGGCACCTGCGTGCCGAAAGCCTCAACCTCGTCGATGCCGAGCTTGCGATCCGCATCGCACCCGACGGCACCGTTACCGTCTCGGCCGGCGACACCGCAAAGCCGCTGGCAACGGGCGTGGCCTCCAAGAAAGAGGCCGGCCTGCCGCCGACATTCCCGCGCGCCGGCGTTCCGCCGCCGCCCTTCGTCACGCAGCAGCCCGCGAGCCCGGACGCGTCGCAGGCGGCGCCTCAGGCGACCGCGCAGAGCGGCATTCTTCAGGGCCTCGACTGGCTCGACAGCCTGAGCATGACCGGCCTCGATGGCCAGAATCTCAACGAGATCGGTCTGAAGAACGGCAATCTGATCGTCGACGATCAACAGCGCGGCAGCAAATGGTCGTTCGAGAACATCACGCTCAGCCTGCGCCGGCCGAGCCGTGGCGGCGTCGCGCTCAGCCTCGGCGAGGAGGGCGCGCGTCCCTGGATGCTGCGCGCCACGATCGGGCCGGCCGAGAACGGCGTGCGCTCGGTCGACATCAAGGCCGACAAGGTCTCGACCTCCAACCTCCTGCTGGCGCTGCGGGTCAAGGATCTCACCTATACCGCCGACCTGCCGCTGACGGGCGAGCTCAAGGGCGAGCTCGGCCGCGACGGCGTGCCGACCTTCTTCCGCGGCAAGATCGCGGTCGGTGCGGGCAACATCATCGATACCGACACGCCTGATTATCCGATGGCGATCGACCAGGCCGAGATCAACGTCGAGTGGGACGCCAACCGGCGCGTGCTGGTCGCACCCTTCAAGATCATCTCCGGCGCGAACCGGCTGACGCTGCTGGCACATCTCGAACCGCCGAACGGCAACATCAACGATTGGCAGCTCGGCTTCAGCGGCGGCTCGATCCTGCTCGGCGGCATCGACAACGAGCCGCCGCTCGTCTTCAACCGCATTGCGATCGGCTTCCGCTTCGACACCGACCACAAGCGCCTGCTGCTGACGCAGGCCGATATCAGCAATGGCGAGATCGGCGTCGCCGGGACCGGTGCCATCGACTATTCGGGCGAGCCGCGGCTGACGCTGGGCTTTGCGGGTACGCCGATGTCGGCCTCGGCGCTGAAGCGGATGTGGCCGACGCTGGTGGTGCCCGAACTGCGCGAATGGGTGATCGAGCGGATCGAACGCGGTACGCTTCAGCGCATCGAGATCGGCGTCAACTCGCCGACCAAGAACCTGCCGCGCAAGGGGCCGCCGATTCCCGACGACGGCCTGTCGGTCAACATCGTGGCGAGCGGCGTCGCGGTCCGGCCCGTGGACGGCATGCCTGTGGTGCACGATGCCGACCTGAAGGCGCGCGTGACCGGCCGCACCGCGACGGTGAACATCGCGCAAGGCATCGCCGATACACCCGCCGGGCGCAAGATCACGATCTCCGACTTCACCTTCGAGGTGCCCGACATGGCGCCGAAGCCGTCGCCGTCGCGGACGCGATTTCGCGTCGAGGGACCGGTGCCCGCGGCGGCCGAAATGCTCGCCAATGATCGGCTGAGCGACCTGTCGTCGACCGTCGTCGACCCCAACACCAGCAAGGGGACGTTCTCGGCGAACATCCAGCTCGCCATGCCGGTCAAGGGCGAGCTGACCAAGGCCGACACCGTCTATTCCGTCAGCGCCGACCTCAACGGTTTCTCAGCCGACAAGCTGGTGATGAACCAGAAGCTGGAGGCCAACAACCTCAAGATCGCCGCGAGCAATCAGGGCTATCAGGTCAAGGGCGACGTCAAGATCAACGGGCAGGCGGCCTCGCTCGACTATCGCAAGCCGGCCGAGGGCGATGCCGACGTCAGATTGCAGGCGACGCTGGACGACGCCAGCCGCGCGCGCCTCGGCTTCGATCTCAGCCCCGCCGTCAGCGGATCGCTGCCGATCAAGCTCTCTGGCAAGATCGCGAGCGGCGCGGAGCAGACGACCAAGCTCGGCGTCGAGGCCGACCTGACCTCGGTCAGGCTCGACAACATCCTGCCCGGATGGGTCAAGCTGCCGGGCCGGTCCGGCAAAGCCACCTTCAAGGTGGTGCCGACAGCGCAATCGACGCGCTTCGAGGATATCGTCGTCGAGGGCGGCGGCGCCTCGATCAAGGGCTCGCTGGAAATCGATGCGAACGGCGACCTGATGAATGCGAGTTTCCCGGTCTATTCACCGTCTGACGGCGACAAGACGTCGCTGAAGGTCGAGCGCGGCCAGGACGGCATGCTCAAAGGCACGATGCGCGGCGACGTCTTCGACGGGCGCGGCTTCCTGAAGTCGGCGATCTCAGGAAACTCCAAGGATGACAGGAACAAGATGAAGAACGTCGATTTCGACATCGACGTGAAGCTCGGCACCGTCATGGGCGCCAATGGCGAGGCGATGCGCAGCCTCGATGCCAAGATGTCGAAGCGCAACGGCGCGATCAAAGCCTTGACGCTGAGCGGAAAGATCGGCCGCGACACGCCGATTGCTGCCGATCTGCGCGGCGGCCGCGCGCAGGGCAACCGCGAAGTGATCTACCTCCAGACCAACGATGCCGGCGCGCTGCTGCGTTTCACCGACACCTACACCAAGGCGGTCGGCGGCCAGATGGTGGTGGCGATGGAGCCGCCGACTTCAGAACCGAACACGGCGCGCGAAGGCCTCATCAACGTGCGCGACTTCACGGTCAAGGGTGAGGCGCAGCTCGACCGCGTCGCCGCCGGCGCGCCCAACGGCACCGGCAACGGCGTCTCCTTCAGCGCGCTGCGGGCCGAGTTCACCCGGCAGAACGGCGCGCTCACGATCCGCGACGGCGTGGTCAAGGGCCCCATGATCGGTGCCACCATCGAAGGCTCGATCGACTATCCCGGCAACCAGGTCTGCATGAGCGGCACCTTCGTGCCGATGTATGGTGTCAACAACATCTTCGGTCAGATCCCGTTGTTCGGCATCTTTCTCGGCGGCGGCAACAATGAGGGATTGATCGGCGTGACCTACGAGGTCGTCGGGACGCCAGCTGCGCCCGTGATGCGCGTCAATCCGATCTCGGCGATGGCGCCGGGCCTGTTCCGCAAGATCTTCGAATTCAACACCGGCAAGCAGAATTCGCCCTGGGAGGAGTTCCCCTCGCAGTCGAACGACGGCTCCACCGGATCGACGCGCCAGCTCTCGAGCGGCTGTACGCTCGCACGGCGGTAGAGGCGACTTTCTTCTCACCGTCGTCATGGCCGGGCTTGTCCGGCCATCCACGAGTGGGCCCGTACCACCAAGAACGTGGATGCCCGGGACAAGCCCGGGCATGACGATCCTTTGGAAGGACTAGCGCAGCCTACGCCGCGCGGACGCCGGCGAGGAACGTGCCGACCTCGCCGGAGAGCTGCTCGGCCTGCTTGGAGAGACTCGAGGCTGCGGCGAGCACCATGCCGGCGGCATTGCCGGTCTCGTTCGCAGCGGTGCCGACAGCGCCGATATTGGTCGTGACCTCCTTGGTCGCCTCCGCGGTCTGCGACACGCTGCGGGCGATCTCGGCGGTGGCGGCGCCTTGCTCCTCGATCGCGGCGCCGATCGAAGTGGCGATGCGGCTGACCTCCTCGATGGTGGCGGTGATGCCGCCGATCGCATCCACGGCCTCCTTGGTCGCGCCCTGGATCTGGGCGATCTTGTCGCCGATCTCGCGGGTGGCTTCTGCGGTCTGGCTCGCCAGCGACTTCACCTCGGAGGCGACGACGGCAAAGCCGCGACCGGCTTCCCCCGCGCGTGCGGCCTCGATGGTGGCGTTGAGCGCGAGCAGATTGGTCTGCGCCGCGATGCTGGAGATCAGCTCGGCGACATGCTCGATCTGCTGGGCGCCGTCGGACAGCGCCCGCACGATGGTGTCGGTGCGGCGGGCACTGTCCACCGCGCGTCCCGTGACTTCGGCGGACTGTGCGACCTGACGGCTGATCTCGGTGATGGAGGAGGACAGCTCTTCGGCGGCCGCGGCGACCGTCTGGACGCGCTGGCTGGCCTCGGTGGCAGCCGAGCCGACCACGGCAGCGCGGCGGTTGGTGCCCTCGGCGGTTGACGACATCGACTGGGCGGTGCTCTCGAGTTCGCCGGAGCCGGAGGCCATCTGGCCGACGAGCTGGCCGACGGAGGCGTCGAAGCGGTCCGCAAGCGCGATCAGGGCGTCGCGCTTCTCCTGCTCGGTGCGCGTCTTGGTGGCAGCCTGCTCGGCTTCCAGCGCGCGCGCCGTCTGTGCGGTTTGCCGGAGCACTTCCAGCGTCTCGGCCATGCGGCCGATCTCGTCGCCGCGGCCGGTCTCCTCGACTGGCTTGTCAATGGCGCCCTCGGCGATCGCCTGCATGCGGTTCTTCTGGCGGTCGAGCGCACCGAGCACATCGCGGGCGATCAGCCAGGACAACGCCGCCATCAGCAGCATAAGGCCGAAACCGATCGCAGCCAGCTCCAGCGTCAGCGCGCGCACGTCGGCATCGATATCGTCGACATAGAGGCCGTAGCTGATCGTCACGTTCCAGGGCGCGAATTTGCGTGCGAAGACGGTCTTGCGGACCGGTTCGGTCTGGCCGGGGCGGGGATAGAGATAGGAGGTCACGCCGCCCTGCGGAGTTTCAGCACCGGCCTTGATGATGGCGTCGGCGATCAGCACGCCGTTGGAATCCTTGGCGCCGGTGATCTTGCCTTCGAGCTGCTGATTGGCGCCGTTCACGACCAGGGAGCTGTCCTGATTGTAGACCACCGGATAGCCCTGGCTACCGTTGAAGTTCATGCGGCGGCCGCGCTGGTGGAACAGGCTCTTGGCTTCGGCCTGTGTGAGCTTGCCGGCGGTCACCTCGTCTTGGAGCGATTGAGCGTAATTGTAGAGCAGCTCCACCGCGGTCCGCATCTGCTGGACGCGATCTTCCATCATGCGGCTCTTGCTGAGCACGGCCGATACGCCGATGATGGCCGTAACCGTGAGCGCGGCGAGACAGACCATGCTGGCGAGCTTGGTGCGGATCTTGAAATGACTCAGCAGCTTCATCGCAGCCCCTTGCGAAATGGTTGTCGTTGCTCGCGTGGGTAGCATGAAGTTCTTACCATTCATGAACGGACGTGTGCGGCCCGCTGCCACGCGCGCAGCGTTCGCAGCCGCATGCGCAAATGTGCAGGCAGAGCGCGCCTTGCGCGCAGATGGCGCGCCAGGCCACGGAGAAGAATGATGCTGGATTTTGCTTGTGGCCGAGCCGGCGCGGCGATGAACCGATCGGGATGGCGATGAACCGATTCGTTCACCGCATCATCATGTTCGTGCTGCTCGTGGCTGCCCTCGTCCTGATCTGGAACGTGCTGGGCACCCGGTAGACGACACCGGCGAAAGCCGCCGGTGCCATCCTTTATTTGCGCGTCACATTCGCGCGTCAGCGCCGCGCGAATGCGCCGCCGGTCGATTCGCGTTCGTTGCCCAACGCCGCGTCGACGCTGATCGGGCCGGCGCCGGCCGCAGCCAGATAGAGGCAGGCGAAGCAGAACAGGATGGCCGAGGTGCCGCCGTTGAGCAGCGGCAGGAAGACCGGAGATTCGCCCCGGAACATGTGGCCGAGGAAATAGGCGAATGCCATCTCACCGGACAGGATGAAGGCTGAGAGGCGCGAGAACAGGCCGATCATCAACAGCCCGCCGAGCACCAGCTCGAGCGTGCCGGCCGCGCCGTACAGCGACATCAGTTCGACTTTTGCGAACATCGGAACGGCCGGAAACTTGAACAGCTTGGCGACGCCGTACTGGAACAGCAGCAGGCCGGTGATGAAGCGAAACAGGCTCAAGAGAACCGGCTGAAAGCGAGTGAGATAAGGAAAGTTCATTGGTTTGTGCCCTCCATCCAATGAGCGACTTGGATCGCATTCAGTTCTGTCCCGCAAGCCATCAGGGATCAACTGCGTTCTGACATTTTCGTCATGTAGGACAAAACACCGCACGTCCCATAGTTCAGCCGGTTGCGAAGCGGGTTTCGTGCATCCTTCATGCAGTGCCCATCCGTAATTTCCCGGTGATCCCAATGCGCTCAAGTTACTTCTGGGAGACCTACTCCCGCAAGGCGGGGACGATCAGGAAGGGAATCATTCCGAGGATCACGCTCGCAAGTGCGAAGAGAAGCAGGAAAGCATAGCCGTGGGTGAAGTCGTGGATGAGGCCGCCGCTCCATGAGCCGAAGGCCGACCCCAATCCGCTGCCGATCGAGATGGTGCCGAAGATGGTGCCGACGCGTTTGCCGCGGAAGATCTTCATCGCGGTGGCGCTGATCAGCGGGCCGCGCGAGCCCATCATGCTGCCGAAGCAAACGACGAAACCGGTGAGCAGGATGATGTTCGGGTAATACTGCAAGAGCCACAGCAGGACGATGCCGAGGATCGAGATCGCGTAGCTCAGCAGCACCGAGGGCCGGCGCCCGATCAGCCCGTCGAGTGCCGAGACCCCGAGCATGCCGAACACTAGCACCACGCCGGAGAAGCCCCAGGCGGTTGCGGCCTGGAGTGGCGGAAAACCGGCATCGATCAGATAGGCCACGATCTGCGCGGCGATCGCATACATGCCGACGGCGGTGAAAAAGAAGGTCGAGAACAGTGCCCAGAAAGCATGGTGGCGCATCGCGCTGACAAGCGTCCAGCCGTTATCGACAAAATCCGGATCGCTTTTCTTGGCGACGTGCGGCGAGCCGGCTGCGAACATGCGCCAGGGCAGGAGCAGCAGCGGCACGAGCAAGCCGAGCGCGGCGAGGCCGAACAGCTGATACGTCTCGCGCCAGCCGAGATGATCGATCAGGAGCTGCGAGGCCGGAAGCAGCGCCAGCACGCCGCCGCCCATCGCCGAATAGACCACCGCCATTGCGGTCGGCAGCCGCGGCCCGAACCAACGGCCGAGCAGGATCGAGTTCGGTACGTTGCCGATGAAGGCGACGCCGATGCCGACGCACAATCCGATCGAGAGCTGGAATTGCCAGAGCGCCTGCGCCCGGCTTGCGATCAGGAAGGCCGCGCCGAGCAGGAACAGCCCCAGCGCGTAGACGATGCGCGGACCGGAATGATCGAACAGGCGGCCGACCAGCGGTGCGGTCAGGCCGCTCATGAGCCAGGTGAGGGAATAGATCGACACGACGTCCGCGCGATCCCAGCCGAAGCTTTCGGAGATCGGCTTGAGGAAGACGGTGAAGCTCTCGCTGAGGCCGCGGCCAAGCACGGCCAGCGTGAAGCACAGGCAGAGGATCACGAGCGCGGTTCGCACCGCGTCATGCTTAATGCTTCCCTGTTCCTTGCTCGCTTCCCTGGGCGTGTTCTGATCCATTGCCCCGTCAGGGAGCGCGCATCGGCGCGCCCTGACAAGCATCAAAACCTCATACGCCTATGCAGGCTTGATCAGGACGTGCTTCTTCTTGCCGAAGGACAGCTTGATCACGCCTTCCGGCGTCAGGTTCGCCGCGGAGAGCGCCATCTTCTCGTCGGTGACGGACGCGTCGTTGACGCGCAGGCCACCGCCCTTGATCTGGCGCCGGGCTTCGCCATTGGAGGCAACCAGGCCCGCCCTAACGAAGGCGTTGAGCACGCCGAGGCCTGCGTCGAGCTCGCCACGCGGAATTTCCACCGTCGGCAGGCTTTCGGCGAGCGCGCCTTCCTCGAAGGTGCGCCGCGCGGTCTCCGCGGCTTCGTTCGCGGCATCGCGGCCGTGCAGCAGCGCGGTCGCCTCGGTCGCGAGCACCTTCTTGGCCTCGTTGATCTCGGAGCCGCCGAGGGCTTCGAGCTTCCTGATCTCAGCCATCGGCAGCGTCGTGAACAGCTTCAGGAACTTGCCGACGTCGGCATCCTCGGTGTTGCGCCAGTACTGCCAGAAATCATAGGGCGAGAACTGATCGGCATTGAGCCACACCGCGCCCTGTGCGGTCTTGCCCATCTTGGCGCCGGACGCGGTCGTCAGCAGCGGCGTCGTCAGCGCGAACAGCTGGTGCGTGCCCATGCGGCGGCCGAGATCCACGCCCATGACGATGTTGCCCCATTGGTCCGAGCCGCCCATCTGGAGACGGCAGCCGGTGCGCTTGGCGAGCTCGACGAAGTCGTAGGCCTGACAGACCATGTAATTGAACTCGATGAAGCTCATCTCCTGCTCGCGCTCCAGGCGCAGCCGCACGGAGTCCATGGTCAGCATGCGATTGACCGAGAAATGCCGGCCGACGTCGCGCAGCATCTCGATCCAGTTCAGCTTGGTCAGCCATTCCGCATTGTCGAGCATGACGGCGTCGCTCTTGCCATCGCCGTAGCGCAGCACCTTCGCGAACACGCCGCGGATCGAGTCCTTGTTGGCCTCGATCTCGGCGACGGTGCGCATCGCACGCGTCTCGTCCTTACCGGAGGGATCACCCACCATGGTGGTGCCGCCGCCCATCAGCGTGATCGGCTTGTTGCCGGACTGCTGGAGCCAGTACAGCATCATCATGGTCAGGTAATTGCCGATGTGCAGCGAGCGGGCGGTGCAATCGTAGCCGACATAGGCGGTCGCTTCGCCCTTGGCGGCGAGCGCGTCCAGCCCCTCGAAATCGGAGCACTGGTGGATGAAACCACGTTCCTGCAGGGTATTGAGGAAATCCGATTTAAATGCAGTCATCTGTCGGCGAGCCTGACAATTCTTGGTTTACTGTTTTGGGGGCAATTTAAGGGTCTTGCGTGGGAACCCGCTGGCCGCCCGCCACTTGGCGCTGTGGCATTATAAGATGTGTCCCTCTGGCACAAGATCGGCATGCCGGAGGGGGACTTTCGAGGACGCTGGTCCATGATGTTGACGGCACTCGGTTTGATGAGCGGCACCTCGCTGGACGGGGTGGATGTCGCGCTCATCGAAACCGACGGAAAGCAGGTGAAGGCGTTCGGACCGTCCGGCTACCGGCCCTATGGCCCGGCCGAGCGCAACCTGCTGCGCCAAGCCCTGAGCGAAGCCGTGCACCTGCCGCAACGCGACGTCCGACCGGGCGTTCTGGCCGAGGCCGAGCGCGCGGTGACGCAGGCCCATGCCGAGGCGGTCGCCGCTTTCGTCGCCCAGAACCGCATGAGGCCGGAGGACATCGACATCGTCGGCTTCCACGGCCAGACCGTGCTGCACCGCCCCGAGAAGCGGCTGACGGTGCAGATCGGCGATGGGCCGGCACTGGCCAAGGCGATCCACATCCCGGTCATGTATGATTTCCGCGCGGCCGACGTCGAAGCCGGCGGGCAGGGCGCGCCACTAGTGCCGGTCTATCATCGCGCGCTGGCCCAGTCGCTGGAGCGCGAAGGGCCCATCGCCGTGGTCAATATCGGCGGCGTCTCCAACATCACCTATATCGACGGCCTCGACACGCTGATCGCCTGCGATACCGGGCCCGGCAACGCGCTGCTCGACGATTTCATGTACCGCACCATGAACCAAGCGTTCGATGCGGAAGGAAAGTTCGCGGCGCTTGGCAAGGTGGACGAGGCCTGGATCGCGCGGGCGCTGGAGCTGCCGTTCTTTGCAAGCCCTCCGCCGAAGTCGCTCGACCGCAACGATTTTGCTGGCTTGAAGCTCGGCGACGTCCAGCCAGCCGACGGCGCCGCGACGCTCACCGCCTTCACCGCCGCTGCGATCGCCCGCATCATTCCGCTGTTGCCGCGGCGGCCGCGCAGCTGGATCGTCTGCGGCGGCGGCGCCCGCAACCTCACCATGCTGCGGATGCTGCGCGAGCGCGTGGGCTCCGCCACCGTCGAGGCTGCCGAGACGTTGGGCTGGGCTTCCGACGCCATCGAGGCGCAGGCTTTCGGCTTCCTCGCAGCGCGCGGCTTGAAGGGCTTGCCGCTGTCCTATCCGGCGACGACGGGGGTGCCGATGCCGATGACCGGCGGGATGATCGCGCGGCCGTGAGGATCACAGGCGGTTAATGCAGATGCATTGATCTTGACGAATGGATGCAAATGCATCTATTCAGATGCAATCGCATCAACCCGCCGGGATCGCCGCCATGACTGCCACCCTCAAACTGATCAGCCACAAGCTTTGCCCCTATGTGCAGCGCGCCGTGATCGCGCTGAAGGAGAAGGGCGTGCCGTTCGAGCGGATCGATATCGATCTCGCCGACAAGCCCGACTGGTTCTTGAAGCTGTCGCCGCTCGGCAAGGTACCGGTGCTGGTGGTGACGACCGACCGCGGCGAGGTCGCGTTGTTCGAGAGCAACGTCATCTGCGAATACATCGAGGAAACCCAAGTCGGCGCCAAGCTGCATCCGGCAGATGCGTTGAAGCGCGCCGAGCATCGCGCCTGGATGGAGTTTGGCTCGGCCATCCTCGGCGAACTCTGGGGTTTGGAGACCACGACGGATGCGGCAACGTTCGAGAGCAAGCGTCAGGCGGTCGCCGAGAAATTCGCGCGCGTGGAAGCAGCGCTTGGCGCAGGGCCTTATTTTGCCGGCGAAACCTTCAGCCTCGTCGACGCGGTGTTCGCGCCGGTCTTCCGCTACTTCGATCTGTTCGACGAGCTGACCGAGCTCGGGATCTTCAGCGATCTGCCAAAGGTGCGTGCGTGGCGCGCGGCTTTAGCGAAGCGTGCGAGCGTTCGTACCGCGGTCGGCGAGGACTATCCGCAATTGCTGCGTGCCTTCCTCGTCCGCCACGACGCGCATCTCTTGAAGCTCGCGGCCTGAGGCCGTCGATGTCGCAGTCCGTGGCTTGGCTCATGCTGGTGATCGCAGGCCTGCTCGATGTCGGCTGGGCCATCGCGATGAAATATGCGGAAGGTTACACGCGCGTCGGCTGGAGCATCGTTTCGCTGGTGTTGCTCGCCGCTTTCGTCTTCCTGCTGGGGCGCGCCTTGAAGGTGCTCGAGGTCGGCGTCGCCTATTCGGTATGGACCGGGATCGGCGCGGCCGGCACCTTCATCATGGGCGTGGTGCTGTTCGGCGAGAGCTTGAGCGCGATGAAGCTTGCCGGCATCGCGCTCGTCTTGATGGGGATCGTCGCGCTCAAGCTGGCTTGAGCGGCAGCCTCAACGCACGTTGGCGAGGCGCATGTCGAGATACGCCGTGATGGTCTCCATTAGCGGCTCGAGCTTGGCGTCGAAGAAGTGGTTTGCGCCGGGGATGACCTGCTGGTCGATCACGATGCCCTTCTGCGTCTTCAGCTTCTCGACCAGGGTGTTGACGTCCTTTGGCGGCACCACCGCGTCCTTCTCGCCGTGGACGATCAGGCCGGAGGACGGGCAGGGCGCGAGGAAGGAGAAGTCGTAGAGATTGGCCGGCGGCGCGATCGAGATGAAGCCCTCGACCTCGGGGCGGCGCATCAGGAGCTGCATGCCGATCCAGGCGCCGAAGGAGAACCCGGCGACCCAGCAGGCGCGCGCCTCGGGATTGATGGTCTGGGCCCAGTCGAGCGCGGCCGCCGCATCCGACAATTCGCCGGTGCCGTGGTCGAACGAGCCCTGGCTGCGGCCGACACCCCGGAAATTGAAGCGCAGCACGGAGAAGCCGCGATGCGCGAAGGCGTAGTAGCACTGGTACACGATCTGATGGTTCATCGTGCCATGGAACTGCGGATGCGGATGCAGGATCATCGCGATCGGCGCGTTCTTCTGCTTGGCCGGATGGTAGCGGCCTTCGAGACGGCCAGCAGGGCCGGTGAAAATGACTTCAGGCATCGATGATCTCTGATTGAGTCCCTTGAGGTGATCGCTGCACAATCGTCCGATTGTGGCTCTCCCAGCGTCGCCGCCGACAAGAGCACGGATGAAGGGTGGCGAGGCGCGCCCTCGGATGATGCGCGAGTGGCGCAGGTGAACTGACGCGCGCTTCTAACACGAGGCCAGGGTCGAAAAGCAAGCTTCTTCGACATCTCTCAATCAGCTCAAGAGCTTAGCCGGTCAATGCAGTGTCATCTCTGCCGTGCCTCTAAGACCAGGACTTGCCTGAATCGACCGGAGAACGGCGAGAGCCGGCCGCTGCGTCGGAAGATAGCGCTCAACCGATTGGAATCACGACGGTTTAGGCATGGCTGGTTGATCGACCGTAGCGATTCCCGCTGGGGAATTTCGGCTTCCGAGCGAGGCGACCGTCGGCCGGTAACGCCGGCTGCCGCCGAGCGCCTGGCCGTTATCGAAGGCGAGCTCGAAATCTCCTGATGGCTTGAGGTCGACGCCGCGCACCCGATTGAGATTGGCAAGCTTGGTCCGGTGGACGCGAACGATGGAAAAGCGCGCCAGCTCGCTTTCCGCCGCCGCCAGCGTGCCTCGGATCAGATGCCGGGTGCCGTCGGCGAGGCTGTATTCGATGTAGTTGCCGGCGGACGCGACCCAAAGGATCTCGCGCGGGACCACGCGAATGCGGCTCGTGCCGTCGCGCAGCCAGATCAGATCGAGTGACGACGGCTGGGGCGGGGTCGGCGGCGCCGACCGAGCGGCTGCGGCGCGCTTCAGCTCACGCCGGCTTTCGAGCAGCCAGATCGTGGCGGCGATCAGGACAACGGCCACGGCGTCTTTCCGGAATTCGTACAGCACGGTCGCGAGCGAGAAACGGAAGTCGTAGGCGCCGCCGGCGAGCCAGAGCACGAGCTTGCGCACCCAGACCATGCCGGTGATGTGAAGGGTGGAGAAGCCGAGCAGGGCGATCGCCGCGATTGCCGCCTGCAAGGCGAGGCCGGGTGTCCGGCGCATGCGGCGGACGGCCAAGACCAGGATCGGCAGCAACAGCAGGATGACGGCGATGCTCGACATCTCCCAAAACAGCCGCCGCCCGATGTCGTAGCTGCCGCCGCGCCAGGCCGCGTCCTGAGCGCCGGAAAACGCATTGACGATTCCGATCGCGAGCGCGACGGCCG